>NZ_JBDOQS010000003.1:0-645809 GCF_039839285.1 Mucilaginibacter sp. CAU 1740 | reverse complement strand
AAAAGCTAATAAATTTACGCCATCACCATCAGGTGTGTATAACATTCTCAGGCGGCACAACAAAAATCGTTTGGTCACTGCTGATAAGGAAGTAAAGCGTAAAATCATTAAAGAACGTATGGGACAATTGGGGCATATAGATTGTCATCACCTGAGTAAGAGCGTCATCAAAGGTCAAACCAGGAAACTTTACATACTTTGTGTGCTGGATGATCATTCCCGGCTGGCCTGGGCTCAGGTTATGGAAGACATATCTTCCCTGACAACCATGTTCACTGCTTTACATTGTATGCAGGCACTAAAACGAGAATTCGGGATCCAGTTCGAAGAAATCATTGCCGATAATGGGCCTGAATTTGGAACAGCCGTCAGCCAGAATAAACGCAACCATCCCTTTGAACGAATGCTGATAGAAACCGGGATCAAACGCAGGTATATGAAGCCTTACAGACCGCAAACCAATGGAAAGGTTGAGCGCTTCTGGCGAACTCTTAACGAAGACCTAATCGAGGATACCGATTTTGATTCTTTAGAAGAACTCGAGGATGAACTTCTCAAGTACCTCGTTTACTATAACTGGGAAAGGCCACATCAGGGGATTAATGGTAAAAAGCCCATTGATATGGCTACCCTAAACAACAAAAATAATCCCTAATTCTGTTACCGAATTATCTAACCTTTACAATTGCGAGCGTAGCGTGGCAACCGCACGGAAGCATGGTCGCCCTGTATAGCATGCGATTGCTTCGTGCCTCGCAATGACATGAGGGGGAGTTTGTTCTTCTTGCATTGTTCTTGCGCTCGTTTGTAACGAGCGCTTAAAATGGTTTGGCGTTTGTAACGCCTGTGGTTTGCGTTACAAACGCAAACCCACGTTACGCACTCGTTACAAACGAGCGCGAGTTGTAAAAATCAAGTGAAGAAATTACTGCTTGACCTCCTCACTAAATGTCAACCTGTTGCCAAAGGGATCATGCACCGTCATCATAATGGCTTTATCATTCCATTCTGGTACCTCCAAACCAGGCCGATTGTATTTATAATTTTTGGCGATGAGATGAGCATGGTAATCGCGCAGCTCAGTAAAATCATCAATAGCAACATGGCTTCCGGGACTGGCATCGCCATGATGCTCGGATAAGTACAATATCACATCCTTTAGCGAGATCTGGATGTAAACCGGTCCCCCTTCGGGCTTGTGCTCCCAATCTGTTTTAAAGCCGAGCCAGTTGATATAAAACTCGACGGCCTTATCGTAATCAAAAATGCGGATGATGGGTTTTATTATCGACATAGGTAAATGATTGTTAAACAAATTTAACGTCGAAATAAGAAATTTCTACACCAATTACTTTCAATCTGATACAATTAATCGAATTACACAAATTCGCTTCAGTATCAACTCGTGTAATTCGCTAATTCGTAAAAATTCGTGTGAGAATTTATCGCTACCTACCAGTGTTTTTAAATGCCTCACTTGTAAAATGTTAATAGATGTTAAATGTGCTTTTAAGGAGGGGATGTACTATGTTTTCTTGCTGCGGATATTTTACTTTCGTCGGCACATTTGGCCCCTTCGTCTATTACATTAAATGCGGGTTTAAAATGGGGTTACCTTAGCACCATATGTTTGTACGCGTAAAGCCGGCCCTTATTATTGAAGTGTGTATCCACCTGTTGTTCTGGGCGTTGATCATATTTACCCCCATTATTTCCAGGCCCGAGATCCGCGGTTTTTCGCAAACTTTTTTTTCAACCGGGCATATTATCAGGTTTAATCTCATCCTTGCAGCCGAATTTTACCTCAATGCTTTCTTTTTGATCCCCAAAGTGTTAAAAAAGAACATAGGTCTCTACTTCGTATTGTTGCTATGCTCGTTTGTAGTACTTAACCTCATCCTTTTTTATACCCGGCCATATTTTCCTGAGCCGGTTTTTCCCGGGATGCCTCTGCACCGACCACCGGGGCATTATTTTTTGATATTTCCACTGTTATCAATCACAGCAGGCAGTTTTGCTTACCATTACCTGGCCGATCAGTTTAAGATCATCAATAAAAAGAAAGATATTGATAATGCCTCGCTGATCTCCGAACTGGCTTTTTTACGCTCGCAGATCAGTCCGCATTTTATATTTAATGTGATCAATAGCGCGGTGGCGCTTTCGCGCTTAAATCCAAAGGCCGTAGAGCCTACCTTGATCCAGCTTTCAAAACTATTACGCTACATGCTTTATGTAACTGATGAAGAGAAGGTTACCTTATATCAAAAGGAAGATTACCTGCGAAGCTATATCGACCTGCAGCAACTTCGCTTTCGCGACCAAGTGAAGATCAGCTATAGTTCGGACATTAAAGCGCCCGAAAAAACTATCGAGCCGATGCTGCTGATCCCCTTTGTGGAGAACGCCTTTAAACACGGCACCGGCGATATTGAAGCGCCAAGCATAGCCGTAACCTTATTTGCCGATGATAAAAACCTGCGCTTTAGCGTACAGAATGTTTATAACCCGGTGGAAATCGATAAAGATTCGGCATCGGGTATCGGCTTAGCCAACGTGAAACGGCGTTTAGAACTGCTGTATCCCGGCAAACACAATTTATATATCAATAAAAACGAGCAGGCCTATATAGTAATGCTGCAACTGGAGCTTAAATGATGAGATGTTTAATACTTGATGATGAGCCCCTTGCGCTCGATTTGCTGGAAGATAGCCTGAAGCACGTAAATACCATACAGGTAGTAGCCCGTTGCCGCAACGCCGGTGAGGCGATACTGGCCATGCAAAACGAACAGATAGACCTGATATTCAGCGATATTTATATGCCGGGTATCAACGGGTTGCAGTTTATCCGCAGCCTTACACAGAAGCCGATGGTAATATTTGTAACTGCTTATGAAAAGTTTGCGGTGGAGGGTTTTGAACTTGACGTGGTAGATTATTTGGTAAAACCTGTTCCGCTGGATAGGTTTTTAAAAGCCTGCCACAAAGCGCTTGATCTGTACGAACTTCGCCGGAGTTATGTGCCTCAGCAGGTTACCAAAAACTATTTCTTTTTGCATGCCGATTATAATTTGGTGAAGATCAATTTCGACCAGGTGGAGTACATCGAAGGTTTAAAGGATTATATCAAAGTACATCTTATTAACCAGCAAAAGCCGGTGCTATCTCGTATCAGCCTAAAAGCTATAGAGCTGCAATTGCCTGCCGATCAGTTTTTTAGGGTACACAAATCGTATTTGGTTAATCTGGATCATGTATCTCAAATGCGCAGGGCGAGGATCAAGCTGGTAAATACCGAAATTCCGTTGAGCGATGGATATAGAGATGTGATTAACAGGATGATTGGGAAGGTGTAGAATCCAATATATTATAATCTGCAATTCCTGGTTAAATTAAGGAGGGTGGGGAAAGTGCGATTCCCTCCCTTGGGAGGGTGTAGGGAGGGGTTTTACGTTATACATATTCTTTAGCAAGGCGTATAAACCCCTCCCTGCCACAACACAATCCAACGCGCCCCTCCCCAAGGAGGGAATCGAAAACGCTACTCCAATACTTAAGTTTAGCTGAGCGACGGAGTAAATCACCATTAAAAGCTTCCCCAGCCACCAAACCCACCCACTACACAATCTCCCCATTTATCTACACAAAGCCTAATCTCGTCGATTTTATTTCAGGAGCGCTAAAATAGGGTGCAATTTCGGTGCTGAAGAAATGGTACCCCTAATGAAGAGACTTTCCTTACTGTTAATTACTACCCTTGTTTTTTGTGCCGGAGCCGTGCAGGCACAGCAAACACAAAAAAAACTGAAGAAGATATTGGTCAACCATTTTTTCTCCTGCCCTTTGGATGAATTGCTCGATACCCTGTCCCTGAACTACCAGGTACGGATTGTATTTGAACGCGCCCCTTTGCATGAGATGGATGTGGTTGAGCACTTTTTTGAAGAACCGCTTAAAGATGTTATAGCCAAAGTGTGTAACGAAAACAGTCTGCACTATTGGATCGAGTCTACCGGGACAATTTATATCCTCCAAAACACCGACGATCTGGCCCGCTTGCAAAAACTTAACAAGCTGGCCTTGCAGGCGGCCAACACCGGGTTAAAAGCTAAAGAGATTGAAGCCCCCAAAGCGAAGCCCAAGCATTTTTTGATCAACGTTAATGGCCGGGTGATCGATCAGCAAACAGGCGAATCGCTGCCTTCCGCCTCGGTTAAGGTAAGAGGTACGGATTTAACCACCATGACCAACTCCGACGGTTATTTTACCTTGTTCCGCGTACCATCAGATACATCTGTGGTAGAAGTATCATACACCGGCTTTCAAACCGATTATTTCAGGCTGAGCAGCGAGAAACTCAACTCTACTTTAATTTGTGGCTTGTTCCCATCGCTTAATAGTTTAAACGAGGTTACCATCACCGGTAAAAAAAGCGGTGTAATGAATACCGATAGCAGGCAGGTTGGTGTATTGCAACTATCGCCGGCCAATTTGGATAAGCTACCAACCATGGGCGATAAGGATATATTGCGGGCTTTCCAGTTAATGCCGGGTGTAGCAGGCACTAACGAATCATCATCCGGAGCTTATGTACGTGGTGGCACGCCCGACCAGAACTTAGTGGTGCTGGATGGTTTTACCATTTACCAGGTTGATCACCTGTATGGATTTTTCAGCGCCTTCAACGCCAGTGCCATTAAAGATGTGCAGATGTATAAAGGTGGTTTTACCTCCAAATACGGCGGCAGGCTTTCCAGCGTTACCGAGATCAATGGTAAAGAAGGTAATAAAAACGAAACCAATATCGGTACCGATTTGAGCTTGCTGAGCGCCAGCGGTTACCTGGAAACGCCATTGTCAGATAAATCGAGCTTGTTATTGGCCGTAAGGCGTTCATACCAGGGCCCGTTTTATAATAAGATCTTTAATCAGTTTAACCAAACTTCTACTACGCAGGGCGGTGGTCCAACCGGCGGTGGTGGCCGCGGAGGTTTCGGCGGTGGAGGAGGCGGTGGTTTTGCCAACCAGATCACCCCGAGTTCGTACTTTTATGATTTTGATGCCAAGTACACTTACACTATAAGTCAAAAAGATAAAGTATCATGGAGTTTGTACACCGGCACTGATAAAACGGACAATAGCCGACAATTAGGTTTGCCTTCATTCCTGTCGTCGGGCAGTAGCGGTATCAATATTACCGATTACACCAAATACGGTAACCTGGGTAGCAGTATCAAATGGTTCAGGCAGTGGAACAAAAAACTGTACTCCAACGACTATATCACCTACTCATCTTATTTTAATGACAGGAATCGCAGCTCGTCAGGCTTTTCGCAAATAGATACCAATGGTATTTCGCATACCCTGAGCAACGGTACTTTGGAGACCAACAACCTGAAAGATGTTGGCTATAAATCGGAATGGGAATGGACCGCCAGTAATAAGTACAAACTGCTTTTCGGTGGCTTTGCAAACTATAAAAAAATAGATTACGAATACACGCAGAACGATACCAGCAAACTCATCAATCAGCATAACAGCGCTATGCTGGCCGGTGTATATACTGAGTTGGCTATCGACCCAAACAATAAATTTCACATTCAGCCCGGTTTGCGCGCAACCTACTTTGGCCCTACATCAAAACCATACTTTGAGCCGCGACTTTCAGCCAGCTACAACCTCACAGATAAGATCACAATTAAAGGCGCAACCGGGCAGTTTTACCAGTTCGAAAACCAGGTGATAAGGCAGGACGTATTGGGAGGCAACCGGAATTTCTGGGTGCTATCCAACAACAGCAACATCCCCGTAAGCCAGGCAAGGCATTACATACTGGGCACCAGCTATGAAAATGATGGCTTTTTGTTTAGCGTGGAGGGATACTATAAAACCCTTAACGGGCTTACCCAATACACGGTACAGCAAACACGCCCTGCCGGAACGGGCGGAGGCTTCATGAGCTTTAACCAAAATCAAACCCAAACGGTAGAGGAGCAATTTTATGAAGGTACGGGCCGTACAAAAGGCATAGAGTTTTTAGTGCAGAAAAAACTGGGCCGTTATACAGGTTGGATCAGCTATACATTTGCTAACGCGCAAAACAAGTTTTCGGCCTACGGCGATAGCTACTACGACGCCGATCAGGATGTACGCCACGAATTTAAATGGATCAATATGTACCATTACCAGCGATGGAACTTTGCCGCCACTTTCCTGTTCAGTACCGGTCACCCGTACACAGCGCCGTTATCAACTTACACAGTTAAAACGGTGGATGGAAACGCCATCACTTACATTAACCTGAGCGATAAAAATGCCGAGCGTTTACCGGCCTATCACAGGCTTGATCTTTCGGCCTCTTACGATCTGTTGAAAATAGATGGAAAAAAGGTAGGCTCTATCGGTTTCTCATTGTTTAACGTTTATAACCATGTTAATTCATGGTACCGCGAATACCAGCTGCAAAATAACCAGGTGATCACTACTAATGTTAACTACCTCGGCTTTACCCCCAACCTAACTTTAAGCTTACGATGGAAATAAAAACACATACACGATATATATTAGGCGCACTTGCAGGGCTTATACTGATAACCGCGGCCTGCAAAAAAAACAGTTCGGATACAAGCGCGGTAAACAAGCCGGTGGTTGAGGCATACCTTATTGCCGGGCAACCGGTTTCGGTAAAAGTATACCAGCAAAAGGATTTGACTGATACGGCAACCTATGGTGCTGCCCTAACAGGTTTAAGTATCAATGTAAGTAACGGCAGCCAAACCATTAAACTTACCGAAAGCGCGAGTGGTACTTACACCTACAGCGATACCACCTTTATTGTTGCAGGCCGAACTTATACCATGCAGTTTAGTTATAATAATACAACCATAAGCGCATCAACCATAATGCCGGGCAAACCAGTTGGTTTTAAACTTACGGATAGCGTATTTCACGTACCCAATAGTATCGACCAGGCTTATAATGATAAAGTGTTACAAACAATTACCTGGACAAATCCTGATTCATTGCAGCACCTGCTGCTTTTCAAAAATCTGGATAGCGATCCTTTTGAAATTGTTGCCGTGAGGAGTAACAACAAGCCAAGTTTCCAGATCAATACCGAAAAGGCAGCGATATACAACCTTACCCAAACATCATTTAAATACTACGGACATTACAAAGTGATACTGCTAAGGGTTAATGACGAGTATATCAACATCCTAACAACCAACACCCGCGGCAGTTCGCAGAGTTTGGTGAATACGCCAACCAACGTAGTTAATGGGTTAGGGATTTTTACGGCTATGCAAGCCGATACTTTGAACTTGAGAGTTACTACGCAGTAAGATAATTGTCTGAATCAGAATTTGCAGAATTATAAGATTTTCAGAATGAAAAATTTTGGTTTCGCACCATTCTGTTAAATTCAAAAATTCTGTAAATTCTGATTCAGATACCCCTTTTGTCACCCCATTGTAAACGCCTGTTTAAACGCTAATTGCATTATTCAGGGTTTTCGCCATCTGAGTGTAACTTATACATGACAATTGCATAATTTGTAAAAAAATAAAATTTCAACGTGTAACATTTAAGGTAATTTCGCCTCCAATTACCAAAATAACACTAAATGAAACGTTTTTACATACTTATTGCATTGTTCTGCTTCGCGTTATCGGCTCATGCCCAGTTTGGGGTAGGAGGTGGCGGTCCGAGCACAACAGGCAGGATCTCGGGCACCATTATCGATTCGGTTACCAAAAAACCATTGGATTACGCGTCGGTAGGCTTGTACCGTTCGGGCGGGAAATCACCAATAAACGGTGTTTTGACCGACGAAAAGGGCAACTTTAAAATTGACAACATAAAGCCGGGTAAATACAAACTGGCTATATCTTTTATCGGTTATCCAACCAAATATGTTGATCCGGTTGAAACCACTCCATCAAAACCCGATGCTAAACTTGGCCAGATAGTGATATCGCCAAGCGCGCACGCGTTAAAAGAAGTACAGGTCGTTGGCCAGGCATCGGTAGTTGAAAACAAGATCGATAAGATCGTTTACAACGCCGAAAAAGACCTTACAGCCGCCGGCGGCAACGCTACCGACGTATTGCAGAAAGTACCTTTGGTTAACGTTGATATTAACGGTAACGTATCTATCCGTGGTGACCAAAACATCAAAGTTTTAATTAACGGTAAACCGTCGGGTGCTACATCGGCCAGTTTATCGGATGTATTAAAAACCATCCCTGCCGATCAGATCAAGAGCATTGAAGTAGTTACTTCGCCATCGGCTAAATACGATGCAGAAGGTTCGGGCGGTATCCTTAATATCATCACCAAACAAAAAAATGTATCGGGCCTTAGCGGTTCAATAAGTGGAGGTGTAGGTACACGTCAAAACAACGGTAACTTAAACCTCAACTACAATAAAAACCGCTTTAGTTTGGGCATTAATGCTGGTGGCAACTTAACCTGGCCGCAAACATCAACAACGGTTTTTGATCAGCTTATCAATACTCCGGCAACACAAACAACAGCCGCTGTTAATTTGCATAACCATAATGAAACATCAAGCCGCATTAAAAGGCATGGTGCCATAGGTTCAATTACTGCAGGTTATGAGTTTAACGCTTTTAACAGCATTAACAGTACCTTTAGGCTTAATGATGGTGGTTTTAACACCAATGGTAGCGGTAATTATAACCGTACCCTGAATGATACGCTGTTAAAGTATTCTGGCAGCACATTATCACATAACCATTTTGGTGGCTTTGATTGGAATATCGATTACACCCACAAGTTTAAAAAAGAGGGCCACGAATTAACAATATCGGGCCAGTGGAGCCATAGTGATATCACTACTGATTATACCAGCATTTTTACAGCTGTTAACCCAAGCCAGGTAGGTGATAACAATGGTAAAAACAACGAATATACTGCCCAGGCCGATTACACATTACCTGTAAGCAAAATATTTAAAGTTGAAGCCGGTGGTAAAACCATACAACGCCGTATTAATAGTACCTACGATATTTTTAATACCGATAACTTTGGTAATAACCCAATAAGGGACGTGTTAAACTCAAACCTGTACGATTATAACCAGAACGTTTACGCCGGTTATACCGTGTTAACATTTACGCTGCCAAAAAACTATTCAATTTTGGTTGGTGGCCGTGTTGAAAATACCCGTATTAAAGGCGATCCGCGGAACCCTTACCAGGATGCTAACAGTGAGGATTTCCAGGCTTTACAGCCATTTACGTCAAGCTACACTACCTATATACCAAGCTTAACAATTCAAAAACAAATAGGTACGCAAACCATCAAGTTATCATACAGCAAACGGATCCAACGCCCAAGTCTGCAATTTTTGAACCCGTTCATTAACCGTAGTAATGTGCAAAGCCAAACAGTGGGTAACCCCAACCTGTCGCCAGAGATCTCTCAAACTGTTGAGTTGAATTACAATACCTTCATTAAATCGTCGGTATTAAATTTCTCGGTTTACTATAAACATACCAGTGGCCTTATTGAGGGTATAGCAACACCAATAATAGATACTATTGACAATAAACCGGTTATTGGTACACGTACCACCTATTCAAACATTGGTGTAAATAACTCATTGGGCGGTAGCTTTTTTGGTTCGATAAACCCTATCAAACCGTTAACCATCCGCGCAAGTATCAACGCGTTTACTTATAGCCCGTCGCCACAGGGTGTGTTTGTTTCAAACTCATCGGCTACCGGTACTTACTGGCAGTACTCAATGTTCGGCAGTGCATCGTACCAGTTTCCGCATAATTTCATTGCCGAATTGTTTGGTTTCACCAACTCATCGCGCAGAACTATCCAGGGTACAAACCCATCGTTCGGTATCTACGCGTTTGGTATGAAAAAGCAATTTTTGGATAAAAAACTGGCTATCGGATTTAACACCGTTCAGCCATTTGCCAGGGATAAACACTTTGATCAAAACATCAACAGCCAGGGCTTTTCGCAAACAAGCTCAACCGCGTTCCCTTTCCGCTCGTTCGGTATCACGTTTAGCTACAGCTTTGGTAAGCTAAGCTTCAGCAACCCTAACCAGCAGAAAAAAGGCGTTAACAACGACGACCAGAAACAAGGTGATCAAGGCGGTGGCCAGGGCGGTCCAGGTGCCGGCGGCCGATAGGTTTTGTTAGGTGCAGGATTTTTAGAATAAAGAATCAAGATAGCATAAAAAGAGAAAGCCGGAAGCGTGATGCTTCCGGCTTTTCTATTTCCCCACACGTCATTATAAGTAACGGAAGCCGAAGCCTCTGAAGGAGTATATGACATTCTCCTCACCGTCATGCCGAATTTATTTCACTGTTGTCCGGGGAACTTTCGTTTCCTATCTAAAAACCTTTTTTAAGGCCTCAAAAAGGCCTTTTTTTATGCTGTTTTAAATGCAAGCCCCCTGTGTTTTTAAATTATTGAATCTCTTTTTAAAATCCGGCTGTCCGGTAAAAATTTAATCGAAACTAAGCTTTTCCTGCGGTTAGACCGTTTATGGTTGCGTTGTAGTGTTTCAAAAAGTTTTTAGTGTATAATATCGCAGCTATTTCGATACCGGCTGTCCGGTAAAACTTTTTGAAAAACCTTTCCCCGGACAACAGTGAATTTATTTCGGCACCCCACAGGACAGGTAGCCGCTTTGCTTAGCGAGGTTGCTTAGCGGGTGGGATGCTGAAACAAGTTCAGCACGACCTTAATTTTAATTATGTCATAGGTAGGTACGAAGCTATCGCATGCTATACAGGGCGGATTTGTTTCCGTGCGATTGCTTCGTACCTCGCAATGACGTATTTAGAAGGCCTTACTCTTCGCCCACCTCTATCCCAATCTGCTTCAATAAAAGCGAAGCATTGAAAGTTTTACACTCCCCGTGTTTTATCTTATAATCAAACAACATCTCACCATCAACAACCTGTATGTCGAAATAAAAATTACGCACATAGTCAGGATACTTGGTTTCGAGCTGTGCAATTTGCAAATCATGCGTAGCCACCATACCTACGGCTTTTTTGCTGATCAACTGCTCTATCACCGCTTTCGAACCAAGGTATTTATCAACCGAGTTGGTGCCGCGCAGCATCTCGTCAATCAGGAAAAATATTTTAGGGTGATTTTCAACTGCGGCCAATAGCATTTGTAACCTGTCCAATTCGGCTTTAAAGGTTGAGGTGCTTTCGTTAAGCGAATCTTTAATCCGCATGTAGCTGATGATAGTAATTACTGATACCTGCATACTTTGCGCGCAAACCGGCGCGCCGCTTAGGGCTAATACGGTATTGATGCCTACGGTACGCAAAAACGTACTTTTACCGGCCATGTTCGATCCGGTGATGATATCTACCTTAAAAGTATCCTCCAACTCATAATCGTTTTCAATACGTTTGGCAGCATTAATAAGCGGGTGGGCAATAGCTTTAGCGCTTAAAGTATAGCCCTCGCGATCATCAATAGCCGGAAAATACCATTCGGGATAATTGATAGCGAGGCTGCTCAGGCTCATTAACGCTTCTAACTCTGCAATTACATCGAAGGCGGTTTCGAGACTCTCCTGGTTTTGGCGCTTCCAGTTTTCGATGGCGATGATCTGGCGGATATCCCATAAAAAAAACAGGTTAAGGGCAAAGCCAACTATCAGGTTGAGGTGATAATTGAGCTTGTTAATAAGCTCTGCAAGTTCTTTTATTTTGGCCGATGTTTTATTGGTTTTTAGTTCTTGTGCCAGCGAGTTATTATAAGCCGCTTGCCACTGCTCATCTTCAATGCTTTTAAATGCTTCGGCATAATTGGTTAAGGTGCTGCCTATTTTTCCAGCAATTAGGTCGGCCTTGCGAATGTAGGTCGCTTTTGAAAATACGAGGCCCATATTGGCAAGCCCAACAAATATAGCAGCGAGTTTTGCAGGGGAATAAAAGTAAGCTACTATAAGCAAGCCGGTAAATAGGTAGGGCGCAATTTTAGTGTAAGTGTTCAGCCATTTCTCGCCGGGCATATCCAGCGGGATGCGCAGGTATTTAAACAGGTTTTTAAGCTGATCAGTATCCTGTTTAATGGCGAACACCAAACGTGTTTGGAGGTCGAGCTTCCAGTCGTTTTTAGTAGCTATTTCTTTTACCGCCTCCTGGCGCTGTAGTACGGTAGGCTTGTTTGCAGGGGCGTTAAGCCAGGCCGCCAGTTTATCATTTCCCGGTGTAGTTGCTGTACGATTGATAAGCTGATATAGGGAGGCTTTGCCGTAAATATCCAGATCGGAGGTATAGAAATGTTTTTCATCCGCATATCGGGCACCATCGTTATAAATATTAGCGTGGGTTTGGATGCTGGCTATCTCGTTTTCATTTACGCGCTGCAGGTCATCGTAATATTGTTTTTGCTTTTCAAAGCGGCTTTGGTGTGCCACCAACCGGGCAAAGGCAAGCACAAGCAAAACAAAAGCTACGGCTATAATACTGAAATCATCGTTATGGATGCCAATTGCGATACTTATTGCCATCAAGGCGAAAATGCCCAGGCGAAAAAAGGAATAAGTATTGGCCAGGTTTTTATATTTTGCGACTTCGGCTGCTGCCGCGCTTGCGCGTTGGGTGTAATCGGTTATAATTGGTTGTTCCATTTGCAGATAAAAATCAACCTAAATAAACACATATATTTTAAATAAACGTTTATTTGTTTGAGATATGAAGATCACGTTCCTTACCGTTGGCAAAACCGAAAATGCCTACCTGAAAGAAGGCATAGATAAGTATGTAAAACGCCTTAAACATTACACCAAGCTGGAGCTTGCTGAGATACCCGAACTTAAAAACACCAAAGCGCTAAGCCCCGAGCAGCAAAAAGCCAAAGAGGCCGAACTGATCCTGAAAAAAATTACCCCGCTTGATTTTGTGATACTGATGGATGAGAAGGGGAGCGAGTTTACCTCCACCCAGTTTGCTGCTTACATTAATAAAAAGGAGGTAACCACATCGGCTAATCTCATTTTTATTATCGGTGGCCCTTATGGTTTTGATCCTTCAGTTTATCAGAGGGCAAATGATAAGATATCTTTATCAAAGATGACATTTTCGCACCAAATGGTAAGGTTGTTTTTTGTGGAGCAGCTATACAGGGCTTATACGATTATGAAGGGTGAGCCGTATCATCATGAATAACCGTTGATTTGTTTGATTACGTTGATTTCGCTGATTTCTGAACCGGGATTTGAGGGGATTTACAGGATTTTTAAAATCCCATAAATCAAATAAATCCCCCCAAATCCCGGTTCGGACAAAATGAACAATCCATGAATCTACACATTCCCACATCCGCATATCTGCACATCTTTCCCTACCTTTGCTAAATGTCAGCAGGTCACGATCATTCACACTCACATTCGCACGGGCATGGACACCATCACCATGATCATGCGCCCAAGTTAGATCATTTAAATTCGGCTTTTATTTGGGGTATTGTGCTTAACTCGGTATTTGTGGTTGTTGAGGCCGCTACGGGTTTCTTTACACACTCGTTATCACTGTTAACTGATGCCGGCCATAACCTGAGCGATGTTGCTTCGTTGGCGCTTGCTTTGCTGGCTTTCAAATTATCTAAAGTAAATGCTAACAGCCAGTACACCTACGGCTATAAACGCTCAACCATTATCGTTTCGTTTTTTAACGCGGTGATATTGTTTGTAGCGGTGGGCTTCATCATTTATGAGGCGGTAATGCGCTTTATGAATCCGGAAGTGGTATCGGGTGGTACCATGGCCTGGGTTGCTTTTATCGGCATTGCCATTAATGGTTTTACCGCCTGGTTATTTGTAAAAGATAAAGATACCGACCTGAATGTGAAAGGTGCTTACCTGCACATGGCTGTTGATGCCATTGTTTCGCTGGGGGTAGTGATATCTGGTGTTATTATCTATTTTACTAAGCTATATTGGATTGATAGTGTAGTGAGCCTCATCATCGGCTTCGTGATCCTACGAGGAACCTGGGGTCTATTAACTGCCAGTTTACGTTTAGAAATGGATGGCGTACCCGCCGAAATGGATGTTGAAAAGATCCGTGCCGAATTGATGAAATGCGACGGCGTGATCAATGCGCACCATATCCACGTTTGGGCTTTAAGTACCACCGAAAACGCGCTCACCGCCCACCTGCTCATCAAACCCGAGGCAATGGCTAAATTTGATGATATTAAACATGACCTGCGTCACCGCATGGAGCATCTTGAAATTACCCATTGCACTTTCGAACCTGAGTTTACGGAAGAAGAATGCAAGCAGCCGGAGTGTTTGTAAGCCCGTATTTTATTAGATAGCTTGATATGCTTATATTTATGGTACACAATTACCTTAAATGAGCAAAGCCAAAACCTTAAATGTACTTTTTATCATCACCATTCTGGAGGTGGTGGGTATGATAGCCTGGCCCATTATATTAGGCTGGGGGCAGTTGCTTGGTCCGGCAGGGATACTTTTAGCCGTGATATTTGCTGTTCCGTTTGTTTATTACATTCTTTTTGCCGCATACCTGACGCGTTATTACTCAAAGCGTAAACCCGAAGATCAGAACATTGGGTTGGTGGTGTTTTTGAATGTTTTGCCGATTATTTTTTTGGTTTATATTTTGGATATCTTTTAATGATAGACAACGCACAGATTGCTTCAAGGCTGCTGGTACGTTATTGGTTTGAATTTGACCTAAGCGTTGCCAGTAAAGATATTCCACCTGGCATCAGTATGGGCTGTGGAATAACAGCTTTTAATTATGATGATGCGCTGCTTATTTTAAGCATCACCATTTTTAAAGGGAAACAGATGCCACCAATAAAAAGGATTATTGAAAACGTTGATATATCAAAGTTAGATGAGGGACATGTTTTGCCCAATATCGTTAATCCTCCAGTAAACAGAGGCGTTTGATATCCCCAAGGCTATAGTTTTCTTTAATAATTCTCACTATCTTAATGGCCAATTATTTCCTTTTATGAAATCAACCCGAAGAAAATTTATAGCAACTTCCGCTGCTTTAGCCGCGGGCACCGTTTCCGCATCGGCAATATCATTAAACGCGCAAAAAGAAGAATGGCCTGTAATTCACCACGTGTTTTTCTGGCTTAAAAATCCTGGTTCGGTTGAAGACCGCGATAAACTGGTGGCCGGTGTTAAAACCCTTGCTAAAATTGAAACCGTGCGTAAACTACGGGTAGGCGTTGTAGCCAGTACCGAAAAGCGTGATGTAGTTGATAACTCATGGGCAGTATCCGAGTTGATGTTTTTTAGCGATCTGGCAGGACAGGCTACCTACCAAACGCATCCCATCCACCTTGAGTTTATAAAAAACTGCAGCCATCTGTGGGAAAAGGTTATTGTTTATGATGCTGTAGATGCTTAAGCGTTAACAGAATCTTAATCAACTATGGCCAAACCAATCATTAATGTTTTGGGTTAATTAATACAGTTAACCAAAACATTAAATGATATGAAAGTTAAACACCTGGCAATCTGCTTTGCCGTTTCAAGCTTCACATTACATTTAAGCGCTGCTGTTAAAGCTAAAGATGGCGGTGCTAATCACAAACCCATACCGGCTGCCCCTGCTATTGAAGGCTGGTATTTCCGAGCCGTAAGCGGCTACCCTGCAGCCATCTCGTTCGAGCCTGTTGTGCTATTTAAAAACGGTGAATATTTTGACGTTGGCGATGAACCGCTCGAAACATTAAATGTATCTGCCGCCAAAAGCAGCCGACCAAAAGCCTGGGGAACATGGAAAAAAACAGGTGCAACCTTCACCCTAACCAATAGCGACGGCAAACCGCACGATTATAAATTAGGCGCGGGTAACTGGTTTCCGGCATATGCTTACACAGGCGCTATCAAACTTAAAAAAGGTTACGAAAAAGTAAGTGGAGGCGATTACGGTAACGGCACCAACGCCCTGGTAATAAAAAAGATCAATTTTATTGATGATACCCACTTTACCGAAGGATCAAACGGCGGCGTGATGACACCCGGTGCAACCGCTTGGAAAAAGACTGCCAACGGCGGCACCTATAAAATATCCGGCAACACCATCGAACTGAATTACGGAACTAAGGTGATCAAAAAATCATTCGCATTGGGAGCAACCGGTTCGCCCGCGCATGCTACAAATACCATGATATTTATTGGGGGAGATGCTTACACGGATACGGAATAGGGGTATTATTTAGAATATTATACCAATAACGTTTGTTTAAAGAGGGAGTCCACAAAAAAAGCCGATTATTCGGCTTTTTTTGTGGTTTTTTTAGCTTTTGCTTTTGGGGCGGCAGGTTCCGTTTCCGGCTCCACTGCCACTGCTTCTGCAACCGGCTCTTCTGCTGCGGGCGCTGGTGCCTGTGTTGGATCGGCCTCGTCAAAAAGTGGCAGCGGTTTCAGGATGTTGAACCAGGTGATCACTTTTTTAATATCAGATGAGTAAACTTTCTCTTCATCATGATCGGGTGCTACTTCGTAAAAGAAGGTGCGTAATGCTTTTCCGTCGGCTTTAACATCCGGCACGTTAGCTGCTGATTTTATGCGCTCTAATACATCGGTTAACCTGATGTCGTCATCAACGCCAAAAATGGTGATCTCGGCCAAGGCAGCTAATTTAGCTGTTGA
The DNA here is from genome assembly GCF_039839285.1 of Mucilaginibacter sp. CAU 1740. Taxonomy (NCBI): domain Bacteria; kingdom Pseudomonadati; phylum Bacteroidota; class Sphingobacteriia; order Sphingobacteriales; family Sphingobacteriaceae; genus Mucilaginibacter; species Mucilaginibacter sp. CAU 1740. The sequence continues at coordinate 629,137 of NZ_JBDOQS010000003.1, read as the reverse complement.
AAGATTGGCGATCAGTTTGGTTTTTTGAGCGTCTAAACTTTCCAGTACGTAACCGGTTTTGTTTTGCGCTAATGCTCTCCATAAACCCGGTTTGCCCGATACGGATACTATTCCCTGTAAATTCATATTTTATGTTGATTGGGTTGATTGGGTGAGTGGTTAGGTGGTTAAAACCATTCAACCACTCACATGATCAACCATTCACTTAGTCTTCTATAACTTCGATGCCTAAAATTTTGTCGCCCTGACGGATAGCGTCAACAACGTCAACGTTCTCGATCACTTTACCAAACACGGTGTGGTTACGGTCAAGGTGAGCGGTGTTTGTACGGTTGTGGCAAATAAAGAATTGTGAGCTACCAGTGTTACGACCTGCGTGTGCCATTGAAAGCACGCCACGGTCATGATATTGGTTGTTGCCTGTAAGTTCGCAATCAATTTTGTAACCTGCACCACCGGCACCAGTACCAGTTGGATCACCACCCTGAACCATGAAATTAGGGATAACGCGGTGGAAGATCACATTATCATAAAAGTTTGATTTTGCTAATTTTTTAAAGTTAGCAACGGTATTTGGGGCATCCTGATCGTAAAACTCAACGGTCATGTCGCCTTTTTCGGTTTTGATAATTGCTTTGCTCATTTTATTTGTTTTTTATGAAAACAGACGGCAAAGGTAATAATTACATGTGAAAGCGGTAAAGTACTGATTGTAAAAAAAATCGAGATAAAAACTAATCACGTTTTAATAACAACGCCTGCGTAAACCGAAGGCTTACACAGGCGTTGAAAAATTGAAAAATATCTTATAATTAAAATGAAGTACTTAACGATACGCCATAAGTGCGCGGGTTGCCTAAGTGCGTTGCGCCAAAATCATAGGCATAATCAATATATTTTTTATTGGTGATATTGCTCTCCCAGAAAAACAAACCGAACCTTTTGGTGCTAACGCCAACACGCGCATTGAACTTACTATAGTGCTTTTGCTCAATTTGATTGGCCAGGTCAAAGTATTGGTCGCCAAGGTAACGCCATTCGCCACGGGCAATCAGTTTGGTTTTTAGCGGGCCACCAAGATCATAGCCATATTGCAAGGCCAGCATGCTGGTGATGTTAGGGGTGTAAATTTGCTTATTGCCTTTTAAGTTTACTTCTTCGCCATTGCTGCCTACAACTAAGGTTGTGTAACGTGCATGGGTGTAGCCAAAATTGTAATCAACTTCAAGGCCTTTAACCGGGGTGGCGTTAATTTCGGCTTCAACACCTTTGCTGCTTAGTTTTCCGGCGTTCTTGGTGATGGTGACAGCATCGGGCAATACCAAGGTTGGCACCTGAGCATCGGTTACGCGGGTGTAAAACGCGGTTAAGTTTACGCGCAGGCGGTTATCCAGGAAATCATTCTTCGAACCGATCTCGTAGTTGTTGCTATACTCCGGCTTGAACGAATACAATGGAGGAGACGATACAGGATCAGAACCCAACTCGGTAATACCACCTGCACGGAAACCGCGGCTGTACGATGCATACAGATTATTATGTGCCGATACATGATAGGCTAAACTAAACTTAGGGGTAAAAGCTTTGTAATGCGCGGTTGATGAGGTATCTGAACGGGTAACAATAGCATCGGCACCATCGGGCTGAAACTCGCCCAGGATGCTTTCTTTTTTGTGTTCGTAATCGTAGCGTAAACCGGCGGTGATATCAAACTGCTGGGTTACGGCTAAAGTTGCCTGGCCGTACCAGGCTATGCCATAGTTTCTGTCGGTATTGGTGTTGATGCTGGTGAAGTTTGTCATAGGTGAGCCAACCGCGGCGGCATCCGCGCCAAAGTAAGTTCCCTGGCGGTTAGGGGCATAGTGGTAAAAATTATAAGCGCCTGCAGCCCATTTCAGTTTTGAGGTTGATGAAGCAGGCGAAGTAAACCTGAACTCCTGGATTGTAGTTTTTACTTTGTTCCATTTGCCGCCATAATTGTTTACGATAGATACAGCATCGATAGGTGAAAAATCGCCATCGATAGGTGTGGTGTAATAGCGGTTATTTACCTGGTAAGATGTTTGATAGGTGAAATTAAAATATCTGCCACTGTAGTTAGCCGTTAATGACGATTGAAAAGTATTATCGATCATTTTGGTGGTAGCGTTCTGGTTAACCTGGAAAGGATGCTCCAAAGCATCATCCGGTGAGCCCGCCAGTGTAAACGCGCCGTTATTGCGGTTGTTGTAATTTTTTACGTTGAGGGTAAATGCCAGTTTTGAGGTAGCCAAAAACTTAAGGTAATAGTTACCTAAAAAGTAGTGCTGTTTATCAAAATGGGTGTTATTAAAAGTATTGGTATAAAAACCGTTGAAGCCAGAGTAGATGCCTGCCACACCGAGGTACAATTTATCTTTTACCAGTGGTGCTTTAATACCTAAAGTATAACGCTGTTGGTTATAGTTACCGATATCGATACCCGCGAAACCACTAACGGTATTTGACGGCTGCTTAGTGATCACATTGATAACACCGCCGGTAGCATTACGACCATACAACGTTCCCTGCGGACCGCGTAATACCTCAATCCTGTCAACATCTAAAAGCGCCGGGATATAAGTATCCAAACCATACTGGTTAACACCATCTACGTAAGTTGCCACGGCAGGATCGTACGAGGTAGTAACAATACCGCGCATACCGGTAACCGTGCGACCATCGCCCGGTGCACCCGAGTTTAAGTTAGGTACAATGGCTGTCAGATCTTTCAGATCCCAAAGGCGATAATCCTGAATTTGTTTGGCCGATAATGTGGAGATGCTGAAAGGCACACGTTGGGCTTGTTCCTCAACTTTTTGGGCAGATACGGTAACTTCATCAAGCTGATTGCCGGCATCATTAAGCTGAAAAGTTATAGGGCGGGCGGTGCCTATCATGTTTACGGGAACATTTTTAGCTGCATAACCCACCGCGCTGATATGCAGGGTGTATTTACCGGTGCTGATATGCTTTAAAGTAAAATTGCCGTTTTTATCGGCGCTGGTACTGTAGTTAGTATTAAGCAGGTAAACCGTTGCCCCGGCTATAGGCTGACCGTGGGCATCAGTAACAGTGCCGGGCAAATCGCCGGTGGTTTGGCTTTGGGCCGTAAGGGCGGTGATGAATAAAAGTAAAAAAGTAAATAATTTACGCATAAATAGGTGTGTTAGGATGTGTAAGTTCTACACATTGTAATCGATTGCCCAATAATAATAAATGCTTGTCAATTAACCTCTACAGCTGTGCAAATAATGAGAAGAAATCGTTTACTGCTTCACACCTCAAAGGTATCAGCTGTCCACCTTTAATGGAACGAGTTATCTACTCGTTCAACATAAATTTATCCACCCCTTCAGCTGGTTCCCATTTATCGCCCGGCTCAAAATAATGCCATAGTAAGGCCGAGATCTTTTTAATAAGCAAGCCGGCTTCATTGTTAGCTGTCCAGCTTGTATCCGTGTTATGATTGGTAATTATAGAAAACACATAGTCGCCATGTGGCGCGTTAACCAACACCGTTTCCGAGCGTGATTCATCAACAGCGCCTTGCTTGGATATAGTATGCACGTATGGAGGGATTTGCGATAACGCGTGCTCATCCCAATAAATGCGGCCCATGTTGCGGTACATCCTTTCGCTGGCGGCGGCGCTTACGGCTTTCCCCTGACGGATCAGGGTGAACAATCGGCACATTTCGCGTGGAGTAGTCACTCCCCAGCCATAAATTTTACGGATCGCCTCCCGACCTGCAACACGCGAGTTCACCCGCATTACTTTAAAGCCATTTTGATCGAGCCAATTGTTGATATATTCACCACCCACCAATTTTTGGAGCCATAAGCTGGCGGTATTATCGCTCATAGTGATCATCAGCATAGCTACTTTGCTTAGCTGTACGGTGTCTTTATCTTTAAACGAGCCTAAAATATCTTCGCCGGCATATAGCAGTGAATCACGATAAACCAGTTTTTGGTTGTACTTCAAATCACCCTTTTCGATTTTGTCCATTACGCCGCATTGGATGCTCACTTTGATCATGCTGGCTGTTGGGAATAGGGTATCAGCATTAATTTCAGCCGTTTTTCCCGTCTTTAGGTTTTGCACATAGATGCCAACCTGGCCACGGAAACCTTTAACAGCATCCTGCAGCCTGGTGGTAAGTTTTTGATTTGTTTGGGCAAAAACGGCGGATGTTACTAAAAGCGGCAAAAAAATGAGCATTCGTTTCATGTAATGAATCATATTGAATGAAAATAAACAATTTAAATTGAAAGGCGACCTTAGGCCATTCAATTAGGTAATCAGCTTCATATATTTGTTGTTCATGAACCAATTTGTTGATATCACCAATCGAAGAGTATTGTATAGAATGCTGTTGATGCTTGACCCATTAGCCCAGCCGCTTTGGGGCAAAATGAAACCCCAGCAAATGATAGAACACTTGATTACCGAAGTACAGTACACCAACGGAACCAAAATACCAACCTGGGATGGGCCAAACGAAAATACTGAAGCACGCAAGCAAAGAGGCATTTATACCGATGTGGAAATACCCCACAATATTTATTTGGAAGATCTGCCGGATACCCTGACCTATCCCGACCTGGAAACGGCCATCAACCAGCTAATGAAAGAGCTGGAGACATTCGACAGGTATTTTAACACCAATGATGTTAAGGTGATCCATGGCGGTTTCGGTCCGTTAGATTATTACGAATGGATCATTTGGCATGGTAAGCATTTTACGCACCATTTAAAGCAGTTTGGGGTGATTATGTGATTAGGCTTATAAGCTTGTGATATTGAAAAACTGATTAAAATTTAGTAAATTTGATTATGCAAGTTCAGGTAGATATAGGGTTTGATAATTTGGTTAAGATTGTAAAACAGCTTCCCAAAGATGAGCTTATGCGATTTAAGAACGAATTGGATAAGGAACTTGTTGAGGATACTGAATTGAAAGATCTTAAAGCTTTTTTATTGCAAGCGCCGGTATTTTCTGACGAGCAAATAGCTATTATAGAACAGACCCGCGAAGAGATTAATAAATGGCGGACAAAATAGTATTGGTCGATACATCAATCCTTATCGATTTTTTCAGAAAATCTAATAAGCAAAATTCAAAATTGGTTTATTTAATAGATGAAGGATATAAATTTTGTATTTGTTCTATAACTGAGTATGAACTTTATACCGGGGCTGGAGAGTCGCAAGTTGCTTACTGGAAAGCTTTTCTTGAAAAAGTTAATGTGTTAAGCTTTGATAGTAATGCAAGTGAAAAAGCGATTGCTATAAATAAGTCTCTAAAAATCAAAAGAAAGCAAATAGCCATTGCCGACCTTTTTATTGCCGCTATCGCAGTTAGCAATAATCTCCCTATAGCAACCCTGAACTTAAAGCATTTTGACAGGATCGATGAGCTATCTTTGCTTGATTTTAAATAATCATAGCCAACCCCTATGAAATACCTTCGCCGGCTTTTACTCCCTTTTTCCCTGCTTTACGGCCTTGTTGTGCTTATCCGCAACTGGTTTTACGATAGGGGAATATTTAAAAGCACCGGCTTCGATATGCCCATCATCGTAGTAGGTAATCTGGATGTAGGCGGCGCAGGCAAAAGCCCTATGACTGAGTATCTAATTCGGTTATTAAAATCGTCATACAAAATAGCCACCCTTAGCCGGGGCTACGGCCGTGTAACAAAAGGATTCGTAATGGCATCGGAACAAAGCAAAGCTTCAGATATTGGCGACGAACCTGCACAGTTTAAACACAAGTTTCCGGATATTGATGTAGCCGTTTGCGAAAAACGTGTAGAAGGTGTTGAGCGCATCAAAGATGATCATGACGTTATTATTTTAGATGATGCCTACCAGCACCGCGCGCTTAAACCGGGGCTAAGCGTTTTACTGTTTGATTACAGCCGGGTAAATGAACCTCATTGGTTGCTACCGGCCGGTAATTTACGCGAACCTTTTGCCGGGCGCAAACGGGCCGATGTTATCATTATCAGTAAATGCCCTTCAACACTTACCGATTTGGAACAGGGTAGGGTTATCAAGCGTATCAAACCATACCCGCATCAGTCGCTATTTTTTACATCGATAACTTACCTGCCACTGCAAAATATGGCGGGGCAAGCGGTTGCTGATACTATTGATGCCGAAACTACTGTATTCCTTTTAACAGGTATTGCCAATCCTACACCTTTGTTAGCGCACCTGAAAAAGCAAACGCAACACATTGTACATCATAATTATCCGGATCATCACCGGTTTAGCTTAAAAAATATCAGTAAACTTGCCGATGAATTTGAGGCCTGTTCCGCACAAAAAAAAGTGATCATCACAACAGAAAAGGATGCGCAGCGTTTAGGGGAACAGGACTTGCTTGCCGAGGTTAAAAAACTACCCGTTTGGGTGTTGCCCATAGGTATCAGTTTTTTAAACAATGGCCAACAACAATTTGACATACTCATACAAAACTATGTTAGACAATATTGAAAGCACCGCCAGGTACATTAAAAACCGTATTGGCGATTTTGAACCCGAAGTGGGTATAATTTTAGGTACCGGCCTTGGTGGCCTGGTAAAGGAAATTGAGGTTGAAAAACAACTGATGTATTCCAATATCCCTGATTTTCCGATCTCTACCTTAGAGTTTCACTCTGGTAAACTGATATTCGGTACATTGGCTGGTAAAAAAGTGGTTGCTATGCAAGGCCGTTTGCACTATTACGAAGGTTACAATATGCAGCAGATCACCTTCCCGGTTAGGGTGATGAAATACCTGGGCATTAAAACACTTTATGTATCAAACGCCAGCGGATCATTAAACCCTGAATTTAAAAAAGGTGCCTTGATGATCATTGAAGATCATATTAACCTGCAGCCGCAAAACCCGCTGATCGGGCGTAATTACGAAGAGCTTGGTCCGCGGTTTCCGGATATGAGCGAGCCTTACCGTCATGATATGATAGAAAAAGGTTTGGCCATAGCGCAAAAGAATAATATTACCTGCCATAAAGGCGTTTACGTTGCGGTAACCGGCCCTAATTTAGAAACCCGTGCCGAATACAAGTATCTGCGCATTATAGGCGGCGACGCGGTAGGCATGAGCACTGTGCCCGAAGTGATAGTAGCCAACCACATGGGCATCCCGGTATTTGCTATTTCGGTTTTAACAGACGAGGGTTTCCCTGAAGTATTGAAGCCCATAACGCTTGAAGAGATCATTGCTATTGCGCAGGAAGCCGAACCAAAAATGACACTGATACTTAAAGAACTGATAGCCGGTAATTAATGCGCCAAACGCTCAAATACTTTTTTTTATTGCTGATGTGCCTTTCGGTGCAGTCCGCGTTCGCGCAATATGGTAACCGTACTAATCCACGTAACCTGCCTACACGTGATACCAGCACACGCCGCCAGGAAAAGGCATTAACAGACGATCAGTTATTGGATAGCCTTCGCCGTAAGGAAGAGAATAAAAAGGATTCGGTTGTTTTCAGTTCTAAATTTGTGCGGATCACTAACGAGCGTTTACTGAACGACAGCACGCAGATGTTTCCGCTGGATACCGGCATAACCAATTTCGAAATTTACAGTCCGGTGGTTAACCCGTACAACCCGAGGATCCATTTAGGTAGCGTAGGTTTGGCCCAACGCCCACTGTTGTTCGAGCCTAATAAAATTATTGGCTTTGACATAGGCATGCACTCGCTGGATGCTTATATATTGCAACCGCAGGATATTAATTATTACAATACAAGGGTACCTTATTCAAAGCTTACGCTTTATAATACATTTGGTAGTTCGGCAGTGCAGTTGTTTAATATAGTCCATACCCAAAACATCAAACCCAATTGGAATATAGGTTTTAACCTTAATTTTAATGGGTCGAAGGGTTTTTACAGCTATAATAACGTACTTGGCCAAAATGTGAGCGGACTTAATGCTGCCATTTTTACCTGGTACGAATCAAAAAGCAAGCGGTATAACCTTTTGGCCAGCCTGCTTTTCAATAATGTTAAAGCGCCCGAAACGGGTGGTATCCTCAACGATTCGGTATTTACAGCATCTGTTGTCAGTAACTCTTTCTCGAAAGACAGGGCACAGGTGCGCCTGCCATATAGTTACGAAAACTGGAACGATAAAGGGCTTTACCTTAAACAGTTTTATTACTTAGGCAGGATAGATAGCTTGAATAAAGGAAAAGCCGATTCAAAAATTCTGCCTACGCAGCGTGTATCCCATACCCTGCATATCCAAAACAGCAGGTACCTGTACAAACAAAGCGGTGTGGATACCTACAACGTATTTCCCGATTACTTTTACAGCAGTAACCGATCGCGCGATTCGACGGTGGTAACGCATATCCAGAACGAGTTTTCGTATAGTTTTTATCTCCGCAGTAAATCGGTAAAGTTTGTTAAAAATGAGCTGAAGCTTGACCTTGGTTTGGTACACGATTTTTACAGCTACAACCAGTACGTGAGCGATACCACCATGAACGAGTATGGGTCAAAGTACGTTCACCAGGATAAGGTTCAGCACAATACTTTTCAGGATATCACACTGAAAGCTAAAGCGGGGTACCGGTTTAGTGACCGGATCGCTTTGGATGCCGATTTCAGGCAGATTGCCCAAGGCCGCGATTTTGGTAACTATTTTTACGATGCCAAACTAACCCTTGCCGGCGGAAATAAAACAGGGAAAATTGTTTTGGAGGCTTACTCGCAAAATAGTTCGCCGCCATTGGTTTATACCAACTGGATCTCGAACCACTATATTTTCCATAACGATTTCAGCAACCAGAAAACAACCAGCGCGTCGTTCAATTACATTAATGATGCCCTACAGGTTGATTTAAAGGCCGAATATTTTTTAATAAGCAATTACCTGTATTTCACAGCTCAGGCAGGCGGTACAGATGCCCGCCCGGCACAGTTAAACAGTTCAATAAACCTGCTTAAAATAAGCCTTGCTAAAAACTTAACTTACCGCAGTCTGCATTTTGACAACTTTGTGGTTTATCAAAAAACAGATTACCAAAATACACTGCGCACGCCCGAAGTTTACGCGTACAGTAAATTGTACCTTAACCGTTTGCTGTTTAATGTACTGCACTCAAGTTTTGGTGTAAATGCAAGTTACAATACCGAGTACGTCGCGCCTTCATACGCACCGGGCCTTGGCCAGTTTTATAACGGTGCTAACGTTACATTTTCATCGTACCCTGTATTTGGCTTATTCTTTAAAGCTACCCTACAGCGTACCAACCTGTTTGTAGCTTATGATTATGTTAACCAACGCGCCTGGAGCAAAGGATACTATACAGTTAACAGGTATCCTCAACAAGATGCGATCTTGAAATTCGGCGTTTCTTGGACGTTTTATAATTGATAGGGGAGAGTTGTCTGAACTCGAATTTTAGGAAATTTAAAGAATTTATAGAATTTGCTTAGCATTCTGTTTATTCCTTAATTTCCCCAAATTCGAGTTCAGACAAAATCCAAAATCAAGTCTTCTGTTTCTTCTTCTTAGCAGCAGGGAAAAGCACATTGTTCAATATCAACCTATACCCCGGAGAGTTAGGGTGTAGTTTCAAATCTGTTGGCGGATCATTCACCGCGTGCTGATAATCTTCCGGGTCATGCCCTCCGTAGAATGTCCATTGGCCTTTGCCATATTCTCCGTGAATATAGCGGGCTTCGTTGCCTGTTTTCATCTCGCCCATAATGGTAACGCCGGGTTTCAGCATGCTTTTGTTATAGGCAGTGGTGAGGCCCATAAAGCCTTTGATCACCTTATCATGATCTTGCGTAAGCATGCTGGGTACTACATCCCATTTAGCCGAAAAATCAAACAATGTGAAAAAGTCGCGGGTACGGTCGACCTGGCGGGTGGTGGTTACATCGATATTACTGAATGAGTGCGAAGTAGGGTTCATATCCAGCGAGAAATTCTGGAAGGCGAAGGTTTGCTTAAAATCAAGCCTTGATTGGGCATCCTGATCGGCGGCATCGCCATCAAACATGCGTTCGCAGATATCGGTATTGGCTGCGGCGAGGGCTATATCGAAAGTATCGGTACCAGAACACATCGCGAACAAAAAGCCTCCACCCGCACAAAAATCGCGGATGTTTTGGGCTACGGCCAATTTCATTTTTGATACTTTGCTGAAGCCAAGCTTGTGGGCCATGGCTTCCTGAACTTTTACATCATCGGTGTACCATTGAGCATAGCGGTAAACGCCGTAAAACTTGCTGTACTGGCCGGTAAAATCCTCGTGGTGCAGGTGCAGCCAATCGTATTTGGGCAGGTCGCCGTGGATTACTTCTTCGTCGTAAACCAGATCGTATGGAATCTCGGCATATTTTAAAACCAGGGTTACAGCGTCGTCCCAGGGGAGTTTGTTTTTGGGAGAGTACACCGCCATTTTGGGGGCTTTTTCCAGCTTTACCAGGTCCATGTTTACTGATGGATCGCTTACCTCGGTAATGATCTCGTTGGCTTTGGCATCGGCAATAACTTCATAACTAACCCCGCGAATTTTGCATTCTTCTTCAATTTTAGGGCCGTACTTCAGCATAAAACTTCCGCCGCGATAGTTAAGCAGCCAATCAACCTCTTCGCCATTTTTCAAAACCCAAAACGCTATGCCGTACGATTTTAGATGGTCATTTTGCTCATCATCCATCGGGATCAGTATCGAAGCAGCCCTTGTGAAAAGAGGCAAAAGGAGAAAGGCGAAAGGCAAAAGGGATCTTAAAGTTAGCAGGTATTTATTTTTTGATTGGTTATTCACGATGCCTGATATTTTGTTAAGCCGGTTTATCAAATGTAACGAATAAACATTTAATGTATTTTGATGGATGCCCTGATCGATGAAGATTAGTTATTTCGCCCTATAATATCTCCGGTATTTTTTGTTAATTCAATCAAAATCTTATCGTTATGAAAAAGAATATCCTGCCGCTGCTCATCTCTGTTATCACCATTGCCATGATCTTCCCGGCCAAGGCGCAAGTGATCACTAAGCATGGCGATAATGTAAGCACGCTCGATGGCATTATGAAGGCCTACTACGATGTGGTTACCGTTAAAAAAGGCGAAAAGGTAAGTTTTGAGCGCGATAGCCTGCTGCATATTCCCGATGCCCACGTTGGCTCAGGATATATTGATAAGCAGGGTAAGCAGCAATTCAGTTACATGACATTGAAGCAATATCATAAGCTGGCCGATCCGTCGCTTTCAAAAGAAGGTTTCGACGAACGGGAAATAGCCCGCCGGGTTGAAAAGTTCGGCAGTATTTACCACGTGTGGAGCACCTATGAATCGCGCAATACACATGATGGCCCGGTAACCGAACGGGGTATTAACAGCATCGAACTGTTTTATGATGGTACCCGGTTTTGGATTTTAGGTTGGTTTTATGATGGCGAGCGTAAGGATAATCCAATACCTGAAGAATATTTGAAGTAAGTCGTTAGTCTTAAGTTCAAAGTCTTAAGTAAGGATTATGCTACGGTTTGAACTTTTGACTTAAGACTTTGAACTTCAGACTTACGACTCAACACTTTAGACTTTCCAACTAAATCCCTAACTTCACCGCCCTAAAATCATATACTTTAATTATGAAATTATTAGAAGGAAAAACCGCGCTGGTTACCGGTGCGTCAAAAGGAATAGGTCGTAAAATAGCCGAAAAATTTGCCGAGCACGGCGCTAACGTAGCTTTTACTTATTTATCATCTGTAGAAAAAGGTCAGGCCCTTGAGCAGGAGCTGCAAAGCTTCGGTACTAAAATAAAAGGTTACCGCTCCGACGCTTCAAAATTTGACGAAGCCGATAAACTGATCACCGATATTGTTGCAGATTTCGGTACACTTGATATCGTAGTGAACAACGCCGGCATCACCAAAGATGGCCTGCTAATGCGCATGACAGAAGAGAACTGGGACGAAGTACTTGACGTAAACCTGAAATCAATTTTCAACGTTACCAAAGCAGCATCGAAGATCATGATGAAAAACCGCAAAGGTGTATTCATTAACATGAGCTCGGTAGTTGGTGTACAGGGTAATGCCGGTCAGGCTAACTATGCTGCTTCAAAAGCAGGTATTATTGGTTTCTCAAAATCAGTAGCTAAAGAGTTAGGTTCACGTAACATCCGTACCAACGTAGTTGCACCAGGCTTTATCCGCACTGAAATGACCGACGTGCTCGATCCTAAAGTTGTTGAAGGTTGGGCAGCGGGCATCCCGCTTAAACGTGCCGGCGAGGTTGAAGACGTAGCTAACGCCTGCGTATTCCTTGCATCAGATATGGCAGCTTATATCACCGGTCAGGTTATTCCGGTTGATGGTGGTATGTTGTAGATAAGATTATTTAGCTTCGTTCCTTAAACATTTGTCATGCTGAGGAACGAAGCATCTTCTTCGCCCTGTATGACCGCCCTGCTTATTGAAGAAGATCCTTCGCTGTCGCTCAGGATGACAAAAGAGTCTCAACCAATAAACCAAAACTTATTCCCCTCTTCTCACAATAATTTCGCATTTTGCAGTTAATGTTATCGGGCCTGGTTGTCGGCGCCTCAATCTATACTATAGCTACAAATGTTTTCACTTACATGGGGTTCTGTTTCGGGATGGTGGACACCGGTTTGCCTGTTATTAGGTTTGGCCTATGCCTGGCTCATGTACCAGCAACCCGTCGAGATCGGCCGGAATTTACGTTATGGATTAGCTGCCCTTCGTGCTATCGCGGTTTTCCTTATCGCGTTACTATTGGTTTCGCCTTTGGTTAAATCAATTAAATACGAACCTCAAAAACCTTTAGTGCTCATCGCTCAGGATAACTCATCATCCATCAATACTTTTAAACCTGCAGGCTTTAATTCATCAGCTTTTGTTGATGATCTGGCTAAGTTGAAAGAACAGCTTGGCGATAAGTACGATGTGCATGAGTTTAATTTTGATAAAGATCTGCACGCCGGTTTATCGAAAAGCTTTGGCGGTAAGCAAACAGATATTGCAGGCGCGCTGCATCAATTGAACAATCGCTTTACTAATCAAAATATGGGCGCTTTGGTGCTGGCTACCGATGGTTTATATAACCAGGGCAATGATCCGCAATACGAAGCCAAAAACATCAAAACCAGTATTTATACCGTTGCCCTTGGCGATACTACAGCCAAACGCGATCTGCTTATCGGCAATATCAACTATAATAAAACAGCCTTTTTAGGGAACGATTTTATTATAGAAGTGCTTGCCACAGCTTACCAGAGCAAAGGCGAAAACATGAACATCGCGGTTGCCGAAGATGGTAAACAGGTATATCAGCAAAGCATCCCGGTAACTGCAGCCGATTTTAAAAAGATCATCCCCATAAAATTAAACGCAGCTAAAAAAGGTTTAAGGAAATATAATATCAGCATAGCACCGATTAAAAACGAGCTATCCACACAAAACAATACCGAAACTATTTATGTAGAAGTGCTTGATGCCCGCCAAAAGGTTTTGTTGCTATACAATGGGCCGCACCCGGATATTACGGTGATCAGGCAAGCTATTGAAACTAATAAAAATTACGAGGTTAAAGCCGCTTCAATTACCAATGCCGCGGATATTAAGCCTGCGGATTATAGCCTGGTTGTTTTATACCAGATAAGCGCGGCGGATTATCCACCAATTAAAAACTTCATCGCTAAAAGTAGAACGCCCGTATGGTATATCGTTGGTTCGCAAAGTAATTTACAGGCGGTTAATAGTGAACAAGGCGTGGTGAAAATCAGTGTTGGTCGAGCTGAAACGCAGGAAGTATTGGCTTTGCCTGCCAGTGATTTTACTGCGTTCAACTTATCAGATTCCGCACGAAGAAAGATCAGTGCCCTGCCACCGTTATTGGCTCCTTTTGGTAGTTATGGCACTTCAACCGGTACTTCGATTTTATTGCGGCAGAAGATAGGGGCAGTAGCTACAACTTATCCGCTGTTGGCTTTTGGCGATGAGGCTGGTCGCCGTACTGCTGTATTAACCGGAGAAGGCATTTGGCGCTGGCAGCTTTCCGAATATCAAAACTATGGCAACCGCAACGCTACCGACGAGTTGCTAAGTCAAGCCGTTCAATATCTAACGGCCAATTCCAACCGTCAACGCTTCCGTGTTTACCCGGCCCGTAATGTATTTGACGAGGGCGAGAACGTAATACTCAACGCCGAGTTATACAACGATGCCCTCGAGCTGATCAATACGCCCGATGTGAAGATCGAGTTGAAAAACTCGGCCGGTAAAAATTATAGTTACCTGTTTACGCGTACCGGCCAAAGCTATCAGCTTGATGCAGGCGCTTTACCTGTTGGAGAATATACCTACAACGCATCCACCCAAAACGGAAAACAGGATTTTAAAGCAAGCGGGCAATTCACCATAAAGCTATTAAACCTCGAAACCCGCCAAAGCGCGGCTAACCATGTGCTATTAAACACCCTTGCCAAACAAAGCGGTGGACAAATGATCAAGCCATCTGATGTAGCCAAGCTTGCCGACCTGATCCGTAAAAATGAGAATGTGAAAACTGTTGTTTATGAAGATAAGCACTACAGCGACCTGGTTGATGTGAAATGGTTGTTTGGGTTGATTTTGGTGCTATTATCTGTTGAGTGGTTTTTGAGGAAACGGGAAGGGGAGATTTAGAGGAAAGAATCAAGATTGTAAGAAGCAGGAAGCAGGAAAAAGCGGGGGCTTGCGCGATTCCCTCCCACGGGAGGGTGTAGGGAGGGGTTTCTAAAAGCGACTAAACAAAATGGCAAAAATCATCCCATATAATCCCACACTAAAAGAGCTCGCCAAGAAGCTTCGAAAGAATATGACTTTCGGTGAACTTATATTATGGAATGAACTAAAAGAAGATAAACTGTTAGGTTTCGATTTTGACCGTCAACGTTGCGTAGATAATTACATAGTTGATTTTTATTGTAAGGAGTTAATGTTGGCTATCGAGATAGATGGCCGATATCACAATCACGAAGATATTTTAATTAAGGACGAAGCAAGACAAGCGAAATTGGAGAGCTTTGGTATTAGGTTTTTGCGATTTGCTGAGGCTGAGTTGAAAGATGATTTGGATAACGTTTTGCGGGCTATTGAAGGATTGGTAGTAGGAATTGTTAAAGAAGATCGTTCGATTAAGCTGCCTGAAGGATTTGATATGAGCTTGTTGGAGTAGCTGGGTGTAGAAACCCCTCCCTACACCCTCCCGTGGGGAGGGAATCGCACGAGGCCCCGCTTTTGCTTTAATTTTTCCTTTATTTCTTATCCGTCGAATCCGGCACCACCACATAAACATCTTCATTTGCTTTTTTCATGAGGTATTTTTCGCGGGCGAATTTTTCCAGTTGTTGGGGGTTGGTGGTGAGTTCGTTAAGCTCTTTATTCACCTGGTCGGTTTGCGCTTTGTAGAAATCGCGCTCTACGCGGAGTTTTTTAACCTGCTGGTGGTATTGGTATTGCGAGAAAAGATCGTTCCTATCGAAAAATATCATCCATACAACAAAAGCCAGCGTAACAAGGAAGAATTTATTCTTGAAAAGGTCAATAAGGCGTTTCATTGATATGGGCTGCGTAAATTTCATTTAAAGCTATTTGATTTTTTCTACAGTCGCAAATATGGTTATTAACTTATTAACAGGGAAATTTTGTTTAGGTGAGTAGTTGATTGGGTTTGTTAGGTGAGTGGTTGATTTGAAATTCTTAAACCACTCACCTAATCAACCACTCACTTAAGCCACCATTCTTATCCTCTTCTCGATCCACTCATGCCACTGGCACCACCCGGGCGACCGGCTTCTGAACGGCTACCGCCGGATCTTTTGTTGCCTCCAGAACGGCCATTACCGGCAGAGCGACTGTTTCCGCCACCACCGCCAGATTTGCGATTATTACCACCACGGCCGCCACCGCGCTGACCACCGCCCGAGCCACCTTTTTTAGGTGCTTCGTTTATTTTGGCAGCCATAGCTGCCGGGCTAAGCGGGTAAGGGTGACCTTCTTCTACCGGGATCTGTTTGGCTATCAGCTTGTGGATATCTTTCAAAAACTCCAATTCTTCGGCATCGCAAAATGAAAATGCTATACCGTTTGCACCTGCGCGGCCCGTACGGCCAATGCGGTGTACATAAGTTTCGGGTACGTTAGGTAACTCGTAGTTAATAACGTGGGTTAACTCATCAATATCAATACCACGGGCCGCGATATCAGTAGCGATAAGCACACGTGTAGTACGATTTTTAAAGTTGGTTAACGCGCGTTGCCTTGCATTTTGTGATTTATTGCCGTGAATAGCTTCGGCAGTGATGCCAACGCGGTTCAAATCTTTCACCACTTTATCGGCACCGTGCTTTGTACGGGTAAATACCAGTACGGTTTTGATAGTTTTATCTTTCAGGATGTGGATCAGCAGGTTCTTTTTGTCGCCCTTATCCACGTAATAGATGGCCTGTTGAATAGTTTCTGCAGTAGATGATACTGGTGTAACTTCCACTTTTTCAGGGTTGTTCAGGATGCTATCCGCCAAGCCCTGGATCTCTTTTGGCATAGTGGCCGAAAAGAACAGGGTTTGCCTTTTTGCCGGTACTTTGGCAATGATCTTTTTAACATCATTAACAAAGCCCATATCCAGCATGCGGTCGGCTTCATCCAATATCAGGAATTTAACATGCTCCAGGTGAACATAACGCTGGTTCATTAAATCCAACAAACGGCCCGGAGTTGCTATCAAAATATCAACACCCCTGCGCAATGCATCAACCTGTGGGTTTTGCGATACACCACCAAAGATCACCAGGTTTTTAAGTCCGGTGTGTTTGCCATAGTTAGTGAAACTTTCGCCAATTTGCAGGGCCAGCTCGCGGGTTGGTGTCAGCACCAATGCTTTAATGGTTTTTTGCTCTTTATGGGCAATCCTGTCCTGGTGTAAAAGTTGCAGGGTAGGGATAGCGAATGCCGCGGTTTTGCCGGTACCGGTTTGGGCGCAGCCAAGTAAATCCTGGTGGTTTAATATAATAGGGATGGCTTGCGCCTGGATTGGGGTAGGTGTAGTATAGCCCTCTGTTTTTAAAGCCTTGAGGATAGGCTCAATTAAATTTAAATTTTCGAATGACATTTGATCTTTTGTAATATATAATGTGCTAACGCGAAAGCATAAGCGGATCTGAAGAGTTTGCGGTGCTCAAAACCGTAAGCGAACGGGTACTTGTTTGCAAAGATACGCTTTTTATTGTTAAGAAGATTTTAAGGGATATTTGGAAGAAAGCTCGAGAACTTTCATCATGTCATTGCGAGGCACGAAGCAATCGCACGTAGGCATGTTCGCCGTGTATACTTCGCGATTGCTTAGTTCCTCGCAATGACGATATTATTATATTTACTTATGCAGGCGTCGTTTCTGCATCGGCTTCTTCCTGCTGTTTCTTTTTGGCAGCTTTGTCTTTTTTCCACGATTCAAGGAGGATCAGGCCCATCCCAACCATAATAGATACATCGGCCACATTGAATACTCCAGTTTGGAAGATCTGGAAATTCATGTGCATAAAATCGGTTACGCTGCCGTACATCATCCTATCGTACAGGTTACCCGCGCCACCGGCAATTACCAATATGATACCAATGGTAGTAAGGTTGCCGATAGACGGTTTAAACATTACATAACCGATACCAAATGCAAGCGCTATTAACGGAAGTAATGAAAGCAAAATGAAACGCCACGGATTCTCCAACGAATCGCCAAGGCTTAAAAACGCGCCTGTATTTTCGGCATGAAGTATGGTGAAAAAGTTTTTGATCACAAAGATGTTATCACTGCCAACGTGAACATGCTCGCGGATGTAAACTTTTGTAATCCTGTCTAACCCTACGCTTGCAATAAATATCAGCACAATAGCCAGTATCCTCAAAATCCCTTTTTTGTTCATCAGTATTATGGTAACAAATTTTATAACGTGGCTGCCATGGTTTAATTATCCGGTTGCCGGGAGGCAAAGGTATAAAAATATGTGTTGATCGATAATATCAAAATTACCGTCGTGTTGAACTTGTTTCAACACCCCACGCGCTAAGCAACCATGCTAAGCAAAGTGGATACCTGTCTTGTGGGATGCCGAAATAAATTCGGCACGACGGCGGAGAGAATGGGGGATATACAAACAAAAAAGGCCACCTGTTTACACAGATGGCCTTTGATATCATCAATCAGAAATTACTTTTTCAAAAATTTGAAATCTTTACCGATAAATTTAGCGTTAGCGCCTAATTCTTCTTCAATACGTAATAACTGGTTGTATTTAGCGATCCTGTCTGAACGCGAAGCCGAACCGGTTTTGATCTGACCGCAGTTTAATGCTACAGCAAGATCAGCAATGGTAGAATCTTCAGTTTCGCCCGAACGGTGGCTCATTACTGAGGTGAAACCGTTAGTTTGAGCTAAAGTAACCGCGTTGATAGTTTCGGTTAATGAACCAATTTGGTTAACTTTTACCAGGATCGAGTTAGCAATACCTTCGCTAACACCTCTTTGTAAACGTTTAGTGTTAGTTACAAACAAATCGTCACCTACTAATTGTACAGTTTTGCCAATTTTTTCGGTCAGGATTTTCCAGCCTTCCCAATCGTCTTCGGCCATACCGTCTTCGATAGAAATAACAGGGTATTTAGCAACTAATTCGGCAAGGTAATCAGCCTGCTCAGCGCTGGTGCGGATAGCACCTTTTTCACCTTCAAATTTAGTGTAATCGTATTTGCCGTCTTTGTAAAACTCAGATGCAGCGCAATCAAACGCGATGAAGATATCTTCACCTGGTTTGTAACCAGCTTTTTCGATAGCTTTTAAAATGGTTTCAACACCATCTTCAGTACCTTCAAAAGTTGGAGCGAAACCACCTTCGTCACCTACAGCGGTTGATAAACCACGGTCGTGAAGAATTTTTTTCAGGTTGTGGAATACTTCAGTACCCCAACGTAAAGCTTCAGAGAATGAAGGAGCGCCAACCGGCATGATCATAAATTCCTGGAAAGCGATAGGGGCGTCAGAGTGTGAACCACCGTTAACGATGTTCATCATTGGGATAGGTAAAGTGTTAGCGTTTACACCACCAATGTAGCGGTATAAAGGCTGACGGCTTTCCTGAGCGGCAGCTTTAGCTACAGCTAATGAAACACCTAATATAGCGTTGGCACCAATTTTACCTTTGTTTTCGGTACCGTCAATCTCGATCATTAAAGCGTCGATAGCGTTTTGTTCAAACACGTCGATACCTTTTAATTCAGGAGCTAAAATTTCGTTTACATTTTCAACGGCCTTTAAAACGCCTTTGCCCATGTATTTTGATTTGTCGTTGTCGCGAAGCTCAACAGCCTCGTGAACGCCGGTTGATGCACCAGAAGGTACAGCAGCGCGACCAAATGCGCCATTCTCGGTTAAAACTTCAACCTCGATAGTAGGGTTACCGCGCGAATCTAAAATCTGGCGGGCATGCACATCAATTATTATGCTCATAATGAATTGTCAGAGTGTGGTTTGAATGAATACTATTAATAACGGCGGCTAAGTTAACGTTCAAAACAGGAAAACGCAATTGAAATTTTGTATTTGTAACGATTATTGGCTGGTTACCGTACGATTTAACATGAATTTAATATAGAATGGCCGATTTTTTTATGAGAATGAGTGCCTGAACCGGGATTTGGGGCGATTTTTGAGATTAGTTGGATTTTTCTTGTCTCTCACCATTTGTATGAACTCGAATTTTGGGGAATTATTGGAAGTAACAGAATGCTAAGCAAATTCGACAAATTCTCAAAATTCCCCCAAATTCGAGTTCAGACAAAAAAATCTGTTTATCCCAAAAATCTACCCAAATCCCGGTTCAGGCAAAAATCAATCACTCGTTGTAGGCACATGCTCACGCTGCACAGCGTTCTTACGATGGATGCGGTACATCAGTATCAGCATAATATTATTCTTATCGCTCTTAGTCGTGGCAGAATAATTGTATTGATTGATCCAGCCAGCCTGTAATATCAGCGATTTATCAAACTGGTAACCCAATGCGGCCGAAACACGGTTACGCTCAAAGTTAGGCACTTTGTTGTTCAGGAACACCTCATCAAAAACCGAAAGAAACCATGTTTTAGCCACAATTTTTGTGTTGTTGAATGGAACAAATACGTTAAGCCTGTAGCGGAAGCGATTGCGGTAATCGCCGTTAACCCAGCGTTGTTCCACACGGTAACGATGCTCGAGTTTTAAGCGGTACAGGAATTGGTTACTGGTGATCTGTTCCCAAAAACGGGTTTCGGTAATGGTTGGACCTCTGCCTACGTCCATGTAATCGTATGTGGTATAACGGCCAGTACCCAACAGCGCGGTGAAGTTTTTATCAATATCGTAGCTTACGCCGCCTTTTATCTCAAAGTATTGAAATTGGCTGAAAACATTGTTGGTTCGGGTTTGAAATTCGGTGTAACCACCCCACTTATGTGCACTGTCGCCTGGCAAAACAAGGGTAGTTATGCCCCAAGTACCTACTTTTGAATCTTGTGCCTTAACATTAATTGAACATATTAGTAATGTTACCAAAATGAAAGAGGCGATTGAAAGCTGTTTAAATCTCATTTAGGAAATAATTTGTACAAAAGTATTTCCTAAATGTTACCTAAATGTTAATGTTAACTTAGTTAATGTTAAGATATTGTTAAGTTTCACAATAAATTAACATTGTGTTATTCCCATTTAAAGGTTTTTACCGCTACAGCATATATTCCCACAAACCAGGCCAGCAAAATCAGTAGTTGGTGAGTAACATCGCCCAGGCCTGCACCTTCAAAAGCTACTTTACGCATAGCATCATTTAAATGGGTGAGGGGTAGTACTTTACTGATGTATTGCAGCCAGGTAGGGAAGGCTGTAATAGAGAAAAAGGTACCCGATAATAAAAATTGTGGCAAGGTAATGATATTAGAAAGCGGCGGTACCGAACTCTCATTTTTAGCAATGCCCGATACGGTAAAACCAAAGCCCATAAATATAATTAGCCCAATGGCCGAAAGCACCAGCATGTTCAACACCGTTGTAACGCCATGAATAAGCGTAAAGCCAAACATATAATGGCCAACTAAAATAATGAACAACGAGCCTAACAGCGAAAAAGCTAACCTTGCGATGGCCTCGCCTAAAACGATACTGTAGCGTTTAACCGGCGTAGCGAAAAAGCGTTTGATAACCAACGTTAAACGCAGGCTCAGAAACACGAATGCTGTGCCAAAAACGCCGCTGCTCAGCAATGAAAAACCCAACTGACCCGGTAATATAAAATCGATGTATTTATAAGGGCGGCCGGTTATGGTTTCTTCCTTCAGGTCGATTATTTTAGGGATCTGTACCGTAGTGTATGATTGAATGCGGGAAAGCTCTTCCGACTGGATCCTATAAAAAATATTGTTCAGAGCCGATTTTAGTACGCTTCCCTTATCGCCTGATGCCTGGCTGTATTGTACATGCACTGTCATGGCAGCAGGTGGAGCAAACGGTTTCAGGTCTAAAATAGCATCAATATTTCCTTTAGATAGATTGCTGCTCATTTCTTCGGCCGATTGATCGGTAATGAGGTGCATGATCTTGTTGTTTTTCAAGGCCATGTAAACCGGGTTTTTTGATGAGGTATCACTGCCTTTGGCAACGCCTACATCTATCTTCATACCGCCTCCGCCAATATTGGCAAAAACGATAATAAATATCAATGGGAAGGCCAATGTAAACACCACTGCCGAAGGGCTGCGTAATATCGACCGGAAACTGGCTTTGGCAATGGCCAGGGTTGCTTTTGTATTGCTGTATTTTTGGTTCATTTCATTTAGTCATTTTGCCGATGGCGTCATTGGGTCATTTACCTGCGGTGTCATTGAGTTATTAGTTCATTTTCAGAGTGCTAACTGCAAACTAAAAACCGCCAACTGCAATTAACCTTCCCGCCATTCTTTACCTGTTAGGTTAATAAACACATCTTCGAGGTTGGCAAGTTTAACTTGCTTTTTGCGTTCGAAGCCGGAGGCAACCAACTCGTCGATAAAATGATCGGGGGTATCTATGCCTATAATATGGCCGCCATCAACAAATGCTACGCGGTCGCATAGTACTTCAGCTTCGTCCATATAGTGGGTGGTTATTACCACGGTAGTGCCCTGGTCGCGGATCTGGCGGATCAAATCCCAAAGGTTGCGGCGGGCCTGTGGGTCGAGGCCGGTGGTTGGCTCATCTAAAAAAATGATCCTTGGGTTGTTGATCAGCGTTGTTGCGATAGAAAAACGCTGTTTTTGGCCGCCCGAAAGATCTTTGTATTTGGCTTTAGCTTTATCGGTAAGGGCTACTTTCTCCAGCATCTCCATCGGTGTTTTGTCTATTCCGTACAAGCCCGAAAACAGCACTATCAACTCCGAAAGGTTAAGGTTTGGATAATAACCCGCGGCTTGCAATTGTACGCCAATGCGTTTTTTGATGTTATCAGCATCGGTTTCAATATCAAAACCATCAACGGTAATGCTACCTGATGTTTTCTCGCGAAGGGTTTCAATGATCTCGAGCGTGGTGGTTTTACCCGCACCGTTGGGGCCAAGTAAACCGAATATCTCGCCTTCATAAACTTCAAAACTGATGCCTTTTACGGCTGCAAAATCGCCGTAGTTTTTTACCAGGTTATTTACAGTGATAATGGGTTGTTTTGCCATAGGGTAAAAATGCATTTCATTAATGAAATAACCATGAGTTTTTCGGTGAGTTACGTAATTTTTACGGTGAATGTACGTTAGGGGAGGTTTTTCATGTTGGTGGTTTGGGCACGCAAAGATGCAAAGGTTTTTAATGTTAAATAGTTTTAGATTTTTAGACACGCAAAGACGCTAAGACGCAAAGATTTTTAAGGGTGAATAGTTTTAGATTTATAAGTATGCAAAGTATTGAAATTCGTAAATTTTTTGTTGTGTTCTTTGCGGCTTAGCGCCTTTGCGCGAAATAAAAAGCCCGGATAATGATATCCAGGCGTTAAACATTTTTACAAAAATAGGCGTTTAGGAAGCCTTAACTTCACTTTCAGATTTCAGCACTTTGTTGCCGTTATCCTGCTCAATTTCGTAAGCTGGCTCCTGTTTGCTGGCGTTCCGTTTTACCTTTGCGCCTTTTATAGTTTTGCTTACAGGTTCGGTGTGCTTTTTAACAACCTTGCCTTCAGCTTCTGATTTTCCCCATTTCCAGGTTACTTCATCTCCCTTTTTCATTGTGTCTCTCTCTTTCAAGGATAACACCTGTTGCAGGTTATTGATTTAACAAAGATGAACTAACCACTCCACCGGGGTGCCGGAGCTTATTTAATCAAGTGACCAATTGAATGGGCTATAGCAACTGCATGTTCGGCGGCTTTTACTATCAAATGGAATAATTGTACTGCAAGTAGAGTTTTCATGGCATTTAATTGTTGTTGTTTAGTGATCCAAAATTGCATACAAATGGCACCCTACCGTTAGTATTATTAGGTAAAGCAGGTTCAACTTCCGGTAAACGGGGGTAAAACATCGGAGAAATAGCGGTTAATGGATGGCAGAGTCGGTAAAACTTCCGGGAGTAAAATAACTTGGGTTTTGTTTTGTACGAATATTTTAAATGTATATGCTTTTGTTACATTTGTGCTAATAATAAAACCCTAATTAATTATCACAAAATGAAAAAGACAGCGCTCTTAGTCGCGTTAATGCTATTGTGCGGCATTACTCTCCAGGCACAGATCAAACAAATTGCAGAAGGCCCCGTATTTGAAGAACCTGAAGATGGATTTGCCAAAATGCTCCAGTTTAAAAACGGTACTACCATGTTCGCACATATCGACCCTAAAAAAGGCATCGATGTACGGCGATATGACGCCGCGCACAAGGAAACTGCTGTAACCCACATCGACCCCTCGTATGGAAAATTGAAAAATGGCAGTATTAAAGGCTTTTTTGAAATAAATGGTAACGCGGTATTACTAATAAGCGAAATAGATGGGCGTGTACCTTCCCTTTACCGGATTATTATTGACGGTAAAACCGGTGACTTGGCTGATGATCAAAAAATAGCTGAATTGAATAAAATGAGCATGTTTTCGGGCTACTCGATGGTGTTTGGGAGCGTGCCAATGCCTGATTTTTTTGTACGTAAAGATCCGGACAGCGACAATTATGCTATTGCCTCATTTAACTCATTCGAATCGGACAGGAACAAACGCATAGAAATAGTAGCATACGGTGCCGATAATACAGAAAAAAGTCGGGCATATTATAACTCGCCCGATGATAGGTATAAGTACCTGAAGTATTTAGATATGGCCGTAATAGGCAGCGAAAAGGTTTGTGTTTTGGCTTACGCTTCCAACTCACAATCGGGCGGTAAAGATGGTGAACTGATTTTGGCCGGGTTAGATAAAGGTGCCAAATCAGTTACTTTAAATGAACTTGATTTTGCGAGGAATGAAGCTGTATCGTGGGGATTGGCCAGGTATAGCCCAACTGTTAAGCAAATCATTATATCAGTAACAATTAAAGGCAGGGGTAACAAATATACCCCGTTGCTGGCCTTTGTAAATCCGTATGATAAAAAAGTGAACAGGGTTGACGCCGCAAGTCCATCTGCACGGATCATTGATTATCCTAAAGATGAATTTGATGGTGTACCTGTAAACCTGTTTTTAAATGCCGATGGAACATTTAGCATCGTGTTTGAGCAGATCAGTGTTTCGGTTGTTAGTTATTCGGGCATTAACATTGGTCCGGTAGCGCCCGGAAGTTCAACCAGTTGGCTCCGCAACATCGCCATAGTAAACTACAGCAAAACCGGCGAGTTTATCAATGATTACATGATCAGAAAAAGGCATGATGTTAACGCGGCCTACCTGCAGCCTTATTATCAATCAACAAGGCACGATATGGGGCAGATGCTTTACAAAGGCAACCAATATAAATCATTTGATTTTATAAGTGCAGGCCCACGTAGCTATGTAGTGTTTAACGATACCGAACGCAACAACGACGCGCAGGAAAAAGGCGGAGTAATAACTATTGAAGGTGTTAGTAATTGCGACGCGTTTGTTTATCCGCTAAAAGGCACCGATTTGATCCCTAAACGCGATTATCTTTTCGGTAATCCCGAAAGCAAAAAAGAGCATAACCTGGCTTTGTTCACCGTGTCTGATTATGATAAACAAAGCAACGTTTACGCTACCTTGAAGCTGGAAAATCAGCATGGTAATAAAGGAGTAAAAGTTATTTGGTTGCAACCATAACTATCTGGCACAATTGGCAAATAAATAGCTTCAATTTATATGGACTTTTATCTTGACGATTTAACAATAAAAACTACAGGTATTAAGGTGGATAGCCTTCTGGAAACCTGGAAGTGGCTGGTAGATGACTTTGCCGAGGTATTGGTAATATCAAAATTGGGCGATGTGTTTTTCACTAGCCGGCAAGGGCAGGTGTACTGGCTTGCAACAGATACATTTACCTTAACACAAATTGCTGCTGATAAAGCCGACTTTAATAGTTTGTTAAATGATGCGGAGAATGTAGATAATTGGTTTTTGCCGCAACTATTGCAACAGCTTGAACAGGCCGGGATTTTTTTAAATGATAACCAGGTTTATAATTTTAAAAAGATGCCTGTTATGGGAGGCGAGTACTCGGCAGATAATATTGAGCCGATAGATATAGAAGTGCATTTTCACTTAACTGGCCAAATTGGCAAACAAATAAAAGACCTACCCAACGGTACAAAAATCAAACTTAAGATTGTTGACTAACAGTAATTAAAATAGAAAAAGCCGCTTTATATAATTAAAGCGGCTTTTTCATTTCATCTTCGGTTAATATCCATTCGCCGGATCATTAATTGCGGCATCTATCCAGGCAACGCGTTTATTTAGGAAATCTTTAATATAGGCTACCTCGGCCGAATAACTGCCCAATACTACGTTATTTGGCCAAACGTAGGTGTTCAGGATATCCCATTTCTGAAAGTTTTGCCTTTGGGATAGTTCGAGGTAAGCAGCCTGGCTGTCAATATCAGCAAGGATCTGTTTAATGATCTTTCCTTTAATGTCCTCATTCCAGCGTTTTTTAACTTTCTCCCTAAAATTATAATCCTGGTGCAGGCGAATCATCCACTTGGCATTGCGGGTGTACCACTCCAACGGCTGACTGGCAACCGAGTAGTCAACATTGCCTAAACTCAAATCAAAATCCCAGGCCGGGCCCATGCCCAGTTTGCCGCCGCGGTCTTTATAATAATATATACTGCTAAAATCCCAGCTGTCCTGGTTTTTCATGATCTCGGCAGTAAAGTACCAGTTTATAAACGAATCGGTGTTGATGTATTTGGCATATCCTTTAGCCGGATCATCAAAATCAGTACTAAAAATTGCGTTTTCGGTATCCTGTATGTAGGTTTTGATATAATCAAGTTGGGCAGTGGTGATAGCATCCGGCGATTTAATGGTGATTGGCAGCCCCTTTGTTGTTTCAAACCAAAAATCGGCATCGCGGCGTTCATCAAGTTCAAGCAGGTAGCCGCCGGTTATTTTATCGGCCGAATTATCGCTGCTTTTAAGTTCGGTGATGTTAACGCGGTTTTCATTCACCTCAACCTGTGTGGTGAGCATATAGTTGCCTATAAACTCGCCGTTCATCACCACTTCAACAAAGCGAGCAGGGGGAGTAAAATCAGCTCCGAGGCGACGAGCCAAATCAAAAGCTACCCAGTTACGGATCAGGGTTTTATCATCATAGTTGGCCAGCAGTACCCAGTTTTTAGCGGCAGGCATTCCCAGCATAGCCGCTTTGCTGCTAAACTTCATGCGGTATGGCTTTTTCGGGAATCCCCAGGTAGAGTTACCGCGCCCTTTAATTTGCAGGGGAATGGTTAACTGATCTTGCTGAAAATCAACGTTAGGGTCAACAGTAAGCGAGCCTGTTACATAATCATCTTTTGATACTACAGGGCCATTGGTAGTTAGATAAAGTATAGGCAGGCCGGTAAAGTTTTTAACTTTTACCCTGTAGCTTTTGCTTAAGCCTTTGGGCGTAGCTATGTTTAATGTTACCGGTTTACTATAATCAATAGCCGTAGTACCACTAATTAGAATGGTATCGCCTACTTTTACAGTGGTACCGGTTGTTTTAGCTGCGAAAGTGATCACCAGTTTTTTTGATGATTTCATGGCCGGGATAACGCCGGTTATTGAGTCGCCTGCTATGGTAAGGTTCAAATCCGAAGTGATAATTCCAGCATTGTTTTTAACTTCCAGCTTTACCGAATTGAAATCGGCAGTATCTTGCTTAATAGCAACGGTATCTTTAGGGGGCTTTGGAGGTACTACAATAGCTTTCTCTTTTTTACAACTCCAGGCAGCTATTGCCAGTACAATAATTAGCAGGTATGGTTTTCTCATTGGTTTGATAAGGAGCGTAAATGTAGTTATTTATCAATTAATTAACAATTTGTTAATATCGAGATAGGTGATCGTCTTTTAAAGCAGGTACTGATCACAGGGCTACAAATAAGAAATTTCCACACGGATTTTTTCGAATTATCGAATCAAACCAATTTTGGTTTGGTAACCGGTTTGTCAGCTTACCAAATTAGCCAATGCCTGGATAACCGTTACTGTATGCTCTTGCAGGGTAAGCATCATGGCTATTATAGGTGTGTAAAATGTTTTCATGATAATGTTATTTGCCACAAAGATGTGCAGCTAACCAATTATCAAACAGATGTTTTAGGTAAAACGGCATAAAATGTCGGTGAATGGCTTTTTTTATAAAAAGAAAGCCCTTTCACGGATGTTTGCAATAGCCGTTAACTTAAGAGGTTAATTTGGCGCAAGCATTTTAAAATCCCCTCTCGAGAGTAATAGCCTATGAATTGACAAACGGCAAAAAATGGCTGGATAGCATGCCGAAGAATTACTCACCCGGTCTACGCTACGCTGGACCACCCTCTTCGGCAAGCCGCAAAGAGGGTAGGAAAAATAAAAACAAGAAATCCCCTCTTTACGCGCAGCGTAGAGAGGGGTGGCGAGCGTAGCGAAGTCGGGGTGAGTTAATATGCAGGCGATAATCTTGCAGATTGTCTAATGATGGGCTATTACTCTCCAGAGGGGAATCGCACAGTCCCTCGCTTTTCCTTAAGTTAACGGCTATGGTAACTTAACGGGAAGGCGCTTGAAAATACATAGACAGATAACCCCTTTACAAGAGAAATTTAGAAACCTTTTACGACCAAAACCCATGCGCCTTGATCTGGTTTGAAGCATAACCCTGCAGTTTTAAAAGTTTGCGCAATTCGCTTACCATGGTATTGTTACCGGCCAGGTAAAATACCGAATGCTCCAGGTTATAATGTTGCTCCATTACCCAGCGCATAAGGCTGTTGTGCCCAAAGGCGTCCCTGCGCTCGATAGGTTTTATGGGCGATTTAAAATACTGGTCGAATAAATTGCGGTGGTCATCATTGGCCATAATAATAGCGCCCGAAAACCTGGTGGAGGGTAACACCATTTGTTGCAGTGCCAACATGTGGCCCATGCTGCTTTCATCGCCAAGGCCTATAATGGCAGGGGTGCTGGCTGGGGCATGCCGGGTGGTGCGGATCTTGAAATAGCGTATGGTATCGCCGTTTTGCAGCTCCCGGGCCCATTTACTGCCCGGGCCTTTGTGCGCTGCATCTATATAAAGGGTGCAGGTACTTGTTTCTGCATCCCAGCTTGCGGGGGTATAATCGCGGTAAGTGAGGTTATCAACCTTTACTTTTATATACGGTACCTCGTGCCAGCTCTGCATATCAACCTGTGGTAAATGCAGGTCGATCTCGATCATGGTTGATGGTTGCCAATGACGCACTTCAAGTACGCGGCCGCTCTGTAAAAGTTGGTTTTCGAGTATGTTCCCCGCCGATCTTTTTATTTTATTTAGAGTGGATGTTTCCATGTTGTGTTTGATTTGATAACACAAAGAAACTACGTATCCGTCTGTATTAAAATAGAGTGTTTGCGGTAATGATTGGATTATTTACGGCTCCTGTCCCGGAACTCGAGAGGGGTGATAGTAGCCGATTTTTTGAATAATCTTGAAAAATAAGTATGGTCATCATAGCCTAATGTATGGGCAATTTCCTTTACGTTGAGGTCGCTGTAAAACAACAAGCGCTTGGCCTCCAACATCACCTCCTGCGTGATCCAATAACTTACCGGGAAGCCGGTTGTTTTTTTAAGCACCTCGTTAAGGTATGACTCAGACACATTAAGCAAAGCTGCGTAAGCCGATGGGCTTTTGATGATCCGAACTTGCTCAAGCAATAGCTTTTTAAACATCAGCGAGATCTGCCCGGGACGAGACAACTGTTTTTCCGGGTTATGCACTTTACTGAAGTTTGCCGCTACCATACCCGCGAATGATTGTACAAGCGATTGCAAAATAGGTGCGTAAAAAGGGTTCTGCGTGTTTTCGGCGTGTTTTTCGTTAATAAGGTGCAGTACTTGCTGGTACTGGTTCATCTCGCAGTCGCTTAGCTGGCAAGGCTGCTGTAACACCAGCTGATTTTCAAATACTGCGCGATAGCCAGGAGGGATATGCTGAGCATCCAACGCTACAAACCATCCGCCGGCAACCTCATTACGGATGCGGTGATGTACCTGCCCGGGTAAAATATAATACAGTGACCTTTCCTGAAACCTAACTTCGTGAAAATCTATCATCAGCGAGGCTGTACCCTTTTCTACCAAAAAAAATAAATAATGATCATCGCGATGTGCCCCCAGAGGTTCTTTTTCTTTGGGCTGATCGCCGAAGGCGAAATAGCTGATATCCAAGCCCGAGCTTGTGCGTTCAAGTAGTTGGTGTACAGGGATATCTTTCATATGGCGGGGTATTTATTTTAGTTTAGATAAAGTTTTATTTAAGAAAATGGGCTAATACAGCTATTTACCTGTCGCCATCAACCAGCATATAAATTTCGTGCATGTAGGCGGCCTCGTCCATAGCCGCATGGAAATCTTCCCACTCGTCAACGCTAAAGGTAAGCTGGATATCATTAACCGGGGTGCGCATTACCACACGCTCCTGCCCATCCGGAAAAGGGAAGGAGTGATCGCCAAATTCAAGGTCGACAGTAAAGTTTTTAAACTGTATAAACTGGCTGGGTGTAAAGCTAAGGATCAGGTTATGGTGCCATATAAATATACACTGGCATTCGGCACACCTGCTTATTACTGAGGTACCTTTTTGACTAAGTATTTTCGCGTCGCACATAAAAGCTGATTTATTAATTTTTAGTTGGTGCCTGCTCTGTTGGTGTACCATTTTTTTCAGAATAGCCTAACCACAGAACAGGACTTTATATTTTAAACATGTTGTATCAATAGTGTATTGCCAAAATTTATGTGTTACAGCTTAGCTGCCACACATGTTCATCGGCTTTGATGCAACAAAGGAATATCTTATTTAGAATAAATCCAAATAAAAATAAAAAAAGCTTGTGTTCAGCCACTTAAATATTAGCGATAGAGATGGGCTATTGCATGCGCTAAGTACTCATAGTATAAAATAAATAAACTTTATTATATTAATTGCATGATATTAGCCGTTGCAACAGCCTTTTATAAGGCTATATCAACCGTTAAATTTTTGTTCATTTTATTCATTATGGCAGTTTGCTGCTGTAAAGGGTATATTTAAGGATGTAAATTAATCTGACAGAAAAATAGCTGTTATGAATAATATATAAAAACAATATATTATATTTATTGTATTATTGGCATGCCCCTACCAATAATGCATCTACTGAGTTGAAACGCCAATTATGACCAGTTTTTCTAAATATTATTTCGAGGGGTTAAAAAAGTCTGTGCTGTTGGTAGCGGGGGTTGCAAACATAGCGCCTGCCGATTGCAAAACACTTGAGGCCTATATTTTGGAAAAAACCAAACAACGGGTAAGTGAAACTACGCTTAAACGTATATACGGCTTCGCGTACAGCAAATTTAATCCATCAATGTTTACTCTTAACACCCTGGCACGTTATTGTGATTTTGAGGGCTGGGACGATTTTTGCAAAAAGCAGGAAACCGAAAATACTAAGCAAGCAACTACAGCAGTTGATTGGGACCTGCTAAAAATAAATGCCGGTAAAATAACTTCATTTACGTTGCAGGCACTTAAAAATAAAACAGGTATCCCTTATCCTCAAACCATCAGGCGGCAGTTTATTGATGATCATTTCGCGGCCTTTTTACAGGGTAACTATACTGCCACTGTTATTGCCGCACCTGCCGGATACGGAAAAACAGTTGCGCTATGCCATTGGGTTGATGAAAAGGTGCACCAGAACAGTAACGATATTGTACTCTTTTTTAGCAGTAACGCCCTCATGAACGTTTTTTTAAGCGGGCGCGATATTAACGATTGGATGCTGGGCTTGTTGGGCTACTCGGTTGAAGAAGATATTATGGCCCTGCTTGATCTGAAGCAGCGCAAAGAAGGTCGCTTTTTTTTGATTGTTGATGGTGTTGACGAGCACATGTTTAAAAGTGATCAGTTTCAGCTGGTATTAAACCAACTGGTTGATATATTTTCGTTCTATCAATCGCACGATTGGTTTAAGCTGGTTTTAACCATGCGCTCATCAACCTGGATCAATTATAACCACACCATCGAAATGGGTGAAAGTCCCTGGTTTGAGGGCTTCTTTAGCACGCATGATCAGCCTTCAAACGTGCCGCTTTTCAGTATCCAGGAAATTAAGGAGCTTTGCCTTAAAATAAACCCGGCTATACAAAGCTATGTGGCCGTAAATGTTGTTGAAAATTTTAATCACCCGCTATATTTTCAGTTTTATTACAAGCAGCATAAGAAGAATTTTTCGCTTAATGATATCGACCACGTAAGCGTTTACGAGTTGATATCAAACTTTATCCTCAATAAAGTTTACATGGGCCAATACTCGGCCGATAAAATATATGTGATCCAGGCCATTGTTGAGCAAATGGATTTTGGCGCGGGCGTGTTTGAGGCCGGCAAGCTGCGGCTTATCAATATCATTAAACATTATAACCATGCCTACCTCGAGTTGTTGAGCATCGGCTTTATCCGCGAGCAAAACTACAGCAACGATTTTGAATACAAGGCATCGGTTGAGTTTAGCAACAATCATTTCCTGGAGTTTTCAATAGCACGCTATTTACTGCAACAAAACAGTAACCGTTTTAATGCCGACCTGGTGGCTATCATCAACCGGAACTTTACGGGCGAACGAAAGCTATCCATATTAAAATGGAATATTATTTACGCTATAAAAAGCGGGCAGCACGAAAGTTTTCAGTTGTTATCACAAACCCGCTTATCAACTAAAGAAAAATCAGATCTGATCATTTTTCTGGGAGATTTGCTTGATAAGGAGTTTAGTACCTTACAGGATACTGAATCATTGGTACAATACTTTAAGCAGGATTGTGGTGATGAATTATTTGATTATTTGTTTGGGTTGGAGTTTGTTAACAACGATTACGGCAAAACCCTGCATACCCTGCTCAAATTTGAGTTGAGCGATAAAAAGAGAATATTGGTTTATACCGCGCTGGCTACATTAAGCGCCGTGCGGCTGGAAATGAACAAGCTGGAAGAGTACCTTAAAATAATGACCAATTTTGGGGCTGTAAGCTTTTACGAATTTCCGGTGAACCCGCTGAAATGTTTGAATGCCTTATTTCAATATTTAAAATACGGTATTATTAATAAGGAGTTTTTTAGGGAACTTACCCGGTTTTATTTCCGCCCTCCGCTGCACCTCGAGGCCAATACCTCTAATGATCTGCTGTTTTTACTTTCGGCGCACACTTTAAAAATATGTAACCAGCCTTTAAAAATGTTGCGTTTTGTAAAGGCGCTCGAAAAGCATTACCGCCTGGTTAACAGCACAACCTGTGTTTATAACTTTTTTTTAAAGCTGATAAAAACAGAAGAGTTTTTGGCGTTGGGGCAGGTAAAGAAAGCCATTGTACTATATTTTGAGCTTGATGAAGCTTATAAAAAAGAAGCGGAATCTTTTACCCCCTTAATGGTAGCATTAATGAATGGGATAAAAATTATGGTTAGTTTTAATAACAGGCAGCTTTCGCTTACTAACGATTCGATAGAAGAGTGGGCCAATGTTATTATTAACGAAATGGATTACAAGCTGCTAAAGGTATATATGCTTGCCTATTTATTGCGAAACCAATATGTAATGAAAAACCCGCCAGAGCGGGTTTATAAACATATCAGTTATATATTTTTAAAAACGATGAGCGAAAGCGGTTTGCGGGCCGATATATTTTTGAAGCAAAACAGCTTTGTAAACTAACAATAGTTAGTTACGGGCTTAAATATATTTAGCCTTAATAAAATTATAAAGCGTTCGCTTGGCTGTTATGCGATTTAAATGTTGATGCAAATACAGGTTTAGCTGCTGGTTGTTTTCATTAACCGCGGCCAGTTGTAGTATTTGGATAGAGTTTTCTTCAACGTTCTCAATGTTTTGCAGGTACAGCAAAATGCTCATATCGCGCAGGTTGATATCATTGCTTTGTTGCTGAATGGCGCTGAAATCATCCTCAAGCATGGCGATCATGCTGGTGCAGTTATCAAACGAATAGCGTTTTTCCAACAGGGCGTATATACCGTCCATGCGGGCAATTTGCTCTTCAGTTTCGTCTATGGTATCTTTAATGGCTTGTTGCAGGTCTTTAAAATTGTCGGTATCAACAATTTCTAAAAGGCGTTCGGCCAGGTGCGCCCGTGTGCAATAGATCCTGTTAAGGTGTTCTGTAAAAAAAATCGTCAACTTGTCGGGCGCCCATTGTGCTGGGTGGGGGTGTACCGTACCGGGTGTTTTCTTTTTCATTAATAAAAATCAGTCATAGTAAGTATGATGCCGCTTTTTCATGCAGATACCTTTTCGTTTAAAGGCATGTATGACCGATAACAGAAAACACAGGAATGAAAATGATAAAGCAACTGGGACCTAAATAACATAAAAAGGGTGGTAGAATATAGCTTTTAAGCTACAATACACTTTTCTTGTTTGTGAAATGACACAGTTTAAACAATCTTCATTCTTTAATGTGATCGTAAATTAAATTAGAGTTCTTTTTGGGACGTCTTAAATTCAATCCATTTAATCATCAGGGCATTATCAAATAAATGTATTTGGCATAGTTCAAAACCCGTACCGATTTTGTTACAATTTTTCTGAAACCAGCAATTGTAATATATAAGTTACTATTTTGATATAGCAATTTGGAATGTTTATGCGTGATTTTCGTTGTAGTTATAAAAATATACTGAGTGTCAGGCTTTTGTTTTTATGTCTATTCGGCATAGTGTACATAGTGTCCAAATAATTGTTTAGTATGTATATCTGAAGATTTTGGTCTGATTAATGACATTTCTACAGAATTTCTCCAGATTTAATAATTTTTATTTAATGTTTTTAACACACTAATTATTTCTCGTAAATTTTATGTAGCATTGCTGTTACCAACATTGATTATTGATTGAAGAAGCTTTTTGCCATAGTAATGCTTATTACGCACCTGCTTAATTTGGTGGGGTACATGGCGCTTAATCAATATTTTACCAATAAATCAAACAGGGTTATAGCCCGGCAGATCAGTACCGGGAAATACGATACGCGCGAACTTATCGAGATCAAAATAAAACAGAACCTTCCTGCTATTCATGATTGGGCCGGGTATGAAAATATCTCCGGGCAAATCCAACTAAGTGGTGCATCCTATAATTACGTGAAAATGAGGGTAACCCGAGATACACTTTACCTGCAGTGTATCCCTAATTATGAAACCACCAAACTCCTCGATCAAAATATTATTTGCGCTAAAAACCTTGATAAAGCACCGGTAAGCAAAAAAACGCACGAATCGACAGATAAGAAGCTGGGGAGCGATGCCAAATATAACTGCCCTGATATTGCCTATTCATTTGTAAAGCCCGAAGAGCTTATTCAGCAACCCGATACTTTTGTATATATCAGCATACCCGATCCTGTGGTACCTGTTGGCGGTCAGCCTCCTGAAGCAATTGTTGCTTAACTCAGTATTTTATTAACAATTAATCTGTTTGTTTAATCGGTTTCCGGTGGGCTTTTGTCGCATGCATTTTTTGCTTTGCGCTGATACCTGTATGGTGCCTGATCAAACAGCATTCCCCTATTTTTTTCAATTTGAATAAATGAATACTCTTTATAAAATTTCATTACCGGCGTTGCTTATGCTTTGCGCCGGGGCGGCACATGCGCAAAAAAATAAAAGCGTGAAAGATACCCTGCAACTGGATAGCGTTATCATCCGCGAGAGCAGGCCGAAGTTTCTGCCTAACGTATCGGGCACCAATATTTTTGCAGGAAAGAAAACGTTTGATATTTTCCTTGATGCAGGTAAGGCAAACTTAGCCGATAATAATGCCCGTATGGCTTTTGCTAAAGTACCGGGCGTTAACGTATGGGAAATGGATGGCGCTGGCTTGCAACTTAATATAGGCACACGCGGTACAGATACCCACCGATCTATCGAAACCAACATTCGCCAAAACGGTTACAATACTAACTCGGATATGGCCGGGTATCCTGAAAACCACTATAATGTACCATTCCAGGCCGTGAGCGAAATTCAGATCGTTCGTGGCTCGGCGGCTTTGCAGTTTGGCAGCCAGTTTGGTGGCATGCTTAATTTTAAGATAAAAGAAGGGGATAGCACCAAAGTTTTTGGCTTTGAAAGTGAGCAGTCTGCAGGTTCAAACCGGTTCTTCAATTCATACAACGCTATTGGCGGCAAGGTTGGGAAGATAAGTTACTACGCCTTTTACAGCGCCCGCACCGGCGATGGCTGGAGGCCAGACGCAGCATTCAATTCGCGTGCTTATTATGCCAATATCAAATACCAGTTTAATGATAAAGGTAGCATCGCGTTTCAATTTTCAAGGTCCGATTACCGCCAGCAAATTGCAGGCGGCTTAACCGATGCGCAGTTTGATGCCAATAATCGTCAGTCGACACGTACGCGCAATTTCTTTAACCCGGAGATCAATATCCCGGCGTTATTGTTCAACTACCAGTTTGATAAAAATACCAAATTCGAGGTTACATCACATTTATTATCTGGCCAGCGTAACAGTGTGCAGTTTATTAATACAGCCAATATCCCCGATACTGTTAATGCCAGTTTGAAAACCTTTAACCCCCGCCAGGTTGATAGGGACTATTACCGCGGCTTTACTACCGAAGCACGTTTGGCCCATACCTATAAACTGGGCGATCTGAATAGCTCGTTCACCGCAGGTGTTAGGTATTTTGAACAAACTACTAAACGCAAGCAAAAAGGTGTAGGTACGGTAGGATCAGACTTCGACCTGAGCCTGGTTAAAGATTATGGCATCGACCTAAACCTGCACACCCTTAACTATGCCGCCTTTGCCGAAAACATGTTCCAGGTCACACGCGAGTTCACTGTTACCCCCGGTGTAAGGTTTGAGGATATCCATACCAAAACCTCAGGTGTTATTGTAAACCGTACTGTACCTGTAAGCTATAAAAACGACCGTAACTTCCCGCTGTTTGGTACCGGTTTGCAGTACCAGTTTAAAGATGGCAACCAGCTTTATGGCAATATTTCGCAGGCTTACCGCCCATTCCTTTACGCGGCAGTTACTCCGGCAGATCAGCTGACCATTGTTGATCCTAACATGAAAGACAGCAAAGGCTATAGCGCCGACCTGGGCTACCGCGGACATTTCAGTACCGTATTCAGCTTTGATGTAAGCACGTTTTATGTTTTCTACGGAAAACGTGCCGGTACTTTAACCCAAACCGATGCTAACAATGTAAACCACCTTTACCTTACCAATATAGGTGATGGTGTTGCAAAAGGCGTAGAGGCTTACACCGAGGTATCGCTGATTCGTTCGTTCGATAAAACAGCAGGTAGCGATCTGCGGTTGTTCAATTCCTTATCATACACTCACGGGCGTTATACCACAGGTGCTATCAACCAAAATGGCAAAAACATAAGTTTGGTAGGTAACCGTTTGGAAGGTACTCCCGATTGGATCGATCGCGCAGGTTTAACCTTTTTAAGTGGTCATGTAAGCAGCACGCTGCAATACAGCTATGTAGGTAAAAGCTTTAGCGATGCCAATAATACGCTTGTAAACCCAACAGGAGCTACCGGTGTAGTACCGGCCTATCATTTATTTGATTGGGCATTTAACTACGGTTTCCTTAAAAACTATCATTTTACAGCCAACGTGAACAATATTTTTAACGCTAAATATTTTACGCGCCGTATTAACATGTATCCTGGTCCGGGTATTTTACCTGCCGATGGGAGGACGTTTAATGTTGGTTTTGGGGTGAGGATATAAGGTTTAGATTGCAGGTCGCATAATCTACTCACCCGGCCGACGCTTCGCTGGGCCACCCTCTCTATCCTTCGGATAAAGAGAGGAGAGAAAATAAAATCAAAAATCCCCTCTTTACGGCTTGCCGTAGAGAGGGGTGACAAGCGCAGCGATGTCGGGGTGAGTAACATAAAAAAACGGCCTCCTGTGGTTATGGGAGGCCGTTTTACATAAAGAAATTAGATAAGGTTTTTTACCTGATATGTTTTTTAACCAATTCGGAAAGTGAGGTCAGATCAAAAGGTTTGGCCAGGTAGCCATCAGCATTACCGGCTTTCGCCACTTCTTTAATATTACTTACTGCCGAAATTATTACAACCGGGATATCGGCTGTTGCGGGATCATCTTTTATTTTTTTACTTAATTGTGCGCCGTTGGCGTCGCTGCTCCAGTCGGTAAGCCAGTTATCAAGCAGGATCAGGTCGGGCTGAAGCGTAACCAGCGAATTGAGTATGCGCGAATTGTCGGAGTGGATCACTTCGTAACCTTCCTCTTCCAACACGTACACTACCGTATCGCGGATATCTTTATCGTCTTCTATAACTAAAACCTTTTTGGCCATGATTGATATATACTTGTTAAACCAGGCTTTAATGTGCCTTAGTTTACAGATATAACAACCCAATACCCTGTATTTGTTTTAGTATCAGTATTAAATAAATAAAATATTATTCGGTAAAAGCAATTAAGGCTTGTTGTAGCAGACCCTACAACGTGGCTCGTAGCTTTCTTTTTCGCCTAATAAAATTTTGGCTTCATCAGGAATGAGGCGATAAGAGTAAAGCGCCGGGTTACCGCATTGAACGCAAACAGCCTGGAGTTTGGTAACGGATTCGGCAATGGCCATAATGGATGGCATTGGGCCAAATGGGCGACCTTTAAAATCCATATCCAAACCGGCAACAATTACACGGATACCGCGATTGGCCAGTATGCTGCAAACCTCTGGCAGTTCATCGTCAAAAAACTGGGCCTCGTCAACGCCTATTACATGGGCATCGCTGGCTAACAGTAAAATAGCCGAAGCGCTATCAACCGGGGTAGAGGTTATCTTGTTGGCATTGTGCGATATAATGGCCTCTTCGCCGTAGCGGGTATCGGCTTTAGGACTGAAGATCTCCACTTTAAGTTTAGCTATGCGGGCACGACTTAAGCGCCTGATCAACTCTTCGGTTTTACCCGAAAACATTGATCCGCAAATAACTTCGATGCTGCCCCCTAACTCACTTTTACGCCTGAAAACCTCTTCGTGATATACCATTTATAGCTTAATGAGGGGCAAATATCAGAATTTAATCCTATTTTTGAGAAGCATTTTCCTAACATTGAGGCCATGAAGCAAATGGATGTATTTAAAAAGATAGGTGGGATTTTAAAAGAGCTTAATGATCAATATAACTACCTTGCAGCCGATCCCGGCGAATTAAATGAGCTCGAATTAGAGCTTTTTGTAGCCAATGCCCATTTTTTAAAAGACCATGCCGAAATACTGCGACGCATTAATGAACGCGCCGCAGCCCCTGCTCAACCTGCCGAAAAACCACAAGCGGTAGTTGAGCAACCCAAGCCAGAGCCTGTGCCACCAACTCCACCAAAACCTGTAACTCCGCCAGCACCGAAAACTGAAGCCCTGCACGAGCAACGTTTTTTTGAACCTGTAGTTCAGCAGCAGCATATCCCGGTGCCTGTGAATAAGATAGAGATAACGGCAGAGAAAGAGGCTGAGCCAGTTGCTCCCGTACCTTTCAATAATCCGGTTAAAATAGATATAATAGCCGCTGAGCCGGAAAAGAAAACTGAACCGGAACTGCAAATCGATTTGACCGAGGCGGTTGAAAAAGACAGCTATTCTTTTCAGCAGGAAATACCCGAAGGTAAAAGCTTTGAGCTTGATTTGAACGAAGCCGAAACATGGGATGATGGTGCCGATGAGTTTGAACAGGAAGAGTTAATAAACGAGGAACCTGAAAAGTTAGCTGAACCTGCACCGGTTGCAGTACCCGTAAAGGTTGAGCAGGAGGTGAAGCAACCAGAAGTACAGCCGGTAACAAGCGCTAAAGGAGATACCGATGCTCAGCAGGTTTTAACCTTTAACCAAAGGATTATGGCGCAAAAGGCCGAGAAAGCTGCAACCGCAACAAGTACCCCTGTCGAGCTACCGGTTACCGACCTTAAATCGGCCATTAACCTAAACGATAAGCTGCTTTATATTAAAGACCTGTTTAACGGCTACAGCCTGGCCTACAGTGAAGCTATCGAGATAGTGAACCGCTTTAATACTTTTGAGGAAGCTGAACGTTTCCTAAAAACCAATTATGTGGTAAAAAACAATTGGGAAAGTAAGGCTTCAACTACCGAGAAGTTTTATGCTTTGTTGAGGAGGAGATACCCGAACGGGTAATTAAGAGATTTATATTTAAAATTCGTCATTGCGAGGTACGAAGCAATCGCACGCTGGCAGGTTGTTCGTGCCGTTGTTGGTGTTGTCACCAACAACTGTTTTGAATCCTCGTGTCGTCAGGATTGTAGAAAGCCGTTTGAAGATCATGGCGTAGAGTTGTTGGTGACAACACCAACAACGGCAAAATTAAAGCAAAGAGCCTTATCGCATCGCAATAAGGCTCTTTGTATTTTTGAAGATTTGGAACTTTCTACTTAGGGCTTAGAACTTAAGACTCCCGACTTTAAATAATCCCCATCCTATTCGAATCCAATTTAATCAGCACAAACAGCAACATCGTAAAACTCAATAACGATGATCCTCCATAACTGATAAAAGGCAACGGAATACCAATAACCGGTACAACCCCAATAGTCATCCCGATATTAATTACCACGTGAAAGAAGAAAACCGAGGCCACCCCATAGGCATACACCCGTGTGAAAGGTGATCGCTGTCGTTCGGCCAGGTAAATGATGCGGAGGATGAGGAACATGTACAGGCCGATAACCGTTATTGAACCGGCAAAACCCCATTCTTCACCAATGGTACAAAAAATAAAGTCGGTGCTTTTAGCCGGTACAAACGAATATTGAGTTTGGGTTCCACGTAAATATCCCTTGCCCCAAAGTTTGCCCGAACCAATAGCTATTTTTGATTGGTTTACGTTATATCCTTCCCCCTTTAAATCGGTAGTGATGCCTAACAGAATATTGATGCGCTCGGTTTGGTGCTGTTTTAATACTTTGGAGTAAATGAATTTAACGCTGAATATAAACGCTATACAAATACCCAGCCCTATTACCATAGTTGTTATTAGCTTTCGGTTCCGCCTCACAAAATATATAACCAAGGCCGTAATTGCCGCTAACGTAAGTATGATGTAAAGTGGATTATAGAGCAAGGCCATTACAAATAGTGTAATAAAGAGGCCCTCAATAATTAGGAAGTAGGGGGATAAGCCTTCACGGTACAATACAAATATCAACGAGCAAAATACCAGGGTTGAACCCATATCGGGCTGCCTCAGTATTAATAACATTGGGAAGCCGATAATACCGGCTGCCATTAAAAACGATCTGGTTTCTGTTACGCGGATGTTGGTGCCGCTTAAATACCTGGCCAGTAATAAACAGGTAGCCAGCTTAGCAAACTCGGAAGGTTGGAGCCTGAAGCCGCCCCCTATATCGATCCAGGCCTGGTTACCGCCTACATTTCGCCCTATGACGAGTACAAGTATAAGTAACAAAACTACTATAGCATAGAAAGCTGGCGCGAGCGCCGCTATAAACCTGCTTTCAAGCAGCAGGATCACAATGGCTATCACTATCGATACGCAAATAAAAATAAATTGCTTACTGTATTCGGTTGACGCGTCGATGAGGCTTGGGTGAGTGGGATCAAATACCGCGGCGCGGATATTTAACCAACCGATGGCGCAAAGTATCAGATATAGAAGAACTGTAAGCCAATCAACATTAAAAAAGAAACTACGTTGTTGTTGGTTACTCATGATCGTGTCCTCCGGCCTGTTAGTATGCTCATCAGGCTACCCCCTTTATTGTTACCGGCTGTTTCCTGTTTAGCTTTTTTAATTGAGTCTGCCTTGAATTTTTTGATCGAATCAGCTTTGAACTTTTTGATCGAATCTATCCTGGCCGAACGGATGCTATCACGCCTGCGCTCTTTCTGGAAATCTTTGGCATACAAAGCAAGATCAGGCATGCGGCTTGCATTCGCGAAGTAATCGGCCGTATATCCTGATGCGCGTGTGGTTACCTTGCCAGTTAAATATTTTTCGACAATAAAGCTGGCTATCGGGGCAGCCCAATGCGCGCCCTCGCCCGAATTTTCGACTACAACAGCTATAGCTATTTTAGGGTTATCGCGCGGCGCGAAAGCGACAAACACCGAGTGGTCTTCACCATGCGAGTTTTGGGCGGTACCGGTTTTACCACACATAATAATGCCCGGAATTTTTGACCGGATAGCTGTCCCGCTTTCAACCACCGCCTGCATGCCATTAATTACCGGTTCAAAATAACCGGAATCGATACCTACATAATTCTTTTCAGTATATTCTTTTTTGATCACATTTTCGGTGCCGATAGCTTTTATTAGGTGTGGTTTGTAAAAGAAACCACGGTTTGCTATGGTACACTCCAGGTTAGCCATTTGTAAAGGAGTTGCTAAAAGCTCACCTTGACCAATAGCCAGTGGTACTACCGTACTTGAACGCCAGCCGCCTTTGTGGTAAACGTTGTCGTAATATAAAGGCGTAGGTACGTTGCCACGGCTTTCGGCCGGCATATCCAGATCAAGTTTTGCACCGAGGCCAAACTTCATCACGTTGGCCCGCCATGCCTTAAAGTTAGCTTCAGTGTTTTTTACTCCGTACCTATCAACAATACGCTGAAAAACCATCGAAAAGTAACCGTTGCATGATTCGGCCACTGCCCTGGCCATATTTACTGTGCCGTGTGCTTCACCATGGTTACAGTGTACTATACGGTTGCCTGCACGGTAATTACCGGTGCAGTAAAAAGTCTCATTAGGGCTGATAATCCCTTCTTGTAATGCTATAAGTGCACTCAACGGCTTGAACGATGAGCCTGGAGGATATTGCGCTTGTATGGGCCTGATGAAAAAAGGCTTATACGGGTTGTTGTACATTTTAGCAAGGTTGTTGCCACGCTGGCGACCAACCATCAGGTTTGGGTCATAAGTAGGGCTACTCACATAGCACAATATCTCGCCACTTGATGGTTCGATAGCTACAATACTGCCCAGTTTATTTTGCATCAGCTTTTCGCCGAGCCTTTGCACGTCGATATCTAAAGATGATGTTAAACGCTCGCCCGAGCGGGGAACCGTATCCAATGCGCCGTTGGCAAATGATCCTTTCGGGATCCCCTTCGAATCTACCATTTGCACCTGTACGCCACGCTGCCCGCGAAGTACATTTTCGTAAGCTTTTTCAACACCGGTAACGCCGATATAGTCGCCAAGGCGGTAATAATTGTTTGATCGTTTGATATCGCGATCTGTAACCTCACCAATAAAGCCGAGGAATTGTGCCGC
This sequence comes from Mucilaginibacter sp. CAU 1740, assembly GCF_039839285.1. Taxonomy (NCBI): domain Bacteria; kingdom Pseudomonadati; phylum Bacteroidota; class Sphingobacteriia; order Sphingobacteriales; family Sphingobacteriaceae; genus Mucilaginibacter; species Mucilaginibacter sp. CAU 1740. The sequence goes on along the minus strand of NZ_JBDOQS010000003.1, from coordinate 586,013 downwards.
TATCGAATCGGGGTAAGTGCGTATGGTACGTGGCACTACCGAAAAGCCCGGAAACTCAAAAAGTTTTTCCTGTAAAGCGGCATACAGTTGTACCGAAAGTTGTTTTTCGAAGATGAATGGCTTAGCAGGCGATTGCTTTTGGGCTTTAATAAAGCGTTTATCAAAACCATCTTTATCGATGCCTATCATTTTACAAAGCAATAGGGTATCAAAGGGTTTATTAACATCCTTTGAGTTAACCATTACATCGTAAATAGGTTCGTTTTGTACCAGGATCTTGCCATTGCGGTCAAGTATCGGTCCGCGGGCGGGGTAAAGTATGGTGGTGCGCCTTACGTTACTGTTGGCATATATCTCGTACTTATCATCCACTATCTGGATGTAGTAAAGCCTTGCCAACAGGGCAAATATGATAACTAAAAAGATACCGGTAATAACGTAGCGGCGTTCAAAAAAATTATTCATTTACGTTCTTTCCTCCTGAAAAATAGCAGGCCCGAAATCAGTATTAAAAATACTGTAAATAATGAACTCAAAACAACACGGCTTAGTGTATATTGTATTTCAGAAAAGCTAAATACTTCCAGGTTAAGCAGGAAAAAGTGGTGAACAAGCGTAAGTACAATAGCGTAGGTAAAAAACCACCTGAAACCCATAATACTCAAAGTGGGTTCGGGCTCGTTATCAAAGCCATCTTTTTGTACGGTGATGCTGATAAATAATGTTCGTACCAGGGCCAATACTATGCTGGCCGCGGCATGTAAACCGGGGGTATCATAAAAGGCATCGATAGTTAATCCTAAAACAAATGCCAGTACAAACAACAAAATGTTTGGCACTTCAAAAGGCAATAGCAGGATAAAAAGGATATAAAAATACGGCGTGGCCAGGTTGTAAAACGTTACGTTTTTTAACAGGAATACCTGTATAAAAACCAACACCAAAAACCTTAAAACGTTAATCAGGATAGTCCTACTCATTTTTGTTTTGAACGGCCTCCAGTCCCGTTTGTTCGGTGGCAAACTTATTGTTTATCACATATACGTATTGCAGCTTGGTAAAATCTACCGCTAATGAAACTTCTACATTGAGAAGCAAACCTCCACCCTTGGCATGCAGATTGGTTATTTTGCCGAATGGGATACCGGTAGGGAACAGCGAGTAACCCGATGTCACCACCAGTTCGCCAACCTTGGGTTGCGCATTGTTCTGGATATCAATCAGTACACCTTTGTGTGGGTCCATATCGTTGCCCCAAACAAACGAGCCGATATCTTTGGTATTGGTAAGCATGGCGCTAAATCGGGTGTTTTTATGCAATACCGATTGAATGATGGCCAAATGTTCGGTAACATCAATTACCTGCCCAACTACGCCGGCACCGGTTATTACGCCCATATCTTTTTGGATGCCATCTTTACTGCCCCTATCTATCGTAATATAATTGCTGCGTTTGTTGAATGAGTTATTGATAACCTTGGCTACAATGTAGCTGTACTGCTGCTTGTAAACGGTATCATTAACCTTGCGCTTATCAACACTATCAACATACATTGATGTTTTGAGTTGGCCGCGCAACTTTGCATTTTCGCGCGCCAAACTATCATTTGTTTCACTAAGCGACATGTAGCTTTTCAGCCCATCCACCTGTTTAAACAATGTACCGGTAACGGCATTGGTAGAGTTTAAAAACGAGGCTTTTTGAAACGAATTATATTTAATGTAAATGATAAGCGAGCTGATTTCAAAAATCAGGAACAAAAAAAACGCGTTATACTTAGTTATAAAAGCCCAAAGGTTACGCATTAGGAGATCAGATTTGAAGTTAGAATCAAGATAACAAGAACCAGGAAACAAGAAGGGGCGAGCGCAACGCTCAATTTATTTCCTTCTTGTATCTTGATTCTTGATTTCCTGCTTCTAAATTACTGCATTAAAAATTTAAAGTTACCAATGTTTTTAAGGGCGGTGCCTGTTCCGCGTACTACGGCGCGAAGAGGGTCTTCGGCTACGTGTACAGGGAGTTTGGTTTTGGCAGCCACACGCTTATCCAGGCCGCGCAGTAACGCGCCGCCACCGGTTAAGTAAATACCGGTTTGGTAAATATCGGCCGAAAGCTCGGGTGGGGTGATCTCGAGTGCTTTCAGTATCGCTTCTTCTATTTTAGAGATCGATTTATCTAAACAGTGTGCAATTTCGGTATAAGATACCATGATCTGTTTTGGTACACCGGTCATCAAATCCCTGCCTTGAACAGCGAAATCGCCCGGTGGCTCGCTCAGTTCAGGAAGGGCGGAACCAACCTCGATTTTAATTTTCTCGGCAGTACGGTCACCGATCATGATGTTATGCTGGCGACGGATGTATTGAACAATGTCCGAATCGAAGTTGTCACCCGCTACGCGGATAGATTGATCGCAAACGATACCCGATAACGCGATAACCGCGATCTCGGTAGTACCACCGCCAATATCGATGATCATGTTGCCCATTGGTTCTTCCACATCGATACCAATACCTACGGCTGCTGCCATTGGCTCGTGGATGAGGTAAACCTCTTTAGCGCCGGCGATCTCGGCCGAGTCGCGTACGGCACGTTTTTCAACCTCGGTAATGCCCGAAGGGATACAGATTACCATACGCAGTGAAGGGAAAAACCAGCCTTTACCCTGGTTAATCATTTTGATCATCCCGCGGATCATGTGCTCGGCGGCGTTAAAGTCGGCAATTACACCGTCTTTAAGCGGGCGCACGGTACGGATGTTATCATGCGTTTTACCTTCCATTTGCATGGCCTGGCGCCCAATGGCAATCACTTTGTTGGTGGTCCTGTCGAACGCCACGATAGACGGTTCGTCAACAACAACTTTATCGTTATGTATAATGAGGGTATTTGCAGTACCCAGGTCGATAGCAATTTCTTGTGTAAAAAAGTTAAATAAACCCATCTGGTATTTCTTTCAGTATGTTATGCAAAGTTTATAAAAATACGCTTAAATAGTTTAGCATTTTGCAATCTAAAGCGTTAAAAAATCACATTTATTGTGTTGTGAACAGGTAGAAAGGTTGAATAGGTTATTTTTCAGGTTGATTAAGTTAAAAGAAAATCATTATTTCCAATCGCCCGCACAAACCTCTCACTCAATGATCCAATTAACCTAATCAACCTTTAAATTTTAGTGTTTAAAGTGACGCACACCGGTGGTAACCATGGCTAAACCTTTCTCGTTACACATAGCAACCGAAAGTTTATCATTGATCGATCCACCTGGTTGTAAAATGGCGGTGATACCAGCTTCAGCAGCAAGTTCGGCACAATCCGGGAACGGGAAGAAAGCATCAGATGCCATTACCGCGCCATTCAGATCAAAGCCAAAGCTTTGTGCTTTGATCACAGCTTGTTTCAAAGCGTCAACCCTTGAAGTTTGACCAACGCCGCTTGCCATCAACTGGTTATTTTTAGCAAACACAATGGTGTTTGATTTGGTATGTTTTACAATTTTATTAGCGAAGAACAGGTCTTTCAACTCTGCTTCTGCAGGAGCTTTTTCGGTAACGGTGGTCATTTGGGTTGGGCCTTCAATAACCGCGTCTTTATCCTGCTCAATAACACCATTTAATAAAGTTTTGAAGTGTTTAACCGGTAACTCAACAGGCTGACGAACCAACAGGATGCGGTTCTTTTTGCCCGAAAGGATAGTAACAGCCTCATCGCTGAACGATGGAGCGATAAGCACTTCGTAAAATAACTTGTCGATCTCGGTAGCTGTTTCAGCATCGATCTCGGCATTGGCAATAATTACACCACCGAAAGCTGAAACCGGGTCGCAAGCCAAAGCATCAACCCAGGCTTGTTTAATGGTTGGGCGTGTAGCCACACCGCAAGCGTTGGTATGTTTAAGGATGGCGATGGTTGGCTCGGTAAACTCGTCGATAATAGCAACGGCCGCGTCAACGTCAACCAGGTTGTTGTATGAAAGCTCTTTGCCGTTCAGTTTTTTGAACATGGCATCAAGGTTACCGTAAAAAGTACCTTTTTGGTGCGGGTTTTCGCCGTAACGTAAAACCTGGCTGGTTTGGATACTTTGTTTAAATACCGGAAGCGGCTCGGCCTGGTTAAAGTAGTTGAAAATATGGGTATCGTAGTTCGATGATATATTGAACGCTTTTTGAGCGAACGAACGGCGCTGATCGATAGTGGTAACACCATCCTGTGTTTTCAGGATGTTTTCTAAACCGTTGTAGTCGTTTTTTGACGCGATGATCACAACATCTTTAAAGTTTTTAGCAGCTGCGCGGATCAACGAGATACCGCCGATATCGATTTTTTCGATGATATCTTCGGCACTGGCACCTGATGCTACGGTTTCTTCAAACGGGTACAAGTCAACAATTACCAGGTCAATTTCAGGAATTTCGTATTGGGCTATTTGCTGTTTATCGCCATCATGATCTCTGCGGGTTAAAATACCACCGAAAACCTTAGGATGCAGGGTTTTAACACGACCGCCAAGGATAGAAGGATATGAAGTAAGATCTTCTACCGGGATCACATTAACGCCTAAATCGCGGATGAAAGTTTCGGTACCACCCGTTGAATAGATATTTACACCAAGGCGGTTTAACTCATGAATGATGGGCTCTAAATTGTCTTTGTAGTAAACAGAAATTAAAGCATTTTTTATTTGAACTGACTGGCTCATGTACACGCTGTTTTTAGAGCCGCAAAGGTAGTGATATTTAGTTAATTGGAGGTTAGTTAATTAGAGATTAGTTATTGGCATCGATTGGATTATTTTTCCACAATAAAATTTAATTTAGGAATATGGAAAAATTGGATATTTCGGGGATGCAACCGCCAAAAAAGAATTATCCGCCGAAGATATTGCGAAAGGTATCGGAAGAAAGGCAACCGACAGCGAATTGATTGAATACTTGAATAAAGGTATAGACGATGAAGGAATAGATATTGAAACCGCATTTGCTAAATACTCCAACAAAAACAGCTAAAAGGAAAATCCGGGTGTTTTTATTTTATGCTGATTAACCCAATCAACCCAAAGCAATAATATATCTTTCAAATCATGAGTGGGAATTGAACAGTCTGCTTCGGCTTCGTTTACGGATGAGAAAGTACAGGTCGGAGTTCCAATTGTAAGAAAGCTTAAAAAGCCGCCGGCATCCTCGTCGAAAGGTTTTCCTGATATGGCTTTATCTATTTCGGGCAAAACATCTTCAGATATAAACTCAACGCTTTGCCCCATTAAGTAGCCACTTAGATGGCCACCTAAGGCTGAAGGATTATTGAGCTTTTTTGAATCGAATGATAAACCGTATTTATTTAGAACCGACATGGGTGAAGCGATTAATAAATATCTATTTAAATTTTGTCACCCCAATCACTCAACTCAACTTTTCATCTTCTTAAGCAACGCCTCAACTACTTTTGGGAAATGGTTATGCTCCAACTGCTGTCCCTTAAACTTCACAACCTCCAAGGTATCTCCCGGTTCAATTTTAAATTTTGATTGGTGGATGATCTCACCCTCATCAAAATTCTCGTTTACAAAATGGATGGTGATACCGCTTTCTTCCTCTTTATTCTCTAAAATGGCACGGTGCACGTTATCGCCATACATCCCTTTGCCGCCGTATTTTGGTAACAGGGCAGGGTGCAGGTTGATGATCTTATTTGGGAATGCTTTTAATAATGATTGCGGTACAAGCCATAAAAAACCAGCCAGAACAATGAGGTCTACCTGTAAGTTTTTCAGCAGGCGGACTACATCATCGGTTTGAAAAAATTCCTGGCGGGTAAATATGTGCGATGGGATCTCGAAGTTATCCGCGCGTTGTAAAACGTAGGCCTGTGGGTTGTTGGTAAGTATAATCACTACCTCGGCATCGGCATTGCGCTTAAAATGCTCCATGAGTTTTTGAGCGTTCGAGCCGGATCCTGAAGCAAAAATGGCAATTCTTTTTTTCATCGGTGTTTGTTTTTCAACGAAGATGAAGCCGTAATAGTTTCATCAACATTTGTATTAAGCAGAATGGAAACTATTATACTAAAACCATTTTACAATTTAAAATCAATATTATTCTATTGGGTTGTGGTGGGCTTTTTTACCCTAACAAACCCATAACGCATAACTCGGCGTTTTTTAGTGGCCGAATAGTTGGGTTGCACATCGCCGGTTTCCAACACCAGCCCGTAATTACCGAGGGTAACTATTTTGGCGTTTTCAAAAGGTTTTGAACTGCCGCCAGATGATTTGGTGCTATCCTTGCAAACCATATCCGACACTAAAAACAGCTTATTTTGTGTGAGCGACCAACGGCCTTTAACGCTATCGCTGCCGCATTGAAAACGGGCATACCCACATGAATTATCTGCGCTGAATGCAAAGATCTGTGTAGTTTGGCAGGTTTGATTTAAGGTATCAAGCGAAGTTTGTGTATCACCAATGTAATTGGTAACCGTTAAAGAAGCCAACTGCCAGTTGCCCACAAATAGATCAGGAATATGGCTCAGATTATCTTTTTTGCACGAATTAACAATCAACGCGATACCAACCAGGCACAAACAAAAAAGCAGCGGGATTTTTTTCATTTATTAATGTAACAGCAAAATTATAAAATATGGTTGATTACCTTGCATCAACCCTCTGTAATAAACGTTATAAATTAAATTTATTTCAACCTATGATGCGTGTTCCCTTCGAAAAACTAAAAGCCGAATTTAAAAAAGTACTATTTGCCATTAATTTTACTGACGATCGGGCCGACCAGATAGCAGCCATATTTGCCGAAAACAGCCGCGATGGTGTTTATACCCATGGGCTAAGCCGCTTTCCTGTTTTTGTTGATTTTGTTAAGCAAGGTTTGATTAATGTTGATGCGCTGCCAACTCAAATAAACGGCATTGGTGCTTTAGAACAATGGGATGGAAATTTAGGGCCGGGGATGTTGAACGCCCGGTTTGCTATGAGCAGGGCCATGCAACTGGCTGGTGATAACGGTATAGGTTGCGTGGCCATCAAAAACACCAACCATTGGATGCGCGGCGGCACTTATGGCTGGCAAGCCGCCGAGGCCGGTTTTATCAGCATATCTTTCACCAATACTATTGCCAATTTACCGCCATGGGGCGGACTTGAACCACGGTTGGGTAACAATCCATTAGTGATAGCTGTTCCCCGCAAAAATGGGCATGTTGTACTTGATATGGCAATTTCGCAATATGCGGTTGGGAAGTTAAAACAATATGAAAGTAACGGCAACGAACCACTCCCATTGCCCGGCGGCTATGATAGCGCGGGCGAATTGAGTACAGATGCCCATGCAATTCTTGAATCGAAAAGATTGTTACCTGTTGGTTTTTGGAAAGGCTCGGGCTTATCTTTAGTACTTGATTTGCTTGCTACGGTATTAAGTGGCGGCAACTCTACTGCACGTATCACACAAAACGAACACGAATCCGGAATATCGCAAGTATTTATCTGCGTTAAACCTGTTAACAACGAGCAAACGGAAAGCCTGATTAACGAAATAATAAATTATACCAAAACGAGCACGCCGGAACATGAAGGTGCTTCGATCTCTTACCCTGGAGAAGGTACATTGAAAACAAGGGAGAGGAATTTGAAAGAGGGTATTCCGGTAGATGATAAGATCTGGGCGCAGGTTTTGGGAATGTAATCATTCCCCAATCATCATCCCCTCAAACTTCTCCCAAAAACCATCACGCGGCACAGGAGCAATAATAGCAACCGGCTCATTTTTTACAGGGTGCACAAAGGTCAACTTACGTGCATGCAAGCAGATGCTTTTGCGGAGGCTGCCACGAGGGTAACCGTATTTATTATCGCCAACAATAGGGGTGCCGAGGGTTGAAAGCTGCACCCTGATCTGGTGCGGCCTGCCGGTTATTGGGTCAACTTCAATTAAGTAATAGCCGTTTAGTTCGCCAACAAGTTTATAACTCAGTTCAGAGCGCAGGCTGCCCTGTACTTCCTTATCATGCGCTTTGGTTACGTTTTTTTGTGAGTTTTTAACAAGCCAGTGTACCAGCGTTCCTTCTTCAGGAAAAGGTTTTTTGCGCACTACTGCATAGTAGGTTTTATGCATTTCGCGGGCTTTGAACATTTTGTTGATCCTGTCAAGCGCCTTGCTGGTTTTGGCGAAGAGGATCACACCGCTTACCGGTCTGTCCAATCGGTGTACCACGCCTAAAAATGCCCCATTGGGTTTGCTGTATTTTAGGGCGATGTATTTTTTTACCTTCTCATCCAAAGGCTCGTCGCCGGTTTCATCAACCTGCACAATATCGCCCGCCCGCTTATTTATAGCAATAAGGTGGTTGTCTTCATAAAGAACATCCTTATCGGTAATTTCGTTGCTACTATAATTAAATTCGGGACGAGGCATTGTTTATTTTGGATTGCGGATGTGCGATCTCGGATTTTGATTTGTAGATCAAATAATCATCTGAAATCTGCACATCTATAATTTGCACATTTAATATTGTTCTTTTTCGCTCGGGAAATCATTTCCTTTCACGTCGGTATTGTAGTTTTTTATCGCGTCGTGCATAATGTCATACAGATTTGCGTACTGGCGTAAAAAACGTGGTTTAAAACCTTTGTTTATGCCCAGCATATCGTGTATTACTAACACCTGTCCATCGCAATGCTGGCCTGCGCCTATACCTATGGTTGGGATCTGCAGGCTTTCGCTCACTTCTTTTGCTAATTTGGCCGGAATTTTTTCAAGTACAACCCCGAAGCATCCTAACTCCTGTAGCTTCAACGCATCTTCCCGCAGTTTTTGAGCTTCCGCTTCGTGCTTGGCGCGTACGGTGTAAGTGCCAAATTTATAGATAGATTGTGGCGTTAAACCCAAATGCCCCATTACCGGGATTCCCGCGGTAAGAATGCGACTTACAGATTCTGCAATTTCAACACCTCCTTCAATTTTTACTGCATGGGCACCCGCCTCCTTCATAATACGGATGGCGGAGTTCAAGGCTTCTTTAGAGTTACCCTGGTATGAGCCAAATGGCAGATCGACCACAACCAACGCGCGTTTAGCGGCGCGAACTACTGATGATGCATGATAGATCATCTGGTCCAAAGTTATCGGCAAAGTAGTTTCATGTCCGGCCATCACGTTCGAAGCCGAATCGCCTACCAGGATAATATCAGTTCCGGCATCGTCAACAATGGTAGCCATCGAATAATCGTAGGCGGTAAGCATGGTTACTTTCTCGCCACGCACCTTCATCTCCTGGATGGTATTGGTGGTGATGCGCTTTATTTCTTTATTTACAGACATTGATAAATGTTTTATCGGCAGTGCAAAGGTATGATATTTTGATTTCGGATGTGGGATGTTCGATTTCGGATTTTTTTATTTGGGAGAATTAAGATCAGTACGCTTAAAAGTGCATTAACGTAGGGTTAATAATATCATAAATTCGAAATCATACATCCGAAATCCGAAATAAAAAAATAAATCCGAAATCGAACATTCGAAATCCGAAATAAAACAGTACTTTTGCGCCGTGAATCCGGAAGTTCCTTACTTCATTTTTTCAATCAGTTTTCACGGGGCTTTGAACCAGGCGATCCGATCATTTTACCCTTTCAATTTTTTTAAGCGATGAACTATTTCACCAAACTACCGGCTGTACTGCTGCTTGCTGATGGCACCGTTTTCCACGGAAAATCTGCAGGTAAAATGGGTACTACCACCGGCGAAATCTGCTTTAACACCGGCATGACCGGCTACCAGGAAATTTTTACCGACCCATCATACTTTGGGCAAATAATGGTAACCACCAACGCGCATATTGGTAACTACGGTATCGCCAACGAAGAAGTTGAATCGGGCCGAATCCAGATTGCCGGTTTGGTTTGCAAAAACTACAACATTGCCTACAGCCGTAAACAGGCCGATGAATCGATCCAGGATTATTTCCAGGAGCAAAACATTGTAGGTATCTCTGATATCGATACCCGCCAGCTTGTTCGCCATATCCGCGATAAAGGAGCCATGAATGCAATTATCTCTTCAGAGATCCTTGATCTGGATGAGTTGAAAGCTATGCTGGATAAAGTACCATCAATGGATGGCCTCGAGCTTTCATCACAGGTATCAACTACCGAAACTTATACTTACGGTAACGAAGATGCTCCTTATCGTGTAGCCGTGCTTGACCTTGGTGTTAAGAAAAACATCCTGCGCAACTTCGATTCGCGCGAGGTTTACGCTAAAGTATTCCCAGCTAAAACCACTTATGCCGAAATGGAAAAAGATTTCGCACCTACAGGATACTTTATCTCAAACGGCCCTGGCGATCCTTCGGCTATGCCATACGCGGTTGAAACTGTAAAAGAAATTTTGGCTAATGATAAACCAATGTTCGGGATCTGCCTTGGTCACCAATTGTTAGCTCTGGCTAATGATATCCCGACTAAAAAAATGTTTAACGGTCACCGTGGTTTAAACCACCCGGTAAAAAATATTATTAAAGATCACTGCGAGGTTACTTCACAAAACCATGGTTTTGGTGTGGTACCAGAGGCGGTTCGCGCTTCAGAAAAAGTAGAGATCACTCACGTTAACCTGAATGATCAATCTATCGAAGGGATCCGTGTTAAAGGTAAAAAGGCATTCTCGGTACAATATCACCCTGAATCATCACCTGGTCCGCACGATTCAAGGTACCTGTTTGATGATTTTATCAGTTCGATGAAATAAGATTCGATCACAGATGTGCAGATTATAGATGCGCGGACGAAATATGGAAAGCCTTTCTGAACGGAAAGGCTTTTTTATTTAATAAAAATCCTGTTTAACTTAGTTTGAAATTCTGCCAGCCTATGAAAAAATCAGTGAACCTGTTGCTCTCCGACGATGAAAAATTAATGCTGAGAGAGCAGAAGATCAAAATATCCGAACTTCCGCGGTTTGCCCCTGATGAAATAGCATCAATAGTAAGTGCGTCGGCCGAGCGTGCCAGGGAGATCAATGCGCTTATTGAGTTTCAGGAGATCCCGTCATTGGGTATCAATTTCGCCACCGAGCTGATAGGGCAGGGCTATTATTCGCTGGAGCAACTGGCCGGTAAAGATCCGGTTGATTTATATAATGCCTTCGAAAAACATGTGGGTGCCTGGGCCGATCCCTGTGTGGAAGATTCGTACCGGTTACTATCGCATTATATTAAGCACGGCGATACCGGGAAGAAATGGTGGGATTTTACGGCCGAGCGAAAAGCTTACCGGGCTAAATATGGCTTTCCGGCTGATAGGCCGGCAAAGGCATGGTATGAGTTGCCGCAGTATAAGAAGTAAGTAAATAACCGGCAACTAAGCAGAAGGCAATGGCCTTGTGCGATTCCCTCCCTTGGGAGGGTGTAGGGAGGGGTTTCTGCATCAAGGGCATAAATATGCATAGCGTATAAACCCCTCCCTGCCACCGCGCTTTCCTATCGCACCTCTCCCGAGAGTAATAGCCCATGAATTGACAAACGGCAAAAAATGGCTGGATAGCATGCCGAATAATTACTCACCCGGTCTACGCTACGCTGGACCACCCTCTCTTCGGCAAGCCGCAAAGAGGGTAGGGAAAATAAAAACAAGAAATCCCCTCTTTACGCGCAGCGTAGAGAGGGGTGGCGAGCGTAGCGAAGTCGGGGTGAGTTAATATGCAGGCGATAATCTTGCAAATTGTCTAATGATGGGCTATTACTCTCCCGAGGGAAGGAATCAAAGACATAGACGCCAAGCTATCCTCAAATGATAAATACATAATTTTAAGGAAACTTAATTATGCCAATTATTTTTCTCATATTGCGTAGCTGATATCAACCTGCAAAATATCAGCTGTTTAGCTTAAAAACCAATTATAACAAAATATGACGATCAGGAACTTTTACCTAATTGTGGCCGGCTTGCTATTAGCCGGATTTACTTCATGCAAGAAGAAAGACGTTTTGCCGGGCAATACCGGGAACGTTCCCGGAGATACAACAGTGACTGGCGGAAAAGCTTTACCGGCAGGAGCGAAGGACGGTGTAACGTTTATCAACTCGGGCAAATCCGTAATTTTTAACTTATATGCTCCCGGCAAAAAATCAGTATCCGTTATCGGCGATTTTAATGGCTGGGATGTAAACAATACCAGCGCGGTGATGAATAATACACCCGATGGACAACGCTGGTGGGTACAGATAGATAACATTGATCCGGCAACCGAATATGGTTATCAATACTACATCGATAAATCATTAAAAGTGGCCGATCCATACACCGAAAAGGTACTTGACCCCAACAATGATTCTTACATTTCGGCAGATACTTATCCCGGCCTTAAGGCATATCCCACAGGTAAAACTACTGGCAACGTGAGTGTGTTACAAGCCAACCAGCCAACTTACAGCTGGAAAACTGGCAGCTTTACCCGCCCCGATAAAAAGAACCTGGTAGTGTATGAATTATTGGTACGCGATTTTATCGATGCCCATAACTATCAAACCCTTAAAGACACGCTTAAATACCTCTCGAACCTCGGCGTGAACGCTATCGAGCTGATGCCCATCAACGAATTTGAAGGCAACCTTTCGTGGGGATATAATCCATCGTTTTATTTTGCGCCCGATAAATATTATGGCACTAAAAACGCTTTGAAGGCTTTTATTGATGAATGTCACTCGCGCGGTATGGCGGTGATCCAGGATATTGTTTTGAACCACTCGTTCGGTCAATCGCCTATGGTGCAGATGTATTTTAACTCGGCAACAAGTAAACCTACGGCCGATAATCCCTGGTACAATGTTGATCCTACGCACCCATACAACGTAGGCTACCAGTTTAACCACGAAAGCGCGGCCACCAAATATTTTGTGAAGAACGTGCTTAAATTCTGGATGACGGAGTATAAAATAGATGGTTTCCGTTTCGACTTATCAAAAGGTTTTACGCAAGTTAACTATGGCACATCAGATGCCGCTGTTGGGCCATGGGGACAGTACGATGCCAGCCGCGTGGCCATCTGGAAAGATTATAACAACTACATCAAAAGTATCGATAACAATAATTTCTACGTGATATTGGAGCATTTCGCCGCAAACCAGGAGGAGAAGGAACTGGCCGGCGAAGGTATGATGCTTTGGAACAACCTTAATTATAACGCCAACGAAGCTACCATGGGTTGGTTAACTAATTCCAATTTCCAGGGCCTATTTTATGATCAGCATACCTTTACGCAGCCTTATAACCTGGTTAGCTACTTTGAGAGCCACGACGAAGAGCGCCTGCAATTTAAGAATGAAAATTATGGTAACAGCTATAATGGCTATAATGTAAAAGATAAAAATACCGGTTTGGCCCGCGAAGAAATGGCCGCGGCTTTCCTGTTCTCAGTTCCCGGTCCTAAAATGCTGTGGCAGTTTGGTGAGTTAGGTTATGATGTAAGTATCGATCAAAATGGCCGTACCGGTAACAAACCTATTTATTGGAATTACAATACCGATCCTAACCGCAAGCAGCTATATAAGGTGTATGCCAAAATGATCAAGATGAAGGAGAAAAACGCGGTGTTCGCCAGTACCAACTATAGCTATGACCTTGGTAGCGCTATTAAAACCATCCAACTTAAAGATGCGAGTGCTAACGTTGAGGTGATAGGTAACTTTGATGTTGCACAGCAAACCGGCAGTATCAGCTTCCCATCAACAGGTACCTGGTATGATAACATTAGTGGCACAAGTATCAATGTCACTTCAATCCCATTTTCAATGACCCTGGCACCCGGCGAATTTCATGTTTATAGCAGCGTAGCATTGGCGCAGTAATTATATAATTGCTTAGTTATAAGGCCTCTTAATGTATTTTAGGAGGCTTTTTTACAATTTGTTTTTTAGGTTATTTGCAGTTGTAATAAAATTAAATTGTGTAAATGCCTTATTTTTAAATAATTGTTAATTATTAACCGTACCTTCGCCCTAATTAAATAAAAATATAATGCAAGGAACAGTAAAATTCTTCAATGAAACAAAAGGCTTCGGATTCATTACACCTTCAAATGGTGGTGCTGAAGTTTTTGTACACGTATCAGGTCTGATTGACACAGTTCGTGAAAACGACAGTGTTACTTATGACGTTGAGCAAGGCAAAAAAGGCCTTAACGCGGTAAATGTAAAAGTAGCTTAACACTATTATATAAAAATCGTACAAGCATCTGTTCAGCAATGGGCAGATGCTTTTTTTATGGGCTGATTTTTTTTCGGCGGATATCGGACTGCGTAAGGAAGGCGGCAACAGGTGTAAATGTTATTTATTTACAGTACATTTGTCGCCAATAAAATTAAAATATAATGCAAGGAACAGTAAAATTCTTCAATGAAACCAAAGGCTTCGGCTTTATTGTACCAACAGATGGCGGTGCTGAGGTTTTTGTACACGTATCAGGTTTGGTAGATACTATCCGTGAAAACGATAGCGTTACCTTTGATATTGAGCAGGGCAGAAAAGGCCCTAACGCGGTAAATGTAAAAGTAGCATAACTTATTATATAGAAATCGTATGGAAGCATCTGTTCAGTAAATGGGCAGATGTTTTTTTGTTTTTGGGGATTACACCGATTATGGTTTGATTACACCGATTTTTCTAATCTACCGCGGGTTTAGCGAAAGCGTAACCCGTGGGAATAACGGGTTAAGTCTCCGACTTAACCCCAACGATCCAATACACTATCTGCCACTGACTTAGCGATAACTTAGCCTTTGGCGAACAGCTCATCCAATCTGGTGTTGTTTTTGTGACTTAAGTCGGAGACTTAAGTGATTATACACCACGGGTTACGCTATCGCTAAACCCGCGGCAGATTAGTAAGGCGGAAGGTTAACAAAAAAACGCGAATGATCATCTCATTCGCGTTTCTGGTATGTAAACTCAGGCGGATATATCCTGGACTTAGTTTAAATATGATTGTAACAGATTTGATTTAGAGTTGTGGCGTAAACGCATCAACGCTTTATCTTTTAACTGGCGAACACGCTCGCGGGTAAGGTCGAATTTTTCGCCAATTTCCTCTAACGAGTGTGGGGCATTACCGCCTAAACCGAAAAATAACATTAACACTTCACGGTCGCGCTCGGCAAGGATGCCTAACGAACGTTTGATCTCTTGTGATAATGAATCAGCCATTACTTCGGTATCAGTTGCTGCATCGCTGCTGGCCAATACGTCAAGTAAAGTATTTTCTTCACCTTGAATGAATGGAGCGTCCATCGAAATTTGACGACCGGCATTATTCATCGAATCGGCAATTTTATCAACCGAAATTTCAAGGTTATCAGCAAGCTCTTCAGGAGTTGGCTGACGCTCGTATTCCTGCTCCAATTTTGAAGCAGCTTTGTGAATTTTGCTTAATGAACCTATCTGGTTCAAAGGCAAACGCACGATACGCGATTGCTCAGCAATAGCCGATAGGATAGATTGACGGATCCACCATACGGCATATGAGATAAATTTAAAGCCTTTAGTTTCGTCAAAACGTTTAGCTGCTTTGATCAAACCTAAGTTACCTTCGTTTATTAAGTCGCCAAGGGTTAAGCCTTGGTTTTGGTATTGCTTAGCAACCGATACCACAAAACGCAAGTTTGTTTTTGTCAAACGCTCTAACGCTACCTGGTCGCCCTCACGGATTTTTTGTGCCAGGATCACCTCTTCCTCAGCCGAGATCAAATCTACCTTGCCAATATCATGCAGGTATTTTTCGAGCGAAGCTGATTCACGGTTGGTGATTGATTGGGATATTTTTAGTTGTCTCATTTTTTTTAATACAGATTTTATTCAAGCTACACAGATCGTTCAAAAAGATATTTTGCCTGGTTAAACAACCGGGTACATACAGATTAGATAAACTTTGCTTCCTTCTTTTTTCTTAACCCGGGATAGTAATTAAACGAGGGTTGTTTGTTGATATTATTGCTGTAAGGAACGAGCGGTTTAAAAGTTTTAAATAATGTGCTAACCAATAAATATTTAATCAACATATTATCCCTAATGAACGATACAAAGGTAAACATTTAATTGCTATTATAGTGTCATTTAAACACCATGAACAACGGTTAGGGTGAAGATATTGTGAATTTATATATCTTTACCGATTGACGTTGTCTGTACCACCGCTGGTTTGCTGCTGTTCTTCCGCTTTTTTATCATTGTCATCCTCCTTTTTATCACTATCACTTCCATCGGTTTTTTTATGGTTTTTGTTCCATTTTATTTTGATTTTGCCGTCATCGCCGTCGGTAGCTAAAATATGAAGCACTATGCCCCTCATACGTTTTTTCTGGCGTTCGGTTTCATCAGTTATTTTGGCATCGTTCTTCGGATTACGCAACGGGATGTCCAACGCGATGTTTGTTCCGCGGGATAAGGAATAAACGCCCTCTACATCCATATTCAATACGCTCGAATTGATCTGCATTGGCGCTATGTTGATCTTATCTCCGTTAATGTCAAACCGCGCTTTAAGATCGCCAAAGGTGATATTATCCAGATCCCGGAACGGAAATGCGAATTTACCCACGCTTTTAATCGGTGCGAATTTAATGAGCGCACCTTCAGTAAAATCAACCTGGGCAAAGCCCTTTATTGATTTCGGCACCAGATCGCCGGTGTTTTTTAGTCCGCCTTTTATATCAACCCTTGCCGAAAGGAAACCCTGCAGGTTATTACTCGTAAAATCCTTCAATCCAAAATTATCAAACGACGCGAAAAACGCGCTTGTATTTACATGGTTAACGTTGGTGCTCACCGCAAAATTGTTCACCGGTCCCTGTAAAATTAATCCGCTTAAATTTAATGAGCCGCCTGCGCTTTTCAGGCTTACATTACGCACCTTCATCGCGTTATCGGCCAGCAGAATATCAGCCGTAGCATCGGTAGCTAAAAACTTTTTGTAATATAATTTGGCCACCCGCAGGTGCAGTTCGGCCTGGCCTTTATCAAAAGCAGTATTAAGCTGACTGGTAATCTTTTTACTTGACATTTTTTTCCCCGAGCCGCTACTGCCACCACTGCTTTCTCCGCCACCCCGGCTGTTCAGGAAGCCCAAAAACTCGCCCAAGTGTATCTCCGGACTGGTGATCTGCCATACGATCAGGATCTTCTCCGGATCGGTATAATACAAATTCAAAAAGTTGCTCACTTTACCCTGCATGTTAACCACGCTACTGCCGTTTTGTAAGCGGATATTATTGATGTACAGATCCTTTTCGGTAAATTTTAAGGCGATAGAATTGTTTTTAAATACCAGGTTACGGGGCAGGTAATTCACATCGGCATTTTTGATATCTACATTACCGGTTACATAAGGTTTCGCGAATTTGAAGTTCACAATATCCGCTTTGTAGGCCAATTTTAAATCGACAATGCCCTTGCTAAATTTCAGGCTTTCATCGCCAATAACCGGGTTAAGTTTGGTAACCGGGAACCGCGAACGGAAAATACCGGTAGCTATCGGCGTATTGAGGTTGTTGATCAGCGCTGTATCGATGGTGAAAGGAATATCCTTGTAAGTACCATTAAAGTGGTACAGTTTGATCACCGAGTTCTCGTCAGTCAAACCCTTGCCGTTAATGTAGTTATTGCTAAACACACCGTTAAAACTACAATTTTCAATGATGCCGCCCTGGGTAGTTAGGGTATTATCTTTAACCTTAGCGGTGACATAAATAGATGGATCGCCGCCACCGCCAAAAGCACCTTTCAAGTCACAGGTAACATCAATAGGCTTTTTAATGTCGAACATTTTTAAGCTTTTGGTGATGTTGGCCGCAAGCAGGTTAGCGGCGCTGGTCCACAAAATGTCGTTAACCTTCAGGTTGATAGTAAAAGGTGTTGTGGGGGCTTTAAGGTTAAATTGCGCTGCTACATTAAAGTCGTCGTCGCCAATGCTAAGCTTGTTTGGCGCCACATTGATCACCTGCGAATTATAATCGTAGCTCACATCAAAATGCCCGTTAAGCAAACGGTTTTTCATGAAGCTGCCCTTTTTTGTATTGAAGGAAAAGCTGTTCACCATCGTATTCAGGTCGATATCAGCATTCCATCCTTTGTTGGGATATTCCATCCGGCCGGATACATTGTTAATGGCAAACTTGAAGAGTTTGTAGGCATGCCTGTCATCTACCTTAAAGTTTACTTTACTCAGGGTGAAACGTTTAATTTGGGTTGATGAGCTGGTTTCTTTTTCCTTCGGATCTTTTTCAACCTTGGGTTTGGCTTTAAATATAGATGTATTGCTGTAACCGGTGCTATCGGTAAAAAGGTCGATATCGGCATTGCTGATGTCAATTTTATTGATGACTACTTCGCCTTTCATCAGCGCGGATGCGTTTACCGACACCTCAAATTCTTTAGCGGTAAGTAAAGTATGGTGATGCTCGGCCCATTTGCTATCCTTCATGGTCACATCTTTCAATTCCACCGAAACACCGGGGAAGCCTTTAAACAAAGTTGGATCGATAGAGCCTATGGTAAGTGTGCCGTTCAGGTTTTTGTTCAGTTCGGCCGTGATCATAGCAAGCACCTTCTGTTTATTGTAGTTTACATAAACAGTGAGGGCGATAAATAAAATTATAATGATACCTATCAGCGCTCCGGCAACTTTCAAGGTTATTTTTAACCATCTCGGCATTTTAACTATTTTACAGTTAAAGCGTTGTGTATATGTAATTGTTTGTTTTGTAACATATAATTAACACTCGATAAAGGAATATACGCGATAAAAATGCCACGGTGTACAATATTTAAAGCTGATGATCGACTACATCAATAACATATGGAAACAACTAACAAAGTAAGGGCTATTATAACCGGCACTACTGGCATGGTAGGCGAGGGCGTGCTGCACCAATGCCTTCTAAGCGATAAGGTAGATCAGGTACTGATCATTAACCGTAAACCCAGCGGTTTTACCCATCCCAAACTAAAGGAAATTATTCATGCCGATTTTTTTAACCTCGCACCTATTGAAGACCAACTTGATGGCTACAATGCCTGTTTTTTTTGCGCAGGTGTATCATCGGTAGGGATGAGCGAAGAAGCTTACTATAAAGTAACCTACCTGTTAACTATGCACGTAGCTGAAATATTAAGTCGCATAAATCCGGATATGACCTTTTGCTATATATCCGGAGCCGGTACCGATAGCAGCGAGACCGGCCGCAGCATGTGGGCGCGCGTAAAAGGTAAAACCGAAAACGATTTAATGAAGCTGCCTTTTAAACAGGTGTTCAACTTTCGCCCCGGCTTTATGAAAAGTTTTAAAGGCGCTAAAAACACCTTGTCGTTTTATAAATACATCAGCTGGATGTACCCGATAGGCAGGCTCATTTATCCTAAAGGTTTTATCACATTGGCCGAAGTTGGCAAAGCCATGATCAATACCGTAAACCGAGGTACGGGGCGGTGGACTTTGGATGGAAATGATATTGTTGCCTTATCGAAAGAATAAAGTACTTGTGATATACGGATAGTGCTATCGCCAGTTTCCGATATATCGTTTTTTGAAGTTTTTGTATTTGTTTTCAAGTGTTTGTTTATTAGGTGATTGTGTTTTTGGAATGGCCTTTGGATGGTGCGTTAAATAAGTTAATAACATCATTCTTGAAAACCAAACTCCAAAACAAAATGAAAACTTCATTACTCCGTTCCCGCTTAAACCAGTATTTACTGGCGGCGGTTATTTTATTGGGTAGCCTGTTTGCCTTTACTAACAAGGCCGGTGCCCAGGTTAAAAACATTGTATTGGTTCACGGTGCTTTTGCCGATGGATCGGGTTTTAAAGCCCTGTATAATATCCTTACCAAAAAAGGGTATAACGTTACCGTGGTGCAAAATCCGCTCACTTCGTTAAAAGATGATGTGGATGCTACTAACCGCATTTTGGATAAACAGGATGGCCCAACTGTGCTTGTTGGACACTCGTACGGTGGCACGGTAATTACCGAAGCAGGTGTTAACTCAAAAGTAGTGGCGTTGGTTTACATAGCCGCTTTTGCGCCGGATAAAGGTGAAAATACGTTGAAGTGGGTAATGTCTGCCCCACCAGCTCCCGAAAACGGCATTTTGCCACCAGATGATAAAGGTTTTGTTTACTACGATAAAGCTAAATTTCATGCAGGTTTTGCTGCCGACCTGAGCAAAGACGAAGCCGACTTTATGTTTGCCTCACAAGGCCCAACCGCAGCCCAATGTTTTGGCACCCCTTTAACAGAAGCCGCATGGAACACCAAACCAAGCTATGGTATTGTTGCCACCGAAGATAAAAGTATTGTACCCGATGTTGAACGCGCTATGTACAAACGCGCCAATGCCAAAGTAACCGAAGTTAAGGGCAGCCACGTAATATTCATTTCACATCCCGATGCCGTTGCCAAAGTAATTATTGATGCCGCGAACGGCGTTAAATAAAAGATAGTTTTGGTTATAAGTTTTAAGCGGAATTGGTTGATTGAACCGTTCCGCTTTTTTATTGGATAATGATTAGTTTTACCACTACCCATGGAAGCCATCACCGTACCTCAAGCCGTTAAAGATAAACCGCAAATTAAAGCCGGCGATATCTCTTTTGTGTACTACCGTGAACGGGGCGATATATTCAGAAACCAGGTAGTATTTAACCAATGCGCCATCAGCTTTGTGCTTAACGGGCAAAAGGAAATTTACCGCCATGCCGATTGCACCATTATCCGGCCGGGGCAGGGAATGGTAATACCACAAGGAAACACGCTTATTGCCGAACACGTGGTGAAGGATACTTCGGCAGATGAGTTGTACAGCAGTTTTATTGTTTTTTTTCCGGAGAGATTGGTTGCTGATTTTTTTGTTAAACATGTTATCGATATAAAAAATAGGATAGAAGATGTGCCGCCATACATCTTGTTTGCAAACACGGTTTACCTCAATGAATACCTGAAAGGAGTGAGGGCATTAGTTGATGATGGACATAAACTATCGTACCCCTTAGTATTACATAAACTGGAAGAGTTGTTGCTGATCATTTATGAACTCTATCCAACACAATTAATAGCCTTATTTGCCCCGGATAAAACGGATGCGGATTTATCCTTACAAAAGCTGATTGAAAATAACCTGTTCAACAACCTCACGCTGGATGAGCTGGCTTTTTTAGCCAACCGAAGCCTTTCATCCTTCAAACGTGATTTTGAGCGGACTTACGGCCTATCACCACAAAAATATATCCGCGACCGAAAACTCGAGGCCGCTTGTGCCGAACTTAAAAAAGGCCGTAAAGCCAGCGAACTTTACGATACTTACGGCTACGAAAACCTCTCTAATTTTAACACCGCGTTTAAGAAACGGTTCGGCGTAACCCCTGCGTCTTACGGTCAGCAGGTTGCTGTTTGAGCTGTGTGCACTACTATTTGAACCGTTTGCAATAACAGTATAAATGGCTGCAAAGCCAACTTTGTGGTAATTAAATACTGTTGTTATGAAAATGATTTTCTCCTTATTTATCGACTTGTTTATAGCCGGTACCGCATGGTCACAAACTTTTACTTTGAAAAGCGCCGATCTGGGCGGGCAGTTCAGCAACGAATTTGTTGCCGGTAATTTTGGCTGCAACGGTGCCAATAAATCGCCTCAACTAAGTTGGGTTAACGCACCGGAGGGTACCCAAAGCTTCGCCATCACCATGTACGATGCCGATGCTCCAACTGGAAGCGGTTTTTGGCATTGGGTTGTGGTAGATATTCCGGCCAATGTTCATGAGCTGAAACAAGGTGCCGGTGATGTTAAAAGTAGCATTGCCCCACAAGGCAGCCTGCAAACTATTAATGATGTTGGCGTGCCCGGTTACCAGGGCCCATGCCCCGGCGTTGGTGAAGGCGATCATCGCTACCTGATCACCGTGTATGCTTTGAAAACAGCTCACTTGGGTACAACGCAGGCTTCAACTGCGGCGCTAACCGGTTTTATGCTGGGTAAGCAATTGTTAGCCAAAGCATCGTTAATGGTTTATTATAAAAGATAATGAACTGGCAGGGTGTTGAACCTACCGGATCTCAACACCAAGTTTCAGCACCCTGTTATTTTCGGCAGCAAAACTTGCTCCATTATCGTTACTGATCGAAGCGATATTTTTTGCCTCCATTAACAGATCGCTATAAGCGAAACCATAGCAGCCTTTTGTTGCGGCCGATTTTATAATTACAACATATTGCTTCCCCCCGGTTACCGCTACGTTGGGTTTAACTACAGCATTCCGGGCCGACCATGAAATGGAATCAGCAGGTAAAGTAATTGAAGCCAGCGCTACGCCGGTAGGTTTGCCATTATCTCCGCTCTCAAAAACCTCAACTGAAAGCCCGGCGTCCGGGTAACCTGTTTGAAAGGTGGTAAAGCTGATAGATTTTAAAGTGCCTGTTTTTGAAGCTGTGAAGCTTTGCACACGTTGAATGTTTTTGCCTATATCACAGCCGGTAATAAATTCTTCAGTTGGTTTAACGGGGCTTTTGCTTTTAGTAAAGCTCGCCGTTTGCATGCATTCCATAGGCTTGATCGAACCATCATCATTAAAATTTAACGGTGCCCAGTAAAAATTAGCCAATGCTTCGTTCTTGGCTGCATTATTCCACAGATCGCTGCCGAAGAGATAAATTGTTTCTGAGTTTACCTTTATAGTTGATACAAAGGATGGCTGCCCGCCACAAGAGTTATCACTAATTTTTACCCCTGCCGACCATGGCCCCAATGGTGAAGAAGCCATCCGGTACGAAGCACCGGTGCCTGAGCAATAACCGCAGTTGGGGTCGGAGTAAACCACGTAATATTTGCCTTTGCGTTTAAACAGGCCGGGAGCTTCAGTCTCGCCGGTTGTAACTGATTTTACGTATTGACCGCTGCCTGTAAGGTAATCATCGCTAAGCTTTTCAATTACAATGCTGCCTTTGGTGCGCCAGTCGGTATAGGCTAAGTAGGCGGTGCCGTCGTCATCAACAAAAGTATCATGATCGCCGTTATTGAGGCCGGCAACGGGCATATCGCTGTTTACGGCGAGGGTTGGCTCTTTAACTTCGGCAAATGGCCCTACTGGAGTTTTGCTGGTGAAAACCCGGTAGCCTACCCGGTTATCATAAACGTTGATCCACAGCACATAGCGCTTTGTTTTTTTATTGTAGATAACATGTGGGCGGAAGCATCCGTAAGTTTTGCCATCGCAGCGAGTTTGCCAAACGGGTGTTTTAGCATCGAACATAAAGCCTCTGTCTGTCCAATGTTCCAGATCTGTAGATGAGTAGGTTTTGAACCCGCAAAAGGGGGCCGTTTTGTTTCCCCATTCAAAGCCACAATCGTAGCTGGTACCGTATAGATAGTAAACGCCATTAAATAAAGCGATCTCGCCATCGTGAGCATCTACAGCATTGCCCAGGTTATCGAACTTGGTGATCTGCTTGTTGTTTTTATTAAAGTTTTTAATGCTTTGGGCTGAGGCGAGGCTGGCGGTAAAGAAAACAATAAGCAGGATGAGAAATGCGCGTTTGGTGGTCATGCTGGATGGGGTGGGTATATCAAATCAAATTTATCTAAAATATGAAATGAATATTTGTAGTTTTTGATAATTGATTTGTTGTTTATGATAACGAAAAGGAGCGTCGGCCAGCGTTAGGGATTGCAGTGGAAAACCCACAGCGCGGGAGGAATTGAGCGCAGGATAGGCGAGGACTTGCAACGGAAAGCCCGGGCCGTTGGCTAACGGGAACGCCAATATTCGGAGAGTAGTGATTGGAGGTTAGAGATTAGTTGGTTAACAACAAATAAAAAGGCGTCATTGCGAGTAAGTAAAAGCCGAGGCATCTGAAGGAGGTATGACATTTGCGAGCGGGCCAGTCACTCTGAGCTTGTCGAAGAGTCGCGCGCAGAGGCCCTGCCCACCATGCTTCGACAGGCTCAGCATGACACCCATTTTAAACTTGTCATGGGTAGGTACGAAGCAATCGCACGGAAGCCAAGGGGCTATGCAAATTCGCCCTGTATTGTTCGAGATTGCTTCGTCCCTCGCAATGACGTGTTGGATTAGTTATTTAAATTGTTAAAATAACACTAATTATTAACTTTATTATTCTCTCTTCTCGTTGCCCATTCTAACAACCTCTCAATTATGTAATAACTTTTTTACCCTATCCTTAACCTAACTCAATCGTTAACCTCATTTTTCCTCAATAAAATTTTAAATAAAATTTTTCTTTTTCAAAAATTAAGTGTTATTTCGACAATAATTATAAATCTTTATATGAGCAATAACCAATTAGTGATCGGTGTCGATTACGGTTCTGATTCCGTGCGCTCCGTGATCGTGAACGCTGCCAACGGCGAAGAAATAGCGTCATCAGTATTTAATTATCCCCGCTGGCGCGATGGCAAATATTGCGTGCCTGCCGAAAACCAGTTCCGCCAGCACCCGCAGGATTACATCGACGGGTTAAAAGCTACCATTAAAGATTGCATTGCGCAGGCCGGCGGCGAGGCCATCGCTAAAAATATAAAAGGTATCTCTGTTGATACCACCGGCTCAACCCCCGTTGCGGTTGATGTTACGGGTACACCTCTTGCCCTAACTCCCGGTTTTGAAACCAACCCGAACGCCATGTTTGTGCTTTGGAAAGATCATACCTCGGTTAAAGAGGCCGCACAGATCAATGAGCATGCTACAAAATTTGATACCAATTATTTAAAATATGTGGGCGGTATCTATTCGTCCGAGTGGTTTTGGGCCAAGCTGCTGCACGTGTTGAGAGTGGACGCGCAGGTGCGTGATGCCGCTGCCTCATGGGTGGAGCATTGCGACTGGATCCCGTTCCTGTTAACCGGCGGTAATGATGTTAAGGCTATTAAACGAGGCCGCTGCTCGGCAGGGCACAAAGCCCTTTGGGCCGAGGAGTTTGACGGCCTGCCTCCTGAAGAATTTTTTGTTTCCCTCGATCCTGTTTTGGCGGGCTTCAGGGATAAACTATATCAAGATACTTACACTGCGGACGAAGCAGCCGGCAACCTCAGCGCGGAGTGGGCGGAGATATTGGGACTCTCAACCGATGTGATTGTAGGTACCGGCGCTTTTGACGCGCACATGGGCGCGGTAGGCGGCCAGATTGAGCCTTATCACCTGAGCAAGGTAATGGGCACTTCAACCTGCGATATTTTGGTTGCCCCAACTGCCGAGATGGAAGGCAAATTGGTACGCGGTATTTGCGGACAGGTGAATGGTTCGGTGATTCCGGGAATGGCCGGTTTAGAGGCCGGTCAGTCTGCCTTTGGCGATACTTATGCCTGGTTTAAAAATATCCTGGCTTGGCCATTGAACAACCTGCTGTCGCAATCGCAGGTAATTGATGCCGCCACTGCCGAGGCGCTGAAAGAAGAAATTTCAGAAATGATCATCCCCGAACTGAGCAGGCAGGCCGCTTTATTGCCGATTGATGAAAGTAATGAGCTGGCAATCGACTGGTTTAACGGTCGTCGTACGCCGGATGCCAACCAGGAGTTAAAAGGCGCTATCAGTGGTTTAGGTTTGGGCAGCGATGCGCCAAGGGTTTTCCGCGCCTTGGCCGAAGCTACCTGCTTCGGTGCTAAAAGTATTGTTGATAGGTTCATCAGCGAGGGCATCCCGGTTAAAGGCATTATTGGTATTGGCGGCGTGGCAAAAAAATCGCCGTTTGTAATGCAGATGATGGCCGATGTTTTGGGTATGCCTATCCGCATTCACCAGTTTAAACATACCTGCGCGTTGGGCGCGGCCATGTTCGCGGCGGTGGTTGCGGGCATCTATCCAACCATTGAAGAAGCGATGGCCGCCATGGGCCGTGGTTTCGACCAGGTTTATGAGCCAAACATCGCGCTTAACGAGGTTTATCAGCAACGCTATAATCAGTATAATAAGTTAGGACAGTTTGTAGCTGCCGAAGTTGCCCTGAAAAATAA
The DNA here is from genome assembly GCF_039839285.1 of Mucilaginibacter sp. CAU 1740. Classification (NCBI taxonomy): domain Bacteria; kingdom Pseudomonadati; phylum Bacteroidota; class Sphingobacteriia; order Sphingobacteriales; family Sphingobacteriaceae; genus Mucilaginibacter; species Mucilaginibacter sp. CAU 1740. The sequence continues at coordinate 559,992 of NZ_JBDOQS010000003.1, read as the reverse complement.
TCTCGAACTGCAAAACGCATAATACAGCAATGAGTAAATATGATCATATCAGGCTGAGTGCCTATAATGCCAATATGCAGCTGCCCAAACTGGGCCTGGTGCTGTTCACCTTCGGCAACGTAAGCGCGGCCGACAGGGAGCTGGGCGTATTCGCCATTAAACCAAGCGGTGTTCCTTATGAAGACCTGTCGCCCGAAAAAATGGTGATAGTTGATTTCGACGGCAATACTATCGAAGGCGACCTCCGCCCGTCAAGCGATACCAAAACCCACGCGGTGCTTTATAAACATTGGAAGGGCATCAACGGTATTGTGCACACGCACTCTACCTACGCCACCGCCTGGGCGCAATCGCAACGTTGCATTCCCATTTTTGGTACTACCCATGCCGATCATTTAACCTGCGATGTGCCCTGCGCCGAGCCGATGAATGATGAAATGATCAAGGGGAACTACGAGTACCAAACCGGTTTCCAGATCATGGAGTGCTTTGAGCAAAAAGGCCTGGATTATAAAGAAGTAGAAATGGTATTGGTAGGTAACCACGCTCCATTTACCTGGGGTAAAACCGCCGAGAAAGCGGTTTACAACAGCGCCGTACTGGAAACAGTAGCCCAAATGGCCTTGCTTACTGAGCAAATAAACAATAACGCACCCCGCTTGAAAGATGCTTTGATCAAAAAACATTTCGAGCGTAAACACGGCCCCGATTCATATTACGGACAATAACTATGAAAAGAATATCGATATTTTTCCTGCTGATCTGCTTATTTTCAATCAATCGCTCATCAGCGCAACAAATAGCGGCAACCCCGCCAATGGGCTGGAACAGTTACAACTGCTTCGGCTCGGCAGTGCATGAGGATGAGGTGAAAGCCAATGCCGATTACATGGCCGAGCATCTGAAACAATACGGCTGGGAGTATGTGGTGGTTGATTTTTTATGGTCGTACGATAACCCGCCGGGCAGTAACATCGGTAACCCATTTCAATTGCGTTTGCAGGATGGATCATACGTGCCATGGCTTACTATGGATAAATGGGGCAGGTTAACGCCTCAGCCAACTAAATTTCCGTCTGCTTTTGGAGGCAATGGTTTTAAACCGCTGGGCGATTATATCCATAGCAAAGGTTTAAAGTTTGGCATCCATGTAATGCGCGGGATCCCGAGACAGGCCGTTTGGTCTAAGTCGCCGGTTAAGGGTACCAATGGTATTACTGCTGATATGGTGGCCGACACCAATTCAAAATGCCCATGGATGAACCACATGTACGGCCTGGATATGAAAAAGCCTGGCGCGCAGGAATACCTGAACTCGCTGTTGGAGCTATATGCCTCGTGGGGTGTTGATTTTATTAAGGTTGATGACCTTTCGCGCCCTTACAGCAATGCCGAGGTGGAAGGTTATCAAAAAGCCATTCAACAATGTGGCAGGCCGGTGGTATTAAGTTTATCGCCCGGCGAAACCCCTGTTGCACAGGCTGCCCATGCTACCAAATATGCCAATATGTGGCGCATGGCCGATGATTTTTGGGATAATTGGAAAGAGATACTGCACATGTTTGATTATGCCAAAAGCTGGGAAGGTGTAGGCGGTCCGGGCCATTGGCCGGATTGTGATATGATCCAGATCGGTAAGCTGAGCAAACGCGGTCCGGTGGGTGAGGAACGTTTCAGTCGTTTTACCGAAGATGAAGAATATACCCATATAACTTTCTGGAGCATCTTCCAATCGCCCCTGATGCTGGGTGGTAATCTGCCCGAAAACCGGGATTTTGAACTGAAGCTTTTTACCAATGATGAAGTAATAGCCGTAAACCAAAAAGGTGCTAACCCTAAGCAACTGTATAAAAAGGACGGCGCGATGATCTGGTATTCGCAGATTCCCGGAAGCAAGGATATCTATGCTGCCTTCTTCAACATCGGCGATGATGACAAAGCCGTAGCCTTAAACTTTAAAGACCTCGGCCTGAAAGGCAAAGTAACCGTACGCGACCTGTGGAAGAAACAAAATGTTGGTCAATACAACGGAAGCTACAAACAAAAAATAAACAAACATGGTGCGGCGCTATTTAAGCTCTCGCCCAAAAACTAAATCAATAACTCGATAATTCATTAACTGACATATATGATTGACTTAAAAACATTTGAAGTATGGTTCATTACCGGGAGCCAGAATTTATACGGAGAAGAAACGCTGAAAAAAGTTGCCGAGCACTCGCAAGAGATTGCCAAAGGTGTTGATGCCGCTGCAAACATCCCTGTGCGTGTAGTTTACAAACCGGTTGTAAAATCGACCGATGAAATTTACAACACCCTGCAACAGGCCAATGTTGCCGAAAACTGTATCGGTGTTATTGCCTGGATGCATACGTTTTCGCCTGCCAAAATGTGGATCCGTGGTTTAAGCATCCTGAAAAAACCGATGCTGCACCTGCATACGCAATACAACCGCGATATTCCATGGAGTTCGATAGATATGGATTTCATGAACCTGAACCAAAGCGCCCACGGCGACAGGGAGTTTGGTTTTATGGTATCGCGCATGCGCATTAACCGCAAGGTGGTTGTTGGCCACTGGCAGGATCCTGAAGCATTAAAAGATATTGAAAACTGGACCCGCGCCGCCGCAGGTTGGTACGACTGGCAAGGCGCGAAATTTGCCCGCTTTGGCGATAACATGCGCTTTGTTGCCGTAACCGATGGCGATAAAGTTGAGGCCGAACTGAAATTTGGCTTCTCGGTAAATACTTACGGTATCGGCGACTTGGTTGCGGTTATCGATAGTATAACTGATGCCGAGGTTAACACCCTGATAGACGAATACGAAACTACCTACAACGTTGCCGACGACCTGAAAAAAGGCGGGACACGCCACGCATCGGTTTATGATGCGGCTAAAATTGAACTTGGTTTACGTAAGTTTTTGCAGGATGGCGGCTTTAAAGGTTTCAGCGATACGTTTGAAGATCTGCACGGCATGATCCAACTGCCGGGCATCGCCTCGCAACGCTTAATGGCCGATGGCTATGGCTTTGCCGGCGAAGGCGACTGGAAAACGGCCGCTTTGGTACGTGCGTTTAAAGTAATGGGCGCAGGTTTGCCAGGCGGCAACGCGTTTATGGAAGATTACACTTATCATTTTGACCCAAACAATGCGCTGGTTTTAGGATCGCACATGTTGGAGGTAGATAGCAGTTTAGCTAATGGTAAAGCATCGTTAGAGGTTCATCCGTTGGGTATTGGCGGCAAAGCTGATCCTGCACGTTTGGTATTTAATGTGGCCGGTGGTGCTGCGCTGAATGCTTCGATTGTGGATATGGGCAACCGTTTCCGTTTAATCGTGAACGAGGTTGAAGCTATTGAGCCGGTTGAAGATTTACCAAACCTACCGGTTGCAAGGGTATTATGGAAACCACTGCCTGACATGAAAACCGGTTGTGCAGCCTGGATCTATGCCGGTGGCGCGCACCATACAGCCTACAGCCAAAACTTATCGGCCGAGCTGATCAATGATTTTGCTGATATGGCAGGTATTGAGTTTTTGCGCATTGGCAAGGATACCAGGCTTGATCAGTTCAGGAATGAGATCAGGTGGAACGATGCGGCTTACAAGCTGTAAATATAAAAATAGCACAGCCGAGCAGCTGCGCGAGAAAATATAAAAGTCGTTATTGCGAGGTACGAAGCAATCCCAAACTATACAGATGGGCTTTGCAGGTCGGGGATTGCTTCGTGCCTCGCAATGACGTTTAAAAGAAGATTGTACCAAACTTAACCAAATGCTTTACTAAGCCCTCTCTCCCGGAGAGGGTTGGGTGAGGCGCAATTAAACCTAATAATGAACAAATTTGCAACTATCGATTACGTGATCTTCGTAATCTATTTTATTGTAGTTACGGGCTACGGGTACTGGGTGTACAGCCGTAAAAAGGTCAAAGGCGTATCTGATAGTCATGATTTTTTCCTGGCCGAGGGTTCGCTTACGTGGTGGGCTATCGGTGCCTCGCTCATTGCCTCCAATATTTCGGCCGAGCAGTTTATTGGCACCAGCGGGCAGGGTTTTGAGGTCGGCCTCGCGGTTGCGGCTTATGAATGGGTTGCCGCTATCGCGCTCATTATTGTGGCTGTGTGGTTTATCCCAATCTTTTTGAAGAATAAGATCTTCACCATGCCGCAGTTTCTGCATAATCGTTATAACGAAACGGTGAGCTTTATTATGGCCATTTTCTGGCTGCTGCTATACGTGTTGGTGAACCTTACCTCGATACTTTACCTGGGTGCTTTGGCTATCAACAACCTGGCCGGTGGGGGATACCTGCACGAGATCATTATCGCTTTAGCCGTTTTCGCCCTGTTCATTACCCTTGGTGGTATGAAGGTGATTGGTTTTACCGATGTGATCCAGGTTTTGGTATTGGTGATTGGAGGTTTGGCTACTACTTACATTGCCCTTACTTTGGTGAGCGAGCATTTTGGTTTGGGTAAAGATGCTTTGGCTGGCCTAAACAAAATGGTAAGTGATGCTCCTGATCACTTTAAAATGATGATGACCAAACCCAAACCGGGCGCGCCGCAGGAAGAGATCAATAAATACCTGGCCCTGCCGGGCATTGCGATGTACTTTGCAGGCCAGTGGATTGTGAACCTTAATTATTGGGGCTGTAACCAGTACATTACCCAACGTGCCTTAGGTGCCGATTTAAAAACCGCCCGTACAGGTATCCTGTTTGCAGGTTTAATGAAATTGGCCATGCCTGTAATTGTGGTGCTGCCGGGTATTGCGGCTTACGTTTTGTACAAAAACGGAGCTTTGCAGCAGGAGATGGCTACCGGTGGTCACTTTAAAATTGATAACGCGTATTCGGCTATATTGGGCTTTTTACCTACCGGATTGAAAGGGCTTTCGGTGGCGGCGCTTACGGCTGCTATTGTGGCTTCGCTGGCGGGTAAGGCTAACAGTATCAGCACCATTTTTACGCTGGATATTTACAAAAAACACATTAACAAAGAAGCCAGCGAAAAAAGCATGGTGGTTTTTGGCAGGCTGACCATTGTGGCTGCGTTGGTGTTCTCGATCATCCTTACCTGGAAAGATCTGTTAGGCATTGGCGGCGAAGGCGGTTTTACTTTTATCCAGAAATATACCGGCTTTATCAGTCCGGGGATCTTCGCTATTTTCCTGTTGGGTTTTTTCTGGAAGCGGACTACCAGCGCGGCGGCTATCGCGGGCATCCTCACCAGCTTTGGCATGTCGGTACTGTTTAATAACTACGCGCCTAAGCTGTTTGGTAACGAAACTTTCCTGTACACGGCCTTCCCGAACGGTAAAGGTGGGTACGAAATTCCGTTCCTGATCTGTATGGGCTTATCGTTCTTGTTCACCATGATCGTAACCATCGGCATCAGTTTAGCCGGACCGAAAGTTAACCCTAAAGCACTCGAAATACCACGGAGCATGTTCAAGATCGAAAAATCGACACTGGCGCTTATTGTGGTTACATTGATACTCCTTACCATGCTTTATGCTAAGTTTTGGTAAGCTGTTATACATTTGATTTTTGAATAAAAAAGTCCCGCGCGAGGCGGGCTTTTTTTAATTGAATATTTTAAGTGTTTTTTTAACAATTATAAATTAATTTTTCTACATTGGTCTCGCTGATAGCTAACCGATCAGTTAAACCAGATTATAAAATTTAATTAGTGGCACACCTGCAAATGGTTGGGCCGGTAACCTTAAAATTATGAAGAGTAACAGTAATTTATTAATGCTATTAAGCTGTTCGGCAGCGTTATTCGCGGCCTGCAACGGTAACCCAAAAACAACTGATTCGACCGTGAAAGATTCATCGGCGGTAGCTACGCAACAAATACCCGATTCGGCCAATTTTAATGCCGATATACAGGGGCAAAAAGTAAAATTATTTACCCTTAAAAATGATAGCGGCGCTACAGCGGCTATCACCAATTATGGTGGCAGGATAGTGAGCCTGCTGGTGCCCGATAAAGATGGCAAACCTGTCGATGTCGTTTTAGGGTACGATTCTGTTAAAACTTATCAGAAACCTAAAGAGCCATATTTTGGTGCTATCATTGGCCGTTACGGCAACCGCATAGCTAAGGGCAAATTTACCCTGAATGGTAAGGCTTATCAACTGGATATAAACGATGGTGTAAATACGCTGCACGGCGGTTTCAATGGCTTTTACGGCAAGGTGTTTTCGGCCAAACAATTAAGTGCTTCCCAACTGGAACTGACTTATGTATCTAAAGATGGCGAAGGCGGCTATCCCGGCAATTTAACAGCAACTGTTGTTTATACTTTAGGTAACGATAACGCGCTGAAAATAGAGTACAAAGCCACTACCGATAAAACCACCATTGTTAACTTAACCAACCACGCCTACTTCAACCTGAACGGCGCAGGTAGCGAAACTATTACCGATAACGTACTGCAAATAAATGCCGACGCGTTTTTGCCTGTGGATACCACACTTATCCCAACCGGTAAACTGCAACCAGTTAAAGGAACACCGTTTGATTTCACTACTTCAAAAACCATTGGTAAAGATATTGATGTAGCCGATGAGCAGCTGAAAAACGGTAAAGGTTACGATCATAATTTCGTGCTAAACAAACATGACCTGACCACCCCGGTTGCTACTGTTAAAAGTATCGTTACCGGCATTACCATGGAGGTATTTACCGAAGAGCCTGGTTTGCAGTTTTATTCTGGCAACTTTTTAACCGGCGAAACTAAAGACGGAAAGGGCGGAAAAGCTTATCCACACCGCTCGGCATTTTGTTTGGAAACACAGCACTTTCCGGATGCGCCAAACCAATCGGCTTTTGCCTCAACCGTGTTAAAGCCGGGCCAAACTTACCATACCGTTACCATTTACAAATTTTCCAAATAGATAAAAGATGCTAAGGAAAGCTTTTTTAATGCTCTGCGCCGCGGGTGCATTGAGTGCCAACAGCGCGAGGGCGCAATACACCATTGCTGCCGATAAGGTAAAGGCGAAAATCTCGCCCAATATGTACGGGATATTTTTTGAGGATATTAACCTTGCTGCCGATGGTGGTGTGTATGCCGAGCTGGTAAAAAACCGCTCGTTCGAGTTTAATATGCCTTTGATGGGTTGGGATGAGCAAAAGAAAGATGGCGGTGATGGCCGCGTAGAGGTAATTAACCGCGCGGAAGAAAAACCTGAGAATGCCCATTTTATAAAAGTTTATATTGATTCGGCCGGCGGATCGTTCGGTTTATCGAACGAGGGTTTCCGTGGTATGGGTATTAAAGAGGGTGAAGAGTATAGCTTTTCTGTAATGGCCAAACAGGAAGGGGAACAAAATATAAAGCTTAACATCGAACTACGTGACGATAAAAATGCCATCATCGGCAAAGCCGAGCTTACACCTACTGATAAAGAATGGAACCGTTACAGCGTAAAATTTAAAGCTTCGGCTACCGTGCAAAAAGCACAGCTGTATGTTTGGATGAGCGGCAAAGGCATTATCGATCTGGATATGGTTTCGATGTTCCCGGAACATACGTGGAAAAACCGTCCGGGCGGCTTACGTGCTGATTTGGTGCAAAAACTGGCTGATATGAAACCGGGTTTCCTGCGCTTCCCCGGTGGTTGTATTGTTGAAGGCAGAGAGTTAAACACCCGCTATCAATGGAAAAAAACAATCGGCGCGGTTGATCAGCGTACCAATATAATTAATCGCTGGAATACAGAGTTCAGTCACCGCCCAACACCCGATTATTACCAAACTTTCGGTTTGGGCTTTATGGAGTATTTCATGACGGCCGAAGATATCGGCGCGTCACCACTGCCTATCCTGAACTGCGGTATGGCCTGCGAGTTTAACACCGGCGAGCTGGTGCCGATGGATAAACTGGATCCATACATTCAGGACGCCCTCGATCTGATCGAGTTTGCCAATGGCGATGTAAATACCAAATGGGGTAAGCTGCGTACCGATCTCGGTCACCCGGCACCGTTTCATTTAAAAATGTTAGGTGTGGGTAATGAGCAATGGGGGCCACAATATATTGAACGTTGGAAAGCATTTACCAAAGCCATCAAAGGCAAATATCCCGATGTGAAAATAGTATCGGCTGTTGGCCCTTTCCCCGGTGGTAAAGAGTTTGATCTGTTGAACAAAACTTTCCGTGCCTTAGGTGCCGATATTTTGGATGAGCACTACTACGCCTCGCCTAAATGGTTCCTGGAACATGCCAAACGCTATGATAATTATGACCGCAAAGGCCCTAAGATCTTCGCGGGCGAATACGCCGCGCAAAGCGTACAAACCGGCAGCCCTAAAAACAAAAACACCTGGGAGTGTGCTTTGGCCGAAGCCGCTTTCATGACCGGTCTTGAGCGTAATGCTGATGTGGTGCGCATGGCATCATATGCTCCGCTGTTTGCCCATGTTGAAGGCTGGCAATGGACGCCCGATCTGATCTGGTTCGATAACCTCAACTCGTACGGATCGCCCAATTATTATGTACAGCAATTATTTTCCTTAAATAAAGGAACTGATGTAGTGCCGTTATTGTTTAATAACGAAGCCGTAGCCGGGCAGGATGGTTGCTTTGCCACTGCCAGCGTTGATAAAAATACTAACGAACTGGTGATCAAATTTGTGAACAGTACGGCATCTGCAAAAAGCACCAGTTTTAAAATTAATGGCTCGAAAGGTTATCAGAAACAAGCCAGCGTAGTTACTTTAAGAAGCGATGATAAAGATGCGGTTAACTCGTTGGAGACACCTACAGCTATCAGCCCGAAAAACAGCACTATCAACGTTTCGGGCAATATTTTAAAGCTTGATGTTGAGCCTTACACCTTTAAAATAGTAAGGCTTAAAAATAAATAACAATTGAAAAAGCTTCTCCTGATCATATCTTTCCTGTTCCTACGCGTTTTCAGTAACGCGCAGGAGCTGAGGACTGACATTTCGGTGCATGATCCGGTGATGACCCGGCAGGATAGTATTTACTATATCTTCTGCACGGGAAACGGGATTGCCATGTGGTCGTCAAAGGATAGGATCCATTGGAAAGTGGAAAAGCCGGTATTCGCTACCGCCCCGCAATGGGCGGTTGATGCTATCCCCGGTTTTAAAGGCCATATCTGGGCACCGGATATCTCATTTTATAACGGATTGTATTACCTGTTTTATTCGGTATCGGCCTTTGGCAAAAACACCTCGGCAATTGGGGTTGCAACTAATACAACACTGCACACCGATGATCCGGCTTATCATTGGGTTGACCATGGCAAGGTGATCCAATCTATCCCCGGTAAAACCAACTGGAACGCTATCGATCCTAATTTAATCACAGATAAGGATGGTACGCCGTACCTGGTTTTTGGTTCGTTTTGGGATGGGTTGAAGTTGGTAAAGTTGACTAAAGATAGGTTGAGCGTTGCCGAAGATCTGGATAAGATCCCAACCATAGCCACCCGCCGTAAAACGCTTGCAGAGAACTTACCTGCCGTAGATGGCAACCCGATTGATGCCGGCGGTAACGCTATTGAAGCGCCTTTTATATTTAAGCATGGCAAATATTTTTATCTGTTTGCATCGATAGATTATTGCTGCAAAGGGCCGAAGAGTACTTACAAGATGGTCATCGGCAGATCAAAGAAATTGCAAGGGCCTTATGTTGACAAGGATGGTATCGCTATGAATAAAGGTGGTGGTAGTATCCTGTTGGCAGGTGATGAACATTGGTACGGCGTAGGGCACAATGGTGTAAGTACTTTTGATGATGTGGATTATATTATTTTCCATGGATATGATGCGGCTGATAGAGGGATTTCGAAGTTGAGGGTAGAGAAGTTGGATTGGGTTGATGATTGGCCGGTGGTGGGGAAATGATTCGAGTGTTGCCTATGAGAAGGAGAAAATAAAAGAGGGCAGGATTGTGCGATTCCCTCCCTTGGGAGGGTGTAGGGAGGGGTTTGTGCGCCATACACATTCGTTAGCATGGCGCACAAACCCCTCCCTGCCACTACACTTACCCGCCGCACCCCTCCCAAGGGAGGGAATTAAAAAAGAAACGCAGGTTTAAGCGTCCACGCTTGAACCATAGGCGAAGTAAGCGTCCACGCTTACTATCCTGTAAAGTTTAATATCGTGAGCGTGGACGCTCACATCCCAAATTATTCAAGCGCGGACGCTTGAACATGCGATACGATGATGAAAATATCTAAATATATAATAGCAGCAAGCCTGATGCTTGGGAGTTTTTCGAGCTACGCCACCACCATCGATACAACCTTCCATTCCGATGGCAACCCCATTATCCGCCACAAATTCACTGCCGACCCCGCGGCCATGGTTTACAAAAACAAAGTGTACCTGTACACCGGTCACGATGAAGCCGCCCCTGGACATAACGGTTACACCATGCACGATTGGACCTGCTTCACCACAACCGATATGGTGAACTGGACGGAACACCTATCACCATTAAATGTAAAAGAATTTAAATGGGCCAAAGCTGATGCATGGGCATCGCAGGTAATTGAGCGTAATGGTAAATTTTACTGGTATGTAGCGGCTGAACATGGCACTATTCCCGGCAAGGCGATAGGCGTAGCCGTATCTGATAGCCCGCTTGGGCCATTCAAGGATGCCCGCGGCAGCGCTTTGGTTACCAATGATATGACCAAAGCTGTAAGCCATTCATGGGATGATATCGACCCATCGGTAATTATTGATAAAGATGGACAAGCCTACCTGTTTTGGGGCAATGGCATCTGCTACTACGCCAAACTAAAAAGCAACATGACCGAACTTGACGGCGAGATCAAAACCATTAAACTCCCTCACTACACAGAGGCTCCCTGGATCCATTACCGCAACGGCTGGTATTACTTATCATACGCATACGAGTTCCCCGAAAAAATAGCTTATGCCATGAGCAAAAGCATTAATGGACCCTGGGTGTACAAAGGCATCATTAATGAACTTGCCGGCAACTCAAACACCAATCACCAGGCTATTATTGATTTTAAAGGCAAATCATATTTTATTTATCATAACGGCGCTTTGGTGCCGGATGCAGGCAGTTTTCACCGCTCGGTTTGTATCGATTATTTGTATTACAATAAAGATGGCAGCATCAAACGGGTGATCATGACCAGCGAAGGCGTGAAGCCGGCTAAGTAAAAGTTTTACTTAGTTTAAAAAAGCAGGAAAGGTGGGGTGCCTTCTCCTGCTTTTTTAATTAGTTGTGGTGTGCCTGCAACAAATCGTATCAACTTTTCTTCAAAACCGATCAAACATAACCAAACGTTAAAATCGCTTTAAATTATCCTATACTTTTAGTGCGAAATAATTAATTTAAAAGCCAATATGGTCGGTTAAGGTGGTTTGATGGAAACTGCTTGCCCGGCTTTATCACCTACAATTATGAACATTAAAAAGTTTATTGTACTTGCCGCTGCCGCGTTGCCGTATTTTGTACAGGCGCAGGAATGGCACCCCAAAAAAGCGGTTTTAATGACCCGCTTTGCCAAAGATGTTGATCCTAAAAATGTATTGCCAGAGTATCCGCGCCCGCAACTGGCCCGCGAAAAATGGATGAACCTGAATGGTCTTTGGCAATATCAGCCAGGCATCGCGGGCGAAGCTGTTCCGCAAGGTAAATTGTCGCAAACTATCCTGGTGCCTTTCCCTGTTGAATCTGCACTATCGGGGGTGATGGAGCAACATGATCGCATCTGGTATCGTCGTAAATTCACTGTGCCTGCATCTTGGAAAGGCGAGCATATCCTGTTGCACTTCGGCGCTGTTGATTACGAGGCTGAAGTTTTTGTAAACGGTAAAAGCCAGGGAGTGCACAAGGGCGGTTATGATCCATTTAGCTACGATATCACTTCGGCAATAAAAGGTGCCGGTGAGCAGGATATTACCGTAAGGGTTTATGATCCTACTGATGATGCCGGTTTGCCTCGTGGTAAGCAGTCATTGCATCCTCAAGGTATTATGTACACCTCAACTACGGGTATCTGGCAAACTGTTTGGTTGGAGCCTGTGCCTGCTGTAAGCATCAATGATATTCGTATTACTCCGGATATTGATAAATCAGTTATTAAATTAAACATTGCCTCGGCAGTAGCCCAAGGCTATACCGTTAATGTGAAAGTTAAAGATGGCAGCAATGTTGTGAGCACAACTTCAGGTCAGCCGAATGCCGATTTTGAAGTATCGGTGCCAAATGCCAAATTATGGTCGCCGGACTCACCGTTTTTGTATGATCTGGATATCACTTTAGAAGAAGGCGGTAAAAAGGTAGATGCTGTGAGCAGCTATGCCGGGATGCGCAAGATCTCCATGGGCGATCAGGACGGTTACAAAAAACTTTTCCTGAATAATAAGTTTTTATTCCAGATCGGTCCGTTGGATCAGGGTTTTTGGCCAGATGGTATTTATACCGCGCCAACTGACGCAGCCATCAAAAACGATTTGCAAATGATCAAGAATTTTGGTTACAACATGGTGCGTAAACACATTAAGGTTGAACCTTACCGCTGGTATTATTGGGCAGATAAATTAGGTTTATTGATCTGGCAGGATATGCCGTCGGCCAATTCATATACCGAACATACGCCACCGGTCGATACCGCTGCTTACGCTTCGGAACTTACCCGCATGATCAAAACCCACTGGAACTCACCTTCTATTGTAACCTGGGTAGTGTTTAATGAATCGCAGGGACAGCACAATACTCCGGGATTGGTTAATCTGGTGCGTAACCTGGATAACTCGCGTTTAATTAACCAGGCCAGTGGTGGCAGCCATTTTGGTGTGGGCGATTTCCTGGATATCCACAGCTATCCGCCACCTGCAGCACCATCAAGCAAAACGCAAATTTTGGCTTGTGGCGAGTATGGTGGTATAGGTTATATCATCCCTGATCACACCTGGAAAACCGGTCCTACTTATATTATGATGGACAACCAAAAGGCTTACACCAACCTGTACGATGAGTTTGCTAACGACCTGGTAATCTACAAAACGAACGAAGGCTTAAGCGCTGCAGTTTACACTGAAACCACCGACGTAGAAGTTGAACTAAACGGCTTAATGACCTACGACCGTGAAATTGTAAAAGCCCCGGTTGAAACCATCAAAGCCTCGAATGATAAGATCATCCATGGCGAAGCCTATATCCGCGAGGTATTGCCATCATCAAAAAACAGTGCCCGTACCTGGAAATACACTTTTGATAAGCCTGCCGATAGCTGGTTTGGCGAGAAGTTTAACGATGCCGCATGGAAACAGGGCGAGGCTGGTTTCGGTACAAAAGAAACACCAGGCGCTGTTGTTAAAACCGTTTGGGATGGTAAGGATATCTGGATAAGGCAGGAGTTCACGCTGAATGTATCTAACATAAATAAAGATGAACTGGTACTTTCATTACATCATGATGATGCCTGCGAGGTTTACATCAACGGTGTTAAAGCCGCCATAAAAGAAGGCTACACCTCAGGCTATGCCATTGTGCAAATGACTCCTGAAAGTAAAGCGGCACTGAGGTTGAATGGCAAAAATGTGATCGCTATCCATTGTAATCAAATACAAGGAGGGCAGTATATTGATGCCGGGATTTCGGTGTTGAGCAAGAATAAGCAATAACATTAGTTTTTATATTTATGGGAAACGCCGGGCAGCATGCCTGGCGTTTCTTTTTTATCCATAATCTGCCGCGGGTTTAGCGATAGCGTAACCCGTGGTGTAAAATCACTTAAGTCTCCGACTTAAGTCACAAAAAGTAAAACCATATTGGATTAGCTATTCGCCGTAGGTTAGGCTACCGCTAAGTTGGTGGCAGGTGTCATGTTGGTTTGTTGGGGTTAAGTCAGAGAATAACCTATTATTCCCACGGGTTACGCTATCGATAAACCCGCGGTAGCTGGGGAAATTGGGGGTTAACAGGGGTTAACAGAAATTAGGGTTAACATTTGATTATTTTATTGATATTCAGGCGTTTAAATTGATAATTAGTGAAAATAGTGTTAACCCCCTAAATATGTGTCTCAAATGGAGTGATTGGCGGCGAAGTAGCATAATAAAAACGGCCCTGGCATATCGCCGAGGCCGTTTTTATTAAATAATCTCTTATGCCAAACGTGTTTTGGAAGCCCCAAACACGGGCCTGCTTGCACAACAGCTCAGTATAATGGGATACTGAAGCAAATTCAGTATTACCTGATTAATTCTTAATTATATTTTTCTCCTTTTTCCATTATAACTCGTAATCGTAACATCGCCTGCATCCCCATCCAATTCTAAAACCCTTGATGATTGTGACAGGTACGTTGACCCATAATAAAACTCCACATGTTTCTTACCTCCATTTTTCAATGTGACATCGGCATAAAAATCGTCAGGCTTTAGTTTGATGTACCGTTTGCCAGGAATCACAGCCGTATTACGGAATACCTTAACACTATCCTGGTTCTGAGTAGCCACCAACAGACTGCCTTTGGCTGATTGTACGCTTGCCAAACCTTTACCATCACCAGAAATATATATCCCGCTGTTAGCTACAGTTAAGCCTGCAAAACCACCTTTACCATTACCTTTCATATATAAACCCATAAAAGCATCATGACGGCCGGTAAATGGTTCCATACCAAAATCGTTACCAACCATTATGAGGTCGAGGTTGCCATCGTGATCAACATCTTTAACTACCATACCGTAAACCGGGGCCATTTGGGCCTCTTGTGGCAGCGCGCTGATGCTGAAAGTTCCGTTGCCTTTTCCTGTGATGAGGCTGGTGTTCATATCGGTAGCTTTTAGCACCACGGCACCTTCTTTGTCTTTTTCGGGCCACAGATCATTCATGGTAGCGTGGCCGAAACCGCGGTAGCTTGGGTATTTTTTGCGGATGGAGATGAGCTGACTGATCAGGTCATCGCGGGTATGCATCGGGAAGGGCTTTTGTGAGCCATCCTCATCCTTCATAAAGCAAAATATCATAGCATCGAATGATCCGTTTCCGTCAAGGTCTTTACCCATAATGGTCATCGGTTGTTCGAAAGAGGCTTTATAGTTTGAGTTTTGGCCTAAGTTGCCTGCTACATAATCAATATTGCCATCGTTGTTAAAATCGCCGGATACGATACTGTTCCACCAGCCCACATGATCATCAATGCCCGATTTAATTTTGCTGAAACCACGGCCATTATTTTTATAGAAAGTTATCGGCATCCATTCGCCAACTACCACCAGATCGGCTTTGCCATCTTTATCAAAATCTGACCATAGCGCGTCGGTTATCATACCTCCGTGTTCTAAATCCGGGCAAAGCTGTGCAGTTACATCGGTAAATTTACCACCATCATTCCGCAGCAGGTGACTAACGGGCGATGATGGGTACGAGCCGGAAACAGACCGCGAACCAACAAACAGATCAAGGTCGCCATCGCCATCAAAATCGGCAGCGCGTACGCATGAACCATTGTCATATTCAACCGGTACTGCGGTGAGATCACGTGTAAAATGGCCTTTTTTATCGTTGATGTAAAGCCTGTCCTGCGCGGTGGTGTGCCCTTTCGGAAACTCGTAGCTGCCACTGGCTATATATAGGTCAGGGAAGCCGTCGCCGTTGGCATCAAACAATAGCGCGCCCATATCTTCCTCTTCTTTAAACTCTTCGTGAATAAAACGGTTATTATCCATAGTGAAATGGCCACTGGCATCCTGCATAAAAAATACGCCTTTGTTGCCTGCCGATCCTCCAACAAAAAGGTCATCGTAGCTATTGCCATCCACATCGCCAACGGCAATACATGGGCCGTACTGGCTTAGCTTATGGGGCAGGGTAGGTTGAATGTTATAGTCGATAGCATCTTTTTCCTGGTGCACATATTTAATGCCCGTAGCATTATTTGCGGGTTGAAAAACTGGCGTAATTTTACCCGGCGCATCGGGCGGGTAATATCCCGCCGCGTTTTTGTATTGCAGATTAAGTGTTTGGTTTGCTTTTACATTAGTAAGCAGCTGTGTTTTGCCATCGGGCCATCTCACCCTTAATGAATCAATAGTTGAAGATGAACATATACCAAAATGCCCTCGTGCATCATCAGTACTCATATAACCGCGGCAAGGCTGTTGATCATAAAATTGCTGGTTGCCTTTGTAATAAATCCTGACTGTTGCACCAAACCCGCCAAGGTTTTTGGTATCGCCCTGTAAGGCAACATTCAGGTAATTATGATCTTTGGCTATCTGAGTTTTGGTGTTGGCTGTGTTTTCATAAACAAAAGCGTCATCATCAATATTATTGATCACCAGGTCAAGGTCGCCGTCGTTATCCAGATCGGCATAAACGCCTCCGGTAGAGAAGGTAGGTTTTACAATGCCCCAATCTTTCGATTGATCTTTGAACAGATAACCTCCCGAGTTTTTGAACGCGTAGCTTGATGTTTTTACTACCGGGAATGAATCGGCTGCGGCTAAGGTGGTATTTTCTTTAACGGTACGCCCTTGGTCGTTGCTGTACAGGGCATGATCCAGATCCGTCACATCGCGAGGGTAACCGTTGGTGATCATCATATCGCGGTAGCCATCGTTATCAAAATCGGCAACTAAGGGTGTCCAGCTCCAGTCGGTTTGGTAAACGCCCGCCTGGTAGGCTATCTCGCTGTATTGTGGGTGACCGGCGGGAGTTTGCCCCTGGTTTAACTGCAATACGTTGCGGATATACTGATGCTCGTAATTGAATTTTTTATTGTTGATGTAGGTAATATAATTATCGCCCACCAGCATGGTTTTTTTGCGTACGTTCTCTTCGGGTAGCATCTCTAAGGATACCAGGTCGGCCTTGCCATCATTGTTGATATCCACCATATCCGATCCCATTACCGACCAGCCCGTGTGTTTAAAATACTCGCCCGCGCGGTTAGTGAACGTGCCGTTTTTGTTGTTTACCCAAAGCACATCGTTTGATATAAAATCGTTACCCACATATACGTCCGGCCAGCCATCGTTATTTACATCGCAAATAGATACCGAGTTGCCGAACCCTTCTATCAAAATACCAGCATCTTTGGTTACGTTGGTGAAAGTATTGTTGCCATTGTTGCGATACAGGCGATCATTATTAGTTGCGCTGCCATCTGTTAATTTAGGGCGATAGGCTACCGGCGTTTCCTTGCCTAAAAAGTTGGTGAGGAGGTACATATCCAGGTCGCCATCGTGATCGTAATCAAAAAATACGGCCTGGGTGCTGTAACCGGTATCCTGTAAGCCATAAGCGGCTGCCGATTCTTTGAAAGTTGGTACACCATCTTTGTTAGTGCCCTGGTTTATGTAAAGCAGGTTTTTGCGGTGTTCGGGGCTGCTTTTAAAAGATGAGCAAACATAAATATCCTGCCAGCCATCATTATTGATATCTACAACCGATACACCCGCATACCAATCGCCGTTACCCGCTACGCCAGCGGCGTCAGTAATGTCTTTAAAAGTTAATGAGCCCTTATTGAGGTAAAGTTTATTGGCCACCATGTTGCCTGCAAAATAAACATCGGGCAGGCCATCGTGGTTAAAATCGCCAATGCCTACACCCGCGCCGTTGTACAGGTAGGGGTGGTTAAGGATGTTGATGCTGTCGCTTTCGGTAATGGTGTTTTTAAAATCGATACCGGTTTGCGAGGCATCAAGCAATTTAAAAAGTGTTGGCCCCGATTGTTTTTTTGAACAACCGAAACAAAAAAATATCAGTAAGAAGATAGGTAGTTTAAGCTTTAGGGGTAAACTTTTAATCATGCAGCAATGGTTAATAATTAGTTGATGGTTTATGCTTTGGTTAAGCCTTAACTTATTGGTTACAACGCAATAAGCTACTGTAAAGAAAATGGATTTCGCGCTTTTAGCTTCTGCAAATTGTATCAAAAGTTGGTTAAATAGTATCGGCTTATACTTACATCGGCATTAACTGTTAGCTTTGATGTACAGCCATTTATGGCAACCAATTTAAACTGATTAACCCCGTTCTGCTCATCAACATGAAGCGTTTTTACTTTGCAACTTTTGTTGTACTTATTATAGCCTGTTCATCATGCGGCAATAAACCCTGGAAAAAGGCGGCCGAAAACCCGGATTTCATCCATCGCTCCATAAAAGATGTTACCGATGTAGTAAGGCATGATATTTACTCGCCGCCGGTTGCCAGCCGTATTTATGCTTATATCAGTGTAGCTGCTTACGAAGCCGCGCGCAATGGCGATTCAAAATATCTATCGCTCGAAGGCCAGCTTAAGGGACTTGATTCTGTACCCAAACCAATTACCGGTAAGCAATACTGCTACACTTTAGCCGCATCGCACGCGGTATTGACTGTTGGCAAGATCCTGATCATGAGCGAAGGCCGTATCGAGAGCTTTCATGATAAGTTGATGCAGGAGTTTAAAGATACCGACATGCCTGATAGTGTTTATCAAAATTCGATAGATTACGGAAAACTCATAGCCGACAGGATCATTAAATGGGCTGGTAAGGATAACTACAAACATACCCGCTCGCTATCCAAATACGATGTGCAAACCGATGATGCCAGCTGGAAACCAACCCCGCCGGCTTACATGAAAGGCATCGAGCCGCATTGGAATGAGATCCGCCCGTTCCTGCTCGATTCGGCGCAGCAGTTTAAGCCTTTGCACCCTTTTACATTTTCAAATATTCCGGGTAGCGAATTTTATAAACTGGCCATGGAGGTACATGATAGCGGCAAGCATTTAACCGATGATCAAACTACCATCGCTACCTTTTGGGATGACAACCCTTTTAAAGTAAATATTAACGGGCACACGATGTTTGCCACCAAGAAGATCTCACCGGGAGGACACTGGATCAATATCACCGCACTGGCCTGCCGTAAAGCCAAAGTCGACTACATCCGTAGCGCCGAGGCTTACGCCAGTTTAGCGGTGGTTATTGCCGATAGTTTCATTAATTGCTGGGATGAAAAATATCGCAGCAAAGTGATCCGCCCCGAAACCTACATCAACCAGTACATTGAACAAAGCTGGACGCCGTTGCTGCAAACGCCACCTTTTCCTGAGTACACCAGCGGGCATAGCGTGGTATCAACAGCTTCGGCTGTGGTGTTGAGCAAATTGTTTGGTGAGGAGTTTGCGTTTGCTGATTCGACGGAATTGGAGTTTTCGATCCCGGTGCGCAAGTTCGATTCATTTAAAGCGGCCGCTAAGGAAGCTGCCATCAGCAGGTTTTATGGGGGGATTCATTACATGCCGTCGATTACCAATGGTGTTGATGAAGGAGAGAGGATTGGGCAATTCGCGTTGACCAAGCTGCATACGAGGAAATAGATTCCTTTGTAATTTAATCTGTAATCTGCCGCGGGTTTAGCGATAGCGTAACCCGTGGTGTAAAATTACTTAAGTCTCTGACTTAAGTAATAAAAAGCAACACCAGGTTGGATGAGCTATTCGCCATAGGTTAGGTTAAGCTATCGCCAAGTCCGTGGCAGATGGTACGTTGGTTTGTTGGGGTTAAGTCGGAGACTTAACCCGTTATTCCCACGGGTTACGCTATCGCTAAACCCGCGGTAGAAGACCTTCGGGGATATTGTAAGTAAAGCAGTCGTTTAATCAATATCAAACCTGCCTAACCTTACTCCGCTTAGCTTGCTGATACTCAGTAGGAGTAGTACCAAACTGCTTTAAAAAGTTGCGCCCCAGGTGCGATTGCGAGCTGTAGCCCACCATATTAGCAACCTCATAAATCTTATAATCGCCTTCCTCTAACAATTGCGCGGCAGCTTTTAAACGGGTGATATTGATCAGTTCGTTGATAGTTAAGTTTGAGATAGCTTTCACTTTACGATACAGCGTAGGCTTGCTCATATTCATGAGGTTGGCTATTTGCTCCACATCCAGCTCGGCGTTTTGGATGTTTTTATAGATCACGCCGTTCAGCTTATCTAAAAAGCTTTCATCGGGTTTTGAATAAGCCATCGATTTGATGTGCGCCAGCGGCGAACTCGCGAAATGATCTTTTATTTTATTGCGATTGATAAGTAGGTTGGCTATCTGCACCTGCAGGTGCTCTGGCGAGAACGGTTTTTCGATATATGCATCGGCACCAACTTCAAGGCCTTCAATTTTACTTTGCAGGGTATTTTTTGCAGTAAGCAGGATGATAGGAACGTGGCTGTGATCAAAATTGGTTTTGATGGTTTTGCACAGTTCAAAGCCATCAATACCGGGCATCATTACATCGCTTATGATCAACTGGATGTTTTCGATATCTATCATATCAAGCGCTTCCTGTCCGTTATGGGCTTTAAGTACCGAGTATTTGTCGCTCAGATCGTCCGAAATAAAATCTAATATCTCAGGGTTGTCATCCACTAAAAGTATAACTGGTTTCATAAAGTCAATATTCTCCTCTCTGTTACTTAGGTCTGGCTGTTCGTACTCATCGGGTGTGGTGTGAAGGTCGAACTCTTTCTCCTGGTGAACTGGCAAAGTAAGGTTAAATATATTAAAATCATTCATTGATTTATTCAACACCAACAAACCTTTGTGCAATTCGGCTAAGGAACGCGATAGGGATAAGCCTATCCCCGTGCCAATTTGCTTCTCCGATTCCTTCATCCTAAAAAACGGCTCAAAGATCTTTTCCCTCATTTCATAAGGGATGAGATGCCCGTTGTTCCGTATCTCAATAGTAAAAGTTACATCGCTGTCGCTTTGCGGTTCCAGCTCAATTTCTACTTCAGTATTACCGTATTTTATTGCGTTGCTAATAAGGTTGCTTAAAATTTTGGTGAACGCCTCAATATCCACAAAGGCGCAAACACTTTTGGCCGGGTGGATAAAAGTGTAATGCAGGTTCTTTTGCTCGGCCATTGGCTTAAACCTTACAAAAGTATCGGCTACCAGGTCGGTAATATCGGTTTTAACAAAGCTGAGACTAAAACCATTGGTTTCGGTTTTGCGGAAATCGAGCAGTTGGTTGGTCAGATCAAGCAGGCGATTGGTGTTTTTCTCCATGATCTTGAGGTTGTTCTGGATTTCCGGAACATGCTCGGCCTTTTTGATCACCTTTTCCATCGGGCCTTTTATCAGCGTAAGCGGCGTGCGGATCTCGTGAGCAACATTGGTGAAAAACTCGATCTTGGCGTTGTAGATCTGTTTCTCCTTATCGTTTTCCAATATTTCGATAATACGCCTGTTTTTTTCGCGGGTACGGCGGTGATAGCTTCTTAGCAAGTAATAACCGCTGTATAAAAACAGTAAGCAATAAGCGATGTAGGCCCATACGCTTTGCCAAAACGGAGGCGCTATGTTTATTTCTAAAGTAGTTTCGTAAGGTGTCCAGTTCCCGTTGTTGTCGGCAGCTTTTACCACAAAAGTGTAATGGCCGGGCTGTAACTGGGTAAAGTAAACCTTGCGGTTTCGTTTCAGATCGGTCCAGCCTTTATCGAGGCCTTTCATTGTGTATTTATACCGGGTCATTTCGGGCGAAGGGAAGCTTAGCGCGGCAAAATCAATACTGAAGGATGACTGGTTATAATCGAGGTTGATTTTTTTTGTGTTGATGATTGATCGGCTCAGCAACGAGTCGGCACCTTTAACCGAAATTTCCTTGTTATGCACCTGGAAACCGGTAATATAAACCGGTGCCGCGAAATGATTTTGTTTAAACTCGGCCGGGTTAAAGCTGATCATTCCTTTTACGCAGCCAAAATACATGGTGCCGTCGTCGTCCTTAAATGATGAATTATAGTTAAACTGATCGCTCAGCAGGCCGTTGGCTTTGGTGTAGGTTTTTATCAAACCGCTGTTCAGGTTAAGACTAACCAAACCGCGGGTGGTACTTACCCACAGGTTTTTGGTATTATCCTCCATCACCCTGAAAATATAATTACTGGGGAGGCCGGTGTTCAGGTCGTAAAATTTATAGGTATCCTTATCCGGATCGTATCGCCATAAACCCAAACCTTCAGTAGCAAACCAAAGCATATGGTCACTATCTTCAAAAATACCATTAACGGTGGTGGTATTCAACGCGTTTTTAACCGGGTAACGATAAGCTAATTTAAAGCTGGTATTGGTTACCGGGTCATAGCAATAAATGCCATCGCGCACGGTACCTACCCAAATCTTCCCATTATGATCTTCAATTATCGAATAAACAAAATCATAAGGCGGCAGCTTATCTATCAGCGTAAAATCATGACTGGCCAGGTTGTAACGATAAACGCCGCGGGTAGTACCTATTATAATAAGGCCTTTGCGGGTTTGGCAAAAGTTGATGATGAAGTTACTTTTCAGGTCGTTGGGGCCTTCGCCGGCCAGGTAAACCCGCTCAACTTTGCCGGTTTTAATATTCATTACATCCAGGCCACGCTCAAAAGTACCGATGAATAGTTCGTTGCCCAAGGCCATTAATCCGTGGATATTGGTGTTGGAGATAGTTCCCTTACCGGCCGGATAATAATGTGTCCAGGTTTTTTTATCGGGCGATAGTTTGTTGAGGCCGTTATCTTCGGTGCCCAGCCATAGGTTACCGTACATATCCTTACAAATTTCGCGCACCACGTTGCCCTTTAATGAGTTTTGCTCAGGAGTTGGATAAAACTTGTTAAAGGTTGAGTATTGTTTAGGATAGTAATTAACCCCACCAAAATAGGTGCCTGCCCATACACCGCCTTCCGCATCTTTCCATAAACAATAAACCGCGTTATCGGATATTGAGTAGGGGTCGTTATAGTGCTTTTTAAGATTAGTAAACGTTCCTTTCTCCAGATCATAAATAAACACGCCAGATTCTGTAGCCACCCAATACTCGTTTTCGCTGTATTTTATAAAATCGCGAACGTAAATGGCTGTGCCATCGGGGTTGTACGAAAGGAGGTCTTTGCAGGAGTGATCATTTACATCAAACAGCTTAAAACCCTGCGAATTTGTGCCGATAAGTACCTTGCCATTGCCGCATGAGAAGATCTTTTCAATGAATTTAGTAGTTACCCGTTCTGTATTCTGAAAAACATTATAACTATTAAAAGTGCGGGTAGCCTGGTTTAGGCATGCCATAGTACCCTGTGTTGTTGATACCCATACCCTGTTATCAACTATAGTTATGGATGTGGCATCAAAATGCTGGTAGGGGCCGTAATCGGTTTTTTTACCGGTTTTAGGATCGTATTTTATTAATGCCGGACCGGCAACAAACCAACAGTTGTTTTGCTCATCATTAACTATGCTGCGTACCCCGTTAATGTTGGCCTTATTAATATGCTTAAATGTTTCAGATAATTCGTTGTATTCGTCAAGGCCTTCATCAGTACCGATCCATAATGTACCCTGTTTATCAATATTGAGGGTATGGATCATGTTGTTAGCTATGCTGTTGGTATCCTGTGGGTTATGCCTGAAGGTTTTAAATGTATAACCATCAAACACGTTAAGCCCGTCCTTGGTGCCAAACCATAAAAAACCGCGCCTGTCCTGTATGGCGCAGTACACAGTATTGTGCGACAGGCCGTGCTCAACCTGGTAATGCCTGAAATAGTACGATTGCGCATCGCAAACGCCGCAAAATACCGTCAGCAGTAAAAAAAGTGTATATAATGGTTTCAAAATAATCAGCTTAAAGCAAATATAACCAATCTGTTGTAGGGTTTTTAACCTCTCAAAAAATGATACTTTTCGACTAAGTATTGATATTATTTGGTTAATCGCCGGGCCTAAAATCCTTTTTCTTTGAAGCATTGATTTTAGATATGTCAATTCTACATTTTTAAAATCAATACTTAACCAATTAATAGATCATTTATGAGAAAATTTTTACTACTCAGGCATGGGGGGCACCCTCATGTACAGTGGCCGCCCAGTAAGTGGGGCCCAAAAGTAATGTTAATCGCTTTCTTCATCATGACCGGTTTCCTGTTTTCATTTAGTGCATCGGCACAAAATAAAATTAAGGTAACAGGTACCGTGACCGATACTACCGGGCATGTACTTACCGGCGTTGCTGTAAGGGTGCAGGGCACACAAGGCGGTACAACAACCGATGCGCAAGGTAACTTTTCACTCAATGTAGCCGACGCGAACGCAACATTGGTGTTTACTTATATCGGTTATGTAGCGCAGGAAGCTCCGCTAAATGGCCGTACAAGCATCAAAATCCGGCTTCGCGAAACAAATTCAGCCTTACAGGAAGTTGTGGTTACCGGTTACGGCACGCAAACAAAAGGCTCTATTACAGGCTCTATTTCCAGTGTTACCAGTAAGGATATTGATCGTGTGCACGCCGGTTCAACGGTGAGTACAACCCTTGCAGGTAAACTTCCGGGTGTAACCTTCAGGCAATCAGAAGGCCGCCCAGGTGCCAGTGCCAGCATCCAGATTCGTAACATGGGTACACCTTTGTATGTAATTGATGGTATCCAACAGGATGAAGGACAATTCAATAACCTTGCCCCTAATGATATCGCAAATCTTAGTGTGTTAAAAGATGCTTCGGCCGCTGTTTACGGTGTGCGTGCAGCTAACGGTGTTATCGTGGTAACAACTAAAAAAGGAGCGGGAGATTCTCGTATCAACGTAGATGCTTACACAGGTTTCCAGAATTTTTATCGTTTCCCGAATGTATTGACCAACTCGTATGATTATATGCGTTATTTGGCCGATGCACAGGTAAACAGTAATGGTTCTACAACTATTACTCAGGCCGAGCTTGATAAATATAAAGCAGGTACAGAAAAAGGCTACCAAAGCTTTAACTGGCGCGATTATGTTTTGAAAGCCAATAACAATGCTCCTCAAAACTCGGCTAACATTAACTTTACCGGCGGTACTGATAAACTGAATTATTATGTTTCGGCAACCAACCTGCACCAAAATTCTCAGTTAGGTAAAGAGTACCTTTTCAACCGCTCAAACATTCAATCTAATATATCATTAAAAGTAGCCAGCGGCTTAAAAGTAAGTATGGATATTAACGGGCGTATAGAAACCCGCGAAAACCCAGGTGTACCGGGTGGTGACGATTATTTTCTTGCCCGTTTTGCCGTTTTAAGAAATACTCCGCTCGAACGCCCATATGCAAATGATAACCCTGCTTACCTGAATGATATCGGCCACACCGAATCAAACTATGCTTTCCTTAACAAAAAGCTATCGGGTGTGTATCATAGTGATTGGCGCGTATTGCAAACCAACTTTGCTGCCGAGTACCAGGTTCCGGGGATAAAGGGTTTGAATATTAAAGGTTTATATTCATATTATATTGCCGATTATTTGCTTAATAACCAGGAGTATACTTACAATGCGTATACTTATCGCCCTGCAACTGATACTTATGATGTTACAGGTGGTAGTACTAACCCTTGGCGTGAGCGCGAGCAAAAAAAGGAATTTGCTAAAACTTACCAATGGCAGGTTAACTATGCCAATACATTTGGCAAGCACACCATAAGCGCTTTATTTATGTCTGAACGTATCGAGTTGCAGCACTTGCGCAACTGGATCCACGCTTCGCCTGTATCAAATAACCTGCCGCTTATCTATTTCCCTACTGCCGATCAGTATCAGGATAGTGATAATAAAGAAGCGCGTTTAGGTTACATTGGTAGAATCAATTATAACTACGATAATAAATACTACTTCGAATTTTCGGGAAGGCGTGATGCGTCATACCTGTTTGCTCCTGATAAACGCGTAGGTTATTTCCCTGGCGGCTCTATCGGCTGGCGCATTACACAGGAAGGTTTCATGAAGAAATTACTTGGTGATAATAGTATCCTAAACGATGTGAAGATCCGTGCATCATACGGTGTATTGGGTGATGACCGCGACCCTAATAATGCAGCTAATCCTATTGTAACGCCATATGCTTACTTGCCGGGTTACAATTACAACTCGGGTACGGCTATTATTGATGGTAACGCCATAGTAACCTCAACAGATAAAGGTTTGGTTACAACCAATATCTCATGGTCAAAAAGTAAAATAACCGATGTGGGTTTAGATTTCAGCATGTTTAACAACAGGTTGAACGGTGTAGTTGATTATTTCTATCGTAAACGTACAGGTCTTGCAGGTGCCAGTACTACATTGGTACTTCCTAAAGAAGTTGGTTATAACTTACCTCCTGAAAACTCAAGCAGCGATTCGCAATCGGGTGGTGAGTTTGCATTAAACTGGGCCGATAAAATCGGTAAAGTAAGCTATAATATTGGTGGTAACATTTCCTATTCCCGTCAAAAAACTGTTTTCAGAAACGAATATTTTGGCAACTCATTAGAGCAGTATTTCGGCTCGGGTATTAACCGCTATGCTAATATCGACTGGGGCTACACAGTTGTAGGTCAATTCACATCTCAAGACCAGATCAATAATTATAAGATCAATAACGATGGCAAGGGTAACCGCACCATGCTTCCTGGCGATTTAATGTACAAAGACTGGAACGGTGATGGTAAGATAGATGGTTATGATACCCGCCCAATTGGTTACGGTTACGGTAAACAACCAAACATCAACTTTGGCTTTACCATGGGTGCCGCTTATAAAGGATTTGACTTCCACGCAGATTTCTCGGGCGGTGCGGGTTACACCTGGTTTCAGAACTATGAAACAAGATGGGCATTCCAAAACAACGGTAACTTAAATACCATATTTGAAGACAGGTACCACCGTACAGATCCATTTGACGTGAACAGCGCATGGGTACCGGGTAAATATCCTGCCAACAGGGTTAACCCAGGCACAACCAATAGCGATTATGATCGTAACTCAACCTTCTGGTTACACAGTGTCAGATACCTGAGGGTACGTACGCTGGAGCTTGGTTATTCATTGCCTACTCAATTGTTAAGTAAAGTAAAGATAAAGAGAGCGAGATTTTATGTTAACGCGTATAACATGTTTTCATTTGATAACCTGAAACAATACGGCGTTGACCCAGAAACAACGGATGATAACGGGTTACAATTTCCACAGAGCAAGGTGCTCAACTTTGGTGTTAATTTAACCTTCTAATTGATCCCTCAAGTTTAAACCAAATGAAAAAAACAACCATAATATCAACATTTGCACTCCTGTTAGTTACAGGGGCTTGCAGAAAAGACAGCGACTTTTTAGACGTGCCACCTAAGCAGGTGATCACTTCTGATGTTGCATTTTCAGACCCCAACCTTGTACTTTCAATCCTTGCCGATTTATATAACCGAGTTTATGATTTTTCGGGCCTTGATAACGGCTGGGCATCATTTGCCGATTTTAGCGAATCATTCCCTTCAGAAAACGGAAGCTATGGTATAGTTCAGCGTACAGGCTGGGATTTCGGTTCATGGAACACCTGGGATTATACCTACATTCGCGAACTTAACCTGTTTATTGAACGTGCTACCGCGGCAACAAAATTAACAGATGCCGATAAAAACAGGTTTATTGCCGAAGGTCGCTTTATACGCGCACAGTATTATTTTGAATTGGTAAAAAGAATGGGCGGTGTACCGCTGATCACCAAATCAATGGATTACGATTTTTCGGGTAATGTTGAAAAATTGCAGGTGCCACGTTCAAAAGAATCAGAAATTTATGATTTTGTAATAAGCGAAGCCGAAGCGATAAAAGGTTTACTACCGGTTAACGTTAGCGAAAAATCAAGGGCAACCCCGGCTGCCGTATTGGCAATGGAATCAAGGGCTGCGTTATATGCCGCTTCAATTGCTAAGTATGGCGCTACTACACCACAGGTATCGTTACCTGGCGGTGAGGTTGGTATCCCGGCAAGCAGCGCTACCGGTTACTATACCAAAGCGCTTGCTGCTGCTAAAGAGATCATTTCGGGTAGCGCGGGTAATTACACACTTTACAAACAATTGCCAGACCTTAGTGATAACTTCGCTAACCTGTTCCTTGATAAATCGAGTTCAGAATCAATCTGGGTTGAAGATTTCAAGGCCAATGGCGGTAAAACTCACGGTTTCACAACAAATGATCAGCCTTTCTCAATTTCTGACGAAGGTTTGGACGCAGGCAGGTTAAACCCATCGTTAAACCTTGTTGAGGCTTTTGAAAAAACAGATAACACCTATGCTGCTATGGCAACTAAAGATGGCGCTGGAAACCCTGTTTATTATACCAACCAGTTAGATATATTTGCTGATAGGGATGCCAGGCTTGCCGGTACAGTATTATTGCCAAATGGTTTGTTTAAAGGTAAACGTACCGAAGTTTATGCCGGCTATCAGTTAGGCGATGGTACTGTAATATCAAGCAGCGATGCTACTATTACGCAGGAAGTGCCAGGATTAGGTAAAGTACAGGTTGTAGGTAAAGACGGACCGGTTAACGGTGCTGAGTTCCGTACTCAAACCGGTTTCTATATCCGTAAATATCTCGATCCAACAGTTGGTTCTGGTCGTCGTGGCCGTGGTAGTGATGTTAACTTTATCCGTTACCGTTATGCTGAGGTGTTATTGAATGCTGCCGAAGCTGATGCCGAATTAGGTAATTATGCTGAAGCATCAGGTTACCTTAATCAGGTGCGTTCAAGGGCTGGCCTTAATACTCCTTTGGTACTTACAGCGGCTAACTATTTTGACCGGATAGTTCACGAACGCCGCGTTGAACTTGCGTTTGAAGGTCATATTTTGTTCGACTTGAAACGCTGGAGACTTGCCAATGTAGTTTGGGATGGTGCTTCAATGTCGGTAACCGATTTGGTTAGCAACATAGGCAGTGCAAGAAAACGTAGCACCCAACCATTTGGTTTATGGCCTTACAAATACTACAACCCGGGCAATGCAAACAACGGCAAGTGGATATTTAAGGAGGTGAAACCTTCGCCGGTAACAGGTGCAAACAGGTTCCAGTTGGGTAACTACTATTCACGTATTAATGATGATGTAATAGCTGCTAACCCTAAGTTAGTTAAACAACCAAATCAATAAGAGTTAAAGAGAAGTGATCATGAAAATCAAGTTTCATTATATTTTAATAGGGCTTTTTCTTGCCGCCTCGGGTTGCAAGAAAGATAACTACGATGCGCCCCAATCGAAATTAAGCGGAAGGTTGGTTTATAAAGGCGAGGCAATAAACGTTGAATACAACGCGGTGCCTTATGAGCTTTATCAACCAGGTTTTGCAACCAAATCGGCCATTACGGGTACGTTTGATCAGGACGGTAATTATGGACAGCTGCTTTTTGATGGTAATTACAAATTTACCATGCAAGCCAACCAGGGTCCGTTTATGTGGAAGGAACTATCTGCCGGTAAACGCGATAGTTTAAATATTACCCTTAAAGGTAATCAGACACTGGATATTGAGGTTACACCTTACTACCTGATCCACAATGCAACCTATACTGCTACAGGCAGGAAGGTAACTGCTGTTTTTAACCTTGAAAAGGTAATAACCGATGCCAATGCTAAAAATATTGAGCGGGTATCTCTTTATGTAAATAAAACGCAGTTTGCTTCAAACGACTTCAGACTTGGTGACGGCGACCCGCCAACAATTGCGGGTTCTGCAATTACCAGCATGAATAATTTAACTTTAAGCTTTGATGTTCCAAGCTTAACCCCCACTCAAAACTATGTTTTTGCACGTGTTGGGTTAAAAATAGCCGGAGTTGATGACCTCATCTTCACGCCGGTAACTAAAGTAAATATTCAATAATTTTTTAGGCCCCTGGCTTTGCGGTTGGGGGCCTTTTTTTATTTTCCTGCATAATTAACTAACATAATATCCTTACACCTATTTAAACTGATGAAGAAAGTATCGCTTTGCCTGTCCCTCTTAATGTCAGCCTTTTTATCTGCCAACGCGCAGCAAGGCGATTGGCACATGATCAAAGACAGGATCACCACGCCATGGGCCGAAAAAGTTGACTCTAAAGCACCTCTTCCCGAATATCCACGTCCGCAAATGGTACGCGGCAACTGGCAAAACCTTAATGGTTTATGGAACTACGCCATTGTGCCTAAAGCAACTACTGGTCCGGCTAAGTATGAAGGGAAAATTTTGGTGCCTTTCGCGGTCGAGTCGGCATTATCGGGTGTTGGTAAAACGGTGGGTAAGGATAGTATGCTGTGGTATAAAACCACCATCAGCCTAAATAAAACATTAAAAGGTAAAGAAGTACTGATACACTTTGGCGCGGTAGACTGGCGTACCGAAGTATTTGTAAATGGTAAAAGTGCCGGTATTCATGAAGGCGGCTTTGATCCGTTCACATTCAACATCACCCCTTATTTAAAAGGTGGGTCGAAACAAGATATTACCGTAAGTGTGTGGGACCCAACAGATGATGGGCCGCAGCCACGTGGTAAACAAGTTAAAAAGCCCGAAGGTATCTGGTACACCCCGGTTACCGGTATCTGGCAAACTGTTTGGCTGGAAGGCGTTGCCAAAACCCATATCGACGCTACCAAACAAACCCCTGATATTGACAATCACACACTGTCGGTTTCGGCCGAAGTTAGCAATAGCCAGCCCGGCGATAAGCTGAAGATCAGCGCCTGGAACGGCAAAACCCTTGTATCTGAAAAAACAATCGACGCGGGCGAAACCGCTGTGTTGGATATTAAAGACCAGCACTTATGGTCAACTACTGATCCGTTTTTGTATGATTTGAAAGTTGCCGTTATCCGCGGTGGTAAATCTGTTGATGAGATTGGCAGCTACTTTGCCATGCGTAAAATTTCGCTTGGTGCCGATGCCAATGGCATCCAACGCATGTTGCTGAACAACAAATTTGTATTTCAATACGGCCCGCTTGATCAGGGTTGGTGGCCTGATGGCTTGTACACCCCGCCAACTTACGAGGCCATGAGCTATGATATTGATAAGCTGAAAGCGATGGGCTTTAACATGATCCGCAAGCACATTAAAGTTGAGCCGGCCCGTTATTACACTTATTGCGATAAAGTAGGCATGCTGTTATGGCAGGATATGCCAAGCGGCGATTTGGGTAACCATTGGGAAAACCGTCCGGGTGTACTTGACCGTGCTACCGATCAGCAACGTACGCCAGAATCTGAGGGTTACTACCGCAAAGAATGGAACGCCATCATCAACTCATTATACAACTATCCTTGTATCGTAGTTTGGACTCCGTTCAACGAAGCCTGGGGCCAGTTTAAAACTGTTGAGATAACCGAGTGGACAAAGAAAAAAGATCCATCACGCTTAGTGAACAGCGCCAGTGGTGGTAATTTTTATGATACCGGCGATATTGTCGATCTGCATAACTATCCGCACCCTGCAATGCCTCGCCCCGAAATTTTCGGTAAAACCAAAGCTGTTGTTTTAGGAGAGTTTGGTGGCCTGGGCTGGCCTGTGGAAGGCCACAACTGGCAAAGCAATAAAAACTGGGGTTATCAAACCTTTAAAAACGGCGAAGACCTGTTTAAACGTTACTCAACCTTTACCGATAGATTGGAGGAACTGATTAAAGTTGGTTTATCGGCGGCTGTGTACACCCAGACTACCGATGTGGAAGGAGAGGTAAACGGCTTCATGACTTACGACAGAAAGATGATCAAAATGCCTGTAGAATTGTTACAAAAAGCTAATAGCAAACTGTACAACGAGGCCCTGGTTAAATAATATATTTACTACATGACTATTAAAAACAGTATAAAATTGATGCGCAGGGAGGTTTGCCTTTCTGTGGCGATGATTTGTGCGGGCGTTGCCACGGCAAGCGCCCAGGGGTTGAAAGCAACAACGGTTACCACGGTTGATAACAAGGCTTCAAATACCTTATACGTAAGCAACCGTGCGCCACTGCAAAAACAATATTTTACAAAACTACCTACCGGCAGCATCAAGGCCGGTGGCTGGATGAAAAAGATGCTGGAACTGCAGCGCGACGGCTTAACCGGTAACCTGGGCGAGATAAGCGTGTGGCTTTCAAAAACCAACAATGCCTGGTTAAATAAAGAAGGCAAAGGGGAATACGGTTGGGAAGAGTTACCTTACTGGTTAAAAGGCTATGCCGATATTGCCTATACCTTAGGTGATAAAAAAATGATCGCTGAAACCAAATTCTGGATAGATGCGGTACTGAATAACCAGCGTGATAATGGTGATTTCGGTCCGGCGGTAGAGCATAATGGCAACCGCGATTTGTGGACTAACATGCCGATGCTGTGGTGCCTGCAATCGTACTATGAGTACAGCAAAGACCCGCGGGTAATTCCTTTTATGACCAAATATTTCAAATATGAGTTAGCCACGCCGGATAATAAGTTTTTGGAAGATTACTGGGAAAACAGCCGCGGCGGCGATAACATGCTGAGCGTTTACTGGCTTTACAACCGCACCGGTGATAAGTTTTTACTTGACCTTGCTACCAAATTAGATAAAAACACTGCCGACTGGCGCCAGGCTAATAACCTGCCCAACTGGCATAACGTTAACGTAGCCCAGTGTTTCCGCGAGCCTGCAACTTACTACCTGCAAAGCCACGATAAAAAAGATCTGGACGCTACTTACAACGATTTTAAGCTGATCCGCAATTTATACGGCCAGGTGCCGGGCGGCATGTTTGGTGCCGATGAAAATGCCCGTAAAGGTTACGATGACCCACGTCAGGCGGTGGAAACCTGTGGCTTAGTTGAGCAAATGACATCCGACCAGATGTTATTAGGTGCAACCGGCGATCGCTTCTGGGCCGAAAACTGCGAAGATGTAGCTTTCAATACTTTCCCGGCGGCCTTTATGCCCGATTACCGCGCGCTACGTTACCTTACTGCGCCTAACATGATAGTGAGCGATGGTAAAAACCACCATCCGGGTATTGCTAACGAAGGTCCGTTTTTAATGATGAACCCTTTTGGCAGCCGTTGCTGCCAGCATAACCACTCGGCAGGCTGGGTGTATTATGTAGAGAATAGTTGGATGGCTACGCCTGATAACGGCATAGCGGCCCTGCTTTATACCGAAGGCAAGGTGAGTGCCAAAGTAGGCAAAGGCACCGAGGTGAGCATTACCGAAACCAGCCATTATCCGTTTCAGGATCAGATCAGCTTTACGGTAAACACTGCTAAAGCTGTTGATTTTCCGCTTTACCTGCGCATACCGGCCTGGTGTAAAGGCGCTTCTGTTAAGGTGAATGGTGTTGCCGTTAGTGTAAATACATCAACAGGCGATTACATCCGCGTAGCGAAAAACTGGAAAAACGGCGATAAAGTAACCCTGCAATTACCAATGCAATTAAAAGTGCAGGAGTGGGCTAAAAATAAAAACAGCGTGAGTGTTAGCTATGGTCCGCTTACTTATTCGCTTAAAATTAAGGAGGAATATACTAAAGGCGATAACCTGAAAGACGCGCAAGGCGATTCGCATTGGCAGCCAACTGCCGATCCGTCGAAATGGCCATCGTTCAATATCTATGCTGCATCACCATGGAACTATGGTTTGCTGATAGACGGGCAACATCCTGAAAAATCATTAGCCGTTGTTCACCGTGCATGGCCGAAGGATAATAATCCCTTCACTAACGCCACAGCGCCTATCGAGCTAAAAGCGAAAGGCAAGCAGATCCCGAATTGGAAGGTTGACGAAACCGGCTTATGCGGTGTATTACCACAAAGCCCTGTAAAAACCGAAGAGCCTGCTAAAGAACTGACATTGGTACCAATGGGCGGCGCGAGGTTAAGGATCTCGGCCTTTCCGGTTGCTGAATAATGATTTAAATGTCGATGATAAAAAAGATAATATTCGGTTTGTTGATGATGGCTGGCTTAAACGCCGCGGCGCAGGATGTCCCGGTTAAAAACCAGCCGCCATCACCTTTATTCCGCGATCCGATTTATGATGGCGCTGCCGATCCTGTATTGGTTTATAATAAGGCCGAAAAAGAGTGGACCATGTTATACACCCAACGCCGGGCCAATGTACAATCGCCGGGTGTGGCCTTTTGCTACGGTACAGCCATTGGCGTTGCCACTTCAAAAGATCATGGGCATACCTGGGCTTACCGCGGCGCGCTAAACCTGGAGCACGAACATGGTTTGAACACCTTTTGGGCACCGGATATTATTTATGATAATGGCCTTTACCACATGTTTGTGGTTTACATCCGCGGCGTGTACAGCCAATGGGGCGGCGATGCGCACCTGGTACACTACACCAGCAAAAACCTGTGGGACTGGAAATACCTCGGTCCGATGAATTTGCCGGATCATAACATCATCGACCCAACCTTAATGAAATTGCCCGATGGCAAATGGCATGTTTGGTATAAAGACCAAAAGCTGGGTAGCATCACTATGACTGCCGAAAGTACCGACCTGGTTAACTGGAAGGTTGATGATAAACCCGCCATCGGCGGTCGCGAACACGAAGGGCCAAAGATCTTCAGGTTTAAAGATTATTACTGGATGATAACCGACGAATGGCAGGGGCAGCGTGTTTACCGTTCAAAAGATGCTAAAACATGGGAACACCAGGGGCTGATATTGGATAAACCCGGTCATAGGCCGGAGGACACACCAACTGGCGCGCATGCTGATGTGGTAGTAAGTGAAGGCCATGCCTATATCATTTACTTTACGCATCCGGGTAGGAAAAAGCATTTTGAAGATGGCGGCTTAGATGCCGATGGTGCATATAGCTATACCACCAAACGCACATCTATCCACGCCGCCGAACTGGAGTTTAATGGCGAAACGCTTACATGCGATCGTGATAAGCCATTCAGTTTTTGGCTGGCCGATGAGGGGAGCAAATAAAATCAACACAAAAGAGATAAACTATAATTGGTTATGCGGCAGGTATTCATTTGGTTAATGGGTGTGTTTGCCCCGGTGATGGTTCCGGGGCGACACGATGCCGTTAAGGATACCGTGCCGGCCAAAACCATAGTTTGGGATCAAGCCACCTTAAAACAGGTAAGCGAAAAAAGCGGCAATTATGCCCGCATGGTTCAGTTAAAAGATAAAAGCCTGCTCTGTGTTTACGAAAGCAGGGAAGGCTCGGTAAGTACCAAAAGTAACGATGGCGGTAAAACATGGAGCAAACCCATTGTAATTGCCGCATCGGGCAATGGTGTTAATATGGCTGTACCGGATGTGCTGGAACTTAAGGATGGTTCGATATTGGCATCCTATAATCCTCGTCCGCATAAGGTTAACGGTGCATGGGATGAAACCAAACACTTCGGCATCTGCACAAAAAAAAGCTACGACGGCGGCAAAACCTGGAAGGATGAAAGGCTGATCTACGAAGCCGCCAGCAGTTTTGACGATGGTTGCTGGGAACCTTCGCAAATTCAATTACCATCGGGCGAGATCCAATTGTTCTTCTCTAACGAGGGCATCTACACCAAATCGAACGAACAAAATATTTCCATATTCAGATCAAAGGATAACGGCCTTACGTGGACTAAGCAGCCGCAAATTGTATCCTTTAGGCCGGGGCATCGTGATGGAATGCCCATAGCCGTCATCCTGAAGGGTAAAAACGAGATCGCGTTTTCGATAGAGGACAACGCCGGTGCAACTTTTAAGCCTTCCATCATCCGTAACAGCATTACCAAAAACTGGCAAAAAACAGTGGGAGCTGATGATGATGAACGCAGCTATGCCCTTACCCCGAAATTGCCGGATACCGTTTATGCAGGCGCACCATTTTTAAGGCAACTGCACAGTGGCGAAACCATACTATCGTACCAAAGTACATTAAACCGTAATCATAACTGGGAACAAGCCCGGATGCAGGTTGCAGTGG
Organism: Mucilaginibacter sp. CAU 1740; assembly: GCF_039839285.1. NCBI lineage: Bacteria > Pseudomonadati > Bacteroidota > Sphingobacteriia > Sphingobacteriales > Sphingobacteriaceae > Mucilaginibacter > Mucilaginibacter sp. CAU 1740. The sequence continues at coordinate 524,227 of NZ_JBDOQS010000003.1, read as the reverse complement.
GCAATAGTGATGCATGCGATTTTGTAACGGTGCCCGATCCGTTTTCCGTACCGTTGGATAAGCAGGGGCTTTGGAATTCGATATGTGTGTTGAATGATGATACGATCATTGCGCTTACATCAACCAATGCTTATGGTGGTAATACGGCTATTTGGATGATTAAGGGGCGGTTAGTAAACAATAAATAATAAATATTCACAGCCGCTCGGCTCCAGCCGAGTGGCAACTACTAAGCGGCCTCTGGCCGCCGACCATGGAGTAGCAGGCCAGAGGCCTTGGGGTAATTGCCACTCGGCTGGAGCCGAGCGGCTGTGTGGGATAAAAACAAAAAATTGAATTAAACTATTAAACACAAATACATGCAAACAAAACTAAAAGTATTGGCCCTGGCTTTAGCGATGCCGTTGGGGATGAGGGTAATGGCGCAGCAAAAAGCCCCGGCAGCAGCGCAGGTGTGGTCGCAGCAAAAGGCAAAAACCTGGTATGCCCAACAGCAATGGCTGGTAGGTGCCGATTTTATACCAAGTACCGCCATTAACCAGTTAGAAATGTGGCAGGCCGATACCTTCGATCCTAAAACCATCGATAAAGAGTTAGGTTATGCTCAAGGCATTGGTATGAACGTAATGCGTGTGTTTTTGCACCACTTAGCCTGGGAGCAAGACCCTGAAGGCTTTAAAAAACGTATAGACCAATACCTTGCTGTCTCAAGCAAACACGGCGTAAAAACCATGTTTGTATTTTTTGATGATTGCTGGAACAAAGTACCTAAAATTGGTAAACAACCCGAGCCAAAACCGGGTATTCACAATTCGGGCTGGATGCAGGATCCTGGGCAACCGGCCTCTGATAACGCGGCTAACTCGCCGGTGCTTGAAAAATATGTGAAGGATGTATTGAAACGTTTTGCTAATGACAAACGCGTTTTACTTTGGGATTTATATAACGAACCTGGCAACTCGGATAAAGGCAGCCGATCATTACCGTTGCTGAAAAGCGTGTTTAAATGGGCAAGGCAGGTAAACCCAAGTCAGCCGATAAGCGCCGGTGTTTGGCGTTGGGATTTGGAAGAGTTAAACAAATTCCAGATAGCTAACTCTGATATTGTTACCTATCATGATTACACTCCCGAAAATGAGCACCTGAAAACTGTGCAGTTCCTGAAAATGAACGGTCGCCCGCTAATCTGTACCGAGTACATGGCCCGTCCGCGTAACAGCTTGTTCGGCACTGTGCTGCCAATGCTTAAAAAAGAAAATGTAGGCGCTATAAACTGGGGCTTTGTAAGTGGCAAAACCAACACCATTTACGCATGGGATACCCCAATGCCTGATGGTAACGAGCCGAAAGTGTGGTTCCATGATATTTTCCGTAAGGATGGTACGGCTTATATCCCTGAGGAAACTAATTTGATCAAAAAGCTTACCGGGAGGTAGGGTTTTAGATGTGCGGATGTGCAGATTTTAGATGTGCAGATGCATGATAATTTGCTAAGCAAGACTTACGAAGTTTTTAAAACTTCGTAAGTCTGAACTGCCAAATCCGCATTTACCCACCACGTCATTGCGAGGTACGAAGCAATCGCACGTAAGCAAATCCGTTCTGTATAGTTCGCGATTGCTTCGTACCTCGCAATGACGATGGTTATTCTTCTTAACCAATTACACCTATGAAAAAGTTATTCTCCTACCTGATGCCGGTTCTCCTCGGCACGGTAAGCGCTTGCAGTAGCCACTCGCAACAAGCCGAACCTGTTAAAACAACGCCAATCTACACCGGTCTCATCCATGTTGTATTGGATAGGGATTTTCCTGACCCTACGGTGATCCGCTACAATGGCAAATATTACGCCTACGCAACGCAGGCTTCGGGCGCGGATGGAAAGATGATGAATATCCAGGTAGCATGGTCAACCGATCATGAGCATTGGGTACATGCAGGCGATGCATTGCCGCAAAAGCCATCCTGGGCATCAAACACGCAAAACTTTTGGGCACCTGATGTATTTTTCGATGCCAAACTGAACAAATTTGTAATGTTCTTCTCTGCCGACCCTAATGAGCTTACCGGTAAATGGATGGGCATAGCCTATGCCGATAATCCGCTCGGCCCGTTTACAGATAAAGGCACCCCATTTATGAAAGGCCCGAGCTTTCAATGTATAGACCCAAAGGCTTTCGTTGATCCTAAAACAGGGAAGCATTTCTTGTACTGGGGATCGGATTTTCAACCTTTAAGAGTGAGGGAAATGAAAGAGGACTGGTCGGATTTCAAGGAAGGTTCGCAAGCCGTGGTAGCAGTTGAGGCCGGAAAAGATCATAGTTATAGCAATCTTATTGAAGGCTCGTGGCTGGATTATGATAATGGCACTTATTATCTGTATTATTCGGGCGATAACTGCTGCGGCGATAACGCCAATTACGCGGTAATGATAGCTAAAGCCACAAGTCCGGAAGGGCCGTTCACTCGTTTGGGTGAAGCTGATAAAACGTTGAATAGCGCCATCCTGGTTAAAGATGCTACTTATACCGCCCCTGGTCATAACTCCATCTTTACCGATGAAAAAGGGAAAAGGTTTATAGCTTACCACGCTATCGAAATTGCTCATAAGCAAAAGGGTAGGGTAATGTGTATCAGCCCTATCAAATATCAAAACGGCTGGCCGGTTGTAACTAAATAAAAGGAGGAGATTATGAGTGTGAAATATCTGTTTTTAAGCTTAGCAGCAACGTTATGTTTTTTTAAAGCTACGGCACAGGTTCCGGGTAAACCGGCGACGGGTGTTGTAGTGAAACAGGAAAAAGCTGATCTGGTATCGGTTGTATGGCCTGTAGGCAATAGTAATTCGGGCAGGCTTGTGCTTAATTTGAAAAATGGTGAGTCGTTATTCAGCAGCGTATCGCTGGGTAATAAAGGGAAATATAATAGGGTAATTGAAAACGTCGATCCGCAGTTTGTACTTACCGAAGGCAAACGCGATCTGATCTCGCAAAACGGTTGGAATATTTTCTTTGATAAAGTACCACTTAAGCCTCACCGATCCTATAAAGTTGGTTTTAATAAAAAAGGCATAGCCGTTAGCAGCGCTGGGACTCGCACTGTTATTAAAATAGGCGATGTAGAAGCTCCCAATTTTAAAGGCGACCTGGAAATAACCCTCTATAACGGCCAACCGCTATTTAACGTAGCGGCTGTAATATCAACACAGGTAGATTCGACCGCTATTTTGTACGATGCCGGTTTGGTGGCGAAAGCTCAGTCTGTAAAAAGCATCAGCTATAGCGATGTTTACGAAAAGCTTAAAACCGATGACCATCCTGCCGATACCGCTAAAAATTTGGCTGTTAAATACCGTACTATCATAGGTGCTAACGGCAATAATGGCATCGCGGTTTTCCCTGCGCCTCACCAGTATTTTTATCCTTTAGATGAGGCCTTCAACCTTAGATTTGTTTGGTATGGCAATAATTACCGAAACCTGTTGCCCGGCTATGGCCTCGGCATCAGGCAGGAATTACAGGGTGATAAGCGCTTTGTGCCCTGGTTTAATGCGCCTCCTGGAACTAAACAGCGCCTCAACTTCTTCTGTCTTTTGGGCACTAATGGAGCAGAAGCCTTGTTGGATAATGTAAAACAATTCACCCATAACGATAGCTATAAACCTTTACCCGGTTATAAGACATTGGCCAGTCATTTCCACAATGAGTTTATTATGAGTGTGGTGTTGGCGGGTAAACCTGTACCTGATAGTCCATCGTTTGTAAAAGTGTTTAAAAGGCAAGGCGTTGATATCGTTCACCTGGCCGAGTTTCATTACACTGCCCATCCCAAAGGACCAGACGAGCAACGGCTTAAAGAGTTAAAAGCCTTGTTTGATCAGTGCAGCCGGCTATCCGACAATAAGTTTTTACTGTTACCCGGCGAGGAACCCAACGAGTTTTTCGGCGGGCACTGGCTGGCATTTTTTCCGAAACCGGTTTACTGGATCATGTCGCGCAAGGAGGGTACGCCATTTACAAGTACCGATGCCGAACATGGAAAGATCTATCACATTGGTGATAAAACAGATATGCTGAACCTGCTTAAAGCCGAGAACGGCCTTGCCTGGACGGCGCATGCCCGTACAAAGGGCTCAACCGGTTTCCCGGATACTTATAAAAAAGAAGACTTCTTCCTGTCGGATAGGTTTTTAGGTGCGGCATGGAAAGCTTTGCCTGCCGATCTGTCTCAGCCGCGCTTAGGTAAGCGGACATTCGATCTGATGGATGATATGAACAATTGGGGGCTGAAGAAAAAAGTACTTTCGGAAGCAGACCTGTTTACTATCGAACCGGAAAATGAAATGTACGCCCATCTAAATATCAATTATCTGAAGCTGGATAGGATTCCTCAATTTAAAGATGGATGGCAACCGGTTTTAAATAAATTGGAGCAAGGCCAGTTCTTCTCTACAACCGGGGAGGTATTGATTGAAGATTTTACAGTGAATGGCCACTCATCAGGAGAAACGATAACGTTGCCTGCCGATGGTAAATGCATCATCGATTTTAAAACCAGCTGGACATTCCCGCTCAATTTTGCCGAGATCATATCCGGGGATGGCAAAACGGTTTATCGCGAGCACATCGATTTGACTTCAACACAGGCGTTCGGCACAAAAAACTTTAGCAAAGTATTGAATATGAAAGACCGCAAATGGGTGAGGTTGGAAGTTTGGGATGCTGCTGTGGATGGGGCTTATACGCAGACGGTTTGGTTTAAATAAAATGATAAGATGAAAGCCGCTGCCATTCGCGTAAGCCGAATGGCAGCGGTAGTTTTTTATTCGCTACCGCGGGTTTAGCGGTAGCGTAACCCGTGGGAATAACAGGTTGAATTTTAAACTTAACTTGTTATTCTTATATTTAGCCACTCTTTCTTACAGCCTTATCTCATGAGTAAAATCTTCTTTGGAATACTTATAATCTTTTTGTTTGGTTCATGTGATAATGTAAATAAATCATCCGAGGAAAACTCGACTACGCAGGATACATCTGCTTCTGACAGCAAACGTCTGGATAATACAACAAAATCAAGGTTTAACGGTGATAGTTTAAAATATTTATTCTCAAAAGCCCCGTTCAATTATACTTTTAAAGACGAGAGAACAATTGATGGGACATCTAATTCTCATGTTGAAGGTTATGAAAATGAATCAAGCTTTCAAAAGGATATTGACGTTCCAAATGAAATTGTGATTAATTATGATTTTAATTCCAGGAAGGCAACCAGCGTAACCTTCTATCTCAATCATTTTAAGACGAATAATATTAAGATGCGCGATTGTAGGAAGTTAGTTGAATTTATAGATTTCTTTGACTCGAACGCTTCAAAATATTTGAAACAGAATTTCAATACAATTTTTTACGATGAAGCGGCTAAAGAGAAATTAAATAATTATAAAACCAATGTTATTGAAATGTTTATCGACCATAATTTATTTGACGCACGAAAATTTGACAAAAACAGCGATGGATCAACCACATCTCAATATGTTGATTGTATAATTAAATTTTAAGCATAGTAACATCCTGGTCGAAGTTTAACGCAGCGTACCTTCGACCAGGTATTGACTTAAGTAATTTTACACCACGGGTTACGCTATCGCTAAACCCGCGGCAGATTACATATTATAAAGAGGATTAATCACCTCTTTTTTTGTAACAAAATATTTAGATATTTGTCTAAATATATAAATATCCAAAATCAAATTGAACGCACTATTTAAAGCCCTTAATGACCCAACCCGCCGCGAAATACTCGAGCTGCTAAAAGATAAAGACATGACGGCCGGTGACATAGCCGACCAGTTCTCCATCTCCAAGCCAAGTATCTCGCACCACCTCGACCTATTGCGTCAGGCCGGTTTGGTTGTTTCGGTAAAAGAGGGGCAGTTTATCTATTACTCTATCAACACCACCGTAATGGACGAAATGCTGAAATGGATAATGCAATTTAAATCATCACAAAAAAATAAATAAATGAAAAAGTTTACCTGGATCGATGCCGCAGCCTTGATCATTTGGCTATTGCCGGTTGCCTATATCGCTTATATTTATTCTTCATTGCCGGTTTCGGTACCGGTACATTTTGGTCCGGGTGGGCAACCAGATCGTTATGGTAGCAAGGGAGAATTTATTGGGGGTGAAGCCATTTTGATGGGCGCATCCTCCCTGGTATACTTGTTAATGAAGTTCTTGCCCGCTATCGACCCTAAAAAATATGTAAAATATGGCGAGGCAACGTTTCAGAAACTGGCTTTTGGTATGGTGGCGTTTTTTGCAGCATTAGGTATTGCTATAGCTTTCGCTACGCTAAATCACGCGTTCCAGATTGATAAGCTGATATATCCTATTATCGGGTTGTTGTTTGCATTTATTGGTAACATGATGCACAGCATCAAACCAAACTATTTCGCGGGCATCCGCACACCCTGGACTTTAGAAGACGATGATACCTGGCGCGCAACCCACCGCCTTGCAGGTAAACTTTGGTTTACGGCGGGCATTTCGTTAACTGCTTTGGTGTTGTTTCTCCCGGCCAAGGCAAGTACAGTAGTTTTTTTGGTGGGTGTTGGTATTATGGTGCTCATCCCGGTTGTTTACTCGTACACTTATTTTAAAAAGCATAGGCCGCGGTAAACAGGTTATGCTACCTGTTTACCGGGCAATTTTGCAGAGAGATAATTTTTAACGGCAGCTATTTTGCCTGTGCGTACCAGATAGCTGATGAATAAGGCTATTAACATATTTTTATTTTACTATACCTGCAAAGCGTTGATAAAAAGCCGTTGGGCTATCGGCATGTTTCGGCTCGAATTTACCGGCGATGATGGGAATGTATATTACCCGGCGGCGGCTTTTTTCACCGATTACTGATGATTGGGCTACGCGGTGCCACAGGCGGCCATCATGAATGGTAAGGTCGCCCGCGGTGGGGGTAATAGCAATCTCATTTTCATCGGTATCGTGATCCAGGAAATACTTTTTACGGAAAAGCAACTGGTAAAGGTTTTGCTTGTGCGTGCCAGGCAAAATGCGCAAACCTCCGTTTTCAGGCTTTAAAGTACTGAGGTGGATGCCCACATTCAGCATCGGGTTTAGTTTTTGCCCCTGGAAAATATCGCGCAGGCCATCAGTATGCCAGCCCATTTTAGTAAAACTGCTGTTTGGGCCGTTTACGTAGTGGTTAAAAACCATTCCGTCCTTCTCTTCAGTTCCTAAGCGTGCGCCTTCGCCAACAAGGTTTAACAGAATCTGGAAACGCGGATCTTTTGAAAATTCATCAAGCGTGCTGCTATGTTTATTAATAAAGGCGAAACGCTGTACAATTGGCGAGCCATCAAGGTCTTTACCATATTTAATCGGCACTCCGTTCACTTTTTCGGTTTTCTCGTCAATCCATTTTTGCTCAACCTGTTTTGATGCATTGATGATATCGTTTACCGTTTCTGGTTTGATGAAATTTTTAAAGTGGATATAACCGTGTTGATTAAAAAAAGCTTGTTGTTCGGGCGTAATAGTTGAGCCTAAGGTGAATTTTTGATACGAAGCAGCCATGAGTGGAATGATTAAAATGCTGGAAATGAATTTGTAAACCTGGGTGTTACCCTGGGTGTTACCTGCTGAGGCAACGGTAGAAGGACCGAAATCCGATAGGGAGAATTAGCAACAACAGCTACACATCACCCTTGTTAACAAGGGCATTCGCATTGGGCATGCAGATGATATGTGGTGGTTATTATTCAATGTATATTAAGTCTATCTTTTTAGTGGACTAATGCAAATGTAAACAAATTGTTAATCGTACCAAATATTTTTGAAAATATTTTTAATGCTTGTAAAGATTGGCCGCAATGCCTTCGCTAAAGCTTTTAGGGATATGCCGCACCCCGAATACCGAAAGCCTGTTTAAAAATCCCGGCACTATTTCCGCTTTTTTATTGAACATACCTTTAAGGCCAATGCGGGCAACATCATCAGCCTGCATATTAAATTTTTCGGCCAGTTCGGCAAGGGCTTCCATTCCGGCGCGTTTGGCAAAACCGGTATCGGTAGGGCCGGGGCTAAGGCAGCTTACTGCTATCGCGGTGTCTTTTAGCTCATACCTCAACGCCCTGCTGAATGATAATACAAATGCCTTAGTTGCCGAATATACTGCCAACACCGGTACAGCCTGGTAAGCAGCGGTGCTTGCTATATTAAGGATATTTGCCTGTTTTTGCTGTTTTAGTAAGGGGATAAACAAATGCGAAAGTTCAACAAGGGCATTCATGTTCACCTGCATCATGTTGGTTTGGCCGTCAAGAGGCAGGGCTTCAAAATCGCCCCAAAGGCCATGGCCTGCGTTATTGATCAATATAGATACCGGAACGGCGATTGTGTTAACCCAGTTAAGTACGGTTAAAGCAGCAGCATTTACGGAAAGATCGACAGAGAGATACTCAACATTAATTTTATAGTCGGCAATAAGCTGGGTAGCCAGGCTTTGCAAGTCGCCTTGTGAGCGTGAAACCAGCAGTAAATTATACCCTTTTTGTGCAAGTTGTAAAGCCATTTCCCGGCCAATGCCTTTGCCTGCACCGGTTATTAAAGCGTATCCATCCATCCGTATCGCAATTGTTGATGAATTGCAAGTTTAAATAAAAATAATCTACTAAACTTGTAGACTATTTAAAATGTTTTTACGTTTGTAGTGATATAGCAAAACATTATGCTCCGTTTTCATATTTTAAGCTGTAGCCCGCCAGGGTGTTGTTGTTGCCGATGCTGATTAACAATTAGTCGTTAAGCACTATCGTACAATAATAACCGTTTAAAAAATTGCCATGAAAACCTTTAACATAAAGTATTTTTTTACTGCTTTTACAGTTATCAGTTTTGTTCTTTTTACTTCTACGGCCTCGGCTCAGCTCTCGGCATCGTTAAGATTTAAGAATAAACTGCCCGATACACTGCTGCATAATATTATCGATGATAATTACATGGCTGCCATTGCCAGCCCTAAAGCTGATAATAAGTTAAGCACTGAAAGTATAACAAGCTTTGAAAGCAATATCGAAAGTCAGCTGGATACCCGTGCCGGTCGCGAAAAACTGTTAGGCTATTTAAAAGATCTGAGCGATAACAACAGCAACGAGCTTGCATATAATCAGGCAAAAGCGCGAGGTTACTACAAACTGGCCAGCGTGTTTGCCAAATTACGCATGTATCCCCTGGCTATGAAGTGTTTTTTTAAAACGATGGGCTACAAGCAGAAGGGGCAAAGCAAGTCGGATTCGGTGGTGGCGGATACCGCGTTTAGGTTTAACGGCAATGCCCTCACCATTAATGCCGCCGATGATTCAGTATTTGTAAATAATCCGGTTCAGATCAAAGAGAAGAAGGAAAAGAAAAGCAAGTCTATCACTTACAATCGCATCCTCAATACATTTAACGATGGTAAAAAAGCTGCCGCTTATGCTTTGCTATTTCACGTTAAACAGCCAAAACCAGGCAAGCCAACCGTATTTGTGCGGGCTAATACCGGGCATACTTTTATCACGCTTATAAAATATAATACCGATTCAACCTCGGTTTCGGTGTCGTTTGGGTTTTATCCTATTAAGGACAATATCTTTTCGGCCACTCCTTGGGAGCCTGAAACTACCGGAGGTTTCAAAAATGACTCGGAACATCACTGGGACGAGGTTATGGGTAAGTTCATTTCCGAACGGAAGTTTAAACGCATCCTGAAACTAACCCAGCGTTACGAGGGGTTGGAATATCATCTATCAAAAAATAACTGTACCGATTTTGCTTTGCAGGCCGCGGCCTTCGCTGGCTTTGGGGTAACCAACTCTAAAGGGGCATGGCCGCTGGGAAGTGGTAATAATCCGGGGATAACCGGGCAAAGTATTATCGCCGGCGGTGTTTATGATGATGATAACGATGATGTTTTTATCAATTTTGATGAGGCGGTGAAGTAGATTTTTACCCTTGTTTAGCAAGAAAAAAGCGAGGGCTTGTGCGATTCCCTCCCTTGGGAGGGTGTAGGGAGGGGTTTCGCCTCTATGCATATTCGCTTAGCATAACGTACAAACCCCTCCCTGCAACTACACTTCTCCATCGCGCCCCTCCCAAGGAGGGAATTAAAAAAAAATCTCCGATTGTGGCGTTACTTTACCCCGCTTTCACCACCATTTTATCATCCACACTAAAATATTTCTTCTGATCTTCCTGTAGCAATTCAATCACTTTTGCCGGATTTTTCCATTCAAAAAGATGGATGAGCCAAACTGTAAACCTTAAAAAGCCGGTTTGGTTAATGAGGCTTTTACCTATGGCCAAAACATTCTGGTCGCGGGCTTTGATCTCGGTTGGTCTGTCGGTTATTGTTTTGGCGTATAGTTCTTCGGCAAAACACCAGGCACCATCACGGGCATTATCGATGCTAAATTGGATGAGTACCGAATTGCTGTTACCCGCGTGCAGGCCAAGTAAAGAGAGCAGGGGGGATGATCGGTCAATTTCGCTCAGCACCTGGTAGGTTAGTGAGGATATGATGGTATTGATCATATTAAAATCATTATGCAGATCCTGCATCGGTTTATCTCCCGATACTTCAACTGCCGCTACCCCAAGATCAAGGTTGATATGGGCATTCATCCCCAATAACAAATGCTGTAAAATTAAAGGTGAGGAGCGCTTGGCTGTTTCAAACGCGAATTTCCAACAGGCCGATGGTTCGGCACCCTGTTGCCACAAAGTGTAGGCTTCGAGATAGCGGTTGGCAAAAATAACATCCAGCTTTTCCATCCGTGGGCCATCCTGAAACTGGCCGTTCCGAATGCCGTCGCGTACGCTGGCGGTCACTTTATAGTACAAAACCGCGAAGTAACCGAGGCGGTTGTTACTTTTCTTGCTATCATCAATAATAGTTTGCAAAGCGGTTATCACTTCATCAATGCTTGTTGCCTGCATAAGGTAGGTAGGGTTTAATTGTTGGTTAATGCGCTGTAAAATAGATAAATAACCGGCGTAATGCAAGCCTTGTAACGTTTTAATAATTAAATCCGCAATAGCCCGGCAGGTAATTTAAATGTCATTTGAAAGAAAAATATAATTAATTCTATAATATCTATGTGATTAGTAGTTTATTTATATATATTTGCACCATCAAATGGTTCTTTAATATTTTAATTATCAAGAAAGACTGAGGGAAAGGCCCTGTGATGTCTTAGCAACCTGTAAGCCCATTGTTATAAAGGTGCTAATTCCTGTCTGCCGGTTTTATGGCAGTGAAGATAATAAAAGTAAATAGCGCATGATTTACATACCGTGCATCTTCTCCTTTTATTCTCCGTTTTTCCTGATAATTAAGTATTGAGGTTAATACGTACAACGATGAATATTAAACATCTACTTTTTACTTTCTCGCTGGTTGTTACTACCGCGTTTGCATCGGCCCAAACAAAAACAGCTGCCAATCCTGCCGATGTGGATAGGGGATATATTGTAAAAGTTGGCGATACCGCCCCTGCTGATTTTGAACTGGCTTTAACCGATGGCACGAAAACATCGCTGAAACAACTGCGTGGCAAAGTGGTGATACTACAATTTATCGCAAGCTGGTGCAGTGTATGCCGCGAAGAAATGCCACACCTGGAAAGCGACATATGGCAGGCTTATAAAGATAAAGGCTTGGTGCTGATAGGCGTTGACCGCGATGAGCCGCTGGAAAAAGTAAAAGGTTTCCATCAGCAAATGAACATCAGCTATCCGCTGGCACTTGATCCCGGTGCTGATATTTTTGGCCGCTTTGCCAACAAAAAAAGCGGCGTAACCCGCAACGTGGTAATTGATAGGGATGGCAAAATAGTGTACCTCACCCGCTTGTATGATAAGCAGGAATTTGCATCAATGCTTAAAGCTGTTGATGCTTTGGTGAACAATAAAACCGCATCACTAAACTAAAACTATAAACACTATGGTGACCGGCTTGGCTGGTCGCCATTTACAAAAGCAACACTATCTATCGCATTTATATTTATACTATCGTCATGAACAAAACCATTACCCCCGTAGCACAAAGCGGCCTGGTTCCTGCCTCAAATTCATCATTGCAGTTTGCCTGCACAACCTCCTTTTTAAGTATGCAAAGCATGCGTTGTTGCTGTTGATCCTAAACAGCAGGTGATAAACGCTTAGGCCATTAGCGGCTTAAGGGCATGTTATCTACCTCAACAATCAATCAATTCTTTACAGTTTTAAGCTTTTCGGCAGGACTTTACACACCTGTTTCAGCTACTGCTATGCTTTGTTTAAGCTGTATCGACATTAAAAATCAATCACAATTATTTGATCATGTTAAAAATTTACAAAGTATTACTGGCAGTTTTATTGCCATTTATTCTCATCCAAACGGTTGCGGCGCAATCTGTTAAAATAAGCGGCCTGGTAACCGCCAAAGCCGATGGCTTACCCCTGCCCGGCGTAAGTGTATCAGTTAAAGGAAAAAATACCGGTAGCCAAACAGATGTGAACGGTAAATTTACGGTTACCGCCAATGTTAACGATGTACTTAGGATAGCCTATATCGGTTTTACCACGCAGGAGATCCCGGTAACCGGCAACACTACCTCACTCAATGTGGTATTGGTTGAACAAGCCAACTCACTTAACGAAGTTGTGGTTACGGCCCTTAACATCTCTAAGGATAAAAAATCACTGGGCTATTCGGTTCAGGGGTTAAAAGCAAAAGATATTTCTGAGGCTAAAGAAAGCAATTTTGTTAATGCTCTTGCCGGTAAAATTGCAGGTGTACAGGTAACCAACAGCCAGGGCGATATGGGGTCATCGCGTATCGTTATCCGCGGTGAAACTTCTATCTCGAAAGATAATCAGCCATTATTTGTGGTTGATGGTGTTATTGTTGATAACAGCCAGCTTTTAGGTTCTGGTGGTTCGAGGGATTTCGGCAATGCCCTTTCTGATCTCAACTCAGAAGATATTGAATCGATAAGCGTATTAAAAGGCCCCAACGCGGCTGCTTTATATGGCTCACGTGCAGCTGCAGGTGTGGTGCTGATCCGTACCAAAACGGGTAAAGGCGTAAAAGGACTTGGCGTAACTGTTAACTCAAACACCAGTTTTTCGAGCGTACAGATCTTGCCCGAATACCAAAACCAATATGGACAGGGTTCGAATGGCAAATTTAGTTACGTAGATGGCAAAGGCGGCGGCGTAAACGACGGTGTTGACGAAAGCTGGGGCCCGGCGCTTGATGGTGCTTTGATCCCGCAATTTAACTCTAACGGTGTGGCTGTTCCGTTTGTGGCACACCCTAACAACGTAAAAGATTTTTTTAATACCGGTGTTACATTAAATAACGGTATCGCATTAGCAGGTAGTAATGAAAAAAGCGATTTCCGGGTATCGTACAATAACCTGCACCAAACAGGTATCGTGCCTAATACATCGCAAGGTCGTAACTCATTTGCGTTTAATGCAAGCTACAGGTTAAGCCCTAAATTAACAGTAAACACATCTGCCAATTATATTAAAGATGATGCCGATAACCTGCCGGGTACTTACGGCAAGCGTGCTACCAGTACCATGTTGCAATTTACCTGGTTTGGCCGCCAGGTTGATATCAGCCAATTAAAAAATTATAAAGATGCCAATGGCAATACCTTTAACTGGAACAACAGCTACTATAGCAACCCGTACTGGTTGGCTTATGAAAATACAGTTGGTCAGCATAAAAACCACCTGATCGGTAATGTTGAGTTGAATTATAAAATTATTGACGGTTTATCGGCAAACTTCCGCACCGGTACCGATTATTATAATGACCGCCGTAAAATAAAAGTAGCTTATGGTACTAATGGTACACCTTTCGGCTCGTACGAAGAAGATGCTTATAGTGTAAATGAAAACAACACCGAAGGCAGGTTACAGTACACTAAAAAGCTAAGCAATGATTTTTCGCTGGATGCTTTTGTGGGTGGTAATATCTCGGTAAAAACATTCGAGCAAAATGACCAGGTAGCACCTAAACTTGCCATTGCCGGTTTATACAACATGAGCAACTCGCGCGATCCGCTGGTATCAACAAACTACTACTACAAACTGAAAACCAACAGTGTGTTTGGATCGGCACAGCTTGGGTTCAGGAACTATGCCTTTATTAACGTAACAGCACGTAATGATTGGTCGTCATCATTGCCAATCGAAAACATGTCGTACTTCTATCCATCGGTAAACGGTAGTTTGGTATTATCAGAAGCTTTGGATATTAAAAGCGACGTACTTACCTATGCTAAGGTAAGAGGCGGCTGGTCGAAAGTGGGTAAAGCTACTGATCCTTATCAGTTAAGAAACATATTCGCATTAGGTACCCTTTTAGGTGCTAATCCGCAACAAAGTTTACCTGCTATCGATGCCAATAACAAATTAAAGCCAGAGAGCACAACCTCGGGCGAGGCTGGCTTTGAATTGGGCTTTTTCCAGGATAGGGTGCACTTAGATGTAAGTGCGTACAACACCAATAGTGTTAACCAGATCATTCCGGTACAGGTTAGTTCGGCAACAGGCTTTAGTCAGAAAATCATCAACGGTGGCCGTATTAACAATAAAGGTTTAGAGGTGCAGCTGGGTATCACCCCAATTAAATCAAAAGGGTTTACCTGGGAAGTTACCACAAACTACTCGTTAAACCGCAGTAAAGTGGCCGCGCTCGACGCTGAAGGCCGCCTTCAAAGCATTGTGTTAGGTAGCGACCGTACCGTGCAGGTATTGGCAGCACTTGGCCAGCCATATGGTACCTTGTATGGTAACGCTTATCAACGCGATGCCCAGGGACAGATAGTTATTGGTGCCAACGGTACACCGGTTATCAATCCAACCAAACAATACCTTGGCAAATACACGCCAAATTGGTTGGGAAGTATCAACAACAGCTTTACCTATAAAGGCATTAACCTGAGCTTTTTGGTTGACGCGCGCTTTGGCGGATCGATCTATTCAAACACCAACCGTACCGGTACTTACACAGGTGTATTGGCCTCAACATTGCCAGGCCGTGGTACTGCTAACGGAGGTTTAAGCTATTACTATCCAGGCAATAATACAGCAGCTGCTGCTGTACAGGTAAGTGGAGCTGCACCAGGTGGCGAAACCGTTTATCATGATGGTATGATATTTAAAGGTGTAAAAGCTGATGGTTCGGCAAATAACACTATCCTGTCTGCACAATCATACTATAAAGGGTTTACCAATGTTGATGAGGCTTTTGTTTACGATGCTTCATACATCAAACTGCGTGAGGTGAAATTAGGCTATAGCCTGCCTGCAAAATGGATCAATAAAATAGGTTTCCAGGGTGCTACATTTTCGGTAGTTGGTCGTAACCTGTGGATCATCCATAAAAACGCACCAAATATCGATCCTGAAACAGCCTTTAACGCCGGCAACGGTCAGGGTTTGGAAGATTTAACCTTGCCAACCGTACGTAACATTGGTTTTAACGTAAACCTTAAATTTTAATCATCATGAAACTTAAATATATAACCATATTATCCGGTGCTGTTTTACTATCAATAACATCGTGCAAAAAAGAACTCGCCCGTACCAATATTAACCCTAACGGATCGGAAGTGGCACAGCCCGATTATTTGCTTACTGCTGCCACTAAAGCCAGTTCAGATACGTATTGGGGCGTAGCTAATAACATGGATGCCAGCCTGCTTTTTGTGCAGTATTGGTCTAAAATTCAATATACCGACCCCGACCGCTATATTTTTACCAACAGTTCGTTTGAAGATCTGTGGTCTACAGGTTATTCAAAGGGGATCGTGAATTTTAACCAGATCATTAAGCTTGCCGATAGCCAGAGTAATCCTAATTATAAAGGAGTTGCCTTAGTGCTGCGCTCGTGGGTGTTTAGTTTGCTTGCTGATTCGTACGGTAATGTGCCTTACAAACAAGCAACCAATATTGATCAATACCTTACCCCGGCTTATGATAGCCAAAAGGATGTTTATTTTGCTTTGTTAGATGATTTGAAAGCAGCCCAGGCAGCGCTCGATCCATCGGGTAAAGCCATTGCAGGCGATTTAATATATAGCAACAGCATCGCCTCGTGGAAAAAGTTTGCCAACTCTTTAAGGCTTAGGATAGCTTTACGCATTGCCGATAGAGAACCGTCCAAAGCGAAACAGGTATTGGATGATATTAAAGCTGAGGGCGGCTCATACATCAGCACGAATGCCGAAACAGCGCAATTCGTTTATCTAAGTTCGCCTAACCAAAACCCGGTAAGCAATTTGTTTGATACCAGGGACGATTACCGTATCAGCAAAACAATTGTCGACCAGTTGTTTGCGCTGAATGATCCACGCCTGCCGATATATGCGGCAAAAACGCAGGATGCTACCCCACAAACCTACGTTGGTTTACCAAACGGATTGTTAGTGGGCGATGCCAGTAACTACGGGTTTACCAAAACCTCAAAACCCGGCACCTATTTCAGGGCACCGAGTGCCCCGGCAGTAATATTAAGCTACGCCGAAAGTTTGTTTGACAGGGCAGAAGTAGCAGCCCGTGGTTTCACTGCCGAAGACGCAGGTGCACTATACCAGCAAGCGGTTACAGCAGCCCTTACCCAATATAGCGTAAGCAGTGCGGATATCACAACCTACTTAGCTCAAAATTCGGTGAAATATGATGCCTCTAACTATAAAAAATCAATTGGCAATCAAAAATGGTTAGCCTTATTTGGTCAGGGACTTGAAGGCTGGACAGAATGGCGCAGGCTTGATTATCCGGTATTACAGCCTGCGGTAGCCGGTACTTTAAGCGGTAAAATACCGGTAAGGTTTATATATCCAGGATCGGAGCAATCATTAAACAAAACAAGTTACAGTGCAGCAGTTGCCAGTCAGGGTGCAGATCTGCTTACAACCAAGCTTTGGTTTGATGTAAACTAAAATAAAACGGCGGCTATGTTTTAAACCGTAGCCGCCTAATAAGGCGGAGTGGCCGAGTGGTTAGGTGGGGGTCTGCAAAACCTTTTACGACGGTTCGAATCCGTCCTCACGCCTCTTATTGCAGCTAAAAGCGGAAGGCAGAAAGCTTAAAGCTGTTTAGGATTAACGAAACTTATACGCCACGTCATTGCGAGGTACGAAGCAATCGCATGCTATACAGGGCGGCTTTGCTTCCGTGCGATTGCTTCGTACCTCGCAATGACATGTTATTAGAAAGCTCTTTAATTATTAAAATGAAAAAGCTCATCTTATTATTGCTGACGATAATTGGTCTGGATGTTAACACGATCAGTGCGCAAACAACCGCACCAGCACCCCGTGCCCTGGTGGTAATAGCCCATCCCGATGATGAAAGTACTTTTTCGGTAACGCTATACAAAATAGCCAAAGAGCAGTATGGCATTGTTGATATGTTTGTGATCACCAACGGCGAAGCCGGCTACAAATACTCAACCCTTGCCGAAGATTACTATGGTGTTAAGCTTACTGAGGAACCTGTTGGCCGTGCAAACTTGCCCCGCATCCGTAAAAAGGAACTGACTAATGCAGGTAAGATACTTGGGGTTAATAAATATTATTTTGAAGATCAGCTGGATGCCCATTTTACGCTTGATGAAAAAGAACCGCTGGATACCAGCTGGAATGTTCCGACAGTCAAGAAACGCTTGAACCAGGTACTAACTGCAAACCACTACGATTACGTTTTTACCTTATTGCCAACTGATGATACCCATGGAGGCCATAAAGCGGCCGCAATATTAGCGATAGACGCGGTGAAAGAATTGCCAGCTCAAAACCGCCCCGTAATTTTAGGAGCGGGCACGGCTAATAAAACAGATGCGGTGAGCCGGTTTTCATACTACAAAGGATATCCCGAAACGCAAACTATAACAGATACGGCTTTGTTTAAAATTGACCGCACAGCATCATTCAGCTATAAAAACCGCTTAAATTATAAAGTGATTGCCAACTGGGAAATTGCCGAACATAAATCGCAGGGCTTTACGCAGATGAGCATGAGTGATGGAGATTGGGAGCAGTTCTGGTATTTCTCGGTGAACGATAAATCCAACATTCAAAAAACTACCGATTTTTTTAATAAGCTTAGCATAACTCCATATCCTGCTAAAAGCTATCCCGAAGCTAAGCCTGTTTATACAAAGTTTTAAGTTTAGCGAGTGCTTAAGCCACTGCAGCCAATGATGATACTTTCGCTTCCTGTTTTTTATTTAGGCGATGGATAAAGTACATACCAATGGCCGACAGTACGATCAATATCATATAGCTATAGCTAAGGTTCCGCTCATCATGTGCAGGTATGAAGTACACAATACCATAAGTTAAAAACGACAGCAAAACATATACGCCACCACCTGTTAAACCGCCCGCAATGCCAGCGTTTTTAGGGAAGCGGCTCATGCTGTAAGTGAAATAGTTGTTATAGGTATAACCCGCACAAACATGGATCAAAAATGCGAAGGTTACCATAGCGTACAAGCCGGTTATAAATTTCAGGCTGATGATCATGATGGTTACTAAGAGCAGTTGCAGCGTAATATTTGTGGCCATTTTTTTGAAGAACGGGCGCTCGATAGTGGCTTTGCCGATAAAGCCGCCCACCATCCAGGCCAAGCCTAATATCAGCGAACAGTAGCCTGCAATAACAGGGGTGAGGTGGAGTTGGTGCTCAATAATGAATGGCCCGGTCATGTTATAAACCATCACCATCGAATAAGCGAAACACAGCATCAGTAATCCAAGAGTAAAATCGGTTGATCGGATCATGGTGCCGTAAACGGCAGTAATTTTTTTGATATGAAATTCGGCAGGTTTCTTTAATGTTTCGCCGCTGAAGATGAGTTCAAGCACAGCGATCACCAATGCCAGGCCTCCCAAAAAGTAAAAATTATACTCCCAACCTAAGGCGCTTTCCAAATATCCACCCAAAAATGGTGCTACAATAGGCCCTGCAGACCAGATAATGGTGAATAGACTTAAATAATGTTTTAACTGTTTATCCTTATAAACATCCACAAAAAACGCCCTTTTTGATACCACAATAAGCGCCACAGTAATACCATGGATGATACGCATAAGGTACACCAAATAAATATTATGTGTTAAAGCGATAACAAAACTGGCTGCCGCAAACACCAGCAAAGCCACCAGGCTAAAGCGGTAACGGCCAAAACTATCCAATATGCTACCAATAAAAAGCTGTGAAATACCGTAGCTAATGAGGAAGAAGGTAAGTGTCATCTGCACCTGCAAACTACTGGCGTGCATACTTAGCCCCATGCTGGGTAGCGAGGGTATGTATATATCTGTGGCAAAGCCCGATAACGGTATGAGGGAAAATGCCAGCAGGGTGGCAATTTTTTGATTTTTTTCTTTTAACATCGCACTAATTGTTATAGTCCGTAACGGCCTTTACAAGGGTGTAGATAGATCAGATCTCATCGACGCCCCGGCCGATAATGCTGCGAAGTTAAGCAATGAATAGGCGGGTATGTTGTAAAAAATACAATCGCCGGTACGTTTTTACTTAAAAGTTATAATTGATGCCTGCGCTGACTTTTAAATGATCTCTATGCCGTTGATATCGGTGCTCAACACTTCGCTCATATAATCAAAAAACGGCCGCATGGCTTTGAAGCCTTCGTTCATTTTATATAAAAAGTCATCAGCCAATACCTCTTCATCGGTAAAACGCCTTCTGAGCAAAAACTGTTTATAGCGAAGTAGATCGATAGCTTCATTATCGGCGTCAAAGCCTTTTGGTGTGGTTTTAAGTTGCTCTCCTTCTAATTGCCCAAAATTACTTATGAACAGATCACTGTTCAGGATTTCCCTCAAACGTGTGGCATCGTAGGCAATTTCTTCCCTTATTCGTTTCAGGTCATCGGTGTTGGGGCCCCAGAAGCCACCGCCAACAAAGCTATTGCCCGGTTCTATGTGAAAATAGTAACCGCCACGGCGGTTTTTACCGGCACGTTTAAAGCCGCCGCTCCAGTTGGTTTTAAACGGTGTTTTATCGAGGCTGAAACGGGTGTCGCGGTAAATGCGGTGCAGGCTTTTTTTGCCCGATGGGGTTTCGATAACATCATGTACGTTCATCAGCTTTAGCAACTCGGTGGCAAATAGTTCAATGTTGGCAAGCTCTTTTAAATAAATGGGCTTGTTAGTGTTGAACCAGTTGCGTTCGTTATTTTCTCTTAGTTGTTCAAGAAAATTAAGGTTGGATGATTGTATGATGGCTGGTGTTTGTTTTGTCATGACAGATGTTGTACCGGTTAACGGCAAATATATTATCGCTATGCTATATATTTTAGCATAGCTTTAAAAATTACAGGTTGATGATCCATTAGACATGATCAACTCAAATTTTTAATGCCGCATTGATGTATTACATTTGATAAAATCAGATAGTTATAAAAGGCAAAACATATATGCTTAAAAAAGGAGAACATATTGAAGGCACGCCTGCAGAGTTACAGGTTTTATTGGATCAGGATGCCGAAGCGAATGAGTTTTTTGAAGGCCTCTCAAAATCATACAAACAAGGCTACTGCGATTGGGTAGGATCTGCTAAACAGGAAGAAACACGCAAGGTAAGGGCTGACAAAGCGATGATCATGCTTAGGAATAAGCAGAAGACTTTAAAAACCTAACTAAAGAACCGCAAAGTCCAGACTTACGAAGTTTTTAAAACTTCGTAAGTCTTATCTGCATAGCGGCCTTGCAAGGTGTACAAGATTTCTCCTCACGCCATTACTTTGCCCCGCGTCGTTCGTCGAAATGACAGTGGACAGGTGATATTGTTAATAGAAAGCCCTGTAATGTTATCCTTAACATTAAATTAATATTAAAGCGCGTCATTTGTTGATTATTCTCTCATAAAATCAGCTGATTAGCAAATGTTTAAGCGCTTCTGTTTCCTCATCGCAGTTTTTAGTTTCATATTATCAGGTTTAAATGCCCATGCCGAGGACGATCGGTTGCTCTCCATTCATTCCTTCAGCCAAAAACACCCCGACTCGGCACTGATCATCCTGAAAAAGATCTACGCCCGCGCCGTAGACAAAAGCGACGGTGTAGCTGAAGGCATGTGCCTGCAGCAAATGGGAGAGATCTGCTTTAACCAGGGCCACTACGCACAGGCTCTGGAGTTTTATCTGCATGCCGATAAGGTTTTCAGCAAGATCAATAACCCCAATTTACTCGCAGCCAACATGGGCGAAATGGGTGTTTTGTACTACTACAACAAACAAGTAGGCAAATCTCGGCAGATGTACAACAAGGCGCTGGCCATCTACAAAAAGAATAATAATTTGAAGGGGCAGGCGGCCATTTTCGGTAACATCGGTCACCTGTACGAAAAAAGTCACCAGTACGATAGTTCATTCTATTACCAAAACCTCGCCCTCAAAAGTTATAATCAGGCAAACTATAAGCAAGGCGCTGCAAAAATTTACGAAAACCTGGGCAGTGTATATGAAGATCTGGCTAAGTACGATTCCGCCTATGTATGTTTTAATCGCTCATTGCAATTATACAAGGAAGACCATAACGAGATCGGTTCGATAGAAGTGATCAATAACCTTGGTGATATTCTGCGAAAAACGGGGAAGTATAAAGAAAGCATAGTCCAATCCCGTCGGGCTATGGAACTGGCGCGGCAAACGGGGAATATTTATCAGTTGGCATCTTGCAGTAAAGACCTTGGAAAAGTGTATGAGCTGATGAACCAGATGGATAGCGCCTATCATTATGCCGAGTTAAGCCGCAAATATTCGTTAGAAGTTTACTCGAAGGACGGTGTTAACCAAACCGCTTTTTTACAGGTGCTTTATGATATGAACAAAAAGAGCGACGAGATCAACCGCCTTAACAACGTACGTAAATTAAACCAGGTGATGGCTATTGCCGGGGTGATTGTAACAGTGCTCATCATTATTTTGAGTCTGGTGATCTTTAGCAGGCAGCGATTTAAAATTAAAGAGCAGCAAACACTGGCCCGACAAAAGGAGGCCGAGCACGAGCTGGTGCAGATGCAGTTGAAAAATCAGCAGCTGGAGGAAGAAAATCTGAAACAGCAACTCGAAATAAAAAGCCGGGAACTTTCAAACCATACTTTAAACCTGATCAAAAATAACCAGTTTTTGGAGCATTTGCGCACCACCCTGCACACCATGGTTAAAGATGATAAGCGCGACCAGAAAAAGCAGATGCAACAGCTCATCTCGCAAATAAACGACAGCTTCAATCACGAACAATATTGGAAGGAATTTACTACCGCCTTTGAGCAGGTGCACCAGCAATTTTTTGATAATATCCGTAAGTATAGCAACGAGCTTACCTCGGCCGATATGCGGCTCATCGCGCTGATGCGTATCAACCTAAACTCTAATGATATAGCCACATTACTTGGCATTTCGCCCGATAGCCTGCGTGTTTCGCGTTACAGATTGCGTAAAAAGCTTAATATTCCGCAGGGAGATAACCTTACAGCCTTCATTCAGGCTTTATAATAGCGTTACATGAGCACAGTTTTTTGGCCGGATTTTGACTAAAAACACAGCTTAACAATTTGTTAATGTAACGGTAACGAAACGATAACGGAGGTTTTTAATTGGTTTAAATATTTGATATTCAATTGTTTGTTATTTATTGTTTCCTTTTGATATACGGTGTTTGTAACGGTGTTGCCTTAATGTAACAGCCTAAGTTTCATTGCTGTTTGGATGTTACACAACTTTGCACCGTCAACCAAAAACGGACACAATCCCTAAGTGATGAATAAACTTTTACAAATTCTGTTACCGCTGCTATTTTGTGCTACGGTAGCCAGTGCAGCCAAAATTAAAGGTCATGTTTATGACAAGCAAACGGGCGAGGCCCTTGTTGGCGCAACCGTTGTTTTAGAGAAAACCAACAAGGCCACCACTACAGGCCTGGATGGCTCGTTCGAAATTAAAGATGCGCCTAATGGCCCGGCCACCATCAAAGTAACTTACATTACCTACAAAACAGTTATACAACAAATAACTGTTGAAAAGGATGCTCCGCATGTTAAAATTTACATGGAGCCGGCCTCTAAAGATCTTACCGAGGTTACCGTAAGGGCGTCAGCCGGAGGATCAACTGATAGGATGGCTCGCCGCATTGAGCAAAACGCGGCGCAGGTAATGAACATTGTATCGGGCAAAGCTATCGAGGTATCTCCGGATTTAACTGTGGCAAACGTAATGCAGCGTGTATCGGGCGTATCTATCGAGCGTAACAGCAATGGCGATGGTCAGTATGCTATTTTGCGCGGTATGGATAAACGCTACAATTACACATTGGTAAACGGCGTTAAAATTCCAAGTCCGGATAACAAATACCGTTACGTACCACTCGATCTTTTCCCTGCTGATATGTTAGACAGGCTTGAAGTTTACAAAACTCTTACTCCTAATTTAGAGGGCGACGCCGTAGGCGGAGCTGTAAATATGGTAATGAAAAACGCACCTGAGCGTTTGCAGATCAACGCTAACATCGCTACTGGTTACAGCCAGTTGTTTTTCGACCGTAAATTTACCAGCTATGATGCATCGGGCATAAACCATAAATCACCTTACGAACTTCATGGCCGTGATTATAATGCCACTCAGGCCGATTTTAGCAAAGGCGTGTTTAATTACACCACAAAAAAACCGGCACCTAATGTTATCGGCAGTTTATCTATCGGGCAACGTTTTTTGGATAATAAATTGGGAGTTATTGTTGCCGGGAGCTATCAAAATACATATCGCGGTAGTAACAGTACTATATACAACCCAAGCGTAACCGGTACTGATGAGTATAGTATTATTACCAACAAAAGCTACCGTGAATATTCTACACAACAAACCCGTTTAGGTTTGCATGGTAAAGTAGATTACGCGTTTGATAAAAACAATAAGATCAGCTTATATAATGTATATGTTGATTTAAAAAGCCAGGAAATTCGCGATGCCGTAAGTACAACTTATAATGGTGTTTATGATCCGGCCAACGGTAATGCCGAATTGGTTTACAACACCCGCAGCCGCTTAACCGAGCAGAAGATATACAACAGTACCCTGCATGGCGATCATAAGTTTTTCAATGATAAATTTAAGGTACAGTGGTCGGCTGTTTATTCTACTGCGCAAAACGATGTGCCTCAAAATACCAATATTGAGTTAAACGGTTTGCAACAAAATTTTCAGCAAACCCGCACCTCGCTGGTAAATACATCGCCTGTTGAAATGCGCTGGGAGCGTAACACTGATAATGATAAAGCAGGATATTTAGATCTTACCTATAACATATTCAGGGGCGACAAAAAACTTGATATAAGTTTTGGTGGTTTATATCGCGATAAGCAAAGAAGCAGTTTTTACAACAATTATACTTTGTCGCCATCAGCAGCAAATGCCGGTTTGTTATACGGTAAAGATTTTCAAAATTATTCCGATCTGCAATTGGTTGTTACCAATCCTACCGGTGGCGTTGCTAATCCGCTTACTTACGATGCATCAGAAAAAACATCGGCAGGTTACGGTATGTTCACCTACAAATCAAATACCTGGGAGTTTATCGGCGGTGCACGTATTGAGCATACCAACCAGGGATATCACATGTTATTTGCCCAAGGCGAATCAAGACCCTCTGGTAATCAAGTTTATACTGATGTTTTGCCAAGCTTAACAGCAAAGTATCACTTAACGGATAAATCACAATTACACGCTTCGTATTATAAGGCCATTAACCGTCCTGGTTTTTATGAACTTATTCCAGGCGGTGCACCGGGTGAGGATTATGATGAAAAAGGTAACCCTGATTTAAAAAGGGCTTTAGCTGATAACTACGACCTACGTTACGAACTTTTTCCGGGTGCATCTGAGCAATTACTGGTAGGTGCGTTTTATAAAAAAATAAAAGACCCCATTGAGTTTATTTTCCAGACTGATGGTACCACACACTCAAACGTTTATTTTATACCGGGTAATTTTGGTAATGCTAAAAACTACGGACTGGAGCTTGATTATATAAAATTCTTTAACAAGATAGGTATCAAAGCCAACTATACCTATACCCACTCGCGCATTACCACTCCTAAAAACAAACGCGAGATTGATGCTACCACCGGCGATATAAGAACCATAAGTGTTAACCAAACAAGGCAGCTTTACGGTCAGTCAGAACAAATAGCCAACCTATCATTCCTGTATAAGGATACTAAAAGAGGCTGGGACGCTCAGGTTGCTGCGGCATATACCGGTCCGCGTATAGTAGCTGTATCACAGTTTGTAAATAACGATCAATGGCAGCAAGGCTTTGTGCAGATGGATGTATCGGCCGAGAAACGTTTTAAAGGAGGCATAAGCGTATTTATAAAGGCAAACAACCTGCTTAATACACCAGCTAAGGTTTACATAAAAGGTACTAATCCGGCAAATGATAAGTTAGGCGATAACATCGTATCAGACGGGCATACGCTTATCCGTAACGATTTATTCGGACAGAGTTACCTGATAGGTGTTAGATACAAATTCAATTAATCAATAAAATATTAAAATTTTCGAGATGAAATTTAAACAGATTATAGCCGTGCTAACGGTGGCATCGCTGGCTTTTACAAGCTGCGAAAAGGCTAATAAAGACGTTGATACAACCCCGCAAAATGGTTCGGCAATTGGCGAGGTTTCGGGTGTATGGGCAAAAGGTAGCGTACATGAAATTAAAGGAGATATCATCATCCCCGAAGGTAAAACCCTTACTATCGAAGAAGGTGTTACCGTTTTAATGGATGCAACCGCCAAGCCCGAAATTGTAGTTAAAGGTAATTTATACTCATTAGGTACAGCCGATAATCCTGTGAAGTTTACCGTTAGCGATGCTTATCGTACTGCCGATAATAAATTTGGTAAACTTTGGGGCGGAATCCTTGCCGGGCCTACCTGTGCCGAATTACTTCTTGATCATACCATTTTAGAGTATGGCGGTAATACCACTTCTGATGCATCAACATCAGTAAAAATGGGTTTATACAAAGCGGTTGCGGGTGAAAACCTGCCGGCACTTTGGTTTTCCAACGTAAACGGTAAACTGGTTGTAACTAATAGTATTATTCGCAACTTTCAGGAAGATTGTACTTACATTGAAGGTGGTAAGATCATCTTTTCAAACAACGTGTTTTATACCACAGGTGTAACAGGTGGCGAGGCCATGAACTTTAAATCGGGCTGTTTGGCTGATGTAGCTTATAACTTTGTTTACAGCTGCAATACCAACGCGCTTAAACTATCAAACAGCGGCGACCGTAACCCACAGGCCTATATCATCGCTTACAATAATACCATGGTTAACACGGGCTGGAGAAGACCAACTGCAAAAGGTGGCTCGGTATGGTTAGAGGCTACCGTGCATGCCGATTTGTACAACAACCTGTTTGCAAACACTCGTTTCGGCATCAAACGCGATCCGAAAAAAGTGGAAGATGCCCGTTCTAAAAATGATTATAACTGGTACTATGGTTATGATCAAACCACGGTTAATCAATTTCAGGTGGGTAGCAATGACGTTGTAACTGGTGGCACGCACGATGTAAGGGGAACTACTGCCGGTCAAAACGATCCTAAGTTTGTGAACTTTCCGTTAGATAACCCGGTTACCAGTCCTGATTATAACACCGCATGGGATTTCCATTTGCAAGGTAATTCTACCGTGTTAGGTAAAGGTACAACCGATTTTACCCGCCAACATAAGGCCGGTATAACATTTAGCAATGGTTTAACTTATACGTCGCCCGATCCTGCAACATACATTGGCGCTTACGGAACTAAATTGTAAACGATGGGGATAGGTAATATTTTTAGTTTAGCGCCCCTGGCGTTAATGTCGCTAACATCTTGCAAACCTGCTACCGATACAACTGATATTAAACCGGTTGTGATAACCCAGGCGGTTAAGTATGATACTGATGATCCTGCTATCTGGGTAAACAAAACAGATCCGGCAAAAAGCCTGATCATAGGTACCGATAAGGATGCTGATGGTGCTTTATATGTGTTCGATTTGCAAGGCAAGATCATCGAAGATAAAGTAGTGCGCGGTTTAAAACGCCCAAACAACGTTGACTTGGCTTATGGTTTAATGCTGAATGGCAAACCAACCGACATAGCCATAACCACCGAGCGCATCACCCACAAGCTGCGCATTTATTCCTTACCGGATATGAAACCGGTTGATAAAGGCGGCATTGATATGTTTGTTGGCGAAAACGGTTATGAATACCGCGATTTGATGGGCATCTCGATCTATACAGCAAAAGACGGTAAAATGTACGCCATTGTAGGTCGTAAAAATGGCCCTAAAACCGGCGGTTACATCTGGCAGTATTTACTGGGCGATGATGGTACAGGTAATGTAAAAGCAACCTTGGTACGCAAGTTTGGTGAGTACAGCGGCAAAAAGGAGATCGAATCAATAGCGGTTGATAATGAGTTAGGTTATATCTATTACTCTGACGAGCAGGTTGGCGTACGCCAATACTATGCCGATCCTGAAAAAGGCGATAAGCAATTATCGATGTTCGGTACAACAGGTTTCGCTGCCGATCATGAAGGCATCTCTATTTACAAACTGACTGATAGCACAGGCTATATCCTGGTATCAGATCAGGGTGCTAATCGTTTCCAGATCTTCAGCCGCGAGGGCACTAAGCAAAAACCGTTTGAGCATAAGCTGGTAAAAGTAGCTAACGTAGCTGCCCGCGAAAGCGATGGATCGGACGTGGTGAATGTGCCGCTTAACGATACTTTTAAACACGGCTTGTTTGTGGTGATGAGTACCGATAAAACTTTCCATTACTATCGTTGGGAAGATATTGCCGGTAAGGATTTGAAAGTGAAATAATACCCCTATTAAACCGGCCGGGTTGTAGAGCACCCGGCTGATTTTTTTTAAAGCTCATCGGCTGTTTTGCTGATGGGCTTTTTTGTTTGGAATTACTAAAAAGATGTTAAATCCTTAAACCCGATGAATCGCCTTGAAAGGAGGCACCTACGGAGCCGAAAGGCTTATGTTATCAAGCTATAAACATGGTACTCCTACGGAGTTAAAAATATCCGCCATTAAAACTCCGTAGGAGTACCATGTTTATAGCAAAACGCAAAGATGGGTTTTGGCTCCGTAGGTGCCTCCTCTTTCTTTTTCAAATTAAACACAAAAGGCTGCCTCCCGCAAGGAAACAGCCTTTTGTGTTGATATAATTATGATTAAAACTTAAGCGCCAGGCTCGCTATAAAAGCCCTTGGGCGTTGTGCCTCTAAAGTAGACCAGCCTTTGTAATATTCTTTATTGGTTAGGTTATCCATCTTTAATGATAAGTTCCATGATTTTACATTGTAAAATACCGAAGCATTAAGTACAGTATAAGCAGGCAGCGTAAATACGCCTGTAGTTTGCCTGTTCAGGATCTTGTTTTCGCTGGCGTAGTTACCGCCAAAGCCTAAACCAAAACCTTTTATAGCACCTTGATCAAAACGATAGCTGATCCAGGCGTTAGCCATATCCTGCGGACCAGCCTCTTCTGGGCGACGGCCTAAGTAATCAGGATCGGCGGTTTTTACTACTTTGCTGGTGTTGTGACTGTAACCTGCAATAATATTCAGACCAGATACCGGGTTGGCAGCTATATCAGCCTCAAAACCTTTGCTCGAATTTTGGCCATCCTGAAGATATTCGTTAGGGCCTAATTGCCTTACTTTATCCGATACCTTGATATCGTAATAGCTTACGGTAGCAGTTAATTTGCTATCCCAAAAATTCATTTTAGCACCGGCTTCCACCTGGTTAGCATGTTCTGGTTTAAAAACGATAGTTTGACCTTCTTGCGTCCTAACCGGGGCAACGTTGCTGAAGCCGTTCATATAGTTGGCAAATACCGAAAGTTTATCGGCAATAGGTTGGTAAACCAAACCAAATTTTGGCGATAATGCAGTTTGAGAATATTTATCTGAAGATGCAGTTGAAAGGCCGCCATTTTTAAAGTGGTCAACCCTTAAGCTCAACATAGCCGAAAGCGTTGATGTAAAATTGATCACATCTGATGCATAGGCACTGTACACCTGTTGTTGCGTATTGCTTGGGCTTCCCTTAGCACTTACCAATGCCGAATCAACATACTGGCGTGATAAATTACCGGTATCATCGCCTGCCATATTAACCATGCCGATGCTTGCATAACCGGTGCCATTGTCAATGGCAACACGGCTAAAATAATCTAAGCCAACCAAAATGCGGTGACGGATGCTACCGGTTTTGATATCGCCATTAAAGTTTTGCTGAATATCGGTTGTATTGGTAACGGCGTTTTGATCGCTAATGTAACGGCCAAAAGTTGAAGATATATTAGGATAGCCGGGCAGGTATTGCGAAACCTCGTACAGGTATGAGTAATATCCTAACGATTTCGCGGTACTGCGCGATAATACAGTTTGCGAGGTCCACTGGTCGTTAAACCTGTAGTTCATTTGTCCCTGTAACGTTGTTGTTGGGTTTTTGATAGTAAGGGCGTTACTGGTGTATGATTTTTTAGGATCGTAACCTAATTCGGCCAGATTTTTGGCGCGCAGGGATGTGCTGCGGTCAAAAAATAGCATAGCCGGGTTGGTACCTTCCGAACTTAAAAACTCGGCATTCACCAAAAATGATAGCTTGTCATCAACCTTGTAAGATAATGATGGCGCGAAGAACCTTACCTTTTTAAAGCCCGCATCCTGAAAGCTGTTTTCATCGTGATAGGCTGCGTTAACGCGTAATAGTAATTTTTTATCTTCATCTAAAGGCGTATTCACGTCAGCTGTGATCCTGTTCAGACCAAAGCTTCCGGCTGTGTAGTTAACCTCACCTTTAAAAGTATCAAAAGGTTTTTTGGTTACCACGTTGATCACACCACCGTACGAGATCAGGCTGCTACCGAATAAAGTACCCGATGGACCACGTAAAACCTCAATGCGCTCTATGTTTGCAACATCAAGGCCACCGTTAGTTAAGCCAGGTAAGCCGTTAACCATGGTTGGCTGTACAGCAAATCCTCTTAAAGAAAAATAACCTGCGCCATCACCACCACGACCAGTCGAGGTCCATAGTTTATCAACGCCCGGCGCGTTTTTCAAGGCATCATTAAAGCTCGTTATTACCTGCTCTTTGATCAGTTCGCTTGATATTACGCTGTAAGCTTGTGGGTTTTCGAGGTTTTTAAGTGGCATACGCGCTACGTAAGCACTTTCTTTATTACCAAACTTATTGGGTTTGTTGCCGCTAACAATAACCTCCTGCAGTTTCTGGTTGTTTTCTGATAAGATAAAGTCAATAATCTCTGTTACGTTTGCTTTTACCTCAACGGTTTGGCTTTGAGATACCAGGCCTATAAGCTGGGCTGTTAGTGTATATGTGCCGGGAGCAACATGGTTGATTTGATAAGTGCCTTTTTCGTTTACCATTGCACCTTTAGATGTTCCTTTTAGGCTGATGCTTACAGCTTCGGCGGGTTTACCATCGGATGTTTTTACTGTACCCCTAATGGTGCCCATTTGTTGAGCAGAGGCCGGGGTGATCATAAATAGTGCTATTAACAGGGATAGCAGCGAAAAAAAATTTGTCAACGCGTCGCGCGTTGCTTTACTAATGCGTAGATTAGAATCCATAGCTTTGTTTTTGATGAGATCGTGAAACAGATTTTGTCAATTCAACCCGGTGTGAAGTTTGCCGACCGATCACCGGGTTTTTTGTTGCCGCAAAGTTATCTTTATTTAGATTGATTACAAATAATAAAGCAAATGTAAGTAGTTCTTTATCTGTTTGTTATGTTGGTGTTATTTTGAATTGAGTTTTATTGTGTAGAAAATACACTTAAAATAGGCTTTGGGTTACGGGAGTGAGGTAGGTCTATGTGGACGATATCGTCGTTGACTTCCTTAGCTAAAACCACCTCCACTTCATAACAATTTATTCATTTTAGGTTAAAAGCCAGTTTGCATACAAGTGTTATCATTAAATAACAAATGACACGCATAGCATTTTCACGCCAAACCTTCGAAAAATTTCAAACCTGCCCGCTCGATGAGCTGGAAGGAGAGATCTCCCGTGCATCTATTCGCCTAAAACTACAGGATCAAACCAGTATAGAAAACAACCGCAGCCAATATCAACAGGAACTTGACCGCCTAAGCGTAATAAAATACATCAGCCAGATGCGGAGAGGAAAGTTGAACCGGGAAGATTTTAGCGCAAAAGTAGAATTGGTTACACCCTGATAATTAGGTAATCATCCTCTGTCAATAAGTTCGAGATAATATTCAAGTTTTTCAATGATGAGTTCTATAGGCAGATCGGCATTGGGGTCTATTAACATAGATTCATATTGGTCTTTGGGTTTAACTCCTTCTGGTACCTCAATTAAACTTTTATCCAGGCAAAAGCCTAACAAAAGCTTTTTGCGGTTAAGCCAGATATAGCCTAATTTTTTGCCTTTATAAGTGAAAAACGGGATTTGAAATTTGCGTTCGTGACAAATCTCCGCATTGAAGTTTAGTATCAGATCTTTCAACGCCAGTATGCAACTTTGGTACGGCTCGGGCTTGCTGAGGTAGTACAATTGCAGTGTTGGCTGATCTTTCATGCTTGTAATTTACTATTCTTTGCTTTGTTAAGCGTGTAAATAATGTTTATAATTACCTCACCAAAAATAAAGCGTAATGGGTAGTAAAGAAAGGGTTGAGCGCCTGAAAGCGGAAGTGCACCAACATATTCTGGATGCCGCGATGGATATTATTAAAAATGAAGGCTGCCAATCGTTAAGTCTCCGCAAAATTGCCGATAGTATTGATTACAGCGCGCCTATCATTTATTCCTATTTTTTGAATAAGGAAGCTGTACTTATCGAACTATCAAAAAAAGGATTCGTGCTCCTGATCGATTGTGTGCAGCAACACCTCTCAGGCATTACAGACCCACGCGAAAGGATGGAAGCTATGCTGATGGCCTACCTTCAATTTGCGACCGATGAAGACCAGCTTTACCAGTTAATGTACACCGTAGGCACTGGCATCGACGATGTAACCAAAGCTTTCCCCGCCCTGGCCACCTTTATAGGCTTGTTTAAAACCGCCATTCAGGATCTGAACAAGAGTAAACCTCTTACCGACGAAGCTTTCCGGTGCAACTACCTCATATGTATTTCTTTTGTTCACGGTTTGGTTGCGTTAAACCGCTACCACAAGGATATCGACCCAGCTACCAATAGCATGGTTTTAAAAAAGGGCATCAGCGGTATCATCAGCACCATCGAGCATTCTTAAACCTCATATAAAACCAAAGGCGGCTGGTTTTGTAATTAAAATGATATTGGACGATTTACGGTTTGATAAACTTTTTAATTAGATTTACTTAACTAATCCAACGCTTTATGATCAACATCACCGTTAACGGGCAACGCCATGATATTGATGCCGACCCCAATATGCCTCTGCTTTGGGCAATCCGCGATATTATTGGCCTCACCGGCACCAAATTTGGCTGTGGGGCCGCGCAATGCGGGGCTTGCACCGTGCATTTAAATGGCGAGGCTGTACGCTCGTGCGTAACTAAGCTAAGCCGTGCCGCGGGGCAACAGGTTGTCACTATCGAAGGGCTTTCGCTTCATAATAACCACCCTTTACAAAAGGCCTGGAACGAATTGAACGTGCCGCAATGCGGCTACTGTCAGTCGGGCCAGTTAATGTCGGCAGCGGTGTTGTTGCGCGAAAATCCAAACCCTACCGATCAGGATATTGACGATGCCATGTCGGGCAATATTTGCCGTTGCGGAACCTACCAACGGGTTAGGGCTGCCATTCATAAAGCTGCAGCCATGCAAATGGAGGGGGCTAAAATATGAGGAAGCTGTTGGTAATCATTTGCCTGTTGATCATAATAGGAGGCGTTTCACTTTCATTTAGGCCCGAAGCCAAGAAGAAGATGGATTACGTTGCTTTGCCAAAAGATAGTGTTGGCTCGGTAAAAGCCTTTATGTCGGTATATAAAGTAATAATGAGCGCCCGTTGCATGAACTGCCATCCCGCAGGTAACGCGCCATTGCAAGGCGACGATAGCCATATTCACACTATGAATGTAAAACGCGGTGAAGATGGACATGGCGTTTATTCGGCACGTTGTAGTAATTGCCACCAGGCCGAAAATACTGCCGGTTTACACATGCCGCCGGGCAACCCTAAATGGGGACTGCCTCCCGCGAATATGAAAATGGTATTCCAGGGCCGTACGCCACGCCAGTTAGCATTGCAACTGCTCGATCCTAAGCAAAACGGCGGGCGGAGCAAACAGCAGATTATCGACCATATGGCCAAAGATGACCTGGTAGGCTGGGCATGGCACCCGGGTGATGGCCGTAAATTGCCACCCATGAGTCGTGCCGCTCTGGTAGCGCAGGTGAAATTATGGATAGCAAAAGGTGCATACGCGCCATTGGCAAAAGCAAAATAACAGGTTTAACGCTAAAATGAATCACTATGGAAACTAACGCCATATCAAGAAGAAATTTCCTCAGGGTATCTGGCCTTGCCGGTGCAGCGCTTTGCCTGGGCTTTTATTTGCCGGCCAATGCTAAAAAGGAAGAACTGGTAGCTGCAAATGCCGAATCTGGTTTTGACTTTAATGCCTGGATCAGGATAGATACCGATTGTAAAGTTACGCTTACAGATCACCGTGCCGAAATGGGACAGGGCTCTTATCAATCGGTACCGCAAATTATTGCCGAAGAGCTGGAAGTTAACCTAAGCGATATTAACGTAATATTTGCCCAGGGCAACCCAACCAAGTTTGGTAGCCAGGTTACCGGTGGCAGCTCAACCATCCGCGGATCATATAAAAAATTACTTAAGCTTAGCGCCACCGCGCGCGAAATGCTGATCACGGCCGCTGCTAACCAATGGAAAGTTCCGGCAAGTGAATGTTATGCCGAGGGCGGTCATGTTATCCACAAACCATCGGGCAAAAAGCTGAACTATGGCGAACTGGTAACAGCTGCATCACAACTTACACCTCCTACCGAAGTTAAATTAAAAGAAACATCACAATATAAATTGATCCGCAAGCCGCTGCAGCGGATGGATACCCCAATGAAAACCAACGGGGAAGCCATTTTTGGCTTGGATAAAAGGTTGCCGGACATGCTTTTCGCATCGGTTGAGCGTAGCCCGAGGTTGCGTGGAAAGATCAAAAGTTTCGACGCTACTGCCGCGCTGAAAGTTCCGGGAGTTAAAAAAGTGTTTAAGATCCAGATGATGGTTTTTAAAACCACCCGCGATGGCGTTGTGGTTATTGCCGATAGCACCTGGGCAGCCATGCAAGGCCGTAAAGCTTTAAAAGTTGAGTGGGACGATACAGGATTTGATCATGTAAATACTGTCGATATATACAAAGCCCATGAAAACCTGCTTAAAACACAGGAAGGCTTATCTGCCAAAAAACAAGGCGAGCCTGATGGGATTTTATCAAAGGCAGATAAAAAGATAGATGTAATTTATCAAACCCCTTACCAGGCCCATGCGGCCATGGAGCCTTTAAATTGCATTGCACATTATCAACAAGATAAAATAGAGATCTGGGGGCCGATCCAGGCACCGGACTGGGTGCAGGGCGATATAGCCGATAAATTTAAAATGCCGCCAGAGAAAGTGATCGTTAACATGACCTTTTTAGGCGGAGGTTTTGGCCGAAAAGCTTTCCTTGATTATACGCACGAAGCTGTTGCCATATCCAAAGAGTTGAGTGGACCGGTACAGGTGATCTGGACAAGGGAAGATGATGTAAAACAAGGCCCGTACCGCGCCGGGATCTCCTACCGGGGACAAGGATCTATCGAAAACGGAGAGATCACTGCCCTGAAATTTAAAATGGCCGGCCAAAACATCGACCATTGGAATGGCCCGGACAGGGGCAAGGCTAACGATAGCACTACCGAAGGTTTCCTGAAACCATACTACGAAAGCATCAAAAATATCAGCTTTGCCGATGTACCTTACGAAATGCCGCTGCCTAATATGTGGTGGCGTTCGGTTTACGCTTCAACAAACGGCTTTGCCTACGAAAGCTTTATGAATGAGATGGCTGCATTGGCCAAACAGGATCAGCTTGATTTCCGCAGAAAATATTTAAAAGATGAACGCTGCCAGCGCCTGATAGATAGAATGGAAGAAGTTTCGGGTTGGAAAGCCCGGAAACAGAACGAAGGCTTTGGCGTTGCCATTACCGAATGTTTTGAAACTACCGTGGGGCAGATAGTTAAAGTATCGCGCCACGCAGATGGCAAAGTGAAAATAGATAAAGTTTGGGCGGTGATGGATTGCGGCTGGTATGTTAATCCCGATATTATCAGGGCACAGGTTGAAGGTTCAGTAGTGATGGCACTGGGCGCGGCTACCATCCACGAGATCACTTTTAAAAACGGCCTTGTTGAACAGAATAATTTTTATGATTACCTGATGCCCCGCATGAGCGATGTGCCACTGGTAGAAGTACACGTTATGGAAAACACCGCCGATGCAGGTGGCGTTGGCGAACCCGGTTTGCCTCCTTTTGCGCCGGCGCTTACCGATGCCATATTTGACCTCACAGGTAAACGGATCCGCAAATTACCATTCAATTTAAATGAGGTTTAATAATTTCAAACAGTAGCAGGCCGGGTTAAGGATGAAGGAAATTATTGACATTGTAGTAGCGTATGAGCGCGCGGTAGCCGAAAATAAGAAAACCGCGCTGGCTACTGTGGTGCTTGTTGAGGGTTCGGCCTATCGTAGGGCCGGTGCCAGGATGCTCATTACCGAAGATGGGCAGCTTACCGGTGCCATAAGCGGCGGCTGCCTGGAGGGCGATGCCCTGCGCAAAGCCCGCATGGTAATACTACAACAGGAAGCCCTGCTGGTTACCTATGATACCATGGACGATGACGATGCCAAACTGGGCATTGGCCTGGGCTGCAATGGCATCATCCATATCCTGATAGAACCAATCCACGCAGGCAAAACCAATCCCATCACTTTATTAAAAGCGACAATCACAGCAAACGGAAACTCAGTTTTAGTAACCCTGTTTTCGCTGGCAAACCGCAAGGAGCCACAACCGGGCTCTTGTTTATGCCTTACCGATGAAAGCGTATTTTCAAACGGGTGGGAAGCGTTACCTTTTCACACCGAATTATTGGAAGATGCCCGCGAGGCACTGATAGCTCAACATTCATCTGTTACTACTTATCAACATTATACCGCCTTTGTTGAGTTTGTAAAACCACTAACATCGCTGGTTATCATCGGTGCAGGCAATGATGCTATCCCACTGGTAAAAATGGCTGCAATTTTGGGTTGGGATACAACCGTTATCGACGGGCGACCAATGTATGTTACTGAAGAACGTTTTCCATCAGTAAAAAAAGTAATTGCCAAACCAGACCAGATCCTGCAAAGCCTGCAAATAAAACAGTGGACCGCCTTTGTACTCATGACCCACAATTACAATTATGAGCTTGCTTTTCTAAAACATCTGCTACCGCGGCATCCATCCTACATCGGCATTTTAGGCCCGAAGAAAAAGCTGGAACGCATGCTTGATGAGCTGGAACAAAACGGCACAATAATAAGCCAGGAAACCCTCGACGCCATCCACGGCCCTGTAGGTCTTGATATCGGTTCAGAAACTGCTGAAGAAATAGCCTTATCTGTTATAGCCGAAATAAAAGCCGTTTTTTCTGAAAGGAACGGAAAATCATTAAAGTATAAAGCTACCGTGATCCATAGCGCATAGGCTGTTTATCCGGCGAACCCGCTTTTATAATTAGGAGGCACCTACGGAGCCAAATTCAGATTTATTTTAGCTACAAACATGGTACTCCTACGGAGTTTTCTGTAATTTATTCCAAACTCCGTAGGTGTACCATGTTTATAGAAATGGAGAAAGATTTTGTGGCTCTGTAGGTGCCTTCTGATTGCCAATGATTTTTTACGCAATTTCACCGACTGTTCATCCTCTTAAATACAAATGAAAAATAACGGTTATTGCCCTTTCGGTGCGGTACTCACTTCTTGATTATTAATAATAAGTTTAGTACCCGGCATTAACTTTTGTATTCTCTCAGTCTCGGCGGCATCAATATCTCCATGGATCTTAAACTGTTCCACTTTTATGTCCGCCATCTGGTTGGGGATATGCACACCGTTGGTAAAGAAAATTTCAAGCTGTTTTATGGGGCCGATGTGAAAAAGCTCGGGCGGAACATTTTTGCTGCGTAATATGATCCCACCCCAGGTATAGCCGTTGTTTTGTTGTTTTAACTGATCAACCAAAAGCGGGCTAACTGCCGTTGTATCCTTTTTCCTGATCATCCAGCCAATTTCGGGCCTCAAACCAAAGGTTTTATTGTTTTGCTTTAAGCCTACAAAGCCTGCCCATAGCTCAAGCGGTGTTTTGCCAAAATTGCCCGCTCCATCGCCTAATTGATATTCCAGGTCTACTTTCACTATTTCGTTTGGTAAACTGCCTGCCCCGGCTATTTCTTTCAATCCCATTCGTTTGCCATCCTTATCATAAGGGAAAAACTTAACTATCCAGCCATCAATAATAGTAGGTGCCCCGCATTTGCCTTCCGAGTGGTATTTAAACATAGCTTTCCAAAAATCCTTGTCTACCTTTCCCTTCGATGCCTGTATAAATTGTTTTAATGGAGGTTCGATCCCGTCTACCCACCAGTCGAGTTTGTATTTTCTTAGTGCTTCGGTTTTAGCCAAAACGCGTTCCCAATCCTGCGGGGTTCCTTCTAATGTTATCTGGGGGATCCCACAACCTATCCGCATCACTATAAACTCAAAATAGGATTTCACGGCGTTCATTAAAGTAGCTTGCGATGCCACCCTGGTAACTGGTGTAGTAGTGGTAAAGTCGGCAGTTAAGGCATCGGTAAGCTCTTTGCCTGTATGGGCTGCAATTTGCTTGCTAAACTCCGGGAAAACTTCCTCCCAGGGGCTTTCCGGATCGTCCAGTTTTATCTTGTTGTTGACTACGATCAAACTTGTTTTTCCGTCGTACTTAACAAATAATTTGCGCAGTTCCTCGCTGTTGTTGTTAACGTGGTTGGCAAATCCCTGGCTAATGAGCAGCCAGATCATATCCGGCGAAAGGGTGAACGGCCGGTGATCTGCATAAGCGGCAAACATACCTTCAAAAAAAGGATGGTAGCCCCGCGTTACCAGGCTATCTTCAATTTTACTTTTCGCAATGATGTTAAAGGCAGGTTCAGCATGCGATCTGTTTGTTGGAAATGTTGAAACGCCGTTGTCCTGCCGGATAAGGTTTTCAAGTATTACCGAGTAGCTTTCAACTTTTAATGTTGTTTCTGGTGATTTTAAATCCTCTACCTTAAATGTTATGCTTTTTTGGGCGTAACCATAAAGTATATTAAATAACAAAAAGGTAGTAATGTAAATTGATCTCATCGTTATAGGTTTTAGGTTAGATGCAAAGGTGCTTGTTATTCCATAAATAAATTGAAAATAATTATCTATAACTGTTTGATTTTGTTGCTCCATTGCTCCATCTGGTGTTAAAGTTAATCGCAAAAAAATAAACCCTCGTCTATTATTTCTGCACCTTTATCTCTTATGTAAATTCCGTTTATCGTTTATGCGTAGTTTTATATCATGGCGATAAAAAGAATATACGCGAACAAATATCTGAAACCCGTGATCCATGTATTATTCTGGACGCTGGTTATCATTTCGCCATACCTTTTTCGTAACCCCAATACCTGGCGGGGCTTTAGCAACTGGCATTATAAACTCATGATCAATAATGCTATACTGGCCGGTGTGTTTTATTTTAATGCCTATTTTTTATACCCCGTAGTTTACAACGAAAAAAAGCAACTGTTACGCTATGTGTTAGCGCTGATTGGCACAATAGCGTTGGTGCTGTGGCTTTCGCGCTTTATTGATAGCCAGCTTTCGTTGTTTAACCAGGCAGATATGGCCCGTTTGCATCCCCGCAGATGGGGAGGGGATAACCGCCCTCGCGGTGGCTTTAGGGATAGGGGCTGGTTTGGCTGGTACTTTACCAATATGCTTACTTATTTATCCATTACGGGTATCAGCATCAGTTACCGCATTATTATTGATAACGCGCAGCAGGAAAAGATCAGGAAGGAAAAAGAGAACGAGAACCTTAAAACCGAGCTTAGTTTTTTACGGTCGCAGGTTAGTCCGCATTTTATATTCAATATCCTGAATAATATGGCATCTATGGCGCGCAAAAAATCAGATATGCTCGAGCCGTCTATCATCGAGCTTTCAAACCTAATGCGGTATATGCTTTATGAAAGTGAAGGATCGAAGGTGTTGCTGACCCGCGAGGTTGATTACCTGAACAGCTATATGGCCCTGCAGCTTTTACGTTTTGGCGATGATGTAACAATTGTGTTCAATATTCCTGATAACATAAATGCTTATTACATTGAACCCATGATACTTGTACCCTTTGTGGAGAACGCGTTTAAACACGGCATTGGTATGCTTACCGAGCCGGTTGTAGCTATTGATCTGCAAATTGACGCGGACCACTGGTTAAATTTTACGGTCACCAATAAAGTTGCGCCGGTGAACGATTCGAAGGATAAAAGCTCGGGCATTGGCCTGGCAAATGTAAAAAGGAGGCTTGACCTGCTTTATGGTAATAACCACGATCTGCAGATCACGAACGATGGCACAACCTTTACCTGTAACCTTAAAATTAAATTGAATTGATGATGAGGTGTATTGTTGTTGACGATGAGAAGCTGGCGTTGGAGTTGATGGAAGACAACGTGAAAAAAATGCCGGGCCTCGAGTTGGTAGCCACCTGTAAAAACGCGATGGAAGCCATGGCTTTTTTACAGCAAGGCCAGGTAGACCTTATTTTTCTGGATATCCAGATGCCGGGCATCTCAGGCGTTCAGTTTTTAAAAGGTTTGGTTAAGCCGCCCATGGTGATTATGACAACGGCTTATGAAAACTATGCCCTGGAAGGTTTTAACCTTGATGTGGTTGATTACCTGGTGAAGCCTTTCTCGTTCGAGCGTTTTATGAAAGCGGTAAACAAAGCCTTTGAGTTGGGCAGTGTAAGATTGAAAAAAGATACGCAACCCAAAGCGCAGGTAAATGAAGGGTTTATGTTTGTTAATGCCGATTATTCAATAGTGCGCATTAACCACCCGGATATCATTTATATAGAGGGATTGAAGGATTACATTAAGATATACCTTAAAAGCACCAGCAAACCGGTAATTACCCGGCTTAGTATGCATTTTATGGAAAGTAAACTACCATTTGAAGGGTTTGCGAGGGTGCACCGGTCTTTTATCGTATCGCTTGATAAAATAACCGCTTTTAAACGCACCCGGATACTGCTTAATGATGTTGAGATACCCGTGGGCGATAATTATAAGGAAAGGATCCTGGCCTATATAGGTTACCAGGAAAATCAATAGAAAGGTTTTAAATAGATCATCCAATATGAAATACAATATTAAGGGTTTAGGTAAAGGGTTTTTAGGATTGGTGCTTACGCTCGCGCTGGGTTATTCGGCCCAGGCCCAAAAACTCAATAATGTGCAGGAAGGTGCTGTATTAGCCCCTGCCGATGTTAAGGCCGACGGAAAACTGAAGGAATGGCCCGCCACCTTGCAGGCTTATAATAAAACCACGCAGCTTTATTACACACTGGCAAACGATGGCCAAAACCTTTACCTGGCCATACAATCAACAGATCAGACAAATAACAGGAAGATCATTGCCGGGGGTATTAGTCTTACCATTAATACCGAAGGCAAGAAAAAAGATAAAGGGGCTTTCCTAATAACTTTTCCGGTAGTTAACCAATCGGCAATGCGTGGCCAGTTTAGGCGAAGGGGCGGAGCCGGAGGGCAGCAGGGTGGCCTGGATTCGGCTGCTATAGTTGCTATGCGTAAACAGATAACAGCTTCGGCTAAAGAAATTACGGTGAGCGGATTTGAGGCTATCCCGGATAGCGTGATCTCTATTTACAATGAATATGGTATTAAGGCCGCCATTGATTACGATGCCAAAGGCAACCTTGTTTATGAACTGGCTTTGCCGTTAAAGCTATTAAACATTAATGCCGATGCCCCTAAAGAGTTTGCATACAACATAAAAGTGAACGGCCTGCAATTTGGTAACCGTGGTGAAGGCGGCGGAAACGAAGGCGGTGGCGGTTTTGGTGGTGGTGGCGGCAGACGTGGCGGAGGCGGTGGTGGCTTTGGCGGCGGCGGAAATGGTGGAGGCGGCGGCTTTGGCGGTGGCAATGGCGGCGATATGCAAAGCGTGATGAGCCCGACTGATTTTTGGGGTAAATACCTATTAACAAAAAAATAATTAACTGAAATATCCCGGTGTAATTAACCAGCCAATCAGGCTGATAAAGCATCTTATTGCCTTAACTAAGCGTTTGAAACCTACCTATCTATGAAACCAAGATTCCTTTTGATATTGCCGTTCCTGTTACTATCGGCGGGGCTGTTTGCGCAAAACGTACCCGCGCGTAAACCGGCTGCTTTACCCCCTCCGCTTTTGTTGAGGCAGGTTAGCGGGATAGTAAAAGATTCTACCGATCAAACAGTAGTGGGTGCGGTAGTTAAATTGGTATCTAAAAAAGATACCGTAAGCACAGCTACTAACGCCGATGGAATCTTCATTTTTAAAAACGTAAAATCGGCCACTTTTACGCTTACCATCAGCAGCATTGGTTACCGCACACTGGTTAAAAAAATGCTTAACAACGATGCCGTGCCGAGGCTTACGTTAGATCCTATTATTTTAAAAGCCGAAACTAACGCCCTTAAAGAGGTTGTGGTTAACGGTACACCAAGCATTGTGTACAAAACTGATACGGTAGAATACCGCGCCAGCGATTATAAAGTGCGCGAAAACGCCACCGTAGATGAACTGCTGAAAAAGATGGAGGGCATGGAAGTAGGTACCGACGGAACAGTAACACACCAGGGGCAGCAAATTACAAGGGCCAAGTTAAACGGTAAGGAATATGCCGGTGGCGATGTTGCCCAGGCCATCCAAAACCTGCCTGCAGATATTGTAGATAAGATCCAGGTAGTTGATGATTATGGCGACCTGGCCGCACGTTCGGGCGTTAAAGATGGCGACCCTCAAAAGATACTGAACATTACCACGCGTGCAGACAGATCGGTAGGGAATACAGCCCGGATAACAGCCCAGGGAGGCAATAACGACCGATACAACGGGCAGGTTTTCGCACAGCGGATCAATGCCAATGAGCAGCTTGGGGTTATTGGCCGGATAGCAAACACCGTTACGGGCATAGCTTCAACCGGGATAGCGGGTGGGGCGACCAATGGTGGTGGTGGCGGCACAGGCGTTGGTGCAGGTGCGGGGAGAGGCGGCAGCCCGGGTACAACTTTCTCTGCTTCGCCATCGTTAAATTACCGCGACCAATGGAATAAAAAGATCCAGATGATATCCAGCTACGCTTACCGTTATAGTGATAATAATTCGGTAAACAGCAGTTACGGGCAAAGCAACTCTACTTTAGGATCCACCGATTTTACATCGCAAAGCACCCGGCAAAATAAAAGCAAAAGCCATAATGTAAGCTTTGAGATGGATTATACTATTGATAGTGCCAATTATTTACAGGTAACGCCTACGT
Source organism: Mucilaginibacter sp. CAU 1740 (assembly GCF_039839285.1). Lineage (NCBI taxonomy): Bacteria > Pseudomonadati > Bacteroidota > Sphingobacteriia > Sphingobacteriales > Sphingobacteriaceae > Mucilaginibacter > Mucilaginibacter sp. CAU 1740. Next base: position 481,365 of record NZ_JBDOQS010000003.1, on the reverse strand, counting down.
TCAGTTATTCCAACTCGTCAAGCTTCAGTTCATCGGTTACTGATAATATCAACAACTTTTCAACCGGTTTTGAGCACCCTGTAGTAAACGGCTCAAATGCCAGTTTAAACAGCGCGCCAAACTATGGTGCTACCGTTTTATATCAGCATATATTTAAAAAACCGCACCGTAATGTTTCTGTGCAGTTCAGCATCAACAGGTCAAACAGCCAGGCAAATGGCGATAGGGATAACGATTATCATTACTATTTTGATAACACCCGCGATTCTTTGCTGCGCGATTCGGCCGCGCACCTGTTAACCAATCGCACCAGTAAAAACACCACTTACCGTACCAGCTTAACTTATGTTGAACCTATTAACCTGGTATCGCAATTTGAATTTAACGGCCAGGTGCGTACCGCTGTTTATGATAATAAAGCCCTCTCAGATACCGTACTGGCCAACGGCGATGTGGTTGAACTTACCCGGCTGGATAATATTTATAACTACTCCTTTACCGAAACCCGGGCCACGTTAAACTATCGGTACAACGGTAAAAAAGTAAACCTTTCATTAGGCGCAACCTTAGTGCCTACGCTGTTAACAGGTACTAAAGTAAATAATGGTACCAGCGAGAATGTATCTACCTCACGGTCGGATTTTAGGGTTATCCCGGTATTCAGGTTCTCTTATTCATGGTCGCGTACCGAGCGCATTTCTGTAGCGTATTCGGGGAGCAATACTGAGCCTAATTTTCAGCAGATCCAACCATTTACCGATCGATCCGATCCGAATAATATTATTGTGGGTAACCCAAACTTAAAGCCAACGTTTACCAACTCGCTTAATGTTATTTACAATAATTACCTTCCAAACTCGCGGTTTAATTTATCCTTCAACATCAATGGTACTACTATTGATAATCAAACTACAACCAACGTTTTACAGATCAGGCAATTCCTCTCTGCCGATCCGCTCGACCCTACCAACGAATCAAAATTCAAGTATAAAACCATCAACGAGATCCACTATATCAACATCAATGGCTCGTATGCCATAGTTGGGCGCTATAACATTGCCAAACAGTTTGATGATCGCCGTTACAACCTTTCGCTTAATGGTAATGTAACTTATGCTTATAACAACGCTATGAGTAACAACATACTTTATCATAACACCAACTGGCGTTTCGACGAACGTTTTGGTCCGCGGATAAACCCTACCGATTGGTTTGAGGTAAACCCATATGTTGGCTATGATATTTCTCGGTCGTTCACCACCCTACGTAATGCCGATCCTACTTCGCTCCGGACAACATCGTTGGGTATAGATGGCAAGGTTTACTTTTTGCAAACCTTCCAGGTAAATTACAGCGCGTCTAAAAGTTATGTTACCGGCTTAACAGGTATTAACAATAACCCTTTTGTTATCAATGCCGGTTTTGAAAAAGAGTTTTTCCAAAAAAAGAACCTGGTGCTAACCTTCAACGTGTACGATATCCTGCACCAAAACAATTTTATACAGCAAACACTTTCACCGCAGGGTGGCTACACTAACACGCTATCCAGCACGCTGAGCAGGTACTTTTTGGTTGGCCTACGCTTAAACCTGCAAAAATGGAGCGGTGCGCCAAAACGTAACGGCAAAACCATGAACAGAAGGGGCGATGGCAGCTTTATTTATGAATAAGGTAATTGGAAATGTTTTGATATTTAAAAACATCAGCAAAGCCTCACATACATGTGGGGCTTTGTTGTTACTCAGCTCTCCGCCATTTTTTAACATACATCAATGCTTATTTATTTCCTGCTCCTCAATTTTGAAGCATGAAAACAGGAACATTACAAGCATCACATCATACAGATATTGAAGCAGGTGCTGATCACAAAATCTCCGGCCTGAACCTCGCCATCGCCGGTATTTCCATCAGTTTGTTTATGATGAACCTCGATACCAGCATTGTGAGTGTAGGGCTACCAACCATGATCAAAACCCTAAAAACAACTTTTGCCTCGGCGCAATGGTTTGTGCTGGTTTATCTGCTTGTGCTTACCGCTTTAATAACCGCCGCCGGGCGACTTGGCGATATCATAGGCAAGAAAAAATTGTACCTGGCCGGTATTGCCATATTCACAACCGCGTCCCTGCTTTGCGGCTTATCCAATAGTGCAACGTTGTTTATCATATTCCGTGGTTTGCAGGGTTTGGGAGCAGCCTTGATATTGGCTTTAAGTATGGCCATAGCCACGGAACTCACACCCAAAAAGCAACTGGGCAAAGTAATGGGGATCTTATCAACAATAACAGCATTGGGCATTGCAAGCGGACCAACCATTGGCGGCATATTGCTCTCGTCTTTTGGGTGGCAATCTATGTTTTTGGTAAACGTACCTTTTGGTGTAATAGCTTACGGGTTAGGGCATAGGTATATAGTTAGTGCTGCTATTAAAAAAACAGTATCGATAGATTGGGCAGGAATAGTTTTGTTGGCGATAATCTTATCATGCTATTGTATCGGGATGACGAGGATAGAGAAAAGTGGTTTTACCCACCCCGTAGTTTTAACGCTTTTAGCAATTACGGTTTTGGGATTATTTGCATTTATTGGGTTAGAGAAAAGGATAGCACAACCCTTAATAAATATCGCCATTTTTAAAAACAGGCTTATCAGTAAAAATCTGGTGGCTACGGTACTGGTTTACACGGTAATTATAACAACGGTAATATTGCCTCCATTTTTTCTGCTAAAAGCTGCGCATTATAGTTTGGTACAGGTGGGGCTGATCATGTCGTTCGGGCCTTTGTTAACCGTTGCGTTAAGTATTTACGCGGGTAAAATAGGGGATAGGTACGGGGCAAAAACGGTGATGTTTTACGCGGTGGTCACCATAGCCATTGGATGTTATTGCATGAGCACCATCACCCCGGCCGTAGGTATTGTAGGTTATCTTTGGCGAATAGGCATAATCGCCCTCGGACTTAACTTTTTTAAAACCCCTAATAATACTGTTATCATGGAAGCAGCGCAAGCCGATCAGCGAGGGTTGTTGAGTGGTTTTTTATCGTTATCTCGGATCCTGGGGCAGATAACCGGCACCACGGTTATGGGCGTTATTTTCGCGGTTTTGTCGGGCGTGTCTGATGCTTCGGGAAAGGGCGGTTCGCCGCAGGCGGTAGCTTACGGCTTTGACCGGGTGTTTTTGATTAACGCGTTTATTGCCTTGTTTGCCGCGTTGCTGATCTACCCTAAGTTCTTTAAGCAAAATGTATAATTTTATCAGGTAATCAATCCGATCGCATATTTATGAAAGACGCCTTAGCCAAATACATCCTTAAAAAAGTTAAGATAAGTGATGCCGATCTGCAATTGGTGCTTTCGTATTTTAAACCACGTTTGGTTAAAAAGAAGGAGATCTTATTGCACGAGGGTAGCCTATCAAACAAAATGTATTTTGTGGTGAAGGGTTGCCTGCGCATCTATTTTATAAAAGATGTTGGCACCGAAGTTACCCGGAGGATCATATTTGAAAATGATTCGTCATCATCGATGGTATCTTTCATCACCGAAGATCCATCAAACGAGTATATTGAAGCCGTAATGGATTCGGAGCTGCTTTATATGGATAGGAAGGACTTTTATCACCTGGTAGAAACATTGCCCATATGGGAAAAGTTTTATCGCCGTCAGTTAGAGTACGCCTATGTAATAAATACCAAAAGGTTAATGAGTTTTATTACCAACGATGCTACCGAGCGTTATTTAGAACTGCTTAAAGAAAATCCCGAAATTATAAAACGCCTGCCCAACAGATTGGTGGCCAATTATCTGAATATTACGCAAGAGGGGTTGAGCAGGCTGAAATCGAAATTATAAGGCTAACAACACATCCACCATTTATAATGATTGATTTTGCCCTTACCCAATACTTATCAGCGCGCATCCTCTTTTAAGAGGCACATTTAACTTTAAGGTTTTAGCATTTGCTGTGTTTTTGAGGGATCGCCATTTAGTTTCTCCGGGATACAATACCCTAATTTTGATGCTTTTTGCACCTAATTCAGATGAGGGCAGTTTAATGTTCACCGATGCAGTCTTTGCGCTTCCACCCAGCACTACCGGAATAATTATTTTTCCATTTACTTTAAAAGCGTTAGCCTTAGCGGTTCCGTTGGTTATCTGTACTACATGTGGGGCAAGCAACCACTCACGGCCTTTTATTGCTGATAGCATGGGACCGTAATCAAGGTAATATTTCTCGGCCCAGGCATCGGGTTGTATGGTATGGTCATTGCCGGGGTAGGGGGCCGTAAGGAAAGCGCCGAGGTATAAATGCCTTTGGAAATAAGCATCTGGATGGGGCGTCAGGTTTTCTTTAGATGCGGTCCATGCTATGATGGGTTTAAAAAATGCCATTTGGGCGCATAGGTTCAGGCTGGATGCCATGTAGCCAAATTCATCGTAAATGCCGTCGATGTGTGCCATCAGATCTATCCGCCTATCCAGCGGGTTGCAAAAAATAACTTTATGGGCGTTGTGCATGATCTGGCTTAGCGGATGCATCAGGTTTTTCCAGGATAATAGAAGGGATTGGGTTTTCTGCCGGTCAACCATGCTGGTCTGGTCGTCGCCATTACTATTGTAAAATCGCATCCAGTCGAGCCTGTCGATACATATACCCGAAGACGCCGGGATATTCTGTATATGCAACCTGGCCTGGTTCAGTAAAAAGGATTTATAGGTAGAATCGGCCGGATCAAGCACGATACAATCTTCCCAGTTTGAAAACACCGGGCGATCATCCCAATCGGGAAGCAGGCCTGCTGGTTTTAAAAAGGCTTTTTTTAGCCTGGTGTAAACAAAATTGTTTGGGTTTTTCCAGAGTGAATCATCGGTAACTGGTGTGGTTTTATAGGGGTAAACTATGCCGTTGCCAAACTCATTCACATTAAAATAACTAATAGTGTGAAACCCGAGTTGGTTTAAATGTTCGGAGTATTTGTTCAGTCCGTTTATAGTTGCGTAGCCATCACCTACCTGAACGCCCCGCTGTTTATATTTCAGCCATTTCTCATCGTTGTTTTTTACCGGGGGAATGAACATGCCCATGTAAGGAAAATCCAGCGATGCCTTCCAATTAAGGCTGAAAGCCATTTTACGATATTTGGCTGTATCTAATTCGCCCTCGTACGATGAATAGGCGGCACAACCGGCAATGGTGTTTACCAATGATTCTTCAGGGAAAAAGTAAGCTTTATAGTTTTTTGCCATCCAGGCTATGCCATCGCGCCAGTCGGCCTGGTGCAAGACTATCTGATGCAGGATGTGAATGCTGTATTTAGAGTTAATGCGATGGTTAAGGTGGCGGTATGCTATTTTTCCGTCGGCTGTGGTGTACATTTCCAGATCGAGAATGGTATCATTTAACGATTGCAGGAAGCTAAGCCCAATATTATCATTATTAAAAAAAGTACTGGCAATAGGTATCACAAACGCGTTGCGCGAAAGGTGCGTTTCGCCACCGTAAGTTAATGACAGGCTCCGAAAATGAGCTGGTGTAAATGGATCATGCCAAGCATCTGTTTTAACGTCGGGTTGGTTATCGGCCCAGGTAGTCCAAAATAAGGCCGAATCCTGGTGCAGCCATTGTAATGAAGTTTCGATAGGGGTATTCCAGCTGTTGGTGTCTTTCGCCGTGATCTCGATATCCCATTGCAGTCCGTATATTGTTCTCTTTACTGTATTGGTCAGATCACATTCGTTGTTAAAATATTTGATGTGTTTTTTTACAACCATGCCGGTACTATCGGCAGATATCAATTGAGTATTTGAGCTTTGATATGTGGAGGGCATAACTGCATCCAGTATAAACGCCTTTTCGCCATCGGGACTTTTAAAGCTGCTTTTTATTTGCCCGTTTTCAAACTTTAACTGTATGGGTTTTATCTGACCGAAAGCTACTGCGGGGAAAAGAGATACAAGCAGCAATAACAAATTTTTGGGGGCCATGGCATCTGCATATTGAGTTTGTAATATAAGATATTTTCGGTACAGCGAAATGCTAACAGATACAGAGGTTGATTCACTTTAAAATGATTCTCTTTAAATTGTAAAAGGAGCAAAAAAATATACCGGGAGCGTTTATTAAAACCCATATTTGTGTAGTGGCCAAAAAACTGTTTATAACCTTTTTAACCGTATTGTACCTCGGCGTTTCGTCGGGGGCTACGCTGCATTATCAGTACTGCATGGGCAGGTTGGTAAGGGTTGTACTTTGGCACAGCGATACAGACCCAAAATGCCGTACCTGCGGTATGCGCAAGGAAATGAAAGCTGCAAAAAAATGCTGTACAGATCAGCACCAGCAGCTCAAATCAGAAAAAAGCGTTCCGGTAACTTACAGTCACATTAGTTTGGGCTTAAGCGCTGCATTATTGCCTGTTGCATTGTTTCCGTTAATGGCTAACAGCCAGTTTTCACTGGCAATCAGTTACCCGGTAAACCATGCACCGCCTCCACAGGCACGCATTCCGGTATTTTTGCGCAACTGTACTTTTCGTATTTGATCTTAGTTTCATTTGCTTCGCCCTGAAGTAAGGATAACGCTATTCGTTATCAATTAATTCCAAAACTTCTTTATCAACTGTTGCTGCTTAGGCGGTAACGCGTAATTATTTTTTAATTCAAGATCATGAAAAAACTTCAAATTTTTATTTGCGCTATTATCGCGCTATTTTATGTTACATCGGTTAACGCACAAGATAATTCATCAAACCAGGCCGTGCTAAACGCCTATTACGGCGTAAAAAACGCGCTCATTAGCGGTGATGCCAGCGCAACCAATGTTAAAGCAAAGGCATTGCTTGCAGCAATCAGTTCATTTCCAGCCGGGAAACTTTCGGCCAACGATAAAACCACCTGGTCAAAATATGCAGATAAGCTAAAGTTTGATGCCCGCCATATTTCAGAAAGCAATGATATAGAACATCAGCGCGAGCATTTTGCCAGCCTTTCAGAAAATATGTTCGGGGCAGCAAAAGCAATTAAACTGAATACGGCTACCCTATACCGCGATTATTGCCCAATGAAAAAATTATATTGGCTTAGCGAAACTGAGGCTATCCAAAATCCATACTACGGCAATCAAATGTTGACCTGTGGTGCGGTGAAAGAAACCCTGCCTGCATCGGCCAAATAACATAAAGGGCCGCGGTAGAAACGCGGCCCTTTATGTTATTTAAAATTGAAGTCTGAAATTCTTATTTCGGATAGTATTTTTATAACCCGTTAGCTTTAACAGTGATCTCGGCAATATCCAGCACCTGTATCTCCTGCTGCTTATCCTGGTGTTTTACGCCATCTGTAAGCATGGTCATGCAAAACGGACAGGCCGCGGCAACAACTTGTGCATTAGCTTCGATAACATCGGCAATGCGCTCCATATTGATATCCGTTTTACCCGGCTCCGGTTCTTTAAACATCTGCGCGCCGCCGGCACCACAACATAATCCGTTTGATTTGCAGCGTTTCATTTCAACCAGTTCGGTATCCAGTATCTCTAAAGCAGCGCGTGGGGCTTCGTAAACATCATTCCCTCTGCCTAAATAACATGGGTCATGATAAGTGATCCGTTTGCCTTTAAAGCTTTCTCCGCCTTCGGCTTTAAGCTTACCATCGTTTATCAGCTGCTGAATAAGTTGTGTATGATGGATCACCTCATAATTGCCGCCTAAGCCAGGATACTCGTTTTTTATGGTATTAAAGCAATGCGGACAACCGGTAACTATTTTTTTGATGTTGTAACCATCCAAAAGCTGAATGTTCATCATGGCCTGCATCTGGAATAGAAATTCGTTACCGGCACGCTTTGCCGGATCGCCGGTACAACTCTCCTCAGTACCCAAAACTGCATAGCTAATGCCTACATGATGCAGTATCTTGCATATATCGCGGGTTATTTTGCGTGCACGATCGTCAAAGCTACCTGCGCATCCTACCCAAAATAAAATTTCGGGTTCTTTGCCCTCGGCAGCCATCTCGGCCATGGTAGGAATTTTTATTTTACTCATAAATTAAGTCATTGAGTCATTAGGTCATCGAGTCATTAACCCATCAAACAATGACTTAATGACTTAATGAATTTATTCTTCAGCCCAGTTAAACCTGTCGGCCTGGCTATATTTCCAGGGGGCACCGTTGTTCTCTACATTACCAAACATATTGTTAATACTTGCGGGAGCCTGCGATTCTTCCATCACGGCGTAACGTCGCAATTCGGTAATAATTTCGAGCGGGTTGATATTTACCGGGCAGGCATCCGTACAAGCGTTGCAGGTAGTGCAGGCCCAGATCTCTTCGCGGGTAATGTAATTATCAAGCAGGGCTTTATCGTCCTGGTAATCCTTTCCGTGTTTATCTATATTGTTCCCAACCTCGGTGATCCTGTCGCGGGTATCCATCATGATCTTGCGGGGGGAGAGTAATTTACCAGTGATATTTGCCGGACAGACCGAAGTACATCTGCCACACTCGGTACAGGTATAGGCCTCCATCAGGTTTTTCCAGGTAAGGTCGGTTACATCTTTCGCTCCAAACCTGCCAGGTTCGCCCGTTGTTTCCGGTACAAAAGATGGATCGAGCATAGCCTTAACCTCTGTAGTAACCGTTGCCATATTGGTAAACTTACCCTTAGGGTTTAAGTTGGAGTAGTAAGTGTTTGGAAAAGCCAGTAGGATATGAAAATGCTTGGAATAAGGCAGGTAATTTAAAAAGCACAAAATGCCTATGATGTGGAACCACCAGCAAGTCCGCTCAATAATTACCAATGCAGAAGCGCTATCTGGCAGCAGGGGAGTAAGTAATGAACTTACTGGAAAAGAGCCAGCTTTAACGTAATGTTCAAAATGCAGTAGTTGCAGTTTATAATCGGCAGCATTCATGGTAAGGAAGGCCGTCATGAGTAGGATCTCGGTAATGAGAATATAATTAGCATCAGATTTTGGCCATTGGGTCATCTCCGTGCCTGAAAAACGTTTAAGCTTTACAATATTGCGTCGGCATAGAAACACAATACAAGCTACAAGGACCAACACCGCAAGCCCTTCAAAGCCTCCTATTAACAAACCATATAAACTTCCCAGCGGATGCGAAAATATTCTGTGCGAACCGAAGATGCCATCTATCATAATCTCCAGCACCTCGAGGTTAATAATGATAAAACCCACATAAATGAAAAAATGCATAACCGCGGCAACCGGCCTTTTAGTCATTTTGGTTTGGCCAAGGGCTACTTTAGCCATCACTTTCCAGCGCAATGCAGGTTGGTCATTCCGATCTACCTCTCTGCCCAACAGTATGTTGCGCCTAATTTTAGCAACGTTTTTACTGAAAAGGTAAACCGCTGCACCAAGAATGGTGATGAATATAAGCTGTGCAATCATTATGCGTGCATAGTAATTTGTTCAAAGTTAAATGAATTGTTGAAAGCCCGAAATGTTTTGAGATCGAAAAAATATTTGAAAATTAATTGGCTGATTTCCTGTATAGTTATTTCAAAAACGGCGACTTATTCAATCTTTTTGCAAAAAAAATTTTCAAACTTAAAAAAAGACACTACATTTGCACTCCCCAATCACGGGAACGGTTTGGTACCATAGCTCAGATGGTAGAGCAAAGGACTGAAAATCCTTGTGTCACTGGTTCGATCCCAGTTGGTACCACAGAAACAGAAATCCTCTTAGTTAATTTTAAGGGGATTTTTTTATGTCTTAAAATGCCTCTCTGACCGCGGAGTGCGGGTTCTTAAATATTGTTAGCTAACTCTTGCCTATCTATCAACAGGCTCTGGTTTGACTTTGTAGTGCGCCATTTCCCTTTAGCGACGGTCTATTTGGCACACTTTTGGCGCGCTTTGAAATTGATTTTTTAGCAGCTGGCTCTTGTATCCTCCTTTCGAAATATGATTATGTGAATAAATGAATTACGGAACCCCTCTACGCTTATAGCAATCAAGTGCAAGATGGCAAACGAATAAATGGCCTGAGTGTTAGCTTGTGGTTTATGCAGGAAGCTCTTGCACGCTTCAGCAGCTATAAGCGTAACTTTGCAGAGTAATTCATTCCGTTCCTATCTATGCCTATAGCTAAACAGGAGAGTATTGCTTAACTGCCATATCATCTTTCATTTACTTTGCCATTATGTTTCTGATAACGGGAAATCTATTTCGAGTGCAGGTATAGCAATCAAGCAGTTTCCGACCCAACGCCCTATTTCTTCTAATTGATCGATGTTACGATATTTCTGCGTATGTGTCCGAGGAGATATTCCTTCAACTGGGACTGACATTGCGAAATGGTTGAAAGAACCATTTGATGGGATTATAGCTAACTGTATATTGCCACCAATTTCTTCGTACGAATTTTGTTTAATAACATCCCTTAGAACTTTTATAGGAGTTCGCCAGTAGTCGTGACTCTTGGAATTTGCCAGCATTGCGCATCGAGCAGCTATTTCACTGTTAACTTCAGACTTGTGACTACCGATTAAACTACAGTAAAGCTGGTCTTCGTAGCCGTACTTTATTTCTACTGTGTAGACCACTTCTGTCGTTTTGACTGCGCTAACTACGCCTATAAATGGAAGGTGAGTAATTGGGCAAAATCCCCATATGCTAATTTCTGCGTAACTCTGAACAGAAATAGTGTAAACCTTCAGAATATCCTTTGCCTTATTAACGATACTAATGTGATCTGGCAAATTAGGTGGGCCGCTACCCAAGTTGCTGAGTACGGAGCAAAGGGTTGCGTAGGTATTCAACCCAATCATAGAACTGCCAGCATAAGAGAAGCCTAAAGACGTTTTATAATATACGTTGCCGTAGGAACTACCGCCCAGCGTTCTGCATGATAACGGTAGTTCAAATACCTTTGAACCTTCAAGCATGATCGTCTCCTTACCATCCGAAATTTTCGTGTCCGCCGCCGTCCAAATAGATGGTGCAATCCCTGGTTCGAGATTTACCCAAGTGGCTACAAGTGTCATTACTTAACCTCCGCTAAAAAGTTCAACACCCCTTGATACATTAATTTGACTTCCGCTAATGTATAATCATTATAGTGTCCATGTGCTGCGCTATTTCTCGTCCCTAACCAGGCAGTCACCTGCTTTTGCTGTATAGGGCCATACGCACCAGCCTTTTTTAAATCGTCATTTATTGCTGCTGCTTTTTTTGCAACGCTATCGGTGCCTTTTAACACATGCGTATCTATGCTATGAGATTGGCATAATTGACGTAAGTGTTCTTCAAGTACAGAGCCTACCATAACTGCCGCGGCGTCTTTGTAACCTTCATCAAGTAGGTGTTCACTCATTTCCAAGAAGTCAGAGAAGACCTCTGCTGTAACCAATTGTTTAACTGTTGTTAACCAACCATTTTCTACTTCATGCTTAATTTGATTTAAAATATTTACGCCGCCTTCGATAGTGCCGATATAGGAATCTGTTATAGATCCTTTAAACATAGTGTAATACGAATGTGTTTCACCATATATCAACGAAATAAACGATAAAGAAGCCGCTTTAAATCCTAAGTAATCTCCATGATGTACGTAGTCGGAGCCGTAGTCTCCTCTAATCTTACGTGCAAGGCCTGTGTTTGCCAGGTTTATGAGGTGATCTACTTGTTTTAGGATATCTGGTGTCTTCATACGATAAATATATATAATCTTTATAAATCTGCGAACCGTCCTGCGAATAGAGGAGAGGATCTTTGTGGAGATAGAACGAAGTGCGGCCACAAAGAATGCTTCACACAAAAAACTGGCGTTGTGTTTGACTTCTAAGGGTTGTGCTTTGGTCTTTCAAATGCCATGACAGTTGTGAAGCCCTCGACGACGAAGCAGGTGAGCCTTACAATATGAGCGACTGGCTGAATTAATCTTGAACGTTGCAAGCTCACCTAGTTGCCAAACCAAGTGAAAGCGCAGCACAGGTGAAAGGTTGATGAAGACAGAGAAAGCTAATGTGATGAACGACTTTGCTGCTAACAACAAGCCTGACAGGCTGCTCAAGTGGTGGCCGGTGAAGATCTGCTTTGCGAGGGAGTGCGCATGTGTGCCGGGATGGCAAAGGGAAATCTCTACCTAAGAAGCAAGGTAAAGCAATGGAGTGAAATGTGTGCGATAGCACTCATTAAACGCAATGAAGCCTGGCGTGATTGTATGTGTAGCTTACAAGTGAAGAACACCGATCTTTCTGGAGTGTGGATGGCCTGTGCGCCCCGCCATAAGCAAAGCTACCCTAAGCAACCAAAGAGGGAAGGGTAGCGCAGGCTTGTGGTCTAAATTGATTATCGGTTATTACCAAAACTTCCACCATGCTTTTTGGGGATCTGGCTTCACTTCCTTTTGTTCTAACGGCTCCGGCTGCTGCACCAGGATAACAACTAAAGTATTAATATCATCACGCTTTAGCGGCGGATTTAAGCTTCTGCGAGGGTTGATAATTTCAACTAATTTCCAAGTTCCAGCTGATTCCTAACCAATTCGTAATAGTGACTTTGCATACCGGCAAGTGTTTCGTGATTACCAATTTCAACAATTTCGCCTCTATGCAATACAACAATCTGGTCGGCATTCTTTACTGTGCTAAGCCTGTGTGCCACAACAACTACAGTTTTCCCAACCAGGTAGCTGTTAAGATTAGCCATAATGTCTGATTCGTTCTTTGCATCGAGGGAGCTTGTTGCTTCATCAAAAAAGATAAATTCAGGATCCTTGTAAATGGCCCTGGCAATTAATATTCTTTGTTTCTGACCACCGCTCAGGTCACTTCCGCCGGTTCCAATCCGGGTATTGGCACCCAGTGGCAACTGGCTTACAAATTCGTCAAGGCAAGCCGTTTTTAAACAAAAATCCAACCTCACCGGGTCAGGCAAATCGTCTGAGAGGGATACATTCTCGGCAATTGTTCCATTAAAAATGTAGCCATCCTGCATTACAGTTCCGCACCTGTCGCGCCACCAGTCAGCATTTATATTCAACATATTGTTTGTATCAACAAAAATGCCGCCGATTTGCGGATTATAAAACTTTAACAATAATTTCAATAACGTGGTTTTCCCACTTCCACTGCTGCCCACAATAGCTGTAGTTTTACCCTGCGGAACATGTAAAGTGAGATCCCGCAATACATAAGGACTAAAGCTTCCTTCGTATTTAAAACTTACGTTATCTAAAAATATACCGTTTTTTATTTGTTCGGGAGGAATGATGTCATGTCCGGCACTTTCATTTTCTTTTTGGTGAACCTCATCTATCCGGTCAAAAGAAAGTTTGGCGTCCTGGCCAGATTGGACAAGATCCACAAGGGATTCCATGGGGCCTGACATCATGCCGGTGATATAACCAACACTCAGCATTTCGCCTATAGTGAATTTACCCTCTATTATCCAAAGCGCGCAAAAAAGTGTAATAATAATATTCTTTACCTGGGTGATCGCGTTAACGCCAATTGTTTGGTACAGGTTGAGATTCAGCGACCTGACCTTTAGCTTAAAATATTCCTTTTGAATCGCAGTCCACAGTTTTATCTTTTGCCGGTGAGAATTGTTTATTTTTATTTCCTTCATGCCCTGTATTATTTCAATAAGTGCATTCTTGTTGTCGGAAGCCAGCTTGAAGGTATAGTAGTCAATATTCTTTCTTTTACCAAGAAAAAGAAAGATCCATGCAAAAGAAAACAGGCTGAGGCCCAGGAAAACATAAAAGATATTTACATTATAGCTGGCCAGTAATACTGAGAAAACAACGATAAGAATCAGAGAAAACAAAGCCTGCGTAATTTTCTGCGACAAAAATGACTCTATTTTTTGCTGATCTTCTATCCTTTGCAATATATCTGTGTTTAGCCTTGTGTCAAAAAAACTGAGTGGAAGCCGCACCAGTTTATTGAGCAGGTTACTGATAATATTGATACTGATCTGCATGCTAAAGTTTACTCTAACCAGTCCCCTTACCCAATCAGATAGGATCTGCCCCAACATTATAGCCAGCTGAAAGAAGATTACCAGGTAAACTACTGATGTGTTTTTGTTGTTCACCCCCTTATCTATCAATCGTTGCATACTTAGCGGCAATAAATAAAGAAACAGCGCCCCGATGCCCAGCAAAATAAAGAGCCCGGCGAGCTTGGTATATTGCCCCTGAAGGTTATTTTTCAAAAAACGGAAACTTTTTTGCCAGTCATCACGCCTGGATTGTTCAGGCAACGTGCTGTCAAAAAAACTATCATTCGGAATAAGGCGTAACGCCACTCCCATTGGTTGCTTATCTTTCCACAAGGCCTCAAATTCTACACTGGAAAGCCTTAATTTCCCGAAGCCCGGATCCGAGATATAATAAAATCCAGTATTGGATATTTTATAAAGTACCACAAAATGATCGCTGTTCCAGTGAAGGATACATGGCAACAGGATGTTTTTCTTTAAACCATCCAGCGAAACTTTGGCGGCTACAGCTTCAAAATCCAGAACTCTTGCAGCGCTTAAAATGTCGCCCAAGGTAATTCCAGACCTCGTTACCGGGCAAATCGTGCGCAGGTATTCCATATTGCAGTCTTTGCCGTAATATTTAAGAATTATTCTTAAACATGTAGGCCCGCAATCAGTAAAATTTAGTTGTGAATAGTGTGGAAACCTCATTTTTAGCTACGCAACCTCTTTTATTTGCCTTGTTATTACCGAGCTTGATTCAGGATTAAGTTCGGCTGAATAGTTTAAGAACGCCTGATAATTTTGATGAGTATGTACCTCTGTTTCAAAATGCATAAACAGGTGCTCCAATTCTGAAAAAATAGCGTGCTGAACGCTGTTGTTAGCATTTAACACAGCATTAAAATTATTTATAACGCCTGTTATAAATGCCTCTGGTTTATGATTGTATAATTCGCTCAGTACAGATAATGCCTGCTGGTTATCGCCTTGTTCAGGCTCATCTATCAACTGTTGGGCCAACCCAGTTACCAGTTGCTGCTTATATTGGTTCAGGCTGAAATCATTCCCGGATTCGTTGGGTATATCGCTGAGGTAACGGAGAATATTATTAAGAATATGATCCTGCATCATGTGCCTGGTATCGCTGGAAAGGAGCAAATAGCCCTGTTCAACATCAGGGTTACTTCTATATCTTCCAGTTAGGGAATGAACAATAAGCGATACAGACTCCGCTAACGAGGTAGTAAAATCCTTCTTTTTATAATATACCCTAACTTTATTTAACCATTGTTCCTGGATACAGGCATAGAACATCGGAAAAGATTTACCCTGCTCTTCGGCCTTTTCAATCGCGCCTGACAATTCCGCTATGGCCTGCTGATGGTTTCCCTTCACATAGGAATTATAGGCAACAACAGCCATAAAAAGAGAATCCATACCGGCCCGCACAGCCGGGTTGTAATCCGCATTAAGATTGATGATGTTATTGATGATATACTCGCCCGAGTGGAACTCCCGGCGCTTTAAGCACTGAAGGCTTTCCTCAAATTTCAAAAAGTTATAGAACATTGTTAAAATTTCATTTTTGCTCAGTTTTGCTTCAAAGGCTCTTTCAAGATCGTGGAAAATATGCCTTGGGCTGTAATTGTTAGCCGGCTTAACATGATTTTCCAACATACCGAATTTATCAAGCAACAAATCCAACCGGGCCTTTATCAGTTCCGGCTCTTCATATTTGGTGGTATTTATATTAAGCTTTGATTGTTTCATATTGTTTAAGTTTACTCATAAACAGGCGGTCGTCGATATTGAACTTAAATGATGGGCACGCAGGGCTGTTATTGTACCATTCTTTCGGACATGATCCCCCGCATACCGGCAAAAATTTGCAGCTTTTGCACCAGGTGTCATTGGTAGGGATTTCATCGTACCAATTCCGCATCGCCGCATCTGAAGTATCTATCAGCGGATTTTCTACCATATTTCCCGAGATAAAAGGTGTGTTTTCAAAAGCAGGCGTAAGCGGTACTTCCCAACAGGTAGAAACATTGCCAAAAGCATCGAAAACTTCTGATGTTTCGCTTACCACCATGCAGGTATATGTTTTTCTGGGCGGGATAAGGTTATTGACATTAAAACCGTCTTTCATCAATTCCAGGAAAACATCAATTTCAAACTGTGCAAAATCTTCTTTGCTGATCCCATTGATCTTTGTTGCATTATTATCACCCCAATCATGGATAGGCGATATATAAAAATCAATTTTGGAAAGAATACCTTCTGTACGCAAAAGGTTGATCAGCTCAAATACATTTTCCTTATTCTCGGCATCAACATTACATCTCATGGCAATTCTGGCACCTGAGGTTTGGTAAAATTCAGAGTTTACTATATTAAGGATATTTTTAAATATAATATCGAACGATGCCGTTCCGCTTTTCAGCATCCTGCGTTTATCATGAAATTCTGCAGTGCCGTCAACCGTGATCTGGTAATGCATAATTTTATATTCTGAAACAAAAACCTTGAAAAGTTCCTCTTTCAAAATGAGGCCATTTGTAATAATATTGGCGTTATACTGCAGATTGTGATCACTGGCCAGCTTTAACAATTTTTTAGAATTGTACTCTATACTACTGAGACCGGTAAGCGGCTCCCCTCCGTACCAGGTAACACTCAAGGCCTTCACAGCTGGTGACCGCTCTTCCACCTTAGATTTAATCCTGTCATACATGATGTCAGCGATATCTCTTTTCATAACTTTTTTGGTGTGTACCTGGCCGCAATAGTGACAGCCTAACTGGCAATTACTTGACGGCTGTATGGTAAAACCGAGCGTATTCTCATCTTTGGTTTTGGCTTTGTTGAAACTAAGAACCGATAACAGTTCATTTTCTGTTTCGGGTACAAGTATCTCGAGGTTGATCAACATTTTCAACATTTGCGTAGATAGCTTGTCAAACTCCCCGCTCTTCAGAATCTGAACATCAGTATTCAGAATTTCGACGAGGGCCCCAGACCGCGTACCATACAAGAGCGAATGCATAGGCAATATATCCTCATCTGTACAAAAATGAGTATACTGTGATAGTTTTAGATTCATAAAAAAAGAATAAAAAGTTTAAAGCCAGAAGATCTGATCTTCTGGCTTGCTTTGCTTTACACTAAAAATTAAGCGTGCAATCATTCTGACCGCAATCCACGGATTTAATACCGCAAGAGTTTTGATCACATTTAGATGGCGCGGAGTTACCACCCTGCAGATGGCTCAGTTTCTCTTCGTTTAATACAACCATTTCTTCAGAATTGTTAAGATTCTGCTCAAGGTTGTTTTTCTTCTCAAGCATTAGCGATTTTAGTTTGGCGCTTTTCATGTTAATTAATGTATTTTTTTGTTTTTCATGCATAGCTACACCCTGTATGCATTCAGGCCTGGTTACTTCTGCAGAAAGCACCTACATATATACATTCGAATGATATATTCTATTTTGTTCGGTTGATCTCATTGCGATTTTCGGTATCTCTTTTCTGCATACTTCTTAATTTTACACTAAAAATTAAGCGTGCAATCGTTCTGACCACAATCTGCGTGTTTAAGGCCGCAAGAATTTTGATCACATTTAGATGGCGCGGAGTTACCACCCTGCAGATGGCTTAGTTTCTCTTCATTCAATACAACCATTTCTTCAGAATTGTTAAGATCCTGCTCAAGGTTGTTTTTCTTCTCAAGCATTAGCGATTTTAGTTTGGCGCTTTTCATGTTAATTAATGTATTTTTTTGTTTTTCATGCATAGCTACATCCCGTATGCATTCAGGCCCGGTTGCTTCTGCAGAAAGCACCTATATATACATTCGAATGGTATATTCTATTTTGTTCGGTTGATCTCATTGCTGTTTTCGGTATCCCTTTTTTTCATGCTTTTTAATTTGCCGTTACCAAACCTTTTCACAATGGAGATACGTACTGATCGGCTGTCATTAAATGTTTTTAAGCTTGAGCGATAATTATATCCGTCAATATTGAATGTTTTTAATTTTTGGGTATTCAGCAGATCTGCCCCATATAAAGAAATTACCATAGCCTGGGCCGGAAATTTTCTGCTAAGCCCGATATTCAGATCGCCGTAAGCGCTCACTTTGGTATTGGCATACTTTTGAGCCGTATAATAATTACTATTTACAGAAAGATCGAGTTTTGATTTAAATATGCCGGGGAACGTTTGGTTGAGGTTGCCGCTATAAAAGTAATTATGTGTTTTTCCGGTAAACACGGTGGTAGCTACATTCTGATACTGATAACTAAATGTATTAGTCAAATTAAATATCCATACATTTTTAATAACGGTTTGATTAATAACGTTTGTAAGGTGAAGGTTATCTGAATTACCGTAATTAAACCTTTCAAGAAAAATTGTATCGGGCCGGTGAACATTTGGTAACTGGCCAATAAGATGACTGCTGTGGTTATAACCTAAAACAAACGTATAGTTATCATGATATATATAGCTTAACTCGGCAAGTAGTGTATTGGAGGGCCTCAACGCCGGGTTACCGCTTACAAAATATTTATCCCCAAGTACATAAGTAAATGGATTAAGCTGGCTGTACCCTGGTCGGTTGATATCGCTTTTTACCGCGAAAGAGAAAGCATGGTTTTCGCCCGGTTTAAAGTCAACATAAACAGAGGGGAAGAAATTCAGGTAGTTTTGCCGGTAATTGCCACCTGTAGAAAAACTACTGTTATCAAGGCGCGTGTTTTCAACCCGGAGGCCAGCCATTGCGCTCCATTTTTTACCAAATGAGCTTTGGAGTAGTGCGTAGCCCGCAATGATTTTTTCACGGTAAATAAACCTGTCAGAATAAAGCGGATTGGCTACCCAATTATTTTCAACAAATGATTTGTAGCTATAATCGTTATTACTATTAGTGCCTGAAAATCTTAATCCAGCTTCAAAATCCATCTTTTTCAGCACTTTTTTATCATAGTCGGCCTGCACTCCATAATTTTTAATAAGCTGCGTGCTTCCATTTTGTATGCCGCTGTAAACAACATCCAAGCTGTCCTGATCATAAGCTAAAAATGTTGAATGATTATCTGATTTGTAATAAAGATAATCTGCGTTAATAGTCAGTTTGCTACTATTCTTTTTATCTATAAACTCATAATAAATATTATTATTGAGCAGGTTGCGCGACTCTTGAAAAGGTGATTCACTCTGTAGCGTTTGTAAATCATCGCCTGTTTTGAAAATCTGGTCAATCGCGGTATTAAACCTGTTTACATGAGTATTTCTATAGTCGCTTTGAAAAGATATCCTTGCACTGGCGGTCAAATCATAATCTAATTCGGCTGTGAGGCCCAGGTTGCGTTGCGGTTTTGTATCAAGTTGTGTAACTAATTTTTCATCTTCAGCCGGTTCCAGATAATGAATTGAATTATCGGTACTTACATGAAGATTGGTTGAAGCTGCGTTAACAGTTACTAAAGCATTTAACTTTTTCTTTTTATAAGTTAATTGTGCCGACGCATTCTGAGAATTATAGGTAGCCTGCTGATCGGAGAGTGTTGCCACAACGTTAAAACCCTCCAGCTGGTTCTTTTTCATTACAATATTAATTATCCCACCTGAGTTACCCGCCTGATATTTACCTGAGGGGATGGTTATAATCTCCACTTTTTCAATATTGTCGGCAGGAGTTGTTTTCAGATACTGATAAAGATCATTACCCGAAAGGTTAACTTTACGCTCATTGATATAAACGGTTACCCCTTGTATCCCGGATATTGAAAGATTCCCCCCATTATCTGCGTTTATCATTGGTGTGCCTTTTAATACAGACCATGAATCATTCCCTGTTGTGATCCCGGTTTGTTGCACGTCAAAAACAAAGCGATCGAGTTTTTTCTCAAATGTTGGCTTCCTGTACTTTACTGTCACCTCTTTCAGGGTGTTAACAACTGGCACAAGCTTAATAAGTAAAGGTTCGGGATGTGCGGCACTCTGCGAGTTAACCTGCAGCGTTGTATCCCGAAAAAAGAGATGATGTATCCTGATGTAGTATCTCCCGTGTTGCAATTTAGTAAACTGAAAACTACCGTTTACGTTTGTTGTGGTTGATTGCAATACGGCCATACCGCTTTCCCGCAAGAGTGTAACGGATATTGAATCCAATGTATGCTGTTGATTATCCGTAACAATACCTGTTATTTGTTGTGCTTTGCTGTTCAGAAAAAACGTAATGGCCAGCATAGTTAGGATTGTTTTGATAAGGTATTGAAAGGTCAAGGTTGTAGATGTGTTATTTAAAGACATAAGGTTTATAGGTATTTTTCATTGTTTAATATTATTAAAAGACCAGGGCCATCCATTTCCTAATAATTAAGATACGTAGAGCATGGCCATATCAGCTAAAAATGAAATAATACCTAACCAGAAAACAAAAGGACGTATTTTATGTAATCATAGCATATAGTATTGAGAAATAGATTGATATTGAAATTATGTTTCGTTAAGACAAAATTATTATAATATTCCACAAGTCAAAATTTAATTTATAGTTTTAACAAAATTTAACCATTGATAAAATATATTTCACAAAAAGCATCAATATGACTATTCAAAATACTTTTCAATGAAATATTATAAAAATGTGTACAAAGAAATAATACAAAATGAGAGGAAAAGCATGACAGGCTTTATAGCACAGATGCTGTTATTGCCAGGAGTGGACGTGCAGTGACAAGATTGGCCAGAATCGATCTATCAGGAGGGGATTATTAGTCGGCCTCCTGCGAACTTTTGTTTCGTCCGGTGATCATATAATAGGTAAATAATCCAGCGGCAATGAATAAAGCGATTATACCGTAGGGCGCGGTTGAATTGAGCGTAAAAGAAAAACATTCAAGCACCAGCAAACCTGCACCTGCAAAAGCCAGGACCAATGCCCATTTAAGTGACTTGAATTTTGAATCTACAGAAACCTGGCTCAATGCTTTTAACAGATCAATATCAGTTAAGCCGCGGTTAATTAGTTTAGATTTTAGCCGGTAGTTTAAGATCGCTCCGAAAATATAACCAATTGTAAAAAAAATCACAATGATTAAAGTTGCTAAGGTTGAATTTTTGTCCATGTCAATTGTTTTTACACATTTGACATTTATGGAAAAAGAAAAGTTGCAAAAATTTTAAATAAATAATTACTTACCAACGCAACATTGAAAACGTTTTTTTTGTCTAACAGCCAAATGCTGGCCGAAAAAGATCTGATAATCCGAATACATGATGGAGACCTGGGCGCTTTCAGACAACTTGTATCTGAGCACGAAAAGCTGGTGTTATATATGATCTCCAAGATTTTAAAAAATGAAGATGATATAAAAGACGTAAGCCAGGATGTGTTTATAAAAGTTTACAAAAATCTAAAAAAGTTTAACTTCGAATCCAAGCTTTCCACTTGGATTGCGCAAATCGCATATACTACTGCTTTAAATTTCTACAAAAAACAGAAAAAAAACCAAACTGAGATTCTTACCGAGGATATAAAACCTTTCACCAATATTACACCCGAAGCTATTTCTATCAAAAAAAGCGATAGTGAGTTTCTTCAGGCTCAAATAGATCAGTTGCCTGTAATATATAAAACCGTTTTAACGCTATTTCATATTAATGAATGCTCTTATCAGGAGATAGAAGAAATCACAAGGCTTCCTGCCGGAACAATAAAGAGCCATTTATTCAGAGCACGAAAAATTTTAAAGGAAAGATTGGAAAAATATTTATCATAAATTATGAAAGAATTAAATGACGAAGATATTCAGCGATTGCTGGAGCAGGGAGAAACCGCCGACGATTCCAGAGATTCAGATTTATACAAGATCATTTTTCGGGAACTTAAGGTTAAGCCATCTATACCGGCTGTTGACCTTGGCACAGAAGTGATTGCCGTAATTCAACGTAAAAAAGATCGTCTATCAGCAATTAAAACGCTGGTTGCCTATTGTGTTATGGGCTTGGCAGGAATTGTTTTTACCCTTATTGCGTTGCTCATATTCGGAAACAACTTGTTTGACGGGATAATGCCTTTAAATCAAATATTGAATTCCGGGCTTTTCATTTTAGCTATGACATTATTCGCACTATTTGCAGATCGTTACGTTTTATCAATACACAATCATCTGTTTAACAAAAGGGATCAGCTTGCCTGATAAGTAGTGGTCGGGAGTTTTGAAGTACAACCGCGTACTTCAAAACAGTTAACAGCAACAGCCTATTTCTGATCGGTTTGTTATCTCCGTAATTGTATCGTGTAAACCTGTGAAATGTTTCAAACATAAAAAAGCCTCACATTTCTGTGAGGCTTTTTGCTCCCCTAACTGGGTTCGAACCAGTAGACAATTTATTGGAGTATTAAATTTAAGAAATCAAATTTCATTATATTGGATTATCGGTTTGGAGAGACCGTGCTTTGTTTTCCCAATGTTTTACAGTAAGAGAAGTAAATTTCTAACGAATTGAATTTCAACAACATAAAAACATTGTCGAAAGGGCTGAAAATCCTTGTGTCACTGGGTCGATCCCAGTTGGTACCACAGATAAAAAGGTTATTTTCGATAAGAAAATGGCCTTTTTTGTTATGTCAAAATATTTTTCACGTCCTTCCCCAGCCGTGATTGATCATTCGATTCTGCTGCAAATCAGGTCAACCTATAAACTTTTCATCTTAAAATAATTAAGCGCGCTTTTCAGGCTGTCAAATTTAGCCGGGGTCATGTTATGCATGGGTAGGTCGAGCGTGGTTGCCATCGAGTCGAGGTTTCCTGCCGGATCTTCATAGGTTTGCACAATAATATCGTCGGTTTGAGTGTTTAATCTGAGTGTGCCAATCGTATCGGTGGCGAGGTAATCAACGTTGTTTAGCCGGTGTAAATTAAACGAATAATATTCCTGCTTACCCTGTTGATAAGTTTTTCGAAGGCGCAGAAAATAGTCGTTAGTAAGGCCGATCTCCCACTTTTTAAGGTTTGGTTCTGCTACAGGATTAAAACTCGTGCTGAGGCATTTATTGCTCCAGCTTAACCATTCCTGTTCGCTCATTTCGGCTTTAAAACCGTAATTTAGCGCACTAAAGGCTAAAATTGATGTAATGAGCATGGTTTTCCCGATAGCCGGAATAATTGATGTTTTCATGACAACATAGATGTAACCCGAAATTAATAAATTGATATTTTTGGAAATGAATTTTTCTCCACAGTCAAGAGTTTGGATCTATCAGGCAGACAGGAAATTAACTGATGCCGAGGTAGCCACGATACAACCCGAGTTGGATAAGTTTACCGCCGGATGGACAGCCCATAACAACCAGTTGAAAGCCAAAGGCGAGATAAGGTATAACCGATTTTTTGTTTTGATAGTTGACGAAAGCCAAGCCGGTGCAAGCGGATGCTCGATAGATAAATCGGTGCATTTTATGCAGCAGGTACAGCAGCACCTGGGGGTAAATTTGTTCGATAGGTTTAACCTGGCCTACCGCGATGGGGAAGAGGTTTTATCATTACCCCGCCATGGTTTTGAGGATAAATTGAAAGATGGCAGCATCAACAAAGAAACCATTGTGTATAACAACCTGGTGCAAAACTTAACCGAGCTGGAAACAAAATGGGAAGTGCCGTTTAAAGATAGCTGGCATATTCAATTGTTCCGCGATTTGGTTAATGCTTGATAAGTTCTACACAAATCCCCCCCCCAAAAAAAAAAAATCGTCATTGCGAGGTACGAAGCAATCGCACATAGGCAGGTTCGCCCGGTATAGTTCGCGATTGCTTCGTACCTCGCAATGACGTTTTTTTTTGATGATATTTATTTAAATTTATACCAGTAAACCTAATTGATGATGAACTGGAAACTGGTTATCCAACTCTCGTTTTTTGGCCTTATCATGGCCTTTGGTACAGTATCACTTATCCCCGAAAAAACCGAATGGATATTTTGGCTGGTGATCTTCGCTTTTTGTGCCGTGGTGATAGCCCGGTCTGCCGGAGGAAAGTATTTTTTACACGGCTTTACGCTTAGCATTTTTAATAGCATCTGGATCACTGCTGTGCACGTGATCTTTTTTACCAGCTATTTTAGTCACCACCCCGATATGGCACCCGCCAATATGGGTTTACCTGTTTATTTTGCAAGTCACCCGCGTTTGGCGATGGTTTTATTGGCGTTGCCTTTTGGTATTGTGTTCGGCGTTTTTCAAGGACTATTCGCCTTTATAGCCTCGAAGTTGGTTAAGCCGCAAACACGGAGGCGCTAATGGGCAAAGGTGCTGAATGTGGTTAGCACAAGCTCCTTTGCTTTTATGCGTGTAGCGGGCCTTATGGAAGCGGGTGGGCTTGTTAGCCTGCTATTTCTTTTTTGTCGGCGCGGCAATGGGTTTTACAACGTCTTTTTTTCCTGATTGATAATCCGACGGGGCTTTTTTACTTCCCTCTGCGGCTGGTTTCTTCTTTTCTTTTGTGGCATGTTTTTCTTTGCTCATGATTTTTAAATTAGCGTTTGATAGAATTAGCGGTCACTGTTATTTGCAGTAACCATAAATAGTGATGATGGGAGATTGCGGGAGAGGATTTGCCTTGCCCGGCTAAAGGAGTAAAAAGATAGCTCAATTTTAAAACATACAGATCTGTACGTATTATTGGGCCTTTAGTTAAAGGTACGTGTTTTAAGTCGTAAATAGCAGGTAACGCAATTTTTATATTATATGTTCAATTAAATATGCGTGTGCCGATGCAAATTATTAACTTTGACACAATTTTTGATACGAACAATTTATTACAGGCACTTAATAACAATAAGCTAAAACATGAAAGGCTTCATTTCAACCAAAACTTACGGATTTTTAAACTACGTTGTAGCCCTTGCAATGATCTCATCATTATGGACATTTGATACCCTGCATGTAGGTGGCGCGGCTTTGTTCCTGCCTTTACTTATCGGTTGGTTGCAATTGATCATGGCTATTTTCGCTAAAAACGAAATGGGCTTTATTAAACAATTCCCAATGGTAATGCACAACTTTGGTGATGTAATTATGGGTTCATTTTTGTTTTGCTCGCCATGGGTTTATGGTTTTCATGATAAATTGGTTGCCCCGCAATTAATTTTCGGTGCTTACCTTTTAATTGTAGGTTGCTTTACCAAAGGTTCGCCTTTCATCAACCCACAGGTTGAACAAGATCATGATGTAAGCTACAACGCAGAGTAATCGCGTTTTGCTGATAAGATATAAAAGCCGTTTCATAAGTTATTATGAAGCGGTTTTTTTGTTTTAGAAGGTATTGTATTTGCTGATGTAGGTAATGTGTTGATTGTAATTGTATTTTCATTACCCTATTTTTAGATGATGAAAAAAACTGCTTTATCAAAATTAACCTTCGCAATATTTGCTATTACTGCTTTTTCGATGAAGACGGCTCATGTCAAATTAAAGGATATCACAACTTCGGTAAATAATAACCTACCCCAGACCGAAAACGCCGCACCGTCCGAGCATATATTTTTTGATTTTCCTTCGGATGCTATTGCCAAGATACATAAGATCAAGATTGTCGCTTCGGCAGATGCCGAGTATTTTTCGGCCCATAACTTTAGGGGCGGATATAATGGATTGCAGCAAACCCCAGATACTCAATTTAGTACATCCAATATATTGATAGCATCTTTATGGGATCCAAATACTGCAGGCAAGGTATTTTCAAAAATAGCTTATAAAGGCGCAAATACTTTTACCGATAGATTTGGTGGTGAGGGTGATGGTTATAAATCCATCAACCCTTATAAATGGCAGTTGAATACATGGTATAACATCGCTACCCGTTCATGGAAGTACAACGGTGAATTTTATGTAGCTACTTTTATTCAAAATACCAATACCGGCGTATGGTTTCACACCTCCACGCTGGCCGAACCAGACAGACCCGGTTACCTTGGCCAGGGGAATGATGCTTTTTTAGAAAACTGGGATGGTACAGATGAAAGGTGGGATGGCCGCTTTGTGCGTAAAGCGTTTTTTAAAGATTGCTGGAACCTTAATGCTGATAATGTTTGGCAAAAGCACACCAAGCGTAGGTTTAATGCCAACGAAAATGATAAAGTAAGAAACGGTAAGTACGACCGGGCATTTAATTCGGGATATGACGCTGCCGAAGATGCTTATTTTATGCAGCATGGCGGGGATACCCAACCTGATAAGGCTTTCGGCGCAGGTCGCGGCATTAGTTTGCCGGAACAAGCACATCAAAACGCTTTGCCTCAGCTTACTGTAGGTGCCATATCCAGCATTGCTGTTATGTGTGGTACCCAGGATATCAAAGTAAGCTGGACAACCGATGCTACAAAAACTCCGCAGCTATCATCCAAAATAGAAATATTAAATGCATCCGGAAAAGTGCTGCAAACAGTAAATGAGGTTTTGCCCGAAAAAAGATCGGCAGTTATAAAAATGTTACCGCCGGCCGGTAACTATGCGGCACGCGTTACAATAACCGACATTTTTAACCATGTGGGTAAGTCTGTTAAAAAGGGTTTTGTGACTGTGCGATAGCCATTTTATATCCCCTTGCTTTTTGCTTCCTGCTCCTCCCGTTGATTTCGCATAATTTTAGTGAAGCCCCTGTGGTTATGCTCTTCATCAAACAGCGGAAAAACTAACCCACTGCCCCAAAATCTGCTTTTATCTTTGCGTACATGGTATCGCTCATCTACCGCGCGACCTTTGCTTAGCGCCTTTTTTAGCTCCAGTTCGGGCTTGCCTTCTGCTACATCCTCATCAGTGAAAAATATGCGGGCGCTTAAACCTAAAGCCTCCGGTTCGGTGTAGCCTAACAGGTTCTGCGCGCCGGTGTTCCAACTGTTAATGTCGCCGTTTTTGTCGGTGGTTATTACAGCATAGTCTTCCAGGCTGTCAAGCACCTGCCTGAAAAATTCTTCGCTCATCCTAAAGTAGGTGTCGTTAAAAATATCGGCACCGGTTATGGTATCATCAAACGTTTGGTATTCTATATAAACATTGGTATTGTCGATGCCGCAAATCAATTGCATGGGCTCGCGGGTGATGCGGTAAAAAGTTTCAAAATCGGCAGGGAGCTTATGGAGTTCAGGCTTTTGCTTAATGGGTACCAGGGTTATGTCGGCAGCTTCATTTGTTTGCTGGTTTATGGTGATCTTAACCAGCATGTAGGTGTAGCCCTTTTCAATCAGATCGCCGAGTAGCTGCGAGGTTAACGGAGTGCGCATAGTATATTGGTTTGTATCGGTAAAATACCAACCAGCACAAAAATGACACCAGTTGTAATATTATAAGGAAAGCCCGATTTAAAACACCTCGTTTAAACCTAAAAAGAAACCGCTTGAGCCATACGTACCCCTACCATAATCAATACATAAGTTTGATCGGGTGTATTTATTAAACAACAATCTTAATCCGGCACCGCCACCTGGTTCCCAATGGCTAAATAGTTTAATGCGCTGCTGGTTGTTAGCGGTTTCGGCGTTAATGAATGCTACACCGCTAAGGAGTTTGTTACTTGTGAGCGGGAAGCGATATTCAGCCTCGTTATAAACAAACGACATGCCTTTAAACCTCCCGATAATAAACGCCCTGCCAATGCGCCCGTAGGCATCGCTGCCGGTACCCGGCAGTTCGAGATAAGGGAGCGCGCCACTGATTAAATAATTTGACCAGTGCCACAGGGCGAACACATGCTCCGGGTTGGTTTTTGAAAGGCTCCAGTATTTCCTAAACTCCAGCTTAACCTGCATAGCATCGCGGTTGCTGCCCAGCCAGGTTTGATTACTACGGAAAACGATATCAGCATAAATACCCCTGAATGCACGGTTAGGCTGATCGCGGGTGTTGAATTGAAAATTAAGCAGCAAGCCGTTGGCCTGGTACGAGTTTACCGGGAAGCCATTGCGGATGCTGTAGCGGTAATTATGAGTTTGACTGATGGGAATGTCCTTACGGTCGTCGTCAATATGGCTATAATAATTAAAGCTGAGGCCCGCGCCTACATATATGCTGTTGGCCAGCTTGCGATAAATACGCTCGTTGGCTTTGATATACACGTAGCGGATAGGGAAGGCGTCGGGATTGTTTTCAAAGTGGGTATCATTCATAAAAAAGTTGCCCTCGCCAAAGCTCCTTCCGCCGGTGCCGATGCCGTTATCCGTGGCAACTGTTTTGCCAATTTGCACAGTTCCTTGCAGGTTCCATTTATTTTGTGCCGAGAAGGCGTTTTGCTTAAACTCGAATGTTGATAATCCTCCTGTTGAAATATAAAAGCCCGCGTTGATAACCGATAGGGTAGTATTAGAAGGATCGCCAAAATATTTACCGCCTGATGAGATTACCCCGGCCGCAAAACCAACGCTGGGGTTATAAGCCGCAGATGGCAATACCGACCAATATGTGCGGTTTTGTAAGGGTTGATCGGGCGCGGCGGGTTTACTGCTTTTACCGCTGAAAATAGATGCGAGAATAGTATTGGCATCCAGTTGAGATTTTAATGAATCCACTGGATCGGCTACGGTTTGGGCAAAACTGTTGCAATTGCACCATAGTGCAAACAGTAAAATTAGGGTAAGCCGGTAAGTAACGCGAGCCAAGCAGCAATAGTTTATAAGTGTTAGGGCTAATATAATATTATATCATCTGAATGTAAAAAACTTATTACTAAATAAAACGCGGTGTTTAATGGAACACGGATTTTGCGTTAGGGATAGGAGCGGAAAGCCCGCAGCGCGGGAGGGAATTGCGCGCAGGAAAGGCGAGGACTTGCAGCGTATAGCCCTAATGCAGGCAACGCCCTGGTCATTATAGAGGTAAGGTTACTTTTTTAAATAGCCGGTATTAAACAAAAACAAATTTGTGATGCATTATTTAAATTTCACTACACGTTTATTGCTGTCAGTAATTTTTACAAGCATGACGTTTGTAATGGCATGCAATCAGCCTGAAGAAAAAGAATACGCCTCAATAAGTTTGAACACCGCAAAAATGATTGAAGCTGATAGTAATCTGGTAGATACTTCTTTTAACGGGCCAGGAGTATTAGCAGCTTACTTGCACGATACTACAAAACGCGCCAAAAATGATACTGTACCTGCTGTGGACGTATTTATTTGCATATCACATAAACGGGATACTGTTTTAGGCGACACTATTGTAATTTTTGATACACAACTATGTGGTAAAATTCCGATAAATATAGAAAATTACTGGACCCAATTACACTACACAAAACAATGGCGAAACTGTGAGGTGCCAGTATCTGCTAAGGAGTTAGGCAATATTAAAAGGTATAAGTATAAATATGCAAACGTTACGCTTATAACCGATGATTGATTTGTCTGAACTCGAATTTGTTTAATTGATGAATTTACAGAATGATTAGTAAATTCGAAAAATTCTAATAATTCCCCCAAATTCGAGTTCAGACAAACCACCCAAATCCCGGTTCAAACAAACCATCTCCCCCTTCCCTAAAATCAAGCTCAATAATTTCCTCAAAATCTATTTGCTAATAAGATAATTAACTCTATCTTTGCAGTCCCGAAAATACGGGGTATAATAAACGTTTAAACAATTTAATTTAAAGCAAGTGAATACGTTAAGTTACAAAACTGTCTCAGCCAACAAAAAAACCGTTAACAAACAATGGGTTGTTGTTGACGCGGAAGGCGAGATTTTGGGGCGCTTGTCTACAAAGATCGCAATGATCATTCGTGGAAAAACCAAGCCTGATTTTACCCCAAACGTAGACTGTGGTGATAATGTGATCGTTATCAACGCAGACAAGGTAAAACTGACCGGAAACAAACTAAGCGACAAGGTTTATGTTCGTTACACTGGATATCCAGGTGGTCAGCGTTTTATTTCTCCTAAGGAGTTATTGGCGAAACATCCAACCCGCATCATCGAGAAAGCGGTACGTGGTATGTTACCTAAAAATCGTTTGGGCAAAGCATTATTCGGCAATTTGCATGTATATGCAGGTGCTGAGCATCCTCATGCTGCGCAAAACCCAACAGCCATTTAATTTTTTAATTTTTAAGGAGAAAAAAAATGCCAACAACTAACACTTCAGGCAGAAGAAAAACAGCCGTTGCCCGCATCTACCTTACAGAAGGAAATGGCGCGATCATCGTTAACGGTAAAGATTACAAAGAGTATTTCCCTACTTTGCCATTGCAATACATCGTTACTCAAAGCACCGAAGTTTCTGGTAGCACCGGAAAATATGATGTTAAAGTAAACGTTGCAGGTGGTGGTGTAAAAGGACAGGCAGAAGCCGTTCGTTTAGCTATCGCTAAAGCTATTGTTGAACTTGATGCTGATAAGAAACCAGCATTACGTGCTAAAGGCTTAATGACCCGCGATGACCGTATGGTTGAGCGTAAGAAACCAGGTCGCAGGAAAGCACGTAAGAGATTCCAATTCAGTAAACGTTAATCACAGGAGGACAACAAAATGGCAAGAACAACTTATCAGGATTTACTGGACGCTGGTGTACACTTTGGTCACCTTACCCGCAAATGGGATCCGAAAATGTCACAGTACATTTTCATGGAGCGTAACGGTATCCACATTATCGATTTAAATAAAACCTTAACTAAGGTTGAAGAAGCTGCTGCAGCTATAAAACAAATTGTAAAATCAGGCCGTAAGGTATTATTCGTAGCTACAAAGAAACAAGCGAAAGATATCGTTGCTGATTATGCAAAAAGCGTAAACATGCCATACATCACCGAGCGTTGGTTAGGTGGTATGTTAACCAACTTTGCTACTGTACGTAAGTCGATCAAAAAGATGTCAAACATCGATAAATTGACTAAAGACGGTACTTACAGCAACCTTTCTAAAAAAGAGCGTCTGATGATTCAGCGTGAGCGTATCAAATTAGAAACCCTTTTAGGTGGTATCTCTGATCTGAACCGTTTACCAGCTGCATTATTCCTGATCGACGTTAAGAAAGAGCACATCGCGGTTTCTGAAGCATTGAAGTTGAACATCCCTACATTTGCTATGGTTGATACCAACTCTGATCCTTCAAACATCGATTTCCCGATCCCTGCGAATGACGACGCTACTAAATCAATTTCATTGATCACCAGCATCATCATCAAAGCTATCGAAGAAGGTTTAGATGAGCGCAAACGCGAGAAAGAAGACGAAGCTGAAAAAGAAGCAGTAGCTGCTAAAGCTAAAGCTGATGCTCCAGAAAGCAACGAAGGCGGTAAAAGAACCCGCAAAGTTGCTGAAGTAACTGCAGAAGGCGAAGCTGAAACTCCAGCTGCCGAAACAGAAGAGTAATCTTCCTTGTTATAACCCTTTAAGGGTACATATAGCATAAAATATATTAATTCTCTCACCTCCAAAACGGGGTGGGAGATTTTTAATATTAAAAATAGTTGCAGGTTAATAATAGCGTAACACGCTTACGGTAACTTGTAACCCGATATAAAAAATCTTAAAACTCAAAAAAACATGTCTACAGTACAAATTTCTGCAGCCGACGTAAACAAACTGCGCCAACAAACCGGTGCCGGTATGATGGATTGCAAAAAAGCATTAACCGAAACTAACGGTGATTTTGAAGCAGCTATCGATTTTTTAAGGAAAAAAGGTGCTAAAGTTGCAGCAAGCCGTCAGGACAGGGAATCAAACGAAGGTGTTGTTATTGCACGTACTTCGGCTGATTTTAAAACCGGTGTTGTAATTGAATTAAATTGCGAAACCGACTTCGTAGCTAAAAACGCTGAGTTCGTTGCATTTGCTAACCAAATTGCTAACACTGCTGTTGAAGCTAAACCAGCTTCAATTGAAGAACTTTTAGCATTGGAGATCGACGTTGAAACTGGTCGTCAGGTAATATCTGAAGCTATCATCGAAAAAACCGGTAAAATCGGCGAAAAAATCGGTGTATCTAAATATGAAGTAGTAACAGGCGAAAAAGTTGTTGCTTACATCCACGGTAACTTCCGTTTAGGTGTATTAGTAGCACTTAGCGCTGGTGGCGATGCTGCTGAAGAAGCTGGTAAAGACGTAGCTATGCAAATTGCTGCTATGAACCCTATCGCTTTGGATAAAGACGGTGTTGATGCTACAGTAATTGAGCGTGAGCTTGAAATTGCTAAAGATCAGATCCGTGCAGAAGGTAAACCAGAAGCGATGATCGAAAAAATTGCTGCCGGTAAACTGAACAAATTCTACAAAGACTCAACTTTGTTAAACCAGGAGTTTGTGAAAGATTCTTCTAAGAGCGTTTCACAATTCTTAAACGAGGTTGAAAAAGGCCTTACAGTAACCGCCTTTAAGCGAGTAGCTTTAGGAGCTTAATTA
The DNA here is from genome assembly GCF_039839285.1 of Mucilaginibacter sp. CAU 1740. Classification (NCBI taxonomy): domain Bacteria; kingdom Pseudomonadati; phylum Bacteroidota; class Sphingobacteriia; order Sphingobacteriales; family Sphingobacteriaceae; genus Mucilaginibacter; species Mucilaginibacter sp. CAU 1740. The sequence continues at coordinate 449,002 of NZ_JBDOQS010000003.1, read as the reverse complement.
TATTAAATCCCCCGATGAAAATCGGGGGATTTTTTTTGCCCTGTTGTTTTGTGAAGCATATGGGCGAAAAGCAAGCCGCATAGTTTACTCACCCGGTCTGCGCTTCGCTGGACCACCCTCTCTACGACAAGTCGTAAAGAGGGTAGAAGAAGTAGAAAAGTAAAACTTGAAAATCCCCTCTTTACGCGCAGCGTAGAGAGGAGTGACAAGCGTAGCGATGTCGGGGTGAGTAAATACGGGGGGATAATGTGCCCCGGTTTATAATTTATCAGGTTTAATCATTTATATCATTAAATCATATGCCTATCCTCGCCCTCCACAACCTCAAACTCATCTCCAGCGGCACCATCGCCGAAGGCAAAGCCGTTTTAATCTCAAACGGCGTAATTACCGATGTTATTGACGAAACCGCTATCCCAACGGATGCAGAGAAGAAAGACCTAAACGGCGCATATCTTGCACCGGGTTTTATCGACCTGCAGATCTACGGCAGCGGTGGTAAATTATTTGCCGGCACCCCAACGGTAGAGGCACTTGAGCAATTGGAGAACGATCTGTTAAACCAGGGTACTATTGGCGTATTTCCTACCATCGGTACCAACACAAATGAAATTGTTGAGGCAGGTATTGAGGCGGCGAAGGCCTTCCGTGAAAAGGCGAGAGGAGCTTTCTGGGGACTGCACCTCGAGGGCCCGTATCTTAATCCTGCAAAAAAAGGCGCGCACCCCGAGAAGTTTATCAAAAAAGCTACGCTCGACGAGGTAAAAGGCTGGATTGAAAAGGCCGATGGTGTTATTAAAATGATCACCATAGCACCAGAGTTGCAGGATCAGGAAGTGATTGATTACTTGTACGATCAGGGCATTATTATTTCTTCAGGCCATAGCAACGCTACTTATGCTGAAGGGAAAGCATTTTTAAAGAAACCTATACAGGCAGTAACGCATTTGTTTAATGCCATGCCATCAATGCATCACCGCGAGCCGGGCTATATCCCTGCCATTTTTGAGGAAAGGCCTTATACCAGTATTGTAGCCGACGGCATTCATGTTGATTTTGCCATGATCCGTTTGGCTAAGCGCGAATTAAGCGATAAACTTTTCCTGATCACCGATGCGGTAACCTCAACCAAGGAGGGAGCTTATCAGCATGAACTGCGAGGTGACAGGTACACCATGCCCGATGGCACATTATCCGGCTCGTGCCTTACTATGCTTAAAGCGGTTGAAAACTGCGTGAAAAAAGTAGGTATTGAACTGGCGGAGGCGGTAAACATGGCTTCATTATACCCTGCCGAACTTGCATCGCAAACCCAAAAGGGTAAAATTGAAAAAGGGTTTGATGCCGATCTGGTTGTGTTTAACACTGATTTTGAGGTGCTTGAAACCATCCTCAACGGTAATTTTTTAACAAAGACAACATAAAATTTTAACACTGCAATATATTCGCTATTTTTGGCGAACTACTCCCATATGAACAGAGCTTTATCAATTCTTGATATAAACAAAAGCAGGTTTCATTCATTTCTATTATTAACAAATCACACCAAATGAAATACAAAAGAATATTACTGAAACTTTCGGGCGAATCGCTGATGGGCGGAAGGCAATATGGTATTGATAACAACCAGGTATTGCAATATGCTCAGGACATTAAAAACGTTTATGACGCCGGTATCGAAATAGCGGTAGTTGTTGGAGGCGGTAATATTTTTAGGGGACTAAGTGCCGAAAAATCAGGCATGGAACGTGCCCAGGCCGATTACATGGGTATGCTTGCCACAGTAATTAACTGTATGGCATTACAAAATGCGCTGGAAAGTATCGGTGTGGAAACCCGCCTGCAATCGGCCATTAAAATGGAGCAGATCTGTGAGCCTTATATCCGTCGTCGTGCTATGCACCACCTGGAAATGGGGAAAATCGTGATCTTCGGTGCAGGTACCGGTAACCCTTATTTCACTACTGATACTGCCGCTTCATTGCGCGCTATCGAGATCAAAGCCGACGTTGTATTGAAAGGCACCCGCGTTGATGGTATCTATACCGCCGATCCGGAAAAAGATCCGACTGCGACCCGCTACGACGAAATCACCTTCCAGGAAGTATATGACAAAGGCCTTAACGTAATGGACATGACCGCCATTACCCTTTGCCAGGAAAATAAATTACCCATCATAGTATTTGATATGAACAAAGAAGGCAACTTTATGAAAATTGCCAACGGCGAGCATATCGGTACGTTGGTGAAGTAAGCCCCACCCAAACACTCCCCTAAAGGGAGAGGGGTTTCACAACCTCCCTCTATAAACTCATAAAAACTTGAAACCCCTGTTATTCCGTAATTGGATATAACAGGGGTTTTTTAATTTTTTATGCTATGAAGTTTATTTTCAGTATATTAGTTTTGTTTTTAACAACAGCCGCTCCGGGGCCTGCTAATAAACCCGTTGCAAAGGTTGATCTGGATAAATTCGCGGGTAAGTGGTACTCATTATATTCAATCCCTACCATGTTTGATAAGGGAACCCGCGAAACTACTACTACCTACACATTAAATAACGATGGCTACTACAACGTAGTAACTGTTGCCAAAAAGGGAGATAACGAAGATTTGCACACCTACAAATCGAAGCTGTTTCCCGAAAAAGAGAAGGATGGTGAGATGAGGGCCCAGTTTATATGGCCTATAAAAGTTGACTATTGGGTTATCGACCTCGCTACGGATTATTCGTACGTGGTTGTTGGTCACCCGGATCATAAGTTTTTATTTATCATGAGCCGGAAGCCATCAATGCCCAAAGCCGAATATGATGAAATTGTGGAACGTTGCAAAGGGATGGGGTATGCTGTTGACAAGCTGGTATCGCAACAACACAAGGGTTGAGCTGAAAGCTAAAGGCTTAAAGCTTAAAGCAGAGAATAACTACGAATATACGATTCAACAGAAGCTTTTGGCTTTCCGCCTTACGCTTTCAGCTAAAAATAACCTACGCCCTACAACTATTATGAAACAGAAAGGCCGCTCTGGTAACAGAGACGGCCTTTCACGTTATATATGCTTAAAGATTATTTAGCGTCATTAACAGCTTTGATAGCGTCATCGGCAGCTTTGGCTGATGCATCATCTTTCATGGCTGTGCGGGAAGCTTTAATGCCCTCCAGTTGGGTTACAATAAATGGTGCAGCACCATAAACTTTAAACCTTATACCTGCTTCTTTCAGCTGGCCAATGCCTTGCTGGGCATATTCCGATTTGTTTACCTTACCGGTCATATCGGCAAAGTTTTTAAGATTGTTGAATTTTTCCTGGATACCGGCATCAACAAAGTGCTGGTAAACGTATGGCCATTCAGCATCATTACCATTCGCAGTATAAAGGTTCATGATGGCCGAAGTAAGCGCACCCCTGTTATCTTTTTCAAGACCCTTGGCAAGGCTCATGGCTTTAGCCGGATCAAGAACCGCAATAGCGTTTAAAGCAGCGCCTTGAACAGCGTATGATTCGCTTGAAAGCGCTTGGGTGAACAAGGTCATGTTACCGCTTGCTTTTAGCTTACCTAATGCGCTGATGGCAGCTGCACGCACCAATGTGTTATCATCAGTTTGGGCCAACGAGATCAGGATAGGTTGAGCAGCATTGCGAACATCATCTTTAGTTAGGTTTAAAGCTTTGATAGTTTTAACACGCAAACCATAGTATTTATCTTTCAAAGCAGCGATCATGATCTTTTGAGCCTCTTTACGGGTCTGATCTGATGCGGCAGCATCAATAGCCTCAAAACGATCAAGATAGTTTGGCGCGTTGAAGTATTGGAACGAAAACTCTTCGATGGTTTTGCTATCGGTTTTCTTGGTTAACAAGATCTTGTCCGCGTCAACGTTAACTAAATCGGGTTTACCGGCGAGTTGGTAGCTGATAGAATCAACCTTGTTGTTTAACCAGGCTTTGTAGCGTACTTTTTTACCACCCTGGTAAACATCAATAGCCATTGGCAATTTAAAGGTTTGGCCATCCTGAGTTTGTTTCAGGTAAACAGTTTCGGTTTTGGTAGCCTCATCCCATTTGTAGCTGATATTCAATATCGGGTGACCGGCACCGTAATACCATTGGTTAAAGTACCAATTCAAATCCTGTCCGCAGGCTTCTTCAAATGCTAAGCGCAGTTGCTGTGCTTCACCATTTTTAAATGCGTTGGTTTTTAGGTAGATGTTAAGGCCTTTGTAAAATGCAGCGTTACCTAAATAGTTACGCAACATGTTCAGGATGCGGCCACCTTTTTGGTAAGTAACGGCATCAAATACCTCTTCTTTATCGCCATAGTAAAAACGCACCAGGTTTTTGGTGTTTGCACCTGGCGAACGCAGGTACGATTGCATATCGGCATAGTTGTGGTCATCGCCGGCATCTTTGCCGTATTTATGTTCGGCCCAAATGGTTTCGCTGAAGTTAGCGAACGATTCATTCACTGTTAAGTTACTCCAGCTTTCGGCAGTAACATAATCGCCAAACCACTGGTGAAACAATTCGTGTACTATGGTGCTTTGGCCGTTGCTGAAATAAGCATCTTTCAATTCACGGTGAGTTGCTTGTACGTAATCGCCGTGCAGGGTGGCCGAAGTGTTTTCCATGGCACCGCTCACATAATCGCGAACAACAATTTGCGAGTATTTAACCCATGGGAAATCAACGCCCAAAGTTTTTGAGTAAAAATCGATAGCCTCAGGTGTAGAAGCGAAGATCTCCTTAGCGTATGGGGCATATTTAGGCTCCAGATAATAGCTTACTTCTTTATCCTTCCACTTGTCTTTATAGATCTTGAAATCGCCAACGGCCATCATAAACAAGTATGGCGAGTGCGGCAGTTCCTGTTTCCATGTATCGGTGCGGGTGCCATCGGCATTTGTTTTTTGCGATACCAGTTTACCGTTTGATAGCGTAACGTACTTTGCAGGTACGGTCATGGTGATCTCTTCAGTAGTTTTCTGACTTGGCTTATCAATGGTAGGGAACCAGGCCGATGATGATTCGGTTTCGCCCTGTGTCCAGATCTGTACTGGCTTATCTTTCTCGGTGCCGTCTGGGTTAATAAAATATAAACCTTTGGCATCGTTAATTGCCGCGCTGCCTTTTACTTTTAGTTCGTTTGGCTTGGCGGTGTAATCAATGTAGATGGTATAATTTTCGTTGTTTTGATAAACTTTATCAAGCTTAATAGCAACCGAAAGGCTGTCCTCGTATTTAAACTTCAATGGAACGTTTTTACCGTTTTTTATTACCGAGATGCTTTTCAGATCCATGCCTTTGGCATCAAGACGAAGGCTGTCGGTTGGGTAAAAGTGAGGTTTTAGCGTAACCCATTCCTTACCATACAGGTAACGTTTTTTGTAATCGAACCTAACATCAAGTTTGGTATGGATGAGGTCGTTAATTTTGGTAGGTACGGCACGGTAAATTTTTAATGCCGGGTCTTCAGGAGCCGGTGCCTGCTGGGCGTAGGCTGTTGCCATAGCTGAGGTGAGCGCGCACGACAGCAAAAGTTTTTTGAGTAGTTTTCGATCAGTCATATATAGTTTATAACAACAAGTTTGTTTTACAGGCTGTTAATGATAGTTAATTTTCAAATATAATATTTAACAACCAAAACGTATTGTGCGTAAATCACCTATGACGCGCGGGAGGGGGATATGTTACGGGGATGAGGAGCAATTTTAGTCTATCGTTAGATAAAAACCGCAAGTTCAAGCGTCCACGCTTGAATTATTTGAAAGGTAAGCGTCCACGCTTACGTTTAACACGAGCGTTGACGCCCAAAACTCATGTCATTCAAGCGTGGACGCTTGAATGTGCGGATTCCTTGTTTCAAAATGACATTCTTTTTTAGACTAATCCCGCCTAAAATCGAACACCAGATGTACGCTTTCGTACAGTTACAATCAAAAACTTTATATAAATAATTGATAATTAGTTTTTTATATAAATGGCATGGCTTTTATCTACCAAAACAGTAGTTTACCGCCTTTTGATGAAAAATAACCTAATGGGGATATGAACTTAGATGATCATGTTTGGGATCTGGCTTCGAAGAAGCTGGCCCGCGAAGCTTCGGAAAAGGAGTTGCGCGAGCTGAATGCTTTGCTTGCCGAAAACCCTGAATTACATGCCCAGCTAAAGCTAATGTCCAAATGGTGGGATGAAGGGGAGGAAAAACCGGAGATTGAAAGTTCGGCCTTGTTCAGCAGGATCCAGGCTAAGATAAAAGATGTAGAGAATGCCACGACACACGAATTTGTTGAGGCGGAGCAAACAATACCCAAGCCAATTAAAACCTGGCAAGCTGATTATAATAGTACTAAGAATTTAACACAACATAAACCGTTTTCAAACCATATAGCCATGCTCAAAAATTACCTGAAAATAGCCTTTAGGCAATTGCAAAAGCAAAAAATGTACACCGCCATTAAAATAGGCGGTTTCGCGTTTAGTATTGCCGCCTGCCTGTTAATTGCATTGTATATAAAGGATGAATTAAGCTTTGATAAAAGCTATCCCAATGCCGCCAATGTTTACCGTGTGCTTGGGCATTACCACGATGGCTCGATAGATGAAAAAGGGGTAGACTGGCCATCGGTGTTAGGAAAAGTGATCAAGCAGGATTTTCCTGAGGTGGAAAAATCGGGTAGGTTGATGCCTAACTCGTTGTTTTGGGGAGCTGGTGCCAACGAATTAAAACGTGCCGATCAGCCCGATAACACCCACGAAGAAGGTTTTGCCTATGCCGATCAGGGCCTGATAGATATTTTAAACCTCCCCATGGTTTACGGCGATCCAAAACATGCCCTGAGCGAACCACTAAGCATGGTGATATCAAAAAGTAAGGCGGATAAATACTTCCCCGGTCAAAACCCGGTGGGCAAGGTGATGTACCTGAACAACAACAAAAGCAAGCCTTTTAAAATTGCCGCGGTAATGCAGGATATCCCGAGCAATTCGCACCTGCACGATTTTAAGTTTTTCATCACCCTTGCCGGCGTAGAATTTTGGAATGGAGAACAGGCTACCTGGGATGCCAATAATTATCACATATATATAGCGCTGAAGCCCGGCACCAACATAGCGCAGTTTAATAAAAAACTTAACGATGGCATACTGAAAACTTATTATATCCCTAACATGACCCGTAATGGCGATAAACGCGCCAGCAAAGTAATGAGCATGTTTAACTTGGTGGTGCAGAATGTGCAGGATATTAATCTGCGTTCGTACGATGTTCATGATGGCATGTCGCATGGGGATATCCGTTTTGTTTGGTTGTTTGGCGCGGTTGCCGGTTTTATATTGGTGATCGCCTGCATAAATTTTGTTAACCTGTCTACAGCTAAATCGGCTAACAGGGCTAAGGAAGTTGGTTTGCGTAAAGTAGTTGGCTCACAACGTAGCGGGTTGATCCAGCAATTTCTGGCCGAATCATTATTATATAGCTTTTTCTCGTTTGTATTAGGGTTGATATTGGCCTGGATACTACTGCCGTATTTCAATACGCTGGCATCCAAATCGCTTGTTATGCCATGGGCGGCGTGGTGGCTGGTACCGGTAGTTTTGGTATCGGCGTTTTTAATTGGAGTTGTGGCCGGTATCTATCCGGCGTTTTATCTTTCGGGCTTTAAACCAGCCGAGGTACTTAAAGGTAATTTAAGTAATGGCAGTAAAAGTTCGGTATTGCGCAATGTGCTGGTAGTTTTTCAGTTTGCCACATCTATTATCCTTATCATCAGTACAGTGGTTATTTATAACCAGATGCAATACCTGCTTAACAAAAAAGTAGGTTTTGAAAAAGACCAGGTAGTGATGATACAAGGCACCAACACGCTCGATAACCAGGTGAAACCCTTTAAAAGCGAATTACTGAAATTATCTACCGTAAAAAGCGCATCCATCAGCGATTTTCTACCCGTATCGGGTACCAAGCGTAACGGTAACCAATTTTTTATTGAGGGTAGGGAAAAACTTGACCCAACGGTTGGCGGTCAGTTTTGGGATGTAGATCATGATTATATCAAAACGCTTGGCATTAAACTGGTGGCGGGCCGCAATTTTATGCCCGATATGAAAACCGATTCGCAGGCGGTAATCATTAACCAAATGATGGCCGACAAACTGGGGCTAAAAAACGCGATAGGCAAGAAGATAGTGAACTATGGTCCGGCTAAAACCATTATTGGCGTGGTTGCGGATTTCAATTTTAACTCGATGCGCGATGGTATCGAACCACTGGTTATGCACCTAAGCCCAAGCGAATCGATAGTGTCGGTAAAAATAAAAGCAGGCGATGTAAAAGCCGCGCTTGATCAGATCACCGCTACCTGGAAACAATTTGCGCCAAACCAACCCATTCGTTACGCTTTTATGGATGAACGCTTTGCCAGCATGTATGCCGATGTGCAACGCATGGGCCGCATTTTCACAAGCTTCGCGGTATTGGCCATTATGATAGCCTGTCTTGGTCTGTTTGCCTTAGCCGCCTTTATGGCCGAGCAACGCAGCAAGGAAATAGGCATCCGTAAAGTGCTTGGTGCCACCATTGGTAACATCACAGCCATGCTCTCCATGAATTTTGTAAAACTGGTATTCATAGCCATTGTAATAGCCACCCCGGTAGCCTACTACGCCATGACCAAATGGCTGCAGGATTTTACCTACAGGGTAACATTAAGCTGGTGGATGTTTGCGCTGGCAGGTGTGGTTGCTATTATGATAGCACTGGTAACGGTAAGCTATCAAAGTATAAAAGCCGCGCTGATGAACCCGGTTAAAAGTTTGAAGGCGGAGTAGAGAGGTTAGTGGTTGGAGATTAGAGGTTAGGCTTTTTGTCTGAACGATGATTTTTAGGATTTAAGGATGTCTTAATAGTTAGAGTGAAATCCCGACAATCAAAAAAATCCACCCAAATCCCGGTTCAGACAACATTAAATCATACAAATCAAGATTCAAATGCTTAAAAGTTATTTAAAAACAGCATGGCGTTTTTTGCTGAAAAACAAAACATTCAGCCTTATCAATATAGTAGGTCTGGCTACGGGTACTCTATGCTGCCTGTATATTTTGCTTTATGTGCAGGATCAGTATAGTTATGACAAACAACACAGGGATGTAAAAGACCTGTACCGCATTACCACCACGCTCGAGCTAACAGGCGACAAGCATGATGGCGCAGCAAGTTCGCCGCCTATTGCTCCGGCCATGAAAAATGATTTCGGTGAGGTTTTGCAGTTTACCCGTGTAGTAGATGCCGAAAGTTTGGGTGCTAAAGAGCATTTATTAAAATATAAAGAAAAGTCGTTTTATCAACAGAACGCGGTGTATGCGGATTCGACCTTTTTCGAAATGTTTAACTATCATTTTGTTGCCGGCAATGCTGATAAGGTGTTGAATGAACCTTATTCGCTGGTGTTGATGAAACCGGTTGCCGATAAACTTTTCGGATCTGAAAATCCGATAGGTAAAATGATCTCAATGGATAATGCCTTCGGGAAGCATGATTTTAAAGTTACTGGTGTTGTTGACGAAAGCGCGGGCCAATCGCACATAAAAACCAACATGTTTATGGCCATGAACAGCGGTGGTGCAGGCGGATATGTTAGGGGCAGCAATGCCTGGGCGGGAAATAACTTTTTATATGCCTATGTAAAACTGCGACCCAATACCAACGCCGCGGCCCTTGAGAAAAAGCTGCCAGCCTTTTTAAATAAGTATGGAGCCGATCAGTTAAAGGAGATAGGCATGAAAAAAGCCTTGCACCTGCAAGCGGTTACAAGTATTCATACTACACCTGGCCATGAGCATGAGTTAACCAAAACGCTCGATCCTTCGTTTTTATACATCCTGATATTGGTGGCTGTGCTGATCCAAGTGGTGGCCTGTATCAATTTCATGAACCTGTCGACAGCGCGTGCTTCAAAACGTGCTAAAGAGGTTGGCGTACGCAAAGTGATAGGCGCGGGTCAGGGCGATTTGATGAAGCAGTTTTTGGGCGAATCGTTTATGCTTACAATTATTGGGGTAGCCGTGGCATTGCCTTTATTGGTTGTATTGATGTCTTATTTAAACCAGGTAACACATGCAGATATAAAGCTTACGTTTTTTAGTGACTATAAGCTTTGGGTGATGCTGGTAAGCATGGTATTGGTTACAGGTTTGGTGGCGGGCAGTTATCCGGCCTTTTACCTGTCGGCTTTTAAAGCTATTAAAGTAATTAAGGGCAATTTTACCAATCATATTTCGGCGGGGGGCATCCGTAAATCGTTGGTGGTATTTCAGTTCGTGCTTTCTATTGTGCTGATAGCCGGTATTATTGTTATATACAGCCAGCTCAATTTTGTAAAGAACAAAAACCTTGGTTTCGACCCTAATCAAAAACTCATTTTTAACTTTTACACCAACACCACGCAAGGCAAAATGAAAGATTTTGCCAACGACTTAAGAGGTTTGGCCGAAGTAAAAACCGTAAGCAACGCCGATAATTACCTGAGCCAATTTGTGCCGCACGATCATGGAGTTTATACCGCCGGAGGCAACATGACCACGGCCACCGACGCGCAAAATATAGAAACCGACGAGTTTTTTGCCAAAGCCAACGGCATCAAAATTATTGCCGGCCGCGATTTCAGGATAGGTGATAGCTCCCGTGTATTAATTAATGAAACCTTATGCAAGCGTTTAGGATTAAACCCGCAAACAGCCCCGGGTACAAGGCTTTACACGCAGTACGCGCCGGATCCGGTAACTTTTGTTGAGGTGGCCGGGGTAATGAAAGATTTTAATTACAACTCGCTGCACACGCAGATTAAACCTTTTATGTTGGTTTATTTCAACGATCCGCGGCATTTTAATTTAATGGTGGTATCAACCGATAGTAAAAACTATAAATCGTTGTTAAGCAAAATAGAAACCCTATGGCGTAAAGACGTACCCGATGCCCCATTTGAGTATTCCTTTTTAGATACAGAAGTACAAAAGCAGTACGAGACGGAAGTTACCCTATCTCAAATTATCAATGCCTTTACACTGATGGCAATCGTGATCTCTTGCCTGGGTTTATTCGGTCTCGCTGCCTTTAGTGCCGAGCAGCGCAGCAAGGAGATAGGGGTACGCAAAGTGCTTGGTGCAAGTGTAACCGGAATTGTGCAACTGTTGTCGAAAGATTTTGTGAAGCTGGTTTTGATAGCCCTTGTTATAGCTACGCCAATAGCCTGGTGGGGAATGAGCAAATGGCTGCAGGCTTTTGAGTACCGGATAAATATAAGCTGGTGGATGTTTGCCCTGGCAGGTGCACTGGCAATGGTTATAGCCCTGATAACGGTAAGCAGCCAGGCCATTAAAGCGGCCCGGATGAACCCGGTGAAGAGCTTGAAAGCGGAATAGGTTGGTCATTGGGGCATTTGCTTCGCGTCATTGAGTCATTTTTTGGATGGCAGCGAGCCTAAATGAGGTAGAGAAAAAAATGACTCAATGACCTAATGACACAAAGCAAATGACCAACTAAAAAAATGACTTAATGACCCAATGACTTAATGAAACAATCATGATAAAGAATTACATTAAAATCGCGTTTCGCAATATGGTTAAGAATAAGGTGCATGCCTTTATTAACATTGCGGGCTTATCGGTAGGGATGGCGGTGGCTATGCTTATCGGATTATGGGTGTGGGATGAGTTATCGTTTGATAAATACCATAGTAACTACGATCGTGTGGGGCAAATTATGGTAAGCCAAAAAGGTATTGATGATGTGGTAACCTTTCCATCAACGGTAGTGCCCCTAAGTGCCGATCTGCGTACCCGCTTTGCTGATGATTTTAAGCGTATTTCGCTGATCTGGCGTAGCACCCATATCCTGGCTGTTGGTGATAAAAAGATCTCGCAAACAGGCAGCTGGGCCGAGGCTGATATGCCGGCCATGTTGGCGCTGAAAATGGTGAAGGGCAGTTATGCCGATTTTAAAGACCCTTCATCTATAATCATATCGCAATCTATCGCCAAATCACTTTTTGGTGATGCCGATCCGATCAATAAAACCATTAAGGCCGATAATAAAACCAACCTTAAAGTTATTGGAGTATATGAAGATCTGCCTCGGAACACTACGTTTTACGAAACGAAGTTTTTTATGCCTTTCTTCAATAAAGATAATTGGTGGAGTACCCAAACCGATAAATGGGACAACCACGGTTGCCAAATGTATGTTCAGCTGGCTGATAATGCCGATTTTAATAAAGTTTCGGCTAAAATAGCGCGGGTTACCGCTGCGCATTTTAAAGTTTATGACGAAACCATTCAGGTGCACCCCATGAGCAAATGGCACCTCTACAGCGATTTCAAAAACAGGAAAGCAGTGGGTGGCCGTATTGAAATGGTTTGGCTATTTGGAATTATCGGTGTGTTTGTACTGCTGCTGGCCTGTATCAACTTCATGAACCTGAGCACTGCCCGTAGTGAGAAACGTGCTAAGGAAGTAGGCATCCGTAAATCAATAGGTTCTTTACGTTCGCAATTGATCAAGCAATTTCTAAGCGAATCGGTACTGTTTGCCTGCCTGGCGCTGGTGGTTACTTTCGGGATAGTTTCAATAGCACTGCCGGCATTTAATCAAATTGCCGATAAACAGATCGTGATGCCTTTTGCCAATACATGGTTTTGGGCGATGGCTTTAGGCTTTACCTTATTTACAGGGATCATTGCAGGTAGCTATCCGGCGTTTTATTTATCATCTTTCCAACCGGTGAAAGTGTTGAAAGGTACTTTTAAAGTTGGCCGTTTAGCCTCGGTGCCGCGCAAGGTACTGGTGGTAGTTCAGTTTACGGTTTCGATAGTGTTGATCATCGGTACTATTATTGTTTTCAGGCAGATCCAGTATGCCAAGAACCGTCCGGTTGGTTACTCTCGGGCTGGCCTGCTTACCATCGAGATGAATACCCCCGAAATTTATGGCCACTACGAAGCCATGCGCAACGAGCTGATCCAGACCGGTGCGGTTGAAGATATGGCCGAATCGAATAGTACCACCAACGCCATCTGGGCACGTAACGGCGGTTTCGATTGGGAAGGGAAGCCGCCAACCTTCGAGCCTACATTTGCATCCATCGCCGTTACCTACGATTTTGGCCACACCGTAGGCTGGAAACTAACCCAGGGCCGCGATTTTTCAAGAAGTTTTCCTACCGATACAGGCGCGTTTATCATGAATGAGTCGGCTGTGAAATTAACCGGACTTAAAAATCCGGTAGGTAAAATAGTGAAGTGGGGAGGTGCACCGCACAAAGTTGTTGGTGTGGTTAAAGATATGATCATGGAGTCGCCTTATGAAAAGCCTGTGGCTTCGATGTTTATGATGTTGCCGGGTTGGGTTAATTTTATCACTATAAGGGTTAAACCAACCATGGCCATGCAGGAGGCTTTGAAAAAAATAGAACCAGTATTTAAAAAATATAACCCCGGCAGTCCCTTCGATTTTAAGTTTAATGACGATGAATACGCGCACAAGTTTTCGGACGAGCAACGTATCGGCAACCTCGCCACCATTTTCGCGGTGCTGGCCATCTTCATCTCATGTCTCGGTTTGTTTGGCCTGGCCTCATTTATAGCCGAGCAGCGGATAAAAGAAATAGGCGTGCGCAAGGTATTGGGCGCTTCAGTTGCCAACCTATGGCGGTTGCTCTCTACCGAGTTTGTGGTACTGGTAACCATATCGCTACTGATCGCCATACCAATGGCTTATTATTATATGAATAGCTGGTTGTTACGCTATGAATACCGGTCGACGATAACCTGGTGGATCTTCGCAGCATCTGGCGTGGGGGCCATAGTGATCACCTTATTAACGGTTAGCTATCATGCAATAAAAGCAGCATTGGCTAATCCGGTGAAGAATTTGAGGAGTGAGTAAACTCGTCATTAGGTCATCTGCTTCGCGTCATTAAGTCATTTTTTGCATGGACATCAATTAAATGATCAACAGCCTGCTAATCAAAAAATGACTCAATGACTCAATGACCCAATGACGCAAAGCAAAATGACCCAATGACCCACTGAAACGAAGTAAAATGATATAAATCATGTTAAAAAATTACATCACAATTGCCTGGCGTAACCTTGTTAAGAACAAGGCGTATACGCTAATCAATATCACCGGCCTATCGGTAGGTATGGCGGTGGCCATGCTGATAGGCCTTTGGATCTGGGACGAACTATCATACAATAAAAATTTTGATAGCTACGACCGTATTGTGCAGGTTTGGCAAAACCAGACCTTTAATGGGGTAACCAGTTCGCAAACGGCTATGCCTATACCATTAGGGTATAAATTGAGGGAAGATTACAAGCACGATTTTAAGTACGTGGTGCTCTCTACCTGGACCTACGGGCACATCATAGCCTACGGCGATAAAAAGCTGAGCAAAAACGGTAACTACATGCAGGAGGAAGCCCCTGATCTGTTCACTTTAAAAATGCTGAAGGGTACCCGATCGGGCCTCAAAGATCCATCATCTATTTTACTTTCGGCCTCATTGGCCAAAGCTTTATTTGGTGATGCCGACCCGATGCTTAAAACCATTAAAATTGATAACGAGTGGAATGTAAAAGTTACTGGAGTTTATGAGGATATGCCGCACAACTCCGATTTTAGAGATCTGGGTTTTATAGCTCCCTGGGATTTGTACATGACCACCATGGGGTGGTTAAAAAACGCGCGCACCCGCTGGGGGAATAATTCGTGGCAAATTTTTGCGGAGTTGAAACCTGGTGTTCAGGAGGCTAAAGTATCTGCCGAGATCAGGGATATCAAAATGCAAAATATAAAAGCCACAGGTGATAATGTGGGCGCTATGGCTAAGCCGGCTGTGTTTTTATACCCCCTAAGTAAATGGCACCTGCACTCGGAATTTAAAGATGGTTTTAACACCGGAGGAGATATCAAATTTGTATGGATGTTTGGCATTATCGGCGTGTTTGTATTGTTGCTGGCCTGTATCAATTTCATGAACCTGAGCACTGCCCGCAGCGAGAAACGCGCTAAAGAAGTTGGGATCCGCAAAACTGTAGGCTCGCTAAAAAGCCAATTGATCAGCCAGTTTTTTATCGAATCGGTACTTATATCCACGTTCGCGTTTTTTGTTTCGTTATTGCTGGCCCAGCTTACATTGCCCTGGTTTAATGGCGTGGCCGATAAAGCCATGCATATGCTTTGGGGTAACCCTGTTTTCTGGCTATTGGGTTTAAGCTTTAGTATTCTCACCGGTTTAATTGCCGGGAGTTATCCGGCTTTCTATCTGTCGTCATTTCAGCCGGTTAAAGTACTCAAAGGAACTTTTAAAGCAGGGCGTTTTGCCGCTATCCCACGTAAAGTATTAGTAGTGGTACAATTTACAGTTTCTGTAACACTTATTATTGGTACTGTTATAGTTTTCAGGCAGGTACAGTTTACTAAAAACAGACCTATAGGTTATGAACGTACGGGTTTGGTACAAATGGATATGCGTACCAACGAAATCCATAAACATTTTGAAGCCGTGCGGAATGATCTGATCAAATCGGGTGCTATTATTGAAATAGCCGAGTCGGGCAGCCCGCTTACCGGCGTTTACTCCAACAATAGTGGTTTAAACTGGAGAGGTAAGCCGGCAGGATTAATGGACGATTTTGCTACCATAACCGTTAGTCCGGAGTTTGGTAAAGTTGCACAATGGAAAATAACTGAAGGCCGTGATTTTGAACGGGGCAAAGTGGGCGACTCACTAACCATGATTGTAAACGAAACCGCAGCCCGTTTCATGAATTTTAAACATGCAACAGGCGAAACGGTAGATTGGGGCAAAAAATACAAGATCATCGGGGTAGTGCAGGACATGGTAATGTCATCGCCATATGAGCCGGTTAAGGCATCGATATTTTTATTTGATAGCGATCCGGGCAGCCTTACAGATATCCGCCTTAACCCTAAAATGAGCGCACATGATGCAATTGCCAAGATAGAGGCTGTTTATAAACAGTACGCCCCCGGCAGCCCGTTCGAATATAAATTTACCGACGAGGAATACGCCAGCAAATTTGCCAACGAAGAACGTATTGGCAAATTGGCAGGTTTCTTTACCCTACTGGCCATATTCATCAGTTGTATGGGCTTGTTCGGCATGGCATCATTTATGGCCGAGCAACGTACCAAAGAGATAGGTGTGCGCAAAGTACTGGGTGCATCGGTGTTTAGCCTGTGGCAATTAATGTCGAAAGATTTTGTGATCCTGGTATCGATATCATTGCTGATAGCTATCCCAACTGCCTCTTACTTTATGCAAGGCTGGATAAACAACTATAAATACCATGCTGAGCTATCGTGGTGGATTTTCGGTTTGACAGCGATTGGAGCTATTGCTATAACCTTACTAACCGTAAGCTATCAAAGCATCCGCGCGGCAACTATGAACCCAGCGAAGAGTTTGAAGACGGAGTAGGGAGGTTGGTGATTGGAGATTAGAGGTTAGGACAAAAAAAAGCAACCATGTCATTGCGAGGTACGAAGCAATCGCACGGAAGCAAATCCGCCCTGTATAGTATGCGATTGCTTCGTACCTCGCAATGACATGAGTGAAAATATAACATTTGCACGTATCTTTACCTTACGGGATACAGAAGGAGTTTAAACAATAGAGGTGAAATGAGATTGTTATAAACTGCAAAAGCCGAAAGGCGAGCTTCCGGCTTTTGCCTTATCCCTGTTTTTGAGGTAAAAGGATAAAGATGAAAGGCAAAAGGTATTTGCAATTTGCCTGAAATTATAAAATACGAAAGGCTAATGAGGGTCACTCATTAGCCTTTCGTATGTATTAGTGAAAGCCTTTAACCTTTTACCTTTCAGCTTTCGCCTTGCAAATTAGCAGTATTGCTCAAACGCGTCGATCAGGTTATCGGCAATCATTTGTGCCGGGCGACCTTCAATTTGGTAACGCTCAATGATGTGTACCAGTTTACCATCTTTAAACAAAGCCATTGATGGCGATGATGGAGGGTAAGGCAACATATAGTTACGGGCTACGTCAACAGCTTCTTTTTCCATACCGGCAAAAACTGTTACCAGTTTATCGGGGTGTTTACCGTTTGCGGCAGCAATTTTGGCAGCAGGGCGCGCGTTAGCAGCAGCGCAACCACATACCGAGTTAACCATTACAAATACGGTACCTTCGCTTTCGATGGCGCTTTTTACAGCGTCGGCATCTTTCAATTCCTCAAAACCAACTTTAGTAAGGTCTTCCCGCATTGGGGCTACCAAATATTCTGGATACATCATGTCTTTTTTTGCTTTTAAATAAAATCAGTAATACAAAAATAAGAAATGATAAACTGTTTACGTTTATAAAATTCAATAATAACAATTGCTTGACTATTTCCGTATCAGGCTATCTGACTAATAACGTATTAACACACATTTAATATTGTTTTATTATCAGGAATTTATATCTTGCGAACCCTAATTTATTTGAATTTGATGAAGCCAAAAACATCTGATATTAGTACCGTTGTAATTATCAACAAAAACCAGCAGCAGGCAAAATCCCTACAAATCAAAACCAAACATATTGAAAGGCTCAGGCACTATGCATGGGGGATTTTTGGTGTTGTGGCTGTACTAAGCGGACTGGTGTTTTACCTTCATCGCGAAAATGGATTACAGGAAGCCCAAAACCTGCAATTGCAGGCACAAATAGCAAAACTGAAAGGCGCTATGCCGGTTGCGGCCGCTCCCGCTGCTAATGCAAAACAGGGTTCGGCACAATCATACATCCAATCTATCGAGGTAAAACTCAAAACAATTAACGAATACTTAAAGCGTCGCGGCCTTAAAGGTTTTGCTATAAAAGGCACTGGCGGCAGCGGAAATAACGAGGCAGCTAAACTTCCGGATTCTGAAGCCTATAGCCTTTACGATGATTATCTGAAACATTTAACCAGTACCATCGCTTTCACGCCAATGGGCTACCCTCGCATAAGCTCATTCACATCATTTTTTGGTTACCGCAGCGATCCCTTCAATTCGGAACATGCCGAATTTCATCCAGGTATTGATTTCCAGGGCCGCCGTGGGGATGAAGTAAAATGTACGGCCAGCGGTAAAGTTGTTTTTGCCGGATGGGCCGGTGGTTATGGTAATTGCGTGCGCATTCAGCACATTAATGATCTGGAAACTTTGTATGGGCATCTTTCAAAAATTGATGTGAAAGTTGGTCAGAAAGTTACCGTTGGCGATGATATAGGTAAAGTGGGTTCAACCGGCCACTCTACAGGCACACACCTGCACTACGAAGTGCGTAAAAATGGTAAACCAATAAACCCTGTTAAGTTTTTAACCCTGAATAAATAAGTCGGAAGTCTGTAATTCGAAGTCGAAAGTCAGTTAAAATACTTGCGACTTTGAACTACAGACTTATGACTTAATACTTACAACAACATGGCTATTTTTTCAAAAAAGGAGAAGGTTTCGCTCGACCTGCAAGCTATCTCGACCCTTATTAGCGAAGGCAGTGTTTTGGATGGAAATTTAAAAGCCCCGGCTTTTGCCCGTATCGACGGCCTGGTTAACGGTGATGTAACTGTTGACGAAGGACTGATCCTTGGCGAAAAAGGCGAGGTTAAAGGAAATATCACCACCAAAGAGATAGTAGTTTACGGTAAAGTAACAGGCGATATCAATACGTCTTCGCTCGAGATCAGGGCTTCCGGAAAGATCACCGGCAATATCAAAACGCAGAACCTTTCGGTTGAAAATGGTGGGGTTTATAATGGGAATCTGAGCATGCAGCAAGGGGAGGTGCAAAAGCAGTTGCAAGCTTAGTCATCTACAATCCTTAGATTGCGGTTACGAGGCACCTACGGAGCCAGAGAATCTTTTTACATTTTCTATAAACACGTTACTCCTACGGAGTACTATAATTTGCGTTATCACCCCATACGGGTATCGTGTTTATAGCAATATTTCCTATCCGGGTTTCCGGCTCCATAGGAGCCCCGTGTGGTAAAAGCGATCTGCGTTACCCGTTAAAACCAAACATTTCATTTTCACAAGGATATAAGTTAACTTTGCACTCTCAAAAATAAAAATTGATATGTCATCAGTAGAAACTGCATTCGTTAAATACAAAGTAAAAGATCTGTCGCTGGCAGAGTGGGGACGCAAGGAAATTGAACTGGCTGAGGCTGAGATGCCTGGCTTAATGGCTTTACGTAAAGAGTACGGTCCGACGCAGCCGCTTAAAGGCGCAAGGATAGCCGGCTGTTTACACATGACCATCCAAACCGCTGTATTAATTGAAACCCTTACAGCCCTTGGTGCCGAAGTTACCTGGTCGTCATGCAACATTTTCTCTACTCAGGATCATGCTGCCGCTGCTATCGCTGCTGCAGGTATTTCTGTTTATGCCTGGAAAGGTATGAATGCCGAAGAGTTTGACTGGTGCATTGAACAAACTTTATTTTTTGGCGAAGAGCGCCAACCGCTTAACATGATCCTTGATGATGGTGGCGATTTAACCAACATGGTATTGGATAAATATCCTGAGCTGATTGCCGCAATTAAAGGTTTATCTGAAGAAACTACCACTGGCGTACACCGTTTATACGAGCGCATGAAAGCAGGTACCCTGCCAATGCCGGCTATTAACGTAAACGACTCGGTTACCAAATCGAAATTCGATAACAAATATGGTTGCCGCGAATCGTTAGTTGACGCTATCCGTCGTGCAACCGACGTAATGATGGCTGGTAAAGTAGCTGTAGTTTGCGGTTATGGCGACGTAGGTAAAGGTTCGGCCGATTCATTGCGTAACTCTGGTGTACGTGTTATCGTTACTGAGATCGACCCGATCTGCGCCCTGCAAGCTGCTATGGAAGGCTTTGAAGTTAAAAAATTAGGTACTGCTATTAAAGAAGCTGATATCGTTGTTACTGCAACAGGTAACAAAAATATCGTTCGCGAAGAGCATTTCCGCGCTTTGAAAGATAAAGCTATCGTTTGTAACATCGGTCACTTTGATAACGAGATTGACATGGCCTGGTTAAACGGGGCTTATGGCAATACCAAAATTGAGATCAAACCACAGGTTGATAAATACACTATCGAAGGCAGCGACGTTATTGTTTTGGCCGAAGGTCGTTTGGTTAACTTAGGTTGCGCAACCGGTCACCCAAGCTTTGTAATGAGTAATTCGTTCACCAACCAAACTTTAGCTCAATTAGAGCTTTGGACAAACGGTGGCGCTTACAAAAACGAAGTTTACACCCTGCCAAAACACCTTGATGAAAAAGTAGCCCGTTTACACCTTGCTAAAATTGGTGTTGAGCTGGAAGTACTTGATCAGGATCAGGCTGAGTACATCGGCGTAACTGTTGATGGTCCGTTTAAACCGGAGTACTACCGTTACTAATTTAAGGTAAAAGGATAAAGGCGAAAGCTGAAAGGTTTTCGCCTTTGAAAATATGAAAGGCATGGTTTTTAACCATGCCTTTTTTATGGCTTCTATTTTATTGCGGATTTGCATAGAAACGAGGAGGGGTTAACTTGTGTTTTTATCTAATGATAAAACAATTATTAACGCTATAATTGTGTACAATAACCTTAGTAATATGAAAACCTCCCTTATCACGATGCTGCTGTTTAGTTTGTCTGTATTTTATTGTACCGCGCAAACATTGGAGTTAAAGATCTCTAATCCGCAACCACGGCTTGGACAAAGTTTTACCATCTCGGTTGATATAGATACGGTATCAAGCACTGTCTTTAGCTCTCTATCAAATAAGTTTAAGTTATCTACAGGGAAAAACGCGGGCGGCGATGCGTTATCTGCCATAGCAACAGAAGCTGTAGCCACAAAAACGGGGCGAAATAAAATCGGACCGATATCAATTGATATCAATGGGAAAAAGTACAGTACCAATGCCGTAGAGTTTGATATTGTAGATTCGTTGCCGGCCGTAGATAAAGGATTTTGGATCAGGACAAGCAGGCTCAACGATAGCACCGTTTTGGTATTGACCGATCAGCGTATCCCGGCGTTAACATATTATGATCATACCGACAATTCATTGACCATAACCAAACAAACAAATGGAAATGATGAGGAGGCCAAGTTAAACGAAGCAGAAGATGTAGAAAATGCAAAGGTTAACATGCAACTTGGTCAGAGCGAAATGCAAAGCATTCAACTGGCAGCGCGTGAACTTAATTTTAAATCCCATTTCTGGGTATATAAGGTAAGCATCATTAACAAGAGCAAGCCGGTTGTATTACATAAAGCTGTTTTTAAGAATATTCCGGATTATTATAATTTTAAAGATATCAAGATCAATTAAGTCTTTGTATTTCTTTGTTAGCTTGTCAAATTCCTGGTGATGGTTTTTCGGTTTATCTGTTAATCAATTTTGATTATTCCCTTTTATGGTTATCGCTATTATCATTATGCTTTTAATTGGTCTGGTGCTTTCCCGCCGGCCATTTGTTGTCGGTAAGCAGGTGCGTTTTTTCATGATCAATATCTTGATCATGATATTTTATAATCTTATTATCTGGGGATGTATATCGTTATTTTGGAATGCCGGGGGAGCGGACATTGTCCCGATACTTTGTGGCGCACTATTAAACGTATTACATATCGTTTTTTTACTGATTGTAATAATAAAAAATGCGGTAAAAGAGCAAAGTCAATAATTACTTAAAACTCATATCTGCTAAACTCGTTCGTAAATACGGCGTAAATCATCTCTCCAGATCTCTTTCACTTCCATTAATTGTCTCTGTAGCAATAAAGTATTTTTCTGAAAATTTGCTTTCATGAAAATTTACTCTACATTTGTAGAGTAAATTCTAAATATGTAGAATGTTATGAAACTAACCAAAACCGAAGAACAACTCATGGAAGTGATCTGGGATAAAAAAGAGGTGTTTATGAAAGACATCATCGACGAATATCCCGATCCTAAACCCGCCACCACAACAATTGCCACCCTACTTAAGCGCATGCAAAATAAAGGCTTTGTGGCTTACAACCTGATGGGCAACTCCAGGCAATACTATGCCCTGGTTAAAAAAGGGGATTATTTTTCGAAGCATGTTAACGGCCTCATCAAAGATTTTTTTGGCAGTTCGGCCCTGCAATTCGCTTCGTTTTTTACCAGGCAGGCCGATATGACAGCCGATGAACTGGAAAGCCTGAAAAAGATTATTGACGATCAGATAGAAAGGAAAAAGAAATGATAACTACACTGTTAAAATTCGTAGCCTGCTCTGGCATCCTCTTGCTGGTTTATCATCTAATGCTTAAAAGCAAAGCCATTTATCGCTTTAACCGGTTTTTTCTGTTGGCATCGGTAGTGTTTGCTTTGTTGGTGCCTTTTGTTACCGTTAAGGTGCATCAAAATGTGGTAGAAGTTGTAGCCCCGGTTAAAGAACAGGTTGTTGTAATATCAGAAGCTGTTGAACAAACTATTAGTACTCCCGATGTAAAAGTTGAAACGCCTGTTAACTATGGCTATGCCATTACATTAGGTGTTTATTGCTTAGTAACGGGGATGCTGCTTTTCCGGTTTGCCAAAAATATTTACCATATCAGCCAAACAGCAAAACGAAACGTCAATATCAAATACAAACAAGGCTACATTGTATTGATAAAGCAACAATTAACTCCACACACGTTTTTCAACCGTATTTTCCTGAACGAAGAGGATTATTACCACGATAAAATAACCGACCAGGTATTTCAGCACGAACTGGCCCACGCCCGGCAATGGCACTCGGCAGATGTGGTTTTTATTGAACTGGTGCAGGTATTTTGCTGGTTTAGCCCTTTTGTGCCTTTTTATAAAAAAGCGATCCAGCTTAATCACGAGTTTTTGGCCGACGAAGCTGTATTGCAGGGTGATGCCGATGTTACAAGCTATCAATACCAATTGTTAAATAGCGCCGGTAGCCTTAGTGGGCTTTCGGTGGCAAGTCAGTTTAATTATTCATTAACCAAAAAACGTTTGATCATGATGACCAGAAAAACATCAACGCTAAGCGCTGTGCTTAGCAAAGCAGCCATTTTTACGGTAATGGCAGCTGCTTTTATTGTGTTTTGCAATGCAGTGGATGTTAGTTTGCCAAAGCAGGTAGCCGACCTTAAAAAAGCATTGACCAATGTTGTTCAGGATACTACGCGACAGGATACCTTCCCTAAGGTAATAGCCACAAAATATCCTGAATATCCATACTCGAAAGAAGGGGTTTCGGAGCAATTATTAAATGAATATCACACTATGGTTGATAAACAGATAGTTTGGTATAACGCACACAAATTCGGGCCGGTTTTAGGTGCTGATACAGCACGTTTGCGTACTATTTACAGCCATATGAGTAAAGAACAACAAAAGGAGCAGCGTTTAGTTTTTCAGTATGTAGGGATGCCGCTTGCACCCAGTCGCCCAACTGCGGCCTTATTCCAATCGTTTAAAAACGAACGTCAATACGGCGTATGGCTCAACGATAAGCATATAAACAACAGTGAGTTAGATAAATATAAAGCCTCTGATATCGGGCAATATTTTATTAGCAGACTGGCAAAAACTGCCATCAATTATAATAAATATAAATACCAGGTTAATTTGGCCACGGTAGATTATTATAAAGAATACTGTAAAAAGGCGATAGCAGGCCGTTATAATAGCATAATGATTACAAGGAGTAGGCCTTAATTTACCTAATTGTAGGGCGTCAATATTAATAACCCTCTTTATGTGCGCATTAACAAGCACAAAGGTTTACATGCGTAAAGCATGGTAAGCCTTTTGCCGTTTCAAAGAATATGCACCAGCAAACTGCCAACCGCTATAGTAAACTATCGCTGCAACTGCAAACTGCCAACCGAAAACTGCCAACTGAACCTCACGGCGCTTCACTAAATTCTTCATCCACACTCTCGCGTAAATCATAAAGCAGCCATTGCTTACCGGCTATTGATCGGGTTTTTGATTGTAGCAATTTTATAAAATCATTTACGCCTACAGGCTCGTTGCCATTTCCATGTATCAGTACAATACTGCCGTTTTGTGGTTGTTGCCCTTTGGCTAACCATGCATCGGTACCAACCGGGATCAAGCCGAAATTGGTGATCTGGTAAACTAACTGCTGATCTGATACCAAGCCAGGGAATCTAAAAAATGCTGAGGGCAGCAAGCCATTTCTAAGCATGGCTTTTTCTGTTTCCAATACCTCATAACTGATATCAGTACCCGGTTCCAGTAAAAAGTTTTCTTTAAGCGGTGCTTTCAGGCTTACCCGATGGTTGAAGGAATGATTGATCCAGGTAATATAAATTTCGCGATTGGCCTGCATCTGTTTTAACCAGGCCAGATCCTGCGGATGCTGGCGCATCCAGATCCCGGTAACCGAAAGAGCTATCGGCACAGGGCGTTCTACTTTTTTAAATTCGGTGAAGATGTCTGTGAAGATCCGCTTGTCTAATGGGCGATGCGATGGGCATAAGTCGGCAGTTAGGCTGATGCCGGTTTGTTTGGGGATGCCGCTTTCAATGCCAGCGTCCTGGATACTTACCGATTGCTTTTCGGCTTTGCCCAGTGCTTTTATGTAAGGCGTACTTTTAAAAAATTCACGAGCCTGCTCCATGCTCATCGGTTTGACCTGGTAAAAGCTGCTTTCATTTACTTTGGTTTCCAGTGTTTGTGGGTTTACCATTAGCAGGTAATTACGCCCTTCATTATCAAAACGGCGAAGGATCATCCAGTCCTGCGGATAGTTATGCGCCCAACCGTAAAAAGCTTTGTAATTTTCAATTTTGCGGTAGATGGTTTGCGAAAAGGCATCGCCGCAAAAAGCTATCAGAATAAATAACAGGAAATATATTTTAGGCAGATGTTTGTTCATGGGTATTTGTTTTCCAGTTTTTGCCGGTAATTATACTAATGATAACCAATGTCAGCATAAAAACAATGACTACAATTGGCGTGAAATGTTTAAGGTTATTGATCATCAACGCATAATTTTTTTGTTGATTTTCTGCATCGGTAATGGTTGCATTGGGCAAGGCTGATAATTGAGGATAGACTGTCCATCCGGGTTGTGGCATAAGGTTGATAAATATTGCTGCGGGGTATAACCAAATTATAAATAAAAAGTTGGATATCAGGAGTATGAGATTTTGAAAACGCCGTTTATAGCCCGAAAACCATTCTTTAACAACATATATCAGCATAATTAATAAACACGATATTGGAAAGATGAGTGTGGACGGAGCCATGACAAAGTAAGTGTCGTGTAGCTGTACGTCAATCAGGTTGCTTAAATTTAATGATTTTACAGTTAACCAGGTAGTGATAACAACCGCGGTTATTATCGTCAGCTCAATTATAATTTGTTTAGGTTTCATACCATAAAGTTAAATATATCGGGCAATTTATTTAAATGATGCCTAACTTTGATGGCATGACCCGTCTATCTGTCAATATCAATAAAATAGCCACGTTACGTAACTCGCGCGGCGGCAATAATCCCGACCTGATCCAGGTTGCTAAAGATTGCGAACGTTTTGGCGCGCAAGGCATCACGGTACACCCACGCCCGGACGAACGCCACATCCGCTATAACGATGTTTTCGAGCTTAAAAAAATAGTAACTACCGAGTTTAATATAGAAGGCAACTGCCAGGAACAAAAATTTATCGACCTGGTGCTGGCCAACAAACCCGAGCAGGTTACCCTGGTGCCAGATGTACTGGGCCAGATCACCTCAAACCACGGCTGGGATACCATTGCCAATTACCATTATTTAACAGATATGATAGCCGTGTTTAAAGAAGCCGGCATCCGGGTATCCATATTTGTTGATCCTGATCCTGCGATGGTTGAAGGCGCCGCAAAAACCGGTACCGATAGGGTTGAACTATATACTGAGGGTTATGCCACGCACTTCCCGCAAGGAAAAGAATTGGCAATAGCTCCTTATATTGAGGCTGCTAAAGCAGCACAGCAAGCGGGGCTTGGTCTTAATGCCGGGCATGATCTTGACCTGCATAACCTGAAATATTTTGCCGAAAATATTCCCGGTTTATTGGAGGTAAGTATTGGTCACGCTTTGGTAAGCGATGCTTTGTACTACGGGTTGGAAAATACCGTTCAGATGTACCTGCGAGCCTGCGCTATCTGAGGATTGTTAAATTGCCCGAAAGTAGTTTGCAGCTTTTGCCCAGGTTAATAACGTAATAATAAACACCGCCGGGTAGTTTGTTGCCCTTGTAATTTCCGTCGAAAGGAACACTGTACCCCTTCGATTCAAATACCTTCATACCTGCCCGGGTAAATATTTGTACAGTAGCTTGTGGGTAGTTTTCTGCACCATTTATTTTCCAATAGTCGTTTTTTCCATCGCCGTTAGGGGTGAAGGCGTTAGGGATATCAATAGCCGACAGGCTTATGGTTATGGAGGCGAGTGTGCGGCTGCTTTCGCAGGTGCCGTTAACGCTACTGATGTAATAAATGCTTTGCGCGCTGGCATTTACACTGAATACACCACTGGGTTGTTCATCTAACGGTGAGCCTCCTGTTATACTATTGTATAAACGGTAGGTGTTACCGCTTTGTGGCGAGTTTACCGAAAGTTGTGCCAGCCTGGGCGCGCATAACTGTAAAGGGTTAATTACCGGTGGATCTATAATTGAGTTTTCATTTAAAATGGCATAGCTTCGGGTTGCGAGAGCCCCGCAGCTACCGGCATCATTTACCTGCAAGGTATACGTGCCCGCGCCAATGCCTGCTATATCTTTTAATGTTGATATTTGGGTGCCGGCTTCGTTGGTCCATGTATAGGTATACGGCGGCGTGCCTCCGGTAACCTGGATATCTTTTATACCCCCGGTATTTAGGCCGCACTGATCATTTATGTTGGTTTCTGAATTGGCTGCAATTTGTATGGGAGTGGTTTCTGATACTACAAAATCGTGCGGATAAAGTGTTTCGCAGCCATTGGCATCGGTAAAGTAAACTTTGTAGGTACCGGCTTTCAGGTTTTGAGGATTATTATCTGTGCCCGCAGTTTGGCCGTTGGCATCAATCCAGCGTATGGTTTTTACAAGATTGTTGATGTTTAAGCTTACGGAACCGGTGGCCTGGCCGGGGCAAGTATTGGTAATCCAGAACGTGTAGGTAGGGTAGGAGGTGGGTTGGATGGCGTTTATAGTATATTCGAGACTTTTTGCACTGCAACCAAAATCGTTACTTGCCGTTAGTTGATATGTGCCGGTACCCGCATCCGTAAGATCGGGATTGGTGCCCGCTATGCTATTGTTGCTTAAGTTTATCCATTTGTAACTGGTTGCACCTGTAGCTGTAATCCCTTTTATAAACCCATTATTTTGATTGCAGGTGCTTGCGCCTGCCGTGTATTGAGTTTCGTTAATAGTGATGCCGTTTTTAGTTTTAATTTTATGTGTTGTGCTTTGCACCGTGCAATTAAAGGTGTAATTAACAAAAAAGTAATACGTGCCGGCCGGAACATTTTCCAGGTCTATTTTATTATAATATGCCCTTGAGCCATCAACAGTAGCCCATCCATATGTTCCGGTGGTGTAGTTAGAAAGTTTAATGCCTTTAATGCTTCCGTTTACAGCACCGCAATCGTTGTCATTTATTTGTATCAAACTCTCATCAATAACCGGTGCGTCGGCCGGAGGAAATACTTCGTATTTTACGGTTTCTGAAGTACATCCGTTATTGTCGGTTATAGAAAGGTAGTAAACACCTTTTCCCATATTTTTTAAGGTAGGGGTATCTCCTATTTTATTGCCGTCCTTATCCGTCCAGGTGTAGCTTTTAATGCCATAATAGGTGCGGTCATAAACATCAAAATCAACAGATTGGGTATTGCAATCCAATTGATACGTTCTCGGGTCGATGTGCGGTGTAAGATCGGCGATATTAAATTGTCCGGATGCAGTAGGGCAAGTACCATCCTCGCTTATATCAAGCTTGTAACTGCCATATTGTAAATTATCGATGCTTTGCCCGTGGCCAACAATTGTTCCGTCATCTTTGGTCCAGGTAAAGGTGAATTTTCCTTCACGTTGTTCATTCAGTTTAATCGAGCCGAGGTGATGGCAGTCGATATTGGTAACCGTTACATCGCTTGGCAGTATGTGGAATGGTTCAACACCAAAGGTGTTATGATTAACGGTTGATGTTACCATTACTTTATGTAATACAGGCCCGTTGTATACCCATATACCGCTGCTGTTGGCGGTTATCGTTGCAAACCAGGTATCGGGATTGCAATAGCCATTACATTGTGTTGTTGAGTAATATAACTGCACTTTTGCGCCCGGCGGCGCATCGCCGGATACCTGATTGTCCGTAAGCTTAATTATGCGCACATAATTTGTTTCGTACTCGCTGTAATCCTGCATTAAAACAAGCCTGTTACACCTGAAACTGTTTTTGATCACCTCGAGGTTCGAAAAGTTAATATTATCAAATACTGATCCGTAATTTGCTATAATATTTGAATCTTCAGGCGCGTCACCTCCCACAAGGCAATCAACATGGCTGTTAAGCATAATCGCTTCTGTTTGTGAGCTGCCTAATGAACTGGCTCCCGTACGATCTACACCAATAAAGTTTCCCTTAATAATAGCCGAAGTCTGGTTGGAAGCAGATACGGCTGTGGCATTAGGCGCAAACACGTTTTTACTGATATTAAGTGTTAGGAAGTACGCGTTAGTAACAATATAAGCTTCGGGATAATTGCCGGCTACTGCTTTTTTACCTGTATAATCTGTTCCAAATGAATTGTTTTTGATAGTTACCGATTGCGCAGTGTTGCCATCATTGTAAAAATTTATAGCGTCTAAAATTATATTTCCATCCTGGAGCTGGTCGCCGCCTATAATTAATTTATCAGAGAGGTTTTGGTAGCCATTACCTATCCCGATTTGGTTATTTTGTGGTGTAACCCCATCAGGCGCAAGACCTATAAAATTTGACCGGATCGATCCGTTTTGTAATGTGCCAAGTATACCGTACCGGGTGTTGGTTATAACATTGCCTTTTGACGGTGCCCCAACAATAAGTTTACAGTTTGAATTGGAAACGATGCCATAACAATTACTTTGAATATCGCAGGTAATATAAAGCCCATAAAATTCAACGGTATCTGTTTGATTAATTGTTGGCGATAAGTTAAATATATTAACAACTGAACTTGGTTGAATAAATTTGATTATTACTTTGGCATCGCTAACGCCCAGTTTCGTACCCGGTTGTGTAGTGCCATCAATAATTACATTGCCGGTAACATCCGGCAGCTGCGTGAATAATATAATCGTTCGGCCCGCCTCACTTACATCCGGTAAATTAAAATTGATATAATCTTTAGTAGCGCTGCCATTAGCGGCTGCAAGCGTTAAAGCCTCGCGCAAAGTACCCGGCCCCGAATCGGCATTACTGGTAACCGTAAAAACAGCCGCTAAGCTTTTAAAGCTGATGAAAAGTAAAACTGTGATAAAAAGTAAAATCCGCCTGCCCGTCATGTTTAGGTAATCGATACCAAAATACGTTTTTTATCTGTAAATACACTGTCAATATCATATTACCCAATTGTTACTCATGTTGTAAAAGTGTACCTTTGCGCTAAATTTAAGAGGGACGACTATTTCATGAAGTTGAGCACAACCTACCAGGAGCAGTTTCAGTCGAGACACATTGCTCCGAGTGAGGCCGATAAGGCCAAAATGTTGAAAACCATCGGTGTAAATTCACTCGATGAACTGATAGGGCAAACAGTGCCCGAAAAGATCAGGCTTACCAAACCACTTAACCTGCCCGCCGCTAAAAGTGAGTTTGATTATTTAAACACCTTAAAGCAAACCGCTTCAAAAAACAAAGTTTTCAAATCATTTATCGGTAAAGGTTACTATGATGTGATCGTTCCGGGTGTTATTCAACGTAATATACTTGAAAATCCCGGATGGTACACCCAATACACCCCTTACCAGGCCGAGATTGCTCAGGGCCGTTTGCAGGCTTTGTTAAATTTCCAAACCATGATCATTGATTTGACAGGTATGGAAATTGCCAACGCGTCGTTGCTTGATGAGGGTACCGCTGCTGCTGAGGCTATGTTTATGCAGTACAGTCTGCGTAAAAATAACAGCGCCAATGTATTCTTCGTATCTGAAGATGTGTTCCCGCAAACTATTGACATTTTAAAAACCCGCTCCGAGCCTTATGGCATCGAGCTAAGAATAGGCGACCACCGTACCGTTGAATTAACCGACGATATGTTTGGTGCCATTGTACAATATCCAGCCGGCGATGGCTCGGTTTACAACTATGCCGATTTTGCTGCTAAAGGTCACGAAAAAGGTATCAAACTAACCGTTGTTGCCGATATCATGAGCCTTGCCCTGTTAACGCCTCCGGGCGAGTGGGGTGCCGACATTGTGGTAGGTTCATCACAACGTTTTGGCGTACCAATGGGCTTCGGTGGCCCGCACGCTGCTTTCTTTGCTACTAAAGAAGAATACAAACGTTCTATTCCTGGTCGTATTATCGGTGTAACTATTGATAGTGCCGGTAACTACGCTTTGCGTATGGCTTTGCAAACCCGCGAGCAGCACATCCGCAGGGATAAAGCAACTTCAAATATCTGTACCGCGCAGGCATTATTGGCTATTATGGCTGGTATGTATGCCGTATATCATGGTCCGGATGGCATTAAGCTAATTGCCGAGAGGATTCACGGTTTAGCCGTATTAACTGCTAAAACTTTAGGTCAGTTAGGTTACGAGCAATTGAACGAAGCTTATTTTGATACCGTTAAGTTTGATGTAGGACAGTTAGCTGGTCCTATCCATTCTGAAGCGTTGAATAACGAAATGAACCTGAATTACGAAGGTTCGGTAGTTACTATCAGCATTGACGAAACTACTTCGGTTGAGGATATTAAAACCATCGTTCGCTTTTTTGCCAAGGTAAAAGGTAAAACGATTAACGATGTTGACTTTGACGGACTTAACGCTGATATAGAAACCGTTATTCCTGCCGAATTACAACGTACCTCGGCTTACTTAACGCACAGTTTGTTCAATACCCACAGGTCTGAACATGAAATGCTGCGTTACATCAAATCGTTAGAAGCAAAAGACCTTTCACTTTGTCACTCGATGATCGCTTTGGGTTCATGTACCATGAAACTGAACGCCACTACCGAGATGGTACCAGTTACCTGGGCCGAGTTCAGCAAAATCCACCCATTTGCCCCAACCGACCAGGTTGGCGGTTATATGCAACTGTTTGACGAGATCAATAACTGGTTAAGCGAGATCACCGGTTTCGCGGCAATGAGCTTACAGCCAAACGCTGGTGCTCAAGGCGAGTACGCAGGCTTAATGGTGATCCGTGCTTATCATTTGGATAGGGGCGATGCTCACCGTAATATCGCTTTGATCCCTTCATCAGCACACGGTACCAACCCTGCATCAGCAGCTATGGCCGGTATGAAGATAGTTGTGGTTAAGTGCGACGATAACGGTAACATTGATGTTGCCGATATGCGCGCCAAAGCCGAGCAATATAAAAATGAGCTTTCGTGCTTGATGGTTACTTACCCATCAACCCACGGTGTGTTTGAAGAAAGCATCATCGAGATCTGCGAGATCATTCATGAAAATGGCGGCCAGGTTTATATGGATGGTGCCAACATGAACGCGCAGGTAGGTTTAACCAGTCCGGCTAATATCGGTGCCGATGTTTGCCACTTGAATTTACATAAAACATTCTGTATCCCTCACGGTGGCGGTGGCCCTGGTATGGGTCCAATTGGTGTTGCTAAACACCTGGTTCCTTACTTGCCTGGTCATGCTGTGGTAGATATCGATAGGGGCAAATCTATCCACGCGGTTTCGGCTGCGCCTTGGGGGTCGGCTTCAATCCTGATCATCTCTCATGCTTACATCGCGATGATGGGTGCCGAAGGATTAACTAACGCAACCCGTTACGCTATCCTGAACGCTAACTACATCAAAGCAAGGTTGCAGGATCATTACCCGGTATTATACACTGGCGCCAACAACCGTTGCGCTCACGAAATGATCTTGGATTGCCGCTCGTTTAAACCTGCAGGTATCGAGGTTACTGATATAGCCAAACGTTTAATGGATTATGGTTTCCACGCGCCAACCGTATCATTCCCGGTTGCAGGTACCGTAATGGTTGAACCGACCGAATCAGAGCCTAAGCATGAACTTGACCGTTTCTGCGACGCGATGATCGCTATCCGCCATGAAATTGCTGATGTAATGGACGGCGTATTTGATAAAACAGATAACCCATTAAAAAATGCACCTCACACTGTAACCGTAATTACCGGTAATGAGTGGGAGCATAGCTATACCCGCCAAAAAGCAGCTTTCCCGCTGCCTTATGTTGCCGCCAATAAATTCTGGCCATCAGTGGGTAGGGTAAATGATACTTACGGCGATAGAACGCTGATCTGCTCATGCCCTCCGTTAGAAGAGTATGAGTTTGAAGAAAGCGTGATAGAATAAGCTTTAACCAACCCTCCCCTTAAACCGGGAGGGTTTTTTATTTTATATTAGTTTTATGATGAGTTCAGATAATCCTAATCACAATTCAAAAACATCGCCCTTTGGCAAAAATTCAGAAACACTTGTAGCGCAAACGCCGGCACCTCCGTATTATGCTGTAATATTTACATCGGTACGTACACCGGGTGATGAAGGCTATGGCGATATGGCCGATGAGATGGACAAACTTGCCCGGCAACAGGAAGGCTTTTTAGGTGTTGAATCGGCCAGGAATGAAGTTGGGATCACGGTATCCTACTGGGCATCAGTAGAAGCGATAAAAAACTGGAAAGC
The DNA here is from genome assembly GCF_039839285.1 of Mucilaginibacter sp. CAU 1740. Lineage (NCBI taxonomy): Bacteria > Pseudomonadati > Bacteroidota > Sphingobacteriia > Sphingobacteriales > Sphingobacteriaceae > Mucilaginibacter > Mucilaginibacter sp. CAU 1740. The sequence continues at coordinate 416,042 of NZ_JBDOQS010000003.1, read as the reverse complement.
AAACGCCCGTCATTTATTTGCCCAGCAGCAGGGCCGCGAAAAATGGTACGAAAGTTACAAGGTGCGCATCTGCAAGGTTGAGCACGACTATAGTTTTTAAACTGCCCGTATCAACTGTTAGTTTTTTTGTGAAATTTTGCGTTCACAAAACTTTATTTACTTTCCTGTTTAAAATAAAATACCCTTTAAAAGGTTATTTAAGCATGTACGTACAAGAGTAAATTTTAGCTATATTACAACTATAGCGAATATAACTTTTTAAACGGTGCTCTCGTATAACGAATACGCGCTTTAGAATTATAAACATGACAATTAACAACAAAGCCATAAGTGTATTACTGGTAGATGATGATGAGATCAATAACTTTATCTCTATTAAGTTGATAAAGAAGGCTTTATTGAATACGGAGATCATGGCTTGTTTAAACGGAAAATACGCGATTGAACAGCTCTCTGATATCCAACGAAAAGATCCCGAGAAACTTCCTGATTATATTTTACTGGATATCAACATGCCCATCATGAACGGATGGGAATTTTTAGATGAATATAAACGCCTGAACCTTGATCCGCTGGGTAAAAGCAAAATTTATATTATTTCTTCATCAGTATTTAGCAACGATATTAACAAGGCACGTTCATATCCGTTGGTAAAAGATTTTATCTCGAAACCGCTTAATGTTGAAAAAATAAAAGAACTTTTTGACGTAGCTAAAGAAGTTTAAACCGGTTTCACTTTAAAGTGATCGCCCTCTGTTTCAACAGTACCGATAGCAAATGATTTAGAATGGTAAAAAAGGCATTTCCAACCTTCGGAAGCGGCTTTTTTACCATATTCTTCGCGCAGCATCATAGCACGGCGACCGTCCATATCATATTTCGCAATAAATTTACGGAGTAGTTGCTCCGGCTCAGGCAGTTCGTCTCCTCCAAAAAATACTTTTTCGCCTTCCAAATCAAACCAAAATACCTGGTGCGCCGGGCAGTGACCTCCCGAATGCTCGTACCTGATGCCTGGTTTAAATTCGCCATTGCCTTCAATAAAAGTGATTTTAGCACTGGCCTGTAAAGCTTCAAATATTTCAACGTGGTATGAAGAGCCTTTGCCGCTGATGCCAAATTCCCATTCCTGTTTATTGATCACGTGTTCGGCCTCCGGGAAACTCGGTACCAGTTTGCCGCCGCGTTCTACAACGAGGCCGCCTGAGTGGTCGTAGTGCAGGTGCGACATTAGCACTAACGTTACATCATCCGGATCAAAACCCGCGTTACGGATATTTTGGTGCAGCATCAGTTCATCACGCGTATCCTTAAATCCCAAACCGGTATCTAAAACGATCAGATCGGTTTTAGTTTTGATCAAAAAGGGGTTAACGTGGATGAATAACGAGGCGGGACGATCTTTCGGGTTATCGGTTTCGGGGTTGAAAGGGATAAACTTTTTAGTAGCATCAACCGAATAAGAGCCCTCGCCTAAAGCAAAAAATTCCATAGTAAACTATCTGTCAGATTTTGGATGTAACTTTGCCCCTTTAACAGGGCATAGTATATTTACTGTTTAAAGCTGCAAAGATATGAATAAACGTTGGGCGCTAAGAGATAATATAAACCATGATGATGTAATAAAATTAGCCGCCGAACTCAATATCGATACCGTTTTAAGCAGTCTGTTGGTGCAACGCGGTATCACCACATTTGAAGATGCCCGCTATTTTTTCAGGCCAGATCATAGGCACCTGCACGATCCTTTTTTGATGAAGGATATGGAAAAGGCTATCATCCGCATTGAGCAGGCGATAGCTAATGGTGAAAAAATTATGATTTATGGTGATTACGATGTGGATGGTACTACTGCCGTAGCGCTGACCTATAGCTTTTTCAAAAAGCTGTATGATGATATTGATTATTATATACCCGATCGTTACAAAGAGGGGTATGGCATATCTACTCAAGGTATTGATTACGCAGCTGAAACCGGTGTTAATCTGATCATCGCGCTGGATTGCGGCATTAAATCCGTAGATAAAATTGATTATGCCAATGAAAAGGGAATAGATTTTATCATCTGTGATCACCACTTGCCGGGTGCTTCGATCCCTAACGCTATAGCCGTACTTGATCCTAAACGTGAGGATTGCGATTACCCTTATAAAGAACTTTCGGGCTGCGGTATCGGCTTTAAGTTGATCCAGGCCTATTCTATAAAAAATGATATCCCGGAAGAGGAAGTGAATTGCTACCTCGATCTGGTAGTGATCAGTATCTCTTGCGATATTGTACACATCACCGGCGAAAACCGAGTACTGGCACACTTCGGGCTGAATAAAATAAATACTGATCCATGTACCGGTGTGAAAGCGCTAATGGAAATAGCCGGAAGAACAGGGCCATATACCATATCGGATGTTGTTTTTCTGCTCGGTCCGCGGATCAATGCCGCCGGTAGAATTGATGATGCCAAGCACGCTGTAGCTTTGCTAATAGCCAAAGACAAAGACATAGCCAAAGAGCAGAGCGACCTGATCAACGTGCATAACACCGAGCGCAAAGGCCACGATGTGAATATCACTGATGAGGCGCTGAGTATGATAGACAATGACGCGGTGTTGGTAGCACGAAAATCGACAGTGCTATTTAATGAGAACTGGCATAAAGGTGTAATAGGCATTGTAGCCTCGCGCCTCACCGAAAAGTATTACCGCCCAACCATTGTACTTACCCGGTCAAACGGGCATGTGGCAGGTTCGGCGCGCTCGGTTTTGGGTTATGATCTGTACGAGGCGCTTTGCGATTGTAAAGACCTGCTGATCCAGTTTGGTGGTCACAAGTATGCAGCGGGATTAACTATGCACCCCGAAAACCTCGAAGCCTTCATCAATAGGTTTGAAGAAGTGGTAAGCACCACCATAAAACCCGAACAATTGATCCAACAAATACAAATTGACGCCGAATTACGTTTAAGCCAGATAGAAGCCAAATTTTTCAGGATCCTGAATCAGTTCGCGCCCTTCGGACCCGAAAATATGGCACCTGTTTTCATTAGTAAAAATGTGTATGTTAGTGGTAACGCGGGCCTGGTAGGCGGCTCACACATTAAAATGAGCGTAATGCAGGAAGGCTCGGCGGCGTTTGATTGTATCGCCTTTAATCATGGGCAATACATTGAGCAATTGCGGTCGGGAGTACCGTTTGAGATGTGCTACTCGATAGAAGAGAATGTGTGGAGGGAGAGAAGAACTATACAGTTAAATGTTAAAGGGATACGTTTTAGTAATTAGAAATTAATTAAAAAGGCATGGTTGCGAGGTGTGATAGGCATTGCGCATAATTGACTCACCCGGTCTATGCTTCGCTGGACCACCCTCTCTATCCTTCGGATAAAGAGGGTAAAAAGAAAATAAAAAATCCCCTCTTTACGCTTGCGTAGAGAGGGGTGACAAGCGCAGCGATGTCGGGGTGAGTTGATTCTACAGCATTAAGATATATCAGGGTAATCCATGAATCCCATAAATCATGGTTCAGACAAAAAAATGATACTAAGAGCAGATAATTTAGTAAAGAAATACAAGCAGCGTACCGTTGTAAACGATGTATCGTTTGACGTAGCACAAGGTGAAATTGTTGGTTTGCTTGGCCCGAATGGAGCCGGTAAAACCACTTCTTTTTACATGATAGTAGGGTTGATCAAGCCAAACGAAGGGGTAATTCACCTGGATGATCAGGACATTACCCAGGACCCGATGTACCGCCGTGCTCAAAAAGGTATCGGTTACCTGGCACAGGAAGCATCGGTGTTCCGCAAACTTTCGGTTGAGGATAATATCAAAGCAGTGCTGGAAATGGGCAACATGCCTAAGGATAAGCAGAAGGACAAGCTGGAAGAACTGATAGACGAGTTCAGCTTACACAAAGTACGCCGAAACCGTGGCGACTTACTATCGGGCGGTGAACGCCGTCGTACCGAAATCGCGAGGGCTTTAGCTGCGGAGCCTAATTTTATCTTGCTGGATGAGCCATTCGCGGGGGTTGACCCAATTGCCGTAGAAGAGATCCAGGCGATGGTAGCAAAGCTGCGTACCCGCAACATCGGCATCTTAATAACCGACCATAACGTGCAGGAAACCCTTTCGATCACCGATCGCGCCTACCTGCTGTTCGAGGGTAAAATATTAGAATCGGGCGTACCTGAGGTATTGGCTGAGAACGAAATGGTGAGGAAAGTGTATCTTGGGGCAAACTTTGTGCTTAAAAGAAAAGTTTTTCCTCAGTAAAACCAATATATGACCCTCTTTAACTCCGTGTTTACCTGGTTCATGAAAAAGCGAATCCACCAGATTGAGCTTTTCATGAAGTACCCGAATGAAGTGCAGGAAGAATGGTTTGAGCAACTGGTATCGGTCGCCGAAAACGCCGAGTGGGGTAAAAAATATCATTACAAAAGCATCGAAAACCTGAGCCAGTTTAAAGAGCGGGTGCCGATACAGAACTACGATACGCTGAAGCCTTACATCGAGCGGATGTTAAAGGGCGAGAAAAACGTGCTTTGGCCATCGGAGATCCGTTGGTTTGCCAAATCATCGGGGACTACCAATGATAGGAGCAAGTTTATCCCGGTAAGCGAGGAGGCTTTAGAGGAATGTCATTTTAAAGGTGGTAAAGATCTGCTTACCATCTACTTTAATAACCAGCCCAATGCCCGGATGTTTACGGGTAAGATATTGACGTTGGGAGGAAGTCACCAGATAAGTCAGTTAAGTGCGGAAACTTCTTTTGGCGATCTCTCGGCAGTGATCATGAAAAACCTACCCATGTGGGCCGAGTTTCACCGTACACCGCATCTTGACATTGCCCTGCTGGAGAATTTTGAGGAAAAGATCGAGAAAATAGCCCATGCCACCAAAGATGTAAATGTAACCAGCATCAGCGGTGTACCTACCTGGAACCTCGTGCTGTTTAAACGCATCCTGGAGATAACCGGTAAAAATAACCTGCTGGAAGTGTGGCCAAACCTGGAGATGTATTTTCATGGTGCGGTTAACTTTACTCCATACCGAGAACAGTTTAAAAAGCTGATCCCGAACGAGGACATGTATTACCTCGAAAATTATAATGCTTCGGAAGGTTTCTTCGGGATACAGGATACCAAAGAACCGGGCGATATGCTTTTGATGTTGGATTACGGTATTTTCTACGAGTTTTTACCTTTAGAACACCTGCACGACGAAAACCCTAAAACCCTCACCCTTGATGAGGTAGAACTGAATAAAAATTACGCGCTTATCATATCAACCAATGCCGGCTTGTGGCGATATATGATAGGGGATACCATTAAATTTTCTTCTTTGGATCCGTTCAGGATCCAAATCACCGGTCGCACCAAACATTTTATTAATGCTTTTGGCGAGGAGGTAATTATTGATAATGCCGAACGCGCTTTGGATGAGGCCTGTCAGCAAACCGGAGCTGTTATCAGGGAGTACACCGCGGCTCCCGTTTATTTTAACGGCAATGATTGCGGTGCCCACGAATGGATCATTGAATTTGAGAAGCGCCCTGCCGAGTTCGAGCGCTTTGTTGATCTGCTGGATGAAACCCTGCGCCGCATCAATTCTGATTATGATGCCAAGCGTTTTAAAGATATGGCTTTGCGCAGGCCAATAGTTCGTCGCGCACCGGATGGCACTTTCTTTAACTGGATGCGGGAGAAAGGGAAATTAGGCGGGCAGCATAAAGTGCCGAGGTTGGCTAACGACAGGGAGTATGTGGATGGGATATTGAAGATGATGGAGCTGGTGGGATTTCAGAATCAAGACTTCAAGAATTAAGAGCCAGGAAAGAAAAACCTCCTAATGTACCGCGGGTTTAGCGATAGCGTAACCCGTGGTGTAAAATTACTTAAGTCTCTGACTTAAGTAACAAAAAGCTACACCAGATTGGATGAGCCATGCGCCATAGGTTAAGCTGTCGCTAAGTCCATGGCAGATGGTATGTTGATTTGTTGGGGTTAAGTCAGAGACTTAACCTGTTATTCCCACGGGTTACGCTATCGCTAAACCCGCGGTAGTAAGCGGTGATGTGGGATTATTTTAGGGCGTGGTCATCGGCCAGCCGCCTCCCAAATCTTAACAGTCTCCACTGCCTCCTTCACATCATGCACCCGCAAAATACTTGTACCCTTAATTAAAGCGATAGTATTCAAAGCCGTAGTCCCGTTCAAAGCCTCCATCGCAGTACTGCCCAATAATCCATAGATCATCCTTTTTCGCGAAATTCCCGTAAGCACTGGCAAACCAAGCATTTTAAACTCATCTATCCGGTTCAACAAAGCGTAGCTATGCTCCGCAGTTTTGGCGAAGCCAAAACCAGGATCAAGGATTACGTCGTATACACCAAGGCGTTTAAGCTGCTGGTATTTTGCGGCCAAATCATCAAATACTTCATTAAAAACATCATTGTATTGTGCCAGTTGGTTCATGGTTTGAGGAGTGCCCTTCATGTGCATTAAAATATAAGGAACCTGCAAGCGCGCAACAGTAGCGAACATTTCCTCATCAAGCGTACCACCACCAATATCATTAATAATATGTGCACCCGCTTTAATAGCCGCTTCGGCAACATTGGCTCGAAAAGTATCTATCGATATAATCGCATCGGGAAATGAAGATGCAATAGCTTCAACAATTGGTAATAAGCGGTCTGTTTCTTCCTGCGCTGAGATATCCACCGCTCCCGGACGAGACGAATAAGCGCCGAGATCCAAAAAAGTGGCCCCATCGGTAAGCATTTTTTCGGCTTGTTGCAAAGCTTCGTCAACGCCCGTTTTACGACTGTTGGCGTAAAACGAATCGGGAGTAGTATTAATGATGCCCATTACCTTTGGCGATGACAGATCTATCAATCGGCCGCTTACGTTCAGTGTAACTTTTTTACCGAAAAATGTATTTTTAGCCACGGTTAGTTAAGTGTTGCAAAGTTATAATACGGCAAAGTTAACTAACTTTACAGGCGCGGGCTTCAAAACCCTGCAACATTTAATCTTTACAATCAAACAGATCATCCTTTGACTAACACAGCTGCAGAATACGAAGGCGTAATAAACATATGTAAAGGTCTTTTCATGAAAAAGACCCGCGATTACGGCACCGCATGGCGCATCCTCCGCCCGCAATCCATCACCGACCAGATCTTTATCAAGGCCCAACGCATTCGCACCCTCGAAGAAAAAAAGGTATCCAAAGTAGGTGATGACATTACTGGCGAATACATCGGTATTGTAAACTATTGCGTAATTGCCATGATGCAGCTGGAATGCGGCCCTGAAGTATCAAACGAACTCGTGCCCGACCATGTAGAGCAGTTATTTGATGAAAAGGTGAACGAAACCAAAGAACTGATGTTTGCCAAAAACCACGATTACGGCGAGGCTTGGCGCGATATGCGTATCAGCTCGTTGACTGATCTGATATTGATGAAGTTACTCCGCGTAAAGCAGATAGAGGATAACAAAGGCCTCACTGAGGCATCCGAGGGTGTAAAAGCCAACTACCAGGATATGCTGAACTACGCCGTGTTCGCGCTTATTAAACTAAATATTCATCTGGGTAAATAAGCCTCATGAAAAATACATCTTCAAATAGTGCCGTAATATGGATCCCACGGTTATTGGTGGGCTTGCTGTTTATATTCTCGGGTCTGATCAAGGCTAATGATCCTTTGGGCTTTTCCTATAAACTGGTTGAGTATTTTGAGGTATTTCATATTACGTTCCTCAACGGACTGGCGCTTACAATGGCCATTGTGCTTTGCGCGCTTGAAATGATATTGGGTTTTGCCCTGCTTATTGGCGTACGTGCGGTTAAAATTACCTGGGGATTATTGTTACTCATTATCTTTTTCGGCTTCCTCACCTTTTATTCGGCATTTTTTAAAGTGGTGCAAACCTGCGGCTGCTTTGGCGATGCTATTCCGCTTACGCCATGGCAGTCATTCAGTAAGGATATGGTGTTGCTCGCCCTGGTGTTGATTTTGTTTGTTAAACGCAAAGAGATCAAGCCGCTGTTTGCTGCCAAAGTTGGCGATAAATGGCTGATCGTAGCAACGCTGGCATCTGTTGGCTTTGGTGTGTACACCTATAATTTTTCGCCGATAGTTGATTTTCTACCATACAAAATAGGCGCTAACCTGCCCGAAGAGATGAGCACCCCACCCGGTGCGCCCCGCGATGAATTTGAGTTGACCTATCACCTCAAAAACAAAAAAACTGGCGAAACCAAGGTGATGAACGATAAAGATTACCTGAAAACCAATATCTGGAAGGATGCCAACTGGGAAGTGGTAGGCGACCCCGAAAACCGCCTGATTAAAAAAGGTTACGAGCCAAAGATCCGTGACCTGGCCATACAGGATGCGCAAAGGAATGATTATACCAAAGAATTATTGTCGAGTCCTTTTTATAGCCTGTTTATCGTAGCTTATGATTTGAGTGAGACGGATAAAGATGCCATCAACCGCCTCAACGCTTTGGCTATTAATCTTACCCAAAACTATAATATCCGCACTATCCTGCTAACCTCCAACTCCGCTGCTGATGCGCAGGCTTTTGCCAAAGAACATAAACTCATCAGTGAGATATTTTATGCTGATGGAGTACCACTAAAATCGATGGTGCGCTCAAATCCCGGTGTGTTGCTGATCAAAAACGGAACGGTGGTTAACAAATGGCATTACCATTCGGTACCCAAGTATGATGATATTGTAAAGCAGTACTTACAGAAATAATAAAATGATCCCCTACCTCCTCCGCAAATTATTGTACGGACTGGCAGTAATGCTGGGGGTAGTGGTTGTTGTATTTTTCCTGTTCAATATCCTGCCGGTTGATCCCGCCCGTATGACACAGGGCCAACGTGCCGATGTACAATCGCTACAGGCCGTACGCAAAGAGTTCGGTCTGGATAAACCTGTGCCGGTGCAGTTTGTCTACTATGTAAATGATCTTTCACCAATAGGGATTCATTTAAATACTGCTGAAGAACAGCAACGCTACGGCTATATAAATCTATTCCCGGTTAGCGAGCATAAAGTACTGGCTTTAAAATGGCCTTATTTAAGGCGCTCGTATCAAACCCGTAAGGATGTAGCTTCGTTGTTATTGGAGGTGATACCAAATACACTGATACTCGCCGCCGCAGCCATGATATTCGCTATTATTATCGGTGTGTTTTTAGGTGTGATGAGCGCAGTGAATAAAGATACCTGGATTGATAAGCTGGCCCTTAGTTTCTCTACATTGGGTATTTCTGCGCCTTCGTTTTTCGCGGGGATCATCATTGCCTGGATTTTTGGGTTTGTGTTGAGTAATTACACGCACCTCAACATGTCGGGCAGTTTATATAGTTATGATCCGTTTAAGGGGGAGGTGATCACCCTGAAAAATCTGGTACTGCCAGTTATTACTTTGGGTTTACGACCGCTGGCTATTATTGTGCAGCTTACCCGTAATGCCATGCTGGATGTTCTGGGCCAGGATTATATCCGCACGGCCAAAGCCAAGGGACTAAGCAACCGGGCTATTATTTATCGCCACGCGCTTAAAAATGCCATGAACCCCGTAATTACCGCTATTGCCAACTGGTTTGCATCCTTATTGGCAGGTTCATTTTTTGTGGAATACATTTTTGGATATAATGGACTGGGCAAAGCCACGGTAGATGCGCTCGAAATGTCAGATTTTCCGGTGGTGATGGGCTCTATATTGTTTATCGCGTTTATATTTGTGGTGATCAGTATCCTGGTTGATATTGTTTACGTGTGGATAGATCCACGGGTAAAATTAAGCTGAAGAAACTTTTATGAAATATTTTATTGTGGGCTTTATGGGCTGTGGCAAAACAACCTGGAGCCGCAAACTGGCCGCCAAATGGGGCTACGAATTTATTGACCTCGACCACGTGCTCGAAGCCAAAGCAGGCATGAGCATAGCCGAATATTTTTCGTCGTTTGGCGAAGACGCTTTCCGTAGCCTCGAATCGCAGGTGCTGAAAGAAACTGAATACGCCGAAAATACTGTAGTATCAACCGGCGGCGGCCTGCCTTGCTTTTTTGATAATATAGATTGGATGAATGCCAATGGCAAAACCCTCTACATTAAACTATCTCCCAAAACACTGGCCGACAGGTTGGAAAATAGCAAAACTGTTCGCCCGGTACTGCAAGGTAAAAAGGGGGATGAGCTGGTTGAATTTATAACAGGGAAACTTGCCGAACGTGAGCGTTTCTATTTACAGGCAAGTAATATAGTTGAAGGGATTGATATGTCGGTTGAGAAATTGGAGGAGGCATTAGAAGTCTGAACCGGGATTTGGGGAGATTTTTGGGATGAGTAGGATTTTTTTCTGAACGGGATTTTTAGGATTAAAGAACTTTCAGGTCAGGATGAGGCAAGGACAAACCAATTTGCTAATCAAATCCCATAATCTGAAAAATCACCCCAAATCACGGTTCAGACAAAAGCGTTAGGGATTGAAGCGGATACCGGCCTCGCGCCTAAGGCCTGCAGGCGTATGAGCGTAAAGCCCGGCCGCAGGCAACGCCAAAAAGAGAAACATTTTAGTTTTTTAACTGATTCCAAAATTCTTCAGAAGATATGGTTCTCCCATTTTCGGCATCCTCTATTCCTTCGATAATGTGGAGCTTTTGTTCTTCAGATAAATTGTCCCACCAGTCATTGGTGTTTTCAGTTGTATCTGCCATTTTAGGAAATATTTAAAACAGCAATTTTCCTATCTCAAATAAACCCCATCCTCTTCACCATCCTCTTCCTCAAGCACAACATCAACATGTTCTTTAATAACCGTTGATAAAGCCATACCTGCAAAATCGGTAGTAACAGGGAAGCTTTTATGGTTACGGTCGATCAAGATAGCGGTGCGTAGTTTTTTAAGCGGAACATCAAGGAAAACCCCAAAGCCGTAAGCGAGGGTTTTGCCGCTGTTCAATACATCGTCAACCAGTATCACAGCTTTGTTACTGCATTCTTCAACCTCAAAGTCAATATTGGCGCTTAGGCTGCTGCTTTGCTTTTCAAGTTCAATGGTAAGCAGGCGGCTTTTAAAAGGGGCTATGCCATCCAGAATTGCTTTGAGGCGGGCTGCGAGATGGTTACCGCGTGGTAAGATGCCAGCTATGAGTATTTCTTCCTCGTCAAAATTATCTTCAAGTATCTGGTAGGCCATCCTGTCCAGCTTTTGCTGAATTTGTTGCTTATTTAATATGAGGAGTTTTTTATCAGACATGTTATGCAGTAACGTTGGCTAAACAGTGGTAAATATACAAGTATGGCTTATACAAGCAACCCGATATTTTAAGTTTCAATATTATTTTACGTACGGAAAATATACAAAGTTGGCACCCTCGGGCACAACCACAAAAACGCACATATACTGGTATGGATCTTTGTAGCTTTTTGTAAAACGATCTTTCAATACGGGTTTGATCACATCGCGCTCAACAAATTCTTCTAAGGTAGAGGCGTGAATGCTCCACTCCGAGTTAAGATCGTTTTTATCCAAAATCAATTCGCCAAGGCTTAGTTCATGCTGATGGGCAACGAATATGGGGTAAGAAGATAGCCCCTCGTTCATGATTTCCTCAGCTACTTCTTTTATTGATTCGTTAAAATATTTCAAATCGCGCTCCAAACTTATCAGCGGACTATCAGCCGCCGGTTTGTTGCGATCATTGCTTTCATTAAGTAATTCTTCCGGGTTCATTTTTTTCTGGGATTACACCGATTGTTTTTTGATTACACCGATTATTGACCGTTGATGTTTTTTGATTACGTTGATTTCGCTGATCACAACTCATAACTCCGGCTATGAACTATGATTCATAAGCTAAAAACAACTAATCTCTTATCTCCAATCTCTAACCTCTTAAAACAAGCAACACCACATTCTCCACGTGCTGGGTATGCGGGAACATATCTACCGGTTGTATTTTTACCGTATCGTATTTTTCCTTTAACACCAGTAGGTCGCGGGCCTGAGTGGCAGCGTTGCAGCTTACGTAAACAATTTTGGGAGCTTCAATTTCCATTAAGCGGGCTACTACATCGGGGTGCATACCTGCGCGTGGCGGATCGGTAATGATCACGTCTGGTTTGCCGTGTTCGGCTACGAAACCGGCTACCAGTACATCTTTCATGTCGCCAGCGTAGAATTTGGTGTTAGTGATATTGTTGATGGCCGAGTTTACTTTGGCATCTTCGATAGCCGTTGGTACATATTCAACACCAACAACTTCGCGTACATGACCGGCCACAAAGTTGGCTATAGTGCCTGCGCCGGTATAAAGATCGTACACCAGTTCATCACCTTTAAAATCAGCAAAATCGCGGGTTATCTCGTACAAACGCAACGCCTGTACCGAGTTTGTTTGATAAAACGACTTCGGGCCGATACGGAATTTGATCCCGTTCATTTCTTCGTGAATGTATTCAGGGCCTTTAAAAGCCACCACATCCTGATCAAATATGGTATCGTTCTTTTTATGGTTTACGATGTAAAGCAACGAGGTGATCTGCGAGAATTTGGCATCGATATGGCTCATCAGTTTGTCGATCTCGCTTTGCTCTGCATAAGCAAAAACAACGATCACCATATTTTCTCCTGTTGATGAGGTACGTACAACCAGGTTGCGAAGCATGCCTTCGTGGTTACGCAGATCATAATAAGTATAACCGTTTTGTAAGGTGAAATCGCGGATCTCGTTACGTAAGCTATTAGATGGTTCGGCCTGCAGGTAGCAGTGGTTTACATCCAATATTTTATCAAAACGGCCAGGGATGTGAAAACCGAGGGCGTTCATGTTCAGTTCGCCATCTTCCTTGTTTTCGCCGTCGTAAAGCCAGCGTTTGTTGGAGAAAGTGTACTCCAGTTTATTGCGGTAATATCTATCGGCCGGAGAGGGAACGATAGGCATCATGCTATCTACATTGATCTTAGCCAAACGGCTTAACGCGTCCGAAACAGATTTCTGTTTGAATTTGAGCTGAGCCTCGTACGTCATGTGCTGCCATTTGCAGCCTCCGCAGGTGCCGAAGTGTTCGCAGAAAGCCTGTGTACGGTATTCGGAAGGGGTTTTTAGTTCGGTTATTTTGCCTTCGCCAAAGTTTTTCTTGCTGCGGTATACTTGTATATCGGCAACATCGCCGGGTACGGCTTTATCAACAAAAAGTACAAAATCGTCGGCTTTGCCTACACCTTTGCCTTCTTCGGCAATATCAATGATCTGTACGTTCTCAAAAAACTTGGGTTTATTCGCTTTACTCATCAGGCTGCAAAGTTAACCCTATTTATTTAATCCTGAAAATGGGAGGGAGGTGAAAGGGAAAGGTTAAAGGCGAAAGGAAAAAGAAAGGGTTGAAGGGAGGATATTGCCTGTCAAATAAACCCGAGCGGTGGCCTGACAGAAAAGCGGGCCGGAGTTGGCCTTATGGGTAGAAACTTTTTTCTGTCTTGGGTTTTTGGTTACTTTTGGGCCAAGCCAAAAGTAACAGCCTCCGCGGCAAATGAGCGGCCAATGTTCTTAATATTGAACCAAAGCCTGTTATTTAACAAGAATAACGAATGCTGCATGCATAGCACCATTAGAAGTTAATCAAAAAGCTTAATAAATAAGCAATTGCATCTTCCTCAACCTCTATAGCTTCTATCTCAAATTGTTCATCTATCAATTCAGAAAAATAAATTAGTTCGCGGCTCATAATATTAAATTTTACTATGCTAACATAATAAAATTAAACCAAAAACCAAATTGGTATATGGTTTAATTTCGAAGGTTTGAAAAATCTTAATATTTTAGAGATATGGAAAGGACGAATGAATATATGCTTAACCGGATAATGTGGAAAGCCGGTAAACATGGGATTTACAAGAGAGCAAACCCTTATACATTGTTCTTTAATGAACTTTCTGAATCTATAAAAGCTTATTTGAAATCAAATATAAATGAAGAGGTAAGTGGACTTCCGGTCATTTTTTTTACAAAGCCCTCTAATCAATGGACATTGTTGTGCACAAAACAGGTTATCGGCTATACGGGTGAAAAAATATTCAGTATTAGCTTCCAGGATATTGCTGATATTAAAACCTACCCATTTCAGATAACGAAAAAGAATAAGCCGGAATGGGATGAATTACCCATTTTAGATAAACAAAACAATGAATTTGTTTTTCATACCAGCGATGGTTACGAACACAACCTATTGCACAATGTTTTGTTGATGTGCTGGCGATTAGTTAGCTAAACTGAAATAGCTGCTTTCACCAAATAAGGCAAAATCTCCTTCTGAAAAGAAACAAAATTCTTCCTCACATCCGAATCACTCACTGAAGTAAACGCGAAACTAAACACAATACTCTTACTGCATTTGATCAAAAAGCGTAAACGCTGCTGATAAGTTTCGTGCTTGCGGATGCCGGGTAGCTGGATAAATGAAGCCATAAGTAACTCTTCCAACTCATTAGAAAGGTTCTTTAAAAAATCCTGTGAGTTGGCCGATTCGCGGATAAAATCCCAGCCGATAAACTCGTTACAGATGGTGTAGGAAAGGCGGCAGGTTTTCATGATGAGGCCGTTAAGATAGGCTTCTTCATCAATATCCGGGGCATTGCTTTCTACCAGGTCGTCAACGCTGGCTTTAATGTAGTCCATTAGCAGTACGTGTAGTACAGCCTCTTTACTGTCGAAATATTTATAGATGGTAGCCTTGGCAATTTTGGCTTTTTTGGCAATTTCGTTTACGCTGGTTTTATGGTACCCGAATTTGCGGAAAAGCTCCTGTGCCGCCCTTTTAATACTATCTTTAATTTTATCGGCTTCCATTAATTAATTAGTCACTTGAATTTCAAACTGGGTAACAGATACCCTGTAGCTTCTTAAAGCTTTTGTGGCCGGCGCTTTAACCGGTGTGCCATCCTCTAAACTAAATTTCGAGCCGCTGCATGGGTCGGTAACGGTAAATCCGGTACCATCGGGGGTACAGGCGCATTTTTTTTCGGGCTGGTAGCTGCTGCACCTGTCGTAAGCGGCGTAAGTACCGTTTATTTTGCGATAGATGATCAGTCCGGCTACGCCATAGCCATTAATTACAACTGTTCCGCCGGCAACGTTAAGCGGCGATAGAGCAGGCGTACCCAAAGCGGCCTGGTAATTTACCGGGATGCTGGGTATGTTATCAGTTGCTTTTCCGCACGAAAAGCAACTGATAGCTACCAGTAGTATTATCGTGAGTTGCCTCATAGCATTTCAGTTTGGAACTGTTTCAGGAAGCGTATATCATTTTCAGAGAACAAGCGCAAATCGCGGATCACGTATTTAAGGTTGGCGATACGCTCCATTCCCATACCAAAGGCAAAGCCGGTATATTTTTTACTGTCGATACCGCAGTTTTCCAAAACGTTAGGATCAACCATGCCACAGCCTAAAATCTCAACCCAACCGGTGTGTTTACACATGTTACAGCCTGCGCCGCCGCAAATGGTACATGAAATATCCATCTCGGCCGATGGCTCGGTGAACGGGAAGTACGACGGGCGGAACCTTACTTTGGTACCCTCGCCATAAAGCTCCTGTACAAAGTGGTAAAGTGTTTGTTTCAAATCAGAGAATGATACATTCTCATCAACATATAAACCCTCCACCTGGTGAAAAAAGCAATGCGCACGGGCAGAAATAGCCTCGTTACGATAAACCCTGCCCGGCATAATAGCGCGGAACGGTGGTTTACCATGTTCCATCATCCTTACCTGTACCGATGAGGTATGGGTACGCAGGGCGATATCATCTTTACCGTTGTTCTTTTTAATAAAGAAGGTATCCTGCATATCACGGGCCGGGTGCTCATCTGGGAAGTTCAGGGCAGAGAAGTTATGCCAGTCGTCTTCAATTTCGGGACCTTCGGCAACAACGAAACCTAAACGTTTAAAAATATCGATGATCTCGTTACGGATTAATGATAACGGGTGACGTGAACCTACCGCGAAACCATCACCAGGTAAAGTAAGGTCAAGGTCATTGCCTTTACTTTGTGTGCTGGTGCCGATGTTTTCTTTCAGTTCGTTGTATTTGGCGTCGGCAAGTTGTTTAAACTCGTTAAGTACTTTACCAAAGGTGCGTTTCTCTTCGGGGCCAACGGTTTTAAATTGCTCAAAAAGGTCTTTAATAATACCCTTGGTGCCTAAAAATTTAATACGGAACGCTTCCACTTCATCGGCATTTGCCGGCGAAAAAGCATTGATCTCGGCGGTATATTGGTCTATCTGAGCTTGCATTATAATGTATTTAAAAATTGTTCGGCTGTTAAAACCGGTATTGTTGAGTTTGTATAGTCTTTTATATTTCGGGTGATGATTGCATCAGCCCCGGCGCTTTTTGCCGCAAAATATTGAACCGCATCTTCAAAGTCTTTAAAATCAGACTGCATAGCCTGTTCAATAGTTGTGCTGTCTTCAGGTATGATATGTACTTTATTAAATAATACCACCACTGCCTCATTGGCAATTTTTAAACCCAAATGCCTTTTTGTAACATAATGTACATTTAACAAAGCATGTACAGTGGTGCAGCAATAAAAATCTGGTTGATCAGCAAGTAACAGAACCTGGCCGGAGAACTCGTAGTGAGGGATACGATCTAAAATAACATCCAATAAAATGTCAGAATCTAAGAAAAGATTCATAGTCCGTATTTCCTCATAATATGATCACCATATTCTTTTTTGGCATCAAAATCTGGTGTCGGTTCTTTAGCAAACGTTAGCTTTTTTATCCAATCAGGAAAATCTTCCCTTTTAACCGGCACATAAGTACTGGTTTCAGTTTCTTTGATAAATAGCTTTTTTGCTAATTCTGAAAGACTGATATTTCTCTTCTCAGCTACATCCCTGATCTTGTCGATCAAATCCGGCTCAATATCTAAAATCAGCTTTGCCATAATTTTTTATTGTCAATATACAAAAATAAGACAATTTACCTTATTTCAATACCCCAAGCTCCTTACCAACCTTTGTAAACGCTGCGATAGCCTTATCCAAATGATGCTGATCGTGTGCTGCCGAGATCTGTACCCTGATCCTCGCTTTGCCTTGAGGTACTACCGGATAATAAAAACCTATCACGTAAATACCTTCATCCAACATTTTAGCAGCAAACTCCTGGGCCAGCTTGGCATCGTACAACATAACTGGGACTATAGGATGCACGCCTGGTTTAATGTCAAAACCGGCTTCGGTCATTTTTTGGCGGAAGTACTGGGTATTGCTTTCCAGCTTGTCGCGCAGTTCGGTAGTTTCGCTCAGCATATCCAGTACCGCTATTGAAGCGCCGGTAATAGCCGGAGCCAAAGTGTTCGAGAACAGGTACGGGCGTGAACGCTGGCGCAGCATATCAATAATTTCTTTACGACCAGATGTAAAACCACCTGATGCGCCGCCTAATGCTTTACCTAAAGTACCTGTAATGATATCAATACGGCCCATCACATTGTGATGCTCGTGCGTACCGCGACCGCTTTTGCCCATAAAGCCCGAGCAATGACTCTCATCAATCATTACCAAAGCATTGTATTTGTCAGCCAGATCGCAAATTTTATCCAACTGGGCAATGGTGCCGTCCATGCTGAACGCGCCATCGGTTACAATGATGCGGTGACGCAGATCCTGGGTAGCTTTTAGCTTTTCTTCCAGATCGGCCATGTCATCGTGTTTGTAGCGGTGGCGTTGTGCTTTGCACAGGCGCACACCGTCTATGATCGAGGCGTGGTTCAATTCGTCAGAAATAATAGCGTCCTGGTCATTGAACAATGGCTCGAACACGCCGCCGTTGGCATCAAATGCCGCGGCGTAAAGTATAGTATCTTCAGTGCCTAAAAATTCGGCGATCTTTTTTTCAAGTTCTTTGTGGATATCCTGAGTGCCGCAAATAAAACGTACAGAAGATAAGCCGTAACCATGCGTATCCATAGCATCTTTAGCAGCCTGGATCACTTTGGCATTGCCCGATAAACCGAGGTAGTTGTTAGCGCAAAAGTTGATCACTTCGGCACCGCTTTGCACGGTAATATCGGCACCTTGCGGCGATGTAATGATGCGTTCTTTTTTGTATAAACCGGCATTCTCAATGTCGGTAAGTTCCTGCTGTAAAACCGGCTTTAGGGTGTTGTACATAGTATGCGTGTTTTATAAGGGTGCAAAATTAAGCATTAAGCGGCATTTACTAAGGTTTATTAAACCTTAAATAATTATTAAGTGTGTAATAAAACATTTTTAGGGCATAACGCATTAAACAGTTGAAAGATATGAGAAGATATATACTACTATTCATAGCCGTTTTATGCGCCATAACCGCATCGGCACAACAAGCCCTGCTATCGGGGAAAATAACTGATAAAAACGGCGCGGTAATTCCGTTCGTGTCTATCTATATCCGCAATTCAACTTACGGTACTACCGCTAATGAGAACGGTGTTTACCAGTTTAAATTAGCGCCCGGCACCTATAAAGTAATTTATCGGAGTGTAGGTTATACTGAAAAAATAGAAGATGTAACCGTAGCCGACCAGGATCAGCAACACAACGTACAAATGGCTGATGAGCAGTTTAATACCGGCAGGGTATCTGAAACCTACCGCAAAAACCGCGATGCTGCCGATACCATCATTAAGCAAGTAATTAAAAAGCGCAAGTACTATATGGAGGAAGCCACTTCGTTTTCCTGCGCGGTTTATATAAAAGGCGTGCAAAAGCTGCTGAGTGTTCCTAAATCAATGATAGGGCAGGAGGTACAGAAAACTTTAGATCTGGATTCGAACGGCCGTGGGATCCTTTATCAATCAGAATCGTTATCAGAATATAATTTTCAAAAACCCAACAAGATCAAGGAGATAACCATAGCCAACCGTATGGCTGGTCAGAATACAGCTTTCGGCTATAAAAAAGCCTCCGACCTGCAGGCTAACTTTTACGAGAATGTATTTACTATTCCCGGTTTGGCATCAAGGGGCTTCGTATCACCTATAGCATCTTACGGACCGCAGTTTTATAATTATAAGTTGCTGGGTACATCCGTAGAGAACGGACATACTATCGATAAGATCCATATTACCCCAAAGCGCGACCATGGGCAATATTTTCAGGGAGATATTTATATTGTAGAAGGCGACTGGCGTATTTACAGTGTCGATTTTTTTGTTGATAACAAAGTAAGCAACCTTAACCTGGTTGATACATTAAGCATCAGGCAGCAATACATAGCTATTACAGATAGCGTATGGATGCCGGCCTCAACCCAATATAACTTTAAAGGTGCTGTTTTAGGCTTCAAATTTGGTGGATATTATGCAGCGGTTTACAATAATTATAAGGTAAACCCAACCTTCCCTGATGGCTTTTTTACCGGCGAGATATTGAAGGTAGATACCGTAGCTAATAGCAAAAAGCCTAATTACTGGGCCGAAGCACGCCCTATTCCTTTAACCGCTTTTGAAGAGCGCGACTACCAAAAGAAAGACGCCATTACCGAATACCAAAAAACCGATAAATATCTCGATTCGCTGCAGCATCATAAAAACCATATTAATTACCCAGGTTATTTGATATTTGGTTACGCGGCAAGTAATAAAAGCAAGCGCGATTCGCTGTACATATTCCCCTTTATTCAAACGTTTTACTACAACACGGTAGAAGGTTTTGGTATCAATGCCAAGGTAAGTTATATCCGCACTATTGATGATTTTCATTCGCTTACCATTACGCCTGCTGTGCGGTATGGCTTCTCAAATAAAATATTCAGTGCCAATGTAGGAGCCGAGTACCTGAATGATCCATTCCATTCGGCTAAGTTTTATGCCGATTTTGGCAGTGATGTACTCGATCTCAACAACGTTGGTACACGCTCGTTATACTTCAACACACTGAGTACTTTACTAAGCGAAAACAACTACGTTAAATATTACCGCAGCCATTACGGCGATTTTGGTTATCAGCGCGAGGTAGCAAACGGTGTATTGCTGAAAGGCGGTTTTTCATACTCAAGCAGGTCGCAATTGTATAACACCTCTTTTGGTAAATTAAAAGACATTAAGGAGCGAGAGTTTACATCAAATAATCCATTGGCACCTCCGGGCACGCCTCCGGAAGATCATTCATTTCTGTTCCCGGATAACCAGGCGTTGGTGTTTAATGCTTCGGCCACGTTTACGTTCGATCAGCGTTATGAAACCCGGCCTACTGGTAAATTCAACCTCAAGTCGAAATATCCGATGTTAAAAGTTAACTACCGTAAGGGCTTCAAAAGTATTTTAGGTTCGGATGTGGATTATGATTTTGCTTCGGTTGATATTTCGCAGGATCAGATCCAGGTTGGCTTATCGGGTTATTCATCGTTCAAGATATCCGGTGGTGGTTTCATTAACAACAACAAGTTGTACTACATGGATTATAACCACTTTTTAGGTAACCAGGGTACAACCTTCGATCCAACTTATGTAGGCAGCTTCCACTTCTTGCCGTTTTACACCTACAGTACCAACGGCGCGTTTTTAGAAGCGCATTATCAGCATAATTTCGCAGGCTCGTTGTTTAACCACATCCCACTGTTACGCAAAGCCAAACTGGAAGAGATCATCGGTGCCAACTATCTCACCACCAAAAACAACCGCAACTATCGCGAGTTTTACGTAGGTGTGCAACGCCTTATATTCCGGGTTGATTACGGTATTTCTTATGCTGGTGATAAAAAATACCTGCAAGGGTTTAGGATATTCTATGGTATCAGGTAATTTTGGGTTGATTGGGAGAGTGGTTGATTAGGTTAAATAAGAAGCAATTAATCTTATTAAATAAAACTGGCATCTCTTCGAACGTCATTGCGAGGTACGAAGCAATCCCCTACTTTACAGGGCAAATTCGCATGGCCTCTCTGCTTATTGGGGATTGCTTCGTGCCTCGCAATGACGGCTTTTATATATTTTAAACAGCTTCCTAAACCATTCACTTAATCAACTATTCCACCATTCACCCAAAATCATTACATTTGCGCCGCTCATTTAACACTGTTTGCAGCAGTATCAATGATTTTATGGAAATGTATAATACCCTTTTGTACTATTGTTATTCAACAATAGCTGATGGCGAGCAATTTGCTGCCGATCATTTAAAATTTTGTAAAAGCGTAGGTTTAACCGGTCGTATTATTGTGGCCGATGAAGGACTTAACGGTACCGTTTCTGGTAGTGTTGAGGCTTGCAAAACCTATATGGAAACCATACATGCCGACGAGCGCTTCGCCAAAACCGAGTTCAAAATTGATGAGGTTGATACTCCATCGTTCGTGAAAATGCATGTTCGCTATAAATCGGAGATAGTTCACTCTGGTCTGCGCGATCCTAATGTGATCGATCCGAAGCAAAAAACCGGCATCCACCTGGAACCGCAGGCGTTTTTGGCAATGAAGGATAGAGATGATGTGGTTGTGCTTGATGTGCGCTCAAACTACGAACACTCCTTAGGTAAATTCAAAAACGCGGTAACGCTTGATATCGATAACTTCCGCGATTTTCCGGATATGATTAACCAATTGGCGCAATACAAGGATAAAAAGATCCTCACCTATTGTACCGGTGGCATCAAATGCGAAAAGGCATCTGCTTTATTATTGCACGAAGGTTTCCCGGAAGTTTACCAATTGCACGGCGGTATAATTAAATACGGTAAAGAAGCCGGTGGCGAAGATTTTGAAGGCAAATGCTATGTGTTTGATAACCGCCTATCGGTTGATGTGAACAGCGTTAACCCGGTTGTTATTTCAACCTGCTTTAATTGCGGTAAAACTACGCCTAAAATGATCAATTGTGCCAACCCTGAGTGCAATGAGCATTTTACCCAGTGCGATGAATGCGGTGAAGCGATGGACGGTTGCTGCAGCGATGCATGTAAAGAGCATCCGCGCAAGCGTGTATATGACGGCACCGGTTACTATGTAAAAGTACCTCAGCCGGTAAACATCAGCAAAAATAAACTACAGCCGGTGGTTTAATCCATTTGGCCTTATAAGTTATAGCACAAAGCCTACCTAAGCGTAGGCTTTTTTATTTTGTCGGGTACAAATATTACTTTCGTGAACTGAGCCGTTTTAAGCCATGCGTAAATTCCCGTTTCTTTTTGTAGTTCTTGTACTTATCTCTGTTTATCCGGCTTTTTCGGTTGATATTAAAAGTGTAGGTGTTCCTTATATTCAAAACTACACCAAGGCCACTTACCAGTTCGGCAACCAAAACTGGTCGGTTACGCGCGACGAGCACGATATGATGTACTTTGGCAACGCCGAAGGTTTGCTCACTTTTGATGGCAAGTACTGGCAGCAATACCATATGCCCAACGGCTTGATAGTACGTTCGGTAAGTGCCGATGGCAAGGGCAGGGTTTATGCCGGAGGCTATGGCGAGTTTGGTTATTGGAGTAACAACAGTAAAGGCATTTTAAAATATACATCGCTTACCAACCTGGTACCCAAAAACTTTTTACCCGTTACCGAAGAGATCTGGAAAATATATTGCGATAAAAACAGGGTGCTTTTCCAGTCGTTCGGGGCAATATATATTTACTCGAATGGGAAAATTGAGGTTGTAAAAACACGCGAGCCTTATCTGTTTCTTTTCAAGGCCGGAAACCATTTTTTCATCGAGCAATTAACCAAAGGTATTTTTGAACTTAAAGGATCAAAGCTTGAGTATATTGCTGGCAGCGATATTTTAGGTGCAAGCGGCGTGCTATCCATTTTGCCTTTTCAGCATAATAAATACCTTATCGGTACTGCAAAAAACGGTTTGTTTATTTACGATGGCAAAACGGTAAAACCATGGGCTAACCAGGCTAACGGTTTTTTAACAACCTACCAGTTAAACAATGGCGCGGCGATAGCCGGTAAATACTTCGCTTTCGGCACTATCCTTAATGGTATTGTGATCATCGATACAGCAGGGCATGTGGTGCAGCACATTAACAAGGCAAGCGGTATGCAAAACAATACCGTTTTGAGCCTTTATACCGATGCCGGCCAAAACCTTTGGGCCGGTTTGGATAACGGGATTGACAGGATAGAGGTTAACTCTCCCTTGTACTTTTATTTTGATAAAACGGGCAGGTTCGGCACGGTTTACTCCAGTATTATTTTTGATAACAAGATCTACCTCGGCACTAATCAAGGCCTTTTTTACAGCGATTGGTTGGGAGATAACCATACCGTACAAACATTTGATTTTAGGCTCATCCCCGGCTCGCAAGGACAGGTTTGGGACCTTTCGTTACAGGATAACCGTTTGCTTTGCGGGCATAACGATGGCACGTACCAGGTAAACGGGGCCTCAATCAAAAAGATCTCGGACGTAACCGGCGGTTGGACAATCAAAAAGTTAGCGACCGATATGCTGGTGCAGGGGACCTACACAGGTTTGGCTGTTTATCGTAAAGATGCAGCCGGCAACTGGCAATACAGTTACAAGCTGGCAGGATTCAGCGAGCCGTCGCGCTACGTTGAACGGGACGCCAAAGGGCAGATCTGGGTAAGTCATGCCTACAAGGGCATCTATAAATTAACGCTCAGTGCCGATCAACGTTCGGTAGTATCACATGTTTATTACGATCAGAAACATGGTTTACCGGGTAGTTATAACATCAACGTATTTGACCTGGATAACCGCGTAGTATTCTCGTCCGATTCCGGTTTTTATGTTTATGACGATATTACCGATCGCTTTTATAAATACCAGCAGCTTAACAGCAAGTTGGGCACATTCGCCACGGCCAGTAAGATAATCAAAGCCATAGGCAAAAAATATTGGTTCATTAACCAGGGCAGGGTAGGGTTGGCCGATATGTCGGCACCGGGTAAGCTGAGTATCGATACCAACAGGTTTTCGATCCTTAACGGCCAGATGGTGCAGCATTACGAAACCATCAACAGCATCAATAATTCAACTTACCTGATAAGTGTTGACGATGGCTTTGTGATATTGAACGATGCCGATGCAAGGCAGCTTAATACTAATAAAATACCTGATGTACTGATCAGAAGGATCGAGAACGTAACTGATAAAGTTTCGCTGATCAGCGAGGCGGCAGGATTTAGCGAGCCTATTGAGATCCCTTATGCCGAAAACAACATCCGCATAAGTTATTCGCTGCCTTATTACACGCAGGCAAAAGTTCGCTTTCAATATTTTTTAGAGGGATATTCGCACCAATGGAGCGAGTGGACGCCGCAAAGCCAGAAGGAATTTACCAACCTTAACCAGGGCACTTATCATTTCAAGGTAAGGGCTAAGGTTAATGATCAATATCAATCGGGCATATCAATCATCACATTTACCGTATTGCCACCATGGTATGCAGGTAAAATAGCCATCGTGTTTTATTTGCTGTTGGCAGTGCTGTTGTATTATGCCATCAGGTATTATTATCAGCTTAAACTGGTAAAACATCAGCAACAGATCCAGCAAAAGCTGCAAACCGAAAAAGAGGAGTTTTTAAAGCAGGAAGCCATCGCCAATGAGCAGCACATCATCAACATAAAAAACGAACAATTGCAGGCCGATCTGGCAAGCAAAAACCGCGAGCTGGCTAACTCGGCCATGAACATCGTTTACAAAAACGAGCTGCTGCAAAAAATAAGCGACGAGCTAACACACCTAAAAGGTGGCGACGGCAAAAAATTGGCCGATGATCAGCTCCGTCGCATTCAGAAAGTTATTGACGAAGGAATGAGCGACGACCGCGACTGGAACATTTTCGAAACCAGTTTTAACGAAGCCCACGAAAACTTTTTCAAAAAGCTAAAAGCCGACCATCCCGACCTCGTTCCAAACGATCTTAAACTGTGTGCCTACCTGCGTATGAACATGAATAGTAAGGAGATCGCCTCGCTGCTTAACATCACCTTACGCGGGGTGGAGATCAGGCGTTATCGATTGCGAAAAAAGCTCA
The DNA here is from genome assembly GCF_039839285.1 of Mucilaginibacter sp. CAU 1740. Taxonomy (NCBI): domain Bacteria; kingdom Pseudomonadati; phylum Bacteroidota; class Sphingobacteriia; order Sphingobacteriales; family Sphingobacteriaceae; genus Mucilaginibacter; species Mucilaginibacter sp. CAU 1740. The sequence continues at coordinate 391,003 of NZ_JBDOQS010000003.1, read as the reverse complement.
ATCTGGAGCATGATAAAAACTTAACAGAGTTTCTCATCGAGTTATAACACTACATCATTACCTCTCATTGTGTCAATCCGAAGCATTGCTTTGTGTGCAGCTTGTGTAGTAGTAGAGGCGTATTTAACTTGTTGTTAAATAGTATGTTATGTTTTGTAAAAACATTTATTGTGAAAGTATTCTTATAGTGGTGTATTAATGTTGAGTTATATTATTTGCTAAAAGTTGAATATCTGTTCAGCTTTGCAAATCAATAAACCAATTATTTTTTCAATTCCGTATTATTTATTAACCACTATGAAAAGAATATTTACTATTTCAGGGTTGATGTTGTTACTGTTATTTTGCTATGACGCAGCGTTTGCACAAAACGTTACAATAAAAGGTAAAGTAACTGATGGCAAAACAGGCGAAGCCCTGATAGGCGTGTCTGTTTCAGTTAAAGGAACAACAGTAGGTACCCAAACAGATGTAAATGGCGCGTTCACGCTTAACGCCCCCGCAAATTCCACGTTAAATGTTGCTTATATAGGCTACACTACACAAACAGTAGCAGCAGGTACGCAAACAACTATTAACATAACACTGCAGCCGCAAACCAACGAGTTACAGCAGGTTGTTGTTATTGGTTACGGTACGCAACGTAAACTTGATGTAACCGGTTCTATTGCCACCGTGAAAGGTGCCGATGTAGCTAAACAAGCATCAACAACTGCATTAAGCGGTTTACAAGGTAAAGTATCGGGCGTGCAAATTACCAACAGCGGTTCGCCGGGTAAATCTCCTGATATTACTATCCGTGGTTTAGGAACTATCTATGGTAACACTAAACCATTATTTGTGGTTGATGGTGTTTGGTATGATGATATCAGCTTCCTTAACCCGCAGGATATCGAGAGCTTCAGCATTTTGAAAGATGCTTCGAGCACTGCTATTTACGGTATCCGTGCTGCCAATGGTGTGGTATTGATTGGTACTAAACGCGGTACTAAAGGCAAACCTGTTATTAACTACAATGGCTTCGTAGGTTTCCAGGCGGTTACCAACCAGGTTAAAATGGCTAATGGTACCGAATATGCTACAGCGGTTAATGAGCTATCAGCATTAAACGGTGGCGATCCTATTTTTGCCGATCCTGCTAGCTATGGCAAGGGTACCGACTGGTACAAGCAAATACTGCGCAAAGCATTTGTTACCAATCATGAAGGTTCAATTAGCGGTGGTACGGATAAATACACTTACAATTATTCGTTCGGTTATCTTAACCAGGATGGTTTAGCGCAAACCAACAACTATCAGCGCTACACAGTTCACTTATCTAATGATTTTAAGCCAACCAAAAACTTAAAGTTTGGTTACACTGCAAGCGGCTTATCTGATGTATCGCGTGATGTAAGCGGCGATATTTTCCACCAGTTATTTGGTGCCGCCCCTACTTTACCAGTACGCAAAGCCGATGGCGGTTATGGTGATCCTAACGATTATGGTACAGGTGATGGTAATAACTATAACCCACAAGCTACGATCGACTTTTTTAACCAACGCACCAAAAACAAGCGCTTTACTTATAACGCTTATGGCGAGGTTACCTTCCTTAAAAACTTCAAGTTTAAATCGAGCTTTGGTGGCGATATCAGCCAAAATGAGGTGCGGAATTTTACACCAGAATATCAGGCCACTGTGCGCCAACAGAGCAATAAAACCAGTTTGGATATAAACCATACCGATGTGCGTAACTGGATCTGGGAAAACACCTTAACTTATGATGTTAAATTAAAAGATCATAAAATCACCGCTTTGTTAGGTTATAGTGCGCAGAACAACACTACCAAACAAATAGCAGGTAATGCCGATTACGTTCCTTACGTAAAAAATGGTAGCATCCGTAGTTCATTTCCTGATACTACAAATGTGAACTATCTGGCAACTCCGGGCAGTCAGATTCATACTCGCGCCTTATCGCAGTTTGCCCGTGTTAACTACTCGTATAAAGATAAATACCTGTTAAATGCTTCTATCCGTAGGGATGGTGCTTCTCAGTTCTACGGCGATCATACTTATGGTTACTTCCCATCGGTAGGTGCTGGCTGGGTAGTTACCAACGAAGGATTCATGAAAGATCAAAAAGTGTTCAGCAACCTGAAACTTCGCGGAAGCTGGGGTAAGGTAGGTAACTCTGGTGTACCTATTAACCCAACCGTACAGGTTATCGCTACTGATCCTTACCTAACCGGCTTATTCGGTAATCCAACTACTATTTATCCTGGTGCAAGCATCAACTCAATAGTGCCTCCGTCTATCGTTTGGGAAAAAACAGTATCATCTGATTTTGGTATCGAAGGCGGTTTACTTGATAACAGACTTACTTTCGAGGCTGATTACTACAACCGCGAAACCCAGGATGCTATTTTCGCTATCCCGGTAGCAGGTTCATTGGGCACCAATAACAGCTCATTAATTGGTAACCAGGCCAGCATCCAAAACAGGGGCTGGGAGTTTTCATTAGGCTGGAAAGGCGCACCTTCAAGCGGTTTTACCTATAGCGTAAGCGCTAACCTTGGTATCAACAGCAATAAAGTGCTTAAAGTTGTAACCGGCGAAAACCCTATTTATGATGGTGGCGCAGGTATTGCCAATGGCGCGTTGGCAACACGTACTGTAGTTGGCCAGCCTATAGGTCAGTTTTATGGTTATAAAGTAACCGGTATTTTCCAAACAGCTGCGCAGGTTGCTGCATCTAAACAAACCGGCGCTGCTCCCGGCGATTTCATTTACCAGGATACCAATAACGATGGCATTCTGGATAGCCGCGACCGTGTAGCTTTAGGTAGTCCGTTGCCAAAATACAACTACGGTATCAACACTACATTCAATTACAAAAGTTTTGACCTTACTTTAGATTTTCAGGGTGTGGCCGGTGTAAGCGTATATAATGCCAACATTGCTTACCGCTTTGGTAACGAAAATTTCACCCAGGATTTTTACGAACACCGCTGGCATGGTGCTAATACCTCAAATACCTACCCATCGGTAAATGTTGGTAAAAACAGCAATGCCGCCCCTAACTCTTTCTATGTTGAAAGTGGTGCTTACTTCAGGATGAGGAACGCCCAGCTTGGTTACACCTTGCCTGGCAACTTCCTTAAAAAACTGAATGTATCAAGGATCAGGGTTTATGCCAATGCGCAAAACGCGATTAACTTATTCGGTTATAAAGGCTTCTCGCCCGAAATTGGTGGTGATGTAGGTAGTCGTGGTATCGACGCGAGTGTATACCCGCTATACGCTACTTATAACTTTGGTGTTAACGTTACTTTTTAATCAATATAAAGATGAAAAACAGTAAAAAATATTTGTATAAGGTTTTTGTATTAGGCTTTATCATTTCAATCATATCGTTTCAAAGCTGTAAAAAAAGCTTTTTAAATGTTGATCCGGCCCAGAATACGGCGGCAACTCAATTCTTTAAAACTCAGGATGATGCTACCAAAGCGGTTAGCGCTATGTATGCTAACCTCAGGGAGTATAACAATATTGCTTTCCCGCCTATCGCTATCGAGAGTATGGGATCTGACGATGTGGAAAAAGGTAGTAGCGCCAGTGATGCTACGTTCTTTAACGATTATCACAATTTTACTATTACCGCTGGTGATGGACAGTTAGGTGGTTTTTGGAAATCTCAGTATCAAAATATCAATTTTGCTAACCAGATCCTGACCAATGTACCGGGCATTACTATGGATGAAACTTTGAAAGCACGTTACCTGGCCGAGGCTAAATTTATCCGTGCTTATTCATACTTCAGGTTGGTTAGGGCTTTTGGCGATGTGCCCTTGCGTTTAACTTTGCCTAAAGATGCATCAGAATATAACCTGCCCCGTACTGCTAAAGAGCAGGTATGGGCTGCAATTGAAACCGACCTGACCGATGCAGCTAACGTTTTACCTCAAACTTATAGCGCTGCCGATATTGGCCATGCTACAAAAGGTGCAGCTGTTACATTACACGCTAAAGTAGCCATGTACCTGAAAAAATGGGCTGATGTATTAACCTACACCAACCAGGTAATGGCAATGGGCTATTCGTTGTTCCCTGATTATGAGCAAATGTTCCGCACTAATCATAAAAACAATCAGGAATCGATATTTGAAATTCAGTGTGCTTTGATCCCTAACAACCCTGATGCATCAAACTCGCAATACTCGCAGGTACAGGGTGTACGTGGTTCAACCGGTGGCGGCTGGGGCTTTAACGTGCCAAGCGCAGGCTTAGCGGCAGCTTACGAAACCGGCGACCCACGCAGGGATGCTACAATCATCTTCAGAGGTGAAACTACTCCGGAGGGCGATAAGATCCCGGCTACAGGTGATAACCCGATGTATAACCAAAAATCATACGTTCCATTCAGCATGTATGTTTCTGGTTTTAACGAAGGTTGCCAGCAAAACAAAATTGTATTACGTTATGCCGATGTTTTGTTGATGAACGCTGAGGCTAATAATGAGCTTGGAAATTCGGCAGCGGCCATTGCTCCATTGGAGTTAGTTCGCGCTCGTGCCCGTGCAGGTAACAACGCAATCTTGCCTAAAGTAACTACAACAGATCAGGCTACTTTACGTACTGCTATCTATCAGGAAAGACGTGTTGAGCTGGCTATGGAATTTGAACGTTATTTCGACGTTATCCGCCAGGGCAGAGGTACGGCCGTGTTTGGTTCACGTGGCTTCAAAGCAGGCAAAAACGAAGTTTGGCCCGTGCCACAAAATGAAATTGACCTGAGCGGTGGCGCTTTAACACAAAACCCGGGTTATTAATTAATCCCCCTGTTTATAATATTCACAGTTGATTGATTATGAGGTTGCCTTGTTGGGTTTACAGGCAGCCTCTTTTTTATCCGTTTGTTTTTACAAAGCATCATTTTTAATGGTGAGATAAAACAGCTTTATGAAAAAACTATTTATTACCCCGATCCTGCTTTTACTTACATTTTCTGGCTTTGCCCAAAAGCAAACCAAAAAGGCCGAGGATGGCATTAAACCGGTAGGTGTTATCAAAAACCTTACGGATAGTGCCTTGCTTGATGTGGTGCAGCGCCAGACCTTCAGATACTTTTGGGATTTCGGTCACCCGGTAAGCGGCTTGGCCCGAGAGCGCAGCAATAAATCATTTGATTATGGTGATGAAGTGGTAACCACCGGCGGCTCGGGGTTTGGTGTAATGTCATTAATTGTAGCCGATAGCCGTAAATGGATCACGCACGAGCAGGCGGTTGACAGGATGCTAAAGATCGTGAGGTTTTTAAGCAAGGTCGATGAGTTTCACGGAGCTTTCCCACACTGGTTAAACGGCGAAACCGGTAAAGTGATCCGTTTTGGCCGTAAGGACGATGGCGCTGATATTGTTGAATCTGCCTATCTGTTCCAGGGGCTTTTGTGCGCCAGGCAGTACTTTAATGCCGATAACCCGAAAGAAAATACCATCCGGGGTATGATCAACGGTTTGTGGGGCGATATGGAATGGAACTGGTTTACCCGCGACGGTCGTGATGCTTTATACTGGCACTGGAGCCCTAACAATGGCTGGGCCATGAACTTCCCTATCCATGGTTTTAACGAGTGTTTGATCACCTATGTATTAGCCGCTTCGGCAGATCGTTACCCTGTTAGTGCCGATGTATATCACCGTGGCTGGGCGCAAAGCGATTTTTTTAAAAACGGTAAAACTTATTATGGTTTTAAATTGCCTTTAGGGTTTGATTATGGTGGTCCGTTGTTCTTTTCGCAATACTCGTTTTTGGGTTTAAACCCAAAAGGTTTAAAGGATGAGTATGCTGATTACTGGGAGCAGAACAGAAACCATACGCTTATTAACCATGCTTACTGCGTTGATAATCCTAAAAAATACAAAGGCTACGGCGAAAACTGCTGGGGCTTAACCGCCAGCGATAACTACGAAGGTTATAATGCCCATGCGCCAAACAATGACCTGGGTGTGATCACACCAACGGCCGCGCTATCTGCATTTCCATACACTCCGGAGTACTCAATGAAAGCCTTACGCCATTTTTACTATGATCTTGGCGATAAGATCTGGGGCGAATACGGTTTTACTGACGCCTTCAGCGAATCGCATAACTGGTATGCTAATTCGTACCTGGCAATCGATCAGGGGCCGATCATTGTAATGATCGAGAACTATCGTACCGGTTTACTTTGGAAACTTTTTATGAGCTGTCCTGAAGTTCAGGGTGGTTTGAAAAAGCTGGGTTTTGAAAGCCCTGCTATCGCCAAAAATTAAATCGACCAAAAAAATAAACAAAAGGTGCTTAAAGAGGTTAAATTTGTTTTCGTACACTAAATCTGTGCGAAAACAGTTTAACCTTTTATCTATGATCAAAACAATACTCACTATAGCAATGCTAAGCTTATTCTTAGCATTCTCTTTCTCTGCCGGGGCCCAAAATGTGTCGTCGTATGATAGAGGCAGTTTTCTTTTTAAGGTAGATACACTACCATATCGCATATTATTCCCAAAGCATTTTAATCCCACACAAAAGTACCCCCTGGTGTTTGTACTTCACGGCTCGGGCGAGCGTGGTAACAATAATGAATCGCAGTTGGCTTATGGCGCGCAAAGGTTTTTGCAGGATAGCGTGAGAGAGATGTACGAGTCTATTGTAGTTTTTCCTCAATGCCCGGCTAAAAGCTACTGGAGTAATGTTAAACAGGTAACTGATTCGGCAACTAATAAGCGCAAATTCATTTTTCAGGAAGATGCCCCACCTACCATGGCCATGGTAATGCTGATGGGCCTGGTTGAGCAGTTTTTAGATAAACCTTTTGTTGATAAACACAAAGTGTATGTAGGCGGCCTGAGTATGGGCGGGATGGGCACATTCGAGATCATTGGTCGCGAGCCTAAGGTATTCGCAGCGGCGTTTGCTATTTGCGGTGGCGATAATACGTTAAACGCTAAAAAATATGCCAAGAAAGTACCGTTGTGGATCTTCCATGGCAATAATGACCCGGTAGTCCCGGCAGATCATTCGCAGGTTATCGTAGATGCTATCAAGGAGGCAGGAGGGAACCCACGGTTTACTTTATATCCGGGCGTTGGCCATAACAGTTGGGATAATGCTTTTAAAGAGCCTGATCTGTTGCATTGGCTGTTTTCGCATAGTAAGTAAAATAGCAAAATCGGAAACTGGTTGAAGTTTAGCGATAGTGTAACTTCGACCCTTACTGTGTTAAGCTTTCAGCTTAACTCGGAGCCGTTGTTGGTGTTGTCACCAACAACTCTGCGCCATGCGTCATGGATTTAGTGCTCAACAAAAGATTTTCGTTAACAGAAGTTGTTGGTGACAACACCAACAACGGCGGGGAAATGACAAAGTATTTTAAAGTGCTGGAGTGGTTATTGTATTTAGCCCCGGAAGCAGAATGCTTCCGCCAGTTTAGGACGAAGTTACGCTATCGCTAAACTTCGACCAGAGATCGTGACAGTGAAAAATATTATTCTTCTCCCTCAGATTTCTTAGGAGTAGTTTTAGCGTTAAAGCGCGGTTTAAAACCAAGTTTAGGTGCAGGAGTTTCAGCTGCAGGTGGTTGGGGCTCTTCCGGTGTGGGCTGCTCATCCTTTTTCTCCTCGATTGGTGCCTCGTTCTCAACTGCCGGTTTAGGCTTAATTGTAGCCGCGTTAAAACGTGGTTTGAAGCCTAGTTTGGGTGCCGGAGTATCTGTAGCTATTGTTTGAGGCTCTTCCGTGGAGAGTTCTTCCTTTTTTTCTTCAACGGGGGCTGTTGCCTCTTCGGTAGGCTTAGGCTTCATGGTTGCCGCGTTGAAACGCGGCTTGAAACCTAATTTTGGCGCAGGAGTTTCTGTGGCTTGTGCTTGAGGCTCTTCAACAGGTGTGTCCTCTTTTTTATCTTCAACAATCGGGGCTTTCTCTTCAGCAGCAGGTTTGGGTTTAACCATCGCTGCATTGAAGCGTGGTTTGAAGCCCATTTTCGGAGCAGGTTTCTCTTCGGCGGGTTGAGGTGCTTCAGCTACTGGGTCGTCGATTTTTTCTTTAGCCGGAGCATCTTCCACTGGTTTAGGCTTCATGGCCACGGCGTTGAAGCGCGGTTTAAAGCCCATTTTAGGCGCTGGTTTTTCTTCAGTTGTTCGTGGCGCTTCAGTAGTGATTTCTTCGGTTTTATTTTCTGTTGATGCTTCCGCTTCGGCAGGCTTCGGTTTCACCATGGCCGGGTTAAAGCGAGGTTTGAAACCTGGTTTAGCAGTTGCTGGTGTCTCGGTTGTTGATGCCGGGGTATCGGTTTTGGCTTCGGCTGGTGTTTCCTGTGAAGGTGTTTCACTATCCGTTGGTTTGGCTTTCGCCATTGCCGGGTTAAATCGCGGCTTAAATGCCGGTTTAGCTGTAGTTTCGGTATCGGGTGTTTCAGCAGTGGTTGGTTCTGTAACCTGTTCCTTAGGCTCTTCAGCAGGGGGTGTTGGCTTAGCGGTAACCGGGGCGCGGAATTTAGGCGTAAAGCCAACTTTGGAGGCTGTACCGGGTTCGACCAAACTTTCGGTAATGGTTTGCTCGGCCAGTGGGTTTTTGATATGTACTTTTTCGGTTTTTACCTCAACCGGGATAGGGAACTGGCGGCGCAGTTTATTGAACCAGTACTTTTTGGTATGGTCGAAGCTTTTTTCGCCCATCTGCTCAAAATGGTTTTGAAATTCAGAAAACAAAGCGGGCTGATCCTGTTGTAAGGCTGCCAGATCAATTCTTTTCTTCTTAAAAAAATCTTCAAAAACCATATTTGTTTAGATGTGAGAATCAGGAATCAAGAGTGTAAGACAGAAGAGGTTTTAATCTTATTTTCTGACTCTTTTTCTTGCTTCCTGACTCTTGCCGTCTTGAGTTTCACTCAGAGCGTTACGTCAGTATCCAGTTTATTAAACCTGATGCCTTTTTCGGTCTGGCTCCAGTCTTCACGTTCCTCATCGGTTGCGTTAAGCAATTTGGGAAACCATTCCAGTGGGAAAGCCTGTGGTTTGCCGCCATCACTCTCAACAAAAAGCAGACCGTTAGCAAAAGTTACCTTTACTTTACGTTCGCCTTTTCGTGTGTTTAGTAGTGGCATATTATTTAATTAAACCGTCATTGCGAGGTACGAAGCAACCGCGAACTATACAGGGCGGACCTGCCTGCGTGAGATTGCTTCGTACTTCGCAATGACGAGTTGGTATAAATTTCAGGGCTTATTCCGCCATGTTATGGTAAACCGCCTGCACATCGTCATCCTCTTCCAAACGATCAATCAGTTTCATGATCTCCGGAACCTGCTCTTCAGTTACTGAGTGGAATGACTGTGGGATACGCTCTAACTTGGCCGATTTGGTTTCGATACCCATCTCCTCCAAAGTTTTCTGCATTTTGCCAAAATCTTCAAAAGCGGTATGGATCACGGCTACGTCATTACCGTTTTCGTCGGCTTCAACGAATATTTCTTCCAAGCCTGCATCAATCAGTTCCAGTTCCAATTCTTCTAGGTCACGGTCGCCAGGCTCAAAGGTGAAAACTGATTTACGGGTGAATATAAAATCAAGTGAACCGGTTTTACCTAACGAACCGCCGTATTTAGTAAAATAGCTGCGTACGTTGGCAACGGTACGGTTGGTGTTATCGGTAGCGGTTTCAACCAGTACAGCAACACCGTATGAGGCATAACCTTCGTAAACAAGTTCTTCGTAGTCTTTTTCGTCGCGGCTTGATGCACGTTTAATAGCGGCCTCAACACGGTCTTTAGGCATGTTTACGGCTTTGGCGTTTTGAACGGCTGTACGCAGGCGCGAGTTGGTGTTTACATCGCCGCCGCCGGCTTTAACAGCCATCACAATCTCTTTACCTAAACGGGTAAACTGCACCGCCATTTTGGCCCAGCGCTTAAATTTTCTTTCTTTACGGAATTCGAATGCTCTTCCCATGTGTTTTAGTTCATTGTTCGTGGTTGATGGTTCATGGATCAACCTTGTTGTTTCACAAGCGCTTGCCATAAAAAGCAAGGCTGTAAATATAATATTTGTTTAACTAAAGGCCGATAAAAACCTTTAACCTTTGTACTTTCGTTTTAAACCTTAAATTGAATACGGATAAAAACCTTTAACCTTTCGCCTTTACCCTTTTACCTATCTTAAACGATGTTTTTCAGGTTGCTCAGCATATCAGCCACCATTTTAGGTAGATCATACTCCAACTGCCAGCCCCAATCATTTTGAGCGTAGCTGTCATCTATCGATTTGGGCCAGCTATCGGCAATAGCCTGGCGCGGGTCGTTGTCACTGTAGCTGATCTCAAAACCGGGAATCAGTTTCTGGATCTCGGCTGCTAACTGCTCGGGAGTAAAACTAATACCTGCTAAATTATATGATGAACGGATGCTGATCTTTTCGGCCGGGGCATCCATTAGGCTAATAGTAGCGCGGATAGCATCGTCCATATACATCATGGGCAAGGCAGTACCTTCGGTCAAAAAGCTTTCGTATTTGCCGGTTTTTAAAGCCTGGTGAAATATGTGTACCGCGTAATCGGTAGTTCCGCCGCCCGGATTGGCTTTCCATCCTATCAGGCCGGGGTAACGGATGCTGCGTACGTCCAGCCCGTATTTATTAAAGTAGTATTCGCACCAACGCTCGCCCGCAAGTTTACTGAAACCATAAACCGTGTTAGGATCCATTACGCAATACTGCGGCGTATTATGCTGCGGCGAATGCGGACCGAATACGGCTATCGAGCTTGGCCAGAAAACTTTACTCACCTTAAACTCTACCGCAAAATCGAGGATATGCAGCAGGCCGGTCATGTTCAGATCCCAGGCCATTTTGGGTTTTTGTTCGCCTACGGCCGATAAGATAGCCGCTAACAGGTAAACCTGCGTTGGGCGGTGTTTATCAAATATGTGGTGCAGATTATCTTTATCAAGCACGTTCACCAGTTCGAACGGGCCTGTGCTGCTGCGCATAGCATAGGTAGGGCTGTTGATATCCGAAGCTACAACCGCCTCGGCCCCATGTATATTTCTCAAAGCCATTACCAGTTCGGTGCCTATTTGTCCGTTAGCCCCGATCACTAAAATCTTTTCGCTCATCAATTTTGAGTTTTACGGGGCAAAGGTAGGAAATTGACCGTTGATTATGTTTGATTGCGTTGATTGCGCTGATTTCTTTTTGGGGTGATTATAATGATTGATTTGATTTTGGGGATTACACCGATTTTGTTTAGTGGTTTGTTTAATGTTCACGAAAACTGCGTTAGCGATAGTAGCGGATACCGGCCTTGTGGCTAATGCCCGTGCAGTATGAGCGGATAGCGCGGGCCGGAGGTAACGCCATGATTAATTCGGATTTGTGATTTTGTCTGAACCCGATTTTTAATGAATTTTGAGAATTTATTGAATTTGCTCGGCATTCTGTCTAATTCCTTAATTCCCCCAAATTCGAGTTCAGACAAAAAATCAGCGAAATCAACGCAATCAAAATCATCAGCGGTTCAAAATCTGTGTAACCCCAAAAACAAAACAACCACTCTCCTAATCCAACCCAATCAACCATTCACTAATCCCCACCAAAACCATAGACTTAATATTTCTCCGATACCAAAAAAATGTGCATATTTGAGGGTTTAACTTTTAAAACACATAAATCAAATAAAAACGGACCGCTGTGAAGCAGTCCGGATACATTCAAAAACAATTTAAAAATGAAAGTCGCAGTAGTAGGTGCTACAGGATTAGTAGGCACCAAAATGTTGCAGGTTCTTGCAGAACGCAACTTCCCCGTTACAGAATTAATTCCCGTAGCTTCAGAAAAAAGTATTGGTAAAGAAATTACTTTTAAGGGTAAGCAATTTAAGGTGGTTTCTGTTGAGGATGCGATTAAGATGAAGCCGGACGTAGCGATTTTCTCGGCCGGCGGAAGCACTTCATTACAGCAAGCTCCATTATTTGCGGCTGCTGGTACAACTGTTATTGATAACTCATCGGCATGGCGCATGGATCCAACCAAAAAACTGGTTGTTCCTGAAGTTAACGCTGATGTTTTAACTGCCGAAGATAAGATCATTGCCAACCCAAATTGCTCAACTATACAAATGGTAGTGGCCTTAAAACCGCTGCACGATAAATATAAAATTAAAAGGGTGGTAGTTTCAACCTACCAATCAGTTACCGGTACAGGTGTTAAAGCTGTTGATCAGTTGTTTAACGAGCGTAACGGTGTTGACGGACCGAAAGTGTATCCTTACACTATCGACCTGAACGTGATCCCGCAGATTGACGTATTTACCGAAAACGGTTATACAAAAGAGGAAATGAAAATGATCCTCGAAACTAAAAAGATCATGGGCGATGACAGCATCAAAGTTACCGCTACTACTGTGCGGATCCCGGTTATGGGCGGCCACTCGGAATCGGTTAATATTGAGTTTGCTAACGATTTTGACCTTGCCGAAGTACGTGAGCTTTTAGCTAACGCGCCGGGTATTGTTGTGGTTGATGATACTGCTAACCTGAAATATCCAATGCCGCTTGACGCGCACGATAAAGATGAGGTGTTTGTAGGCCGCATCCGTCGCGACGAAACTCAGGATAATACCCTGAACTGCTGGATAGTATCAGATAACCTGCGTAAAGGTGCTGCTACCAATGCAGTGCAAATTGCTGAGTATTTGGCTGCCCAGCATTTGATCGGTCAGCCGGTTGAGGCGTAAGCAGAATATAATTATTAACGAGCCCCGTAGTGCAAGCTACGGGGCTTTTTTTGTGCGGATAATATTCTTAAATTTGAGTATGAACGAAATATTTTTCCTTGTTGAAGATGCGATAGAAGGGGGATACAATGCCCGTGCGATGGGCGAATCTATTTTTACCCAGGGAGATACGCTGGATGAGCTTAAAACTAATATCCGGGATGCAGTCCATTGCCATTTTGATGAAGATAAATTGCCGAAGATGATTCGCTTGCATTTTGTAAAAGAGGAAGTTATTACCGTTTGAATTTCCTGAAACAAATATGTCTCCTAAAGCGCCTCGCAATGTATCAGGGAAAGATCTGATCAAAGTCTTATCGAAGTATGGTTACGCAGTAGTACGACAAACAGGAAGCCATATCAGGTTGTCAATATCTCTTAATGACGGTATTAAAAGTATTACCGTTCCAAATCATGATCCTATCAAACTGGGAACACTTATGGCGATTATTAATGATGTGTCCGAGCAGTTAAAAATCAACAAGGATGATATAATTAGCAAGCTTTGAAATTTTATTGACGAAATTTTTTGATAGGGATAATCATTAGGCTATCCCTATTTTTATGCAGCAATATTTAACATGAAAACTTTAAATACATTATTTTTTCTATGCTGTTTGGCTGTTTCGGCTTTCGCCCAATCACCACAGGCCGTTGAAGCCGATCTGCTTAAATCATTTAAAAAAATAGAATACTGGCATCAAAAGCAAGATAACGGCGACGATGCCGCGAGCGATGCACTTGGCGATGCCAACGATGAGTTTGGCAATAAACTGAAAAATTACGCCGAGAGTTATCCTGCTTCAATAACCCAGCCTTTTGCTTCGTTGAAAAAAGAGCATTTGGATATGTTAACATCTGTAGATGGTTTATTCAGGATCTACTCGTGGGATACCTGGCAGGGAGGCACTATGCGCGATTTTTCAAACGTGCTGCAATACAAGATTGGGACTAAAACCAAATCGGTTTTGCTTACCGGCAGCCAGGAAACTTATATTCCTTTTTATACCAACCTGTATACTTTTAAAGCGGGCAGCAAAACTTATTACCTGGCTGTTTATGGCACTATCTATTCAACTAAAGATGCCGGGACGGGGATCAAAGTTTTTGATATTGAAAACGGAAAGCTGAATGACGATGTAGAGATCATTAAAACAGGCTCTGGTCTGAAAAGTAAGATCTACTATGATTATGATTTCTTCTCCGTAGTAGATATCGCTTTTGAAAAACGCCCGACCATCACTTTTGATCAGGCTACCCAAATAATCCATATCCCATTAGTTGAGGCAAAAGGCAAGGTAACCAAAAAGCTGATCAACTATAAATTTAACGGACAGTATTTTGAAAAAATAAAAAGCTAAAAAACAGGTTACTGGCGGCGATTATTGCCAAATATCCGCGCAAATTGCTTTTTTTGCGTATCTTGTTTACCGATGAAAACCTTTAAGTTTATAATTGTTTTCTTTTGCTGTTTTTACTCAGCTAATTTGTTTGCGCAAACTCCGCAGGCTATTGAGGCCGATTTGCTCCGGATTTTTAAACGGGTAAATTACTACGGCTCGCACAAAAAAGAGTGGAAAGCTATTGATTCATTGCAGAAAATGAACCAGATCTTCGGCTTTAAATTGAAGTACTATACCTCCAAATATCCCGAAACCATAAGTTATCCTTTTACCGAACTGAAAAAGGAGCGGGTGGTAATTGCAACTTCTGCCGATGGTTTGTTTCGTACTTATTCGTGGGATACCCGGTTAGGTTCGGCAGGTTATGATTTTGATAATGTGCTGCAAATAAAGGTGAACGGCAAAGTATCGTCTTCGCTTAAAATGGATTCGGTAGGGAAGAAGCATAACCCGGTTTTTTGGTACTCAAAAATTTACACCTTAAGCTCTGGTAGCAAAACCTATTATCTTGCGGCCTATAATTCGGTGCGCTCAAGTATTGATGCTACCCAGGGAGTTCAGTTTTTTGCAATTGAGAACGGTAAATTGAACGGTGCGGTACTGTTGGTTAAAACCCCTACAGGCTTGCATAGTAAGATATATTTCGACTACGATTTCCTTTCGGTAGTTAATATGAAGGTGATCCCGGTTATTTATTACGATGCCAAAACACAAAGCATCCATAGTCCGTTAGTTAACGCGAAACGACAAGTTACCCGCGACTATATCGTTTATAAATTCACCGGTAAGTATTTTGAGCGGGTAAAAAATTAACTTTGCCCACATGATCTCATTTGCCCATCGCGTATTTATGGAAGTTGCCGCCAACCTGAGTTTCAGTAAGGCCGCGCAGGTGCTTTTTATTACGCAGCCTGCCATTAGTAAGCACGTAAAGGCTTTGGAAGATCAGTATAAGGTGCCCCTTTTTGAACGTAAAGCCAATAGCATTTTATTAACTGAAGCAGGTAACAAATTAAACGAGTACCTGCTGCAAGCTACCGAAATTGAGCGGAAGATTGAATACGACCTATCTGTATTAAGTAACTTATCGCAAGCCGCGGGGCATTTGCGGTTGGGAGCCAGTACTACCATCGCCTTATATATTTTACCATCGATATTATCGGGTTTTCAGCGAGAGTATGCCAATGTTGATGTGCAGTTGGTGAACCGCAATAGCGAATACATATTGAACGCGCTGCTTAATCATGAGGTTGATATAGGTATTATTGAGGTTGATAATAAGCTCACCACAGTATCTTACACGCCCTTTATGAGTGATGAGGTGATCCCGGTATGTTCGGCTAAAAGTCCGCTGGCAGGTAAATCGCTTACCTTGAAGCAGTTTGTTAAAACGCCGCTTGCAGTGCGTGAGCGAGGATCTGGCACTTTAAACGCGGTATTAAAATCACTATCGGCTTTACATATTAAGCCGGCCGATCTATCTGTGAAGATCCGCTTAGGTGGTACCGAGGCTTTAAAGAATTTCCTCCTGGCCGATCAGTGCCTGGGCTTTATGCCGCGCCCATCTATCATCCGTCAACTGGCCGAGGGTGATCTGGTAGAGGTACCTATTGAAGGACTGAAGATCACACGCGATTTCTTTTTTATCCGCCGGAAAGGGACTGAGGATTACGGGTTGACGAGTAATTTTATCAATTTCGCATCGCAGCATTGACCATGATGCGCTTGATTAAAGGATTTCCTGATATAGCGTTTATCCTAAACTTTTTTCAAGGCGAGACTGTTTGAAACATCAAGGTAATCCTCAAATCAACAAATCAAGGTTCATGCCATCTCCCCAAAAAGTTTTAATCATCGGTGCCGGAATTGCAGGCGTTGCAACGGCCATCAGGTTGGCAGTAAAAGGTTACCGGGTTGAAGTTTATGAAGCCAACGGTTATCCGGGCGGCAAGCTAAGCCAGTTTACTCAGGATGGCTATCGCTTTGATGCCGGGCCAAGTTTGTTCACTATGCCGCAATATGTGGATGAGCTTTTCAGGCTGGCAGGTAAAGAACCATCGCAATATTTTAGATATCAGAAATTAAATGAGGTTTGCCGGTATTTTTATGAAGACGGCACACGGTTAACTGCTTATGCCGATGTTGACAAATTTTCAGCCGAGATTAACAAGCAAACGGATGAAGCCGAAAGTGCTGTTAAACATTATCTAAAAAATAGCAGCACTATCTACAATATCACCAATCACGTTTTCCTTGAACGCTCACTGCATTTACTCAAAACGTATTTGCGTTGGGATACTTTCAAATCGATATTAACGTTCGGGAAGATCGATCCTTTTCGTACCATGCATAAGGCTAATGAAAGCTTTTTTAAGGATGCCCGCATGGTGCAGTTTTTTGACAGGTATGCTACTTACAATGGTTCAAACCCTTACAGTGCCCCGGCCACGCTAAACGTAATTCCTCATCTGGAACAGCATTTTGGTGCTTATTTTCCGGAAGGAGGGATGTACAGCATTACCGATAGTCTGGTACAATTGGCTGAGGAGTTAGGCGTAAAGTTTCATTATAATACGTCGGTTGATGAGATAGTTTTAGATGGCCGGATTGTGAATAGTATTAAGGTAAACGGCGAGGTAAATAAAGCTGATACGATAGTATCCAACATGGATGTATGGTTTACCTACCACCGTTTGCTCAATAAATATCCCCAACTAAAACCTCAAAAAATACTAAGCCAGGAACGTAGCAGTTCTGCATTGATATTTTATTGGGGGATAAAAAAGCAGTTTGAGCAGCTTGATCTGCACAACATCTTTTTTAGTGCCAATTATAAGGCCGAGTTTGATGCTATCTGGAAGGATAAAAGTATTTACCACGATCCTACAGTATATCTGAACATCAGTTCGAAATATAAAATTGACGACGCGCCAGAAGGGTGTGAAAACTGGTTCACGATGATCAATGTACCGGCCAATACAGGACAGGATTGGGATAAACTTATAGCCGAAGCGCGGCAAAACATACTAATTAAGTTAAGCCGCTTGCTTAATGAAGATATAAGCAAATTGATAGTTAGCGAAAGTATCCTCGATCCGCGACGCATTGAAAGTCGCACCTCATCGTACCAGGGTTCGCTTTATGGTACAAGCTCAAATAACCAGTTCGCGGCTTTTTTGAGACATGCTAATAAGTCGTCAAAAGTTGAGGGTTTGTATTTTTGCGGAGGAAGTGTGCATCCGGGCGGAGGGATTCCGCTTTGTTTGTTATCTGCGAAGATAGTGAGCGAGATGATTGAGTAAAGTTACAGAGTTGGCGCCGGTGAATAAAAAAAGACGTCATTGCTTCGTTCCTCGCAATGACGTTTCTTAATATAATATAAGGCTTTATTTCACCATCCCAGCCAAAGCCTCAATAAACTTAGGCGAATCGTTCAAGCTCTCCACCAACTGCACATGCTCGCCGCCTAAGGCTTTAAATTCATCTCCATATTCGGTCGTAACCTCGTAAATGGTTTCCAGACAGTCGGCAACAAAGGCAGGGCAAAATACCAATAGGCGTTTTTTACCTTCAGCAGCCAGTTTAGCTACAATTTCGCTGGTATAAGGCTGTACCCATGGATCATTACCTAAACGTGATTGGAAGCAGATGGTATATTTCTCTTTCGGGATATTCAGTTTTTCGGCAATCAGTTTGGCCGTATGGTGCGATTGTGCTGAGTAACAGAACCTGTTAGCATCGGTAAGTGTTTCGCAGCAGGTTGATGATTTAAGGCAATGGTTGTGTGTATGATCGGCCTTAACCAACTGACGTTGCGGCAAACCGTGGAAACTGAACAATACGTGATCATAAGTCTCAGGATTATATTTCAGCGCATTATCGGCAAAAGTTTCGATCATCAGTTCGTTATCATGAAAGGAGTTGATGAAGCTGATATTTGGCGATGTTGGCCATTTCCCAACCAGGCCCATGATCTTTTCATAAACCGAACCTGTACTTGCCGAAGCATATTGCGGAAACATCGGGATAACCTGGATATCTTCAACTAAGGATGCTTTTAACCTTTCCAAAGCCGATTCGATAGATGGTTTTTGGTAGCGCATAGCCAACTCAACCATGTATTCATCACCAAGACGTTCCTGCAAGCCTTTCTGTTGTAAAAGGCTATAATGTAAAAGTGGGGAGCCGGTTTTAGGATCCCAGATGGCCTGGTATAATTTAGCCGATTTTGGTGAGCGGAATGGGGTGATGATCCCTCTTACTAAAAGTGTACGAGCTATCGGGTTGATATCAATAACCCGTGGGTCCATCAAAAATTCGTCGAGATAACGCTTAACATCTGCTGCAGAGGGGCTATCCGGCGTGCCCAGATTAACCAGTAAAATTCCTTTTTTAGCCATAATTATCAGGCACAAAAGTAGCAAAAAATGGATGGGGAATTGTGATGGCGGTCACAAATTACAAAATTGTGAACCTTGATGGGATGATTATTAAGAAGCGCTTTTCTACTTCACGTCATTGCGAGGTACGAAGCAATCGCGAGCTATACAGGGCGGACCTGCCTCCATGCGATTGCTTCGTACCTCGCAATGACGCCTTATTTAATTACCCAGTTCAGACCTTTCTCCACAACTTCCACCACGGCACACCCGGCGCTTCGTGATGCTCATAATGATACCCGAAAAAGTAACAGCTAAAAAAAGCAACCAAATGATTCCGCGGCTGGCTCCGGGCAAAGTGCTTGTTATCATGCTCGCCCTTATGGGGCTGATAAGTTCCAAAGTAAAATAGCTGCAAGGTACTAAGTAAGGATGGCAAAACCCAAAACATGATGAGGTTTTGCTGCGGGACCCAAAGCTTTAATATATTGAATAGAACAGCCATCACCACTATTTGCCATACTGAAAGATAATTGCGGATAAATTGTACGTACCAGCGCCAAAAACCACTGCTATGATAATCCGGGTCATCGGCGGTATGTACGTGGCTATGGTGCAGGTGGTGTTTGGTGTATAGTTGCGGATACCAGAACGATGCATACAGGAAAGTACACAGGTATCCCACAAAATCATTTACACTTTTTACAGGCGATACAGTATGGTGCATGGCATCGTGAGCAGTGATGAACAGGCCGGTGTACAGGTGCATTTGCACTAATATCATTAAATAAACAAGAGGGTTACTGAAGCTGAAATGCCACTGCATGAGCAAAACAATGCTTGTTGCCCAGCATCCTATAACCAGCATGGCTACAAACAAACCGGTATGTGAAGGTTTTTTTTGCATGTGGCTAATTAACCAGCAAAAAGCGTGCTGTTAAAAATTTTCGAGGGCGGCTTTTACTTCCTGCATCAGCCACATAGGTGTGGAGGTAGCGCCGGCAATACCGATGGTATCGTTTGGTGCAAACATGTTTTTATCCAGCTCATCAACCGATGATACGAAATAAGTGTCCGGGTTATGCTTGCGGCACACCTCAAATAGCACCTTGCCGTTTGATGATTTTTTGCCCGACACAAAAACTATTTTATTAAAGCGGGTTGCAAATTTGGGAAGGTCTTTATCACGGTTGCTTACCTGGCGGCAAATGGTATCGTTAGCTTTCAGATCATACCCACGGGCAATCAGTTCATCTTTTACTGAGTAGAATTTCTCCATACTCTTGGTGGTTTGGCTGTAGAGGGTAATGTTATGCGGCAGCTCGATATTATCCAACTCGGCAATATCCTGGAAAACGATGGCCTCGTTGTTAGTCTGACCTTCCAAGCCAATTACTTCTGCGTGGCCATGCTTGCCGAAGATCAGGATATTCTCTTTAGCATCGTATGATGTTTTGATACGGTTTTGCAGTTTAAGCACTACCGGGCATGAGGCATCAATGAGGGTAATATTATTCTCTAAAGCGGTACGGTAGGTATCCGGCGCTTCACCATGAGCGCGGATCAGCACTTTTTCGTTGTGAAGATCTTTAAGGGCGGTATGCTCAATAATACGCAGACCTTTGGCTTTCAGGCGTTCAACTTCCTCGTCGTTATGTACAATATCGCCCAGGCAGTACAGGTAGCCATCCTCTTCCAAAATCTCTTCGGCCATATCAATAGCGTAAACCACTCCGAAACAAAAGCCCGAATCTTGATCGATAGTAACCTTTAACTGATAATCTCCCATGGTGTTGCAAATTTACAGCATTTTAAATGGATGGTGGTAATGTGAGGGTCGATTTTTAATTGATTGGATTGCGCTTTTTTTAATACACAAAATTCAATACCGCGAAAAACACAAACTGTGTTACAAATAAAACAGCTGCGACTATGCTCTGTCGCTTAAAGTCAAACCGCTCAAAAATGAAAAGCAATACTGCACTTACCAAAAACCAGCATAAATAGTTTTTTATGGGGATGATGCCTCCCGTCCAATGCCAGTAATCAAAGCGAATGGCTATGGGTTCTATCAATACATCGAGCAGGGTTAAGATAACGGCTCCTATTATCACCCTTAAATATTTATTACCTATCCGGCTCCGTTTTAAAGTAACTCCGGTCGCATAAATCAGCAAGAACCAGTTTACGCCTATCATCAAAGGCACCTCAAATAGTTTTGAACCTAAAGTACCGCCATAGTTGTAATTGCCAAATAGCCAACCGGTGTGCACACCAACGCATTCGGCAATAAATCCGGCAGTGGCGATGATCAGCGCAAAGAGGAAAAACCTATTATCCCGTTCGTCATGACTATAAATGATCACGCCCAGCATCAACAATAAATGCCAATGAACCAAAGCCATGAACAATACTATTAGCGAAGGGATAATAAACCCGATAAGCCCCACCAAATGAAACAGCAGGATCACAATTACGCAAATCCTCGTTTTATTTGAGAGCAGTGTACTCATATTTTGCGCCCTTTCCAGCTGGTAGTTTTAGTAAGATGTTTCTGAACAGATACAATGGCTACCACCAGCAAGTTAAACATTTGAAAAGGGTGAAGCAGAATATTATACCCTGTATTTTGCTGTGCCGAAAGGGAGATCATGATCCGAGTTAGCAAAATAAGTCCAACGGTAAACAGTATGAGTGGCAGGTTAAGTGTGGCTAAAATAAAAATAGGCCCGCCGATGATAAGCGTAATGTATATCAGGAAGCCTATAATGCTGTAGTTAAACGCCGCCAGGAAGTTTTTGCTAAAGCCGTTGATGGCTTCATTATAGCCATGGTACATGCGGCAACTGATCATGCCATTGGCCAGCAGGGCTTCGCCGTTATAGTTTTCAGCTTTGATGAGGCGCATGATCTCTACGTCTTCTACAACTTTATTTTTAACTGCCTTGTGCCATTGATGTTTATGATAAATGGCAGCATCAAACAGCATAAACTGTCCGCTTGCAGCAGCAACCGAAGCATTTTTTACCAGAAATACCAAACGCAGCGGTAGCAGGTTAAGCAATATGTAATGCATGAGCGGCACCACAGCGTTCTCGCCCAGGGTTAGCATAGTTTGGTTGGTGAAGAGGCTCAGCAAGCCCAACTGGTGGAGGTGCATGCGGTGTACGGCGCTGTTGATCAGTTTTACATCTACCTGTTCGTCTGCATCTAAAAACAACAGGTATTGACCAGTGGCCTGTTTGGCCAATTGGTGGCAGGCGTAGTTTTTCCCTATCCAGCCTTCGGGAAGTTTGGTGCCTTTAATAACTTTGAATAGGGGATGGGTAGCTGCAAATTCCGAGCAAACCCGGTAAGTATCATCACTCGAGTCGTCATCATAAATAATAACCTCGTAGTTTTTATAATCCTGCTGATGGATGGATTGTAGCAGGGGCAGGATATTGCCGGCCTCGTTGCGCGCCGGGATCAGAATGGATACTTTATCGGTGTAATATTTGCCAATATGCGGCAGTTTAGGGTTGGAGATGTAGTTAAACAGCGTAACTGCAAACCGGATAATGATAAAAAATAGGGTTATTAATATGGCTATTGTCACGCTTTATATATCAAATTCGGTTTGGAGTGCTTTTGATGCCTCAAAATGTTGCTGGTAAGCCTGTTGCAGCGCTGTTACATCCTTGCCCGAATAATTTCCGGTTTCGTTTTTAAGATAAACGGTTGCCGTTGGCTTTTTATGTTTAAAGTACTGAATAAAAGTTGAAGCGAAAAGTAATTGAAAATTTCCTTCCGCTTTTTCAATTATCCTCATAACGCCTTTTTCAAAATTTATGTTTGTAACAAAGTTGGCATACAGCCTACCCTGCGGAAACATCAAAACCAAATTTGCCGGATCGTTCAATAATTCGGCCGCATAATCAAGCGATTGTACGATACTTTTCGAATCTTTTTTTACCGAGAAAGCGCCTACATATTTTAAAAACTTTTCTTTGCGGGAAGTTTCTTCCAGTATCATCACATGGAGTTTTTTCTTCAGCAGGGTATCGTTAATACAGTACAAAATCAATCCATCCCAAAAGCTGAAATGGTTGGCGATGAGTAATATCGATCTGTTAGGGTCAACAGGGATATTATCAAACAACAATTCATGAAATTCACGCCTCACTATTCGCTTAATGTAATAGTGAACTATGCGGTTCAGGAAATAGTTGTTTTGGTTGCGGATCATATCTTGACACGAATGTATGGTATGGCAACGGGAATTAGTGCTCCATATTGATCTGATTTTTCAATGCTTGTTGATGGGCAGCGTTGATGTTTTCCTTCAACTGATCGAAAGTAAGTTCGTTAGCTACGCCTAAATCAAACAAGTGCACATAGGCCCTCGGTTTCAGGCTTTCAAAGTAATCAATCAAAATACAGTGATACACTACCTGGCAAGGGCCTTTAACCTGCTGCATCAGTTTGTACACGCCTTTCTCCACATGAATGTGCGTTTCATGATTGGAATAGAGTTCGCCTTGCGGAAAGATCACGATCAGGTTATCCGGCTGGTCCAATATTCCGGCAGAGTAGGTGAGTGATTCCAGCATCGCCCTCGATGCTTTTTGGATAGAATAAGCACCTATGTAACGCAGGTAACTCCTTTGATCAAACTGATCCTGCTGCATCATTACATAATATTGCTTCTTGAGATTAAAAACAGCCGTCCAGTTAGCTATAAAGCCATCCCACCAGCTAAAGTGATTGCTTAGTAATAGTACCGAATGACCGGGCCGTGGTTCAAAAGTCTGTACATTAACCTCTTTAAAATTGCGGCTTATCCACCACCGCACATAAGTGATATATAATTTACTCCAGAATTTCTTTTTGCGCGACGGAACCATTTTTCTACTTAACTAAATACTCATCCAATGCTTTGGTAACCAACCAGTGCCCAAGTTCAACCTCATGCACTTCGGCATTATCCAACATGCCTAAAAAAGGCATCGCTGCCGATTTGGGAAACAACTGATCATGCTTACCAAATATCAGCAGGCATTTTATTTTATGCTGATTAATTTGCTGTGCGATGTGTTTTACATCAGGCTTCAGCAGGCGGATCAAATTTAGGGTATAATATGTATCCAACCGTTTTTGTTCGGTGTCAATTTCATTATAGGCTATGGTGTACAGGCTTTCATCAATAAAACGAAGCTTTTTTAAGCTTTTGATAATGAAGGGTGCAAGCCATTTGCTTTTGGTAGCCGTACGGAATATGCCACGGCCAAGCTTGTTGTGCAGTATAAAATGAAAACCTTTAAATACAGCAAGGCCATCGGGTGCCATTAGTATCACTTCATCAATCAGATCAGCATATTCCTCAACTAAAATCAAGGCGATGTTGGCACCGATGGAATAACCCATTACTGAAAAACGCTGTCTGCCGTAAAGCTCAAACCACTCTTCCATGTAATTCCGCACCATGGCTTTGGGCATGCCGGTCAGGATCTGCTGCTCCGTCCAGCCATCAAGCCTGCTCTCGCCATGAAAAAAATGATCGAAACCGTATATGTGGTATTGAGGGATGATGGATTGCTCGAGTACGTGAAACTGTTTGCCAGTCATGCCATAACCATGAAAGGCCAGCAAGGGCTTCCCGCCGGTACCATATTCATGAAAATGCGCTTTGCCCAAGCCGGGCAGATGTAAATAACCCATTAAGGCAATATTAATAAATTATGTATTGTGCAACAGTAATTATTGAAAATGTCATTTCGATAGAGCAGAGGGTAGGATTGAGCACCGGGGCGAAAGAGAAATCTTGTACGCCCTGCATTAACGCTATGCAAGGCCGTTTGTCCGGGCGTATAAGATTTCTCACTCGTTCCTCGTATCGAAATGACATTTTTATTAGGTAGCTGCTATTTTATCGATCAATATGCTTCATTATCGCCTCCGTAGCCCCCACATTCTCCTCAACATAACTCAATATCTTTTTGCGGGTAAAACTGTAAAAGCCTTCATCAGTAACCAAAGTTTCAACAATGCCTTTCAATTCAGCCTCATTACTGATGCTAAAGCCAGCTTTAAGTTTGATCAGTTCTTTAGCCTCATTAAATTTCTGGTAATTAGGCCCAAAAATAACAGGCAATCCAAATGCCGCGGCCTCTAAAGTATTATGGATGCCAATACCAAATCCCCCGCCTATGTAAGCTATATCGCCATAAGCATAAAGAGATGAGAGCATACCGATGTTATCGATAATTAAAGATTGGAGGTTAGAGCTTAGAGATTGGTTACCTGTTTCTGACTTTTGGCTTTCGACTTTGGACTTCAAAACCGAGAACCGGATAGCCGTTCCCTCCGGTAATAAATTCATCAATGCGTTCACCTTCTCCTCCGGGATCTCATGCGGGGCGAAAATGAATTTCCAATCCGGGTAATCAGTTACAAGTTTGGCCAGCAATGCCTCATCCTGTGGCCAGGTGCTGCCGGCGATAAACAGTTTCTGCCCGTTTTTAAATTGCTCAATCAGCGGCAACGCCTTTGGGTTTTGAGCGTTGGCCCAAACCCGGTCAAAGCGGGTATCGCCGCTTACGGTAGCGTTTGTAATGCCGATGCCTTGCAATAATTGTTTTGATACTTCATCCTGCACAAAAAAATGCGATACCAGTTTCAATATCCTGCGGTTAAAACCACCGTACCATTTGAAAAATACCTGCCCCGGCCTGAATATGCCCGATACTATATATAAAGGTATATCGCGTTTATGAGCCTCGTTAAAAAAGTGGTACCAGTATTCGTATTTAGTAAAAATGGCAATCTCGGGGTTGATGGCATCTATAAGGCGGCGGGCATTACCGAGGGTATCGAGTGGGAGGTAGTAAACGTAATCGGCCAGTGGGGTATTTTTTCTGATCTCGTACCCCGAAGGAGAAAAAAAGGTAACTACTATTTTTTTTGTGGGGTGCAAATTCCTCATAGCCTCCAGTATTGGGCGGCCCTGCTCAAACTCGCCAAGTGAGGAGAAGTGAAACCAAATACTACCCTCAACACGTATAAACGTTATGTTTTTGCGCCCCTGAACCCAAAGTTTTGCTTTATTGTTAAATAATGAAGCAACAAGCACAAAAAAGGAATATAATTTGATACCTATATTGTATAACAACATCAATTTAATAGTATGAATGATTACCTTAGCCGGGCATAAAAGTAACAACAATAATTACAATAATAGTTTTTACAGCCTGCCCGTTGGTGTAATTATACTCATGCTTAATCTTATAAGAAACTGCTTACCTTTAAATTAAAAAACGCTAAAACACTATGAAAATTGCTGTAATTGGTACCGGCTATGTTGGATTGGTTACCGGAACTTGTCTGGCCGAAACAGGTAACGAAGTAACCTGTGTGGATATAGTTGAAGAAAAGGTTAATAAAATGCGTAATGGTGAAATGCCAATTTACGAACCTGGTCTTGATCTGTTATTCCACCGTAATATAAAACAGGAACGGTTAACTTTTACTACCGATCTTGCCGAAGCCATCGCACCTGCAAAAGTTATATTTTTAGCATTGCCAACCCCTCCGGGTGCCGATGGCGCTGCCGATTTAAGCTACGTGCTTGGTGCCGCTAAAGACATTGCCAAATTAATTACAGAGTATAAAGTTATCGTAACCAAATCAACCGTACCGGTAGGTACTGCTGATAAGGTTACCGCTGTATTGAAAGCCAATACCGATGTACCTTTCGCGGTAGTATCAAATCCAGAGTTTTTACGCGAAGGTGTAGCGGTTGAAGATTTTATGAAACCTGATAGGGTAGTTATTGGTACTATGGACGAAAAAGCCCGCACCATTATGGGCGACTTGTACGCTCCATACGTGCGCCAAGGTAACCCTATTTTATATATGGACGAGCGTTCGTCTGAATTAACCAAATACGCTGCCAATTCATTCCTGGCTACCAAAATCACTTTCATGAACGAGATCGCTAACATGTGCGAGCTTGTTGGGGCCGATGTGGATATGGTACGTAAAGGTGTTGGTGCCGATGCCCGTATTGGCAAACGCTTCCTGTTCCCGGGTGTTGGGTACGGCGGCAGCTGCTTCCCTAAAGATGTTCAGGCGCTTGCAAAAGCTGCCGAAGAAAATAAATACGACTTCAAGATCCTTAACTCTGTAATGGAAGTTAACGAAACCCAGAAGAAACGTTTGGTTGTTAAACTGCGCGAACATTATGGTGTTGATGGCTTAAAAGGTAAGCATTTTGCACTGTGGGGATTGGCTTTTAAACCAGAAACCGACGATATCCGCGAGGCACCTGCTTTGTACATCATTGAAGATCTGATAGCTGCCGGTGCAACCGTTACAGCTTACGATCCTGAAGGTATGCCAAACGTTAAAAAACTTTTGGGCGATAAGATCTCTTACGCTAAAGACAGGTATTCGGCGCTTGACGGTGCCGATGCTTTACTGGTTGTTACTGAATGGCCGGTATTCCGCACACCTGATTTTGATTTTATGAAGGAAAAATTAAACGCGCCTGTTATATTTGACGGACGTAACCTTTATGATCTGGACAGAATGAAAGATCACGGTTTTTATTATAACAGCATCGGTCGTAAAATAGTTAGTTAATAATGGGAGAACGTAAAAGAATACTGATAACCGGCGCTGCCGGATTTTTAGGATCGCACCTTTGCGATAGATTTATTAAGGAAGATTATCATGTTATTGGCATGGATAACCTTATAACCGGTGATCTAAGGAACATTGAGCATTTGTTTAAACTTGAAAATTTTGAGTTTTACAATCATGATGTGTCAACGTTTGTGTTTGTACCAGGCGATTTGCACTACATCCTGCACTTTGCTTCGCCTGCAAGCCCTATTGATTATCTTAAAATCCCAATCCAAACTTTGAAAGTTGGTTCGTTAGGAACACATAACTTGCTTGGTCTGGCGAGGGTGAAAAAAGCAAGGATGCTCATCGCTTCAACATCCGAAGTTTATGGCGACCCGAACGTAAACCCGCAGCCCGAAGAATATTGGGGCAACGTGAACCCGGTTGGGCCACGTGGGGTTTATGATGAGGCCAAGCGTTTCCAGGAAGCTATCACTATGGCTTACCACACCTTCCACGGTTTGGAAACCCGCATTGTGAGGATCTTTAATACGTATGGCCCAAGGATGCGATTGAATGACGGTCGTGTATTACCGGCATTTATTGGTCAGGCTTTGAGGGGCGAATCATTAACCATGTTTGGCGATGGCTCACAAACCCGTTCGTTTTGTTATGTAGATGATTTGATCGAAGGTATCTATCGCCTGTTGCATAGCGATTACGCGCAGCCGGTAAACATTGGTAACCCTGATGAGATCACTATCCGCGAATTTGGCGAGGAGATCATCAAATTAACGGGTACCGATCAACAACTGATCAGCCTGCCGTTACCAACAGATGATCCCAAACAACGCCGACCGGATATTACCAAAGCCAAAGCCATTTTAGGCTGGGAGCCGAAGGTATCAAGGAGCGAGGGTTTAAAGATCACTTACGAGTACTTTAAATCATTGCCCGAGAAAGAAATAAATCACAAAGATTTCACTTATTACAATAAATAAGCAACCGTCCCCTTCACCTAAGGGGACTTGCTTTATACACACATTACCATTATGAAGATTTTAGTTACAGGCGGCATGGGCTTCATCGGCTCGCACACAGTTGTTGAATTAGTTAATGCCGGCTACGATCCCATTATTGTTGACGACCTTTCAAACTCCGATCCTAAAATTCTGGATCAGTTAACCAAAATTTTAGGTTTTACCCCAGCTTTCCACAAAGTTGATCTTTGTGACGAGGCAGCAGTACTGGCTTTGGCAGCTGCCGAACCGGAAGTTGGCGGTATCATTCACTTCGCGGCATTTAAAGCCGTAGGCGAATCGGTTAAAAAACCGATGAAATACTATCGCAACAATTTTTACTCGTTGATAAACCTGCTTGAAGCTTATAATGGCAAGCCTGTAAACTTTGTGTTTTCATCAAGCTGTACAGTTTATGGTCAGCCGGAAATACTGCCTGTTACCGAGAATGCACCGGTGCAGCCAGCGCAATCGCCTTATGGCAATACCAAACAAATAGCCGAAGAAATTTTGGTTGATATGGTAAATTCAGGTACCGGTTACAAAGTAATTTCATTAAGATATTTTAACCCGGTTGGCGCGCACGAATCAGCATTGATTGGCGAGTTACCAATCGGCGTTCCGCAAAACCTGGTACCGTTCATCACCCAAACCGCTATCGGCAAACGCGAAAAAATTACCGTTTTTGGCGATACCTACAATACGCCTGATGGCAGCTGTGTTCGCGATTATATCCACGTAGTTGATTTGGCCAAAGCACACGTTGCTGCGCTTAAACTTGCCGAGCAGGATAGCTTTAAAGGTTATGATGTATTTAACCTGGGTACAGGTAATGGTACATCGGTACTGGAAGTGATCCACGCTTTTGAAAAATCTACAGGTGTAAAAGTGAACTACGAAATTGGTCCGCGTCGCGAAGGTGATGTGGAGCAGGTTTGGGGCGATGTTACCAAATCATCAACCAAACTGGGCTGGACAGCACAACTGGGCATTGGCGAAATGATGTCATCGGCCTGGGAGTGGGAAAAATATATTGCAGCAAATCCTTTTTAATTAATATCAGCAGCAGAGATACGGAATGAAAAAGATCATTATAACAGGCGGCGCGGGTTTTATCGGATCGCACGTGGTACGGAGGTTTGTAAAAAACTATCCCGATTATTCTATCATCAATTTAGATAAACTTACCTACGCAGGCAACCTGGCCAATTTAAAGGATATTGAAAATGAGCCTAATTACAAGTTTGTAAAAGGTGATATTGTTGATATGGCTTTTATTAATGAGCTTTTCGCTGCAGAAAATCCGGATGCAGTGATCCACCTCGCAGCCGAATCGCATGTGGACCGCTCTATCACCAATCCGCTCGAGTTTGTGATGACCAACGTAGTAGGTACCGTAAACCTGCTCAACGCAGCCCGCCAAAACTGGAAGGGTAAGTATGATGAAACCCGTTTTTACCATGTATCAACCGATGAGGTTTATGGTACTTTAGGTGAGGATGGCATGTTCACCGAAGAAACAGCTTATGATCCGCATTCGCCATACTCAGCATCTAAAGCAAGTTCAGATCATTTTGTGCGTGCTTACCAGGATACTTATGGCATTAATAACGTGATCTCCAACTGCTCAAATAACTACGGTTCGTTCCATTTTCCGGAGAAGTTGATCCCGCTGGCAATCAACAATATCAAACAAAATAAACCAGTACCTGTATATGGTAAAGGGGAGAATATCCGCGATTGGTTATGGGTTGAAGACCATGCCCGCGCTATCGATGTGATATTCCATACGGCCAAATCCGGAACTACTTATAACATAGGTGGCCATAACGAATGGAAAAATATTGACCTGATTAAATTGCTTTGCAGTATATTGGACAAAAAATTGGGCAGGGCAGAAGGCGAATCGGCAAAACTGATCACCTTTGTAACAGACCGTGCCGGTCATGATCTAAGATATGCTATTGATGCCACCAAACTTAAAAATGAGTTGGGTTGGGTGCCAAGCATTACCTTTGAGGAAGGACTGGAAAAAACGGTTGACTGGTACCTGGCCAATGAGGAGTGGTTGAACGATGTAACATCGGGCCATTATCAGCAATATTATAACGACCAGTATAACGAGAGATAGAAAATGTTCGGGCTTTTTAAGAAGAAGAAGGAAGTAAGGGAAGCAAAATTTAACTACGGTAGTATCATGGTTGATATGCACTCGCATATTTTGCCAGGGATAGACGATGGTGCAAAAACGCCTGAGGAATCGGTAGAGCTGATCAAAAAAATGATGGCATTAGGGATAAAAAAGTTTATCGCTACGCCTCACATCATGATCGATTTTTATCGCAATACGCCCGAAACCATTGGTAACGCGCTAACCCTGCTTAAGGCCGAACTGGCTAAACAAGGCATTGATGTGCCGGTTGAAGCCGCCGCCGAGCATTACTTCGACGAAACTTTTGAGGCCCGGGTTGATAATGGGCCGATAATGACCATGGGCGATAATTATGTGTTGTTCGAGTTTTCATTCATCAATCAGCCGCCAAACGTTTATACAGTTATTCAAAAGCTTCATGATAAGGGGTATAAACCGATTCTTGCACACCCGGAGCGATATCAGTATCTTGATATCGAAGCGCTTAAAAACCTGCGGAGCTGGGGGCTTGATTTTCAGTTAAATACCATATCCCTCACAGGCTATTATGGCAGAGAGATCAAAAGAATGGCTGAAGCATTGGTGGATAACGATATGATCGATTTTATATCGAGCGATATGCACCACCTTAAACACGCCGCAGCTTTTGAGGATGCTTTGAGGACAAGTTATATAGAAAAACTATTGACGGACTATCCGTTGAAGAATAAGATGTTTTTATAAATAGAGAGACGTTATATAACGAAAAAAGGTGCGGTTAATGCGCCTTTTTTCATTATATAATGTAATGTGGGCAATAGCAGTTTTGCTTCGTTATTCGTATCTCAAAGCCTCCACCGGATCAAGTTTAGCCGCTTTTTTAGCAGGGTAATATCCTGATATCAAACCAATAAAAGTACAAAGGATCACCGCGAACATCAGCCATCCCCATGGTACCACAAACGTACCGCTAATTTGTACCGCTATAAGGTTACCTACAGCCATACCCAATAGCATGCCCGCCGCGCCGCCTATAAGGCAAATCACAATAGCTTCTATCAAAAACTGTTTACGAATGATTGCTGGCGTAGCGCCGATGGCCTTGCGTACGCCAATCTCGCGGGTGCGCTCGGTTACTGATACCAGCATAATATTCATGAGGCCAATGGCAGCGCCAATAAGCGTAATGATCCCAATGGCAAAACCTGCAACAGTGATACCTGCAAGCTGGCCCGATAATTCTTTCTGGATCGAGTCGCTGCGCGTTATTTCAAAATTATCCTGGTTAACTACGTTTAAGCCGCGCACATTTCTGAACAGGGAAGTGGCCTCGCCAATGGTGGCATCCAATGCTGCTGGGGTGGCTACTTTTAAGGTGATGGTGAACGACGCGTTTTTGGTACTATCTATTTGCTTGGCCTTAAGTACCGGGATAACGCAAAACTTATCACCTCCGCCAAAAGAGCTTGACCCTTTCGACGCGAATACGCCAATGATCCTGAATTTATCGGTGCCGAGATATACTGATTTATTGATCGGGTCTTCAGTTTTAAATAACTTCTTTTTGATCTCATCGCCTATGATCACCACGTTCGAGCCGTGTTCCAGTTCGGAGGCCGAAAAGTTACGGCCGAAGGAAAGCTTCTTGCCCGCGGTTGATAAATAATTTTCGTTCGAACCACTGATGTAGATATTTGGATTGGTTTTTTGATTGCCGTATTTGGCTACCGCTGTACCTGTTACATCTAAATTAATGGCGGTAACTACGGGCAGTTTAAAGTTGTTTTTAAAGCGAACGGCCTGATCATAAGTTATGGCCGGATATACCTTGCGGTGGCCGCCGTTGCCAAAGTTAAGCCCTTCGCCCCGGTTTTGCAGGGTGAAGGTATTGGCACCCAGATCGGCAAAGGCATCGTTGGTAAACTGCCTGATCCCTTCTATCGCTGTTAAAATTCCTACCAGCGCCATAATGCCGATAGCGATGATCAGTGCGGTTAGCGCTGTACGCAAACGGTTGCCGGCTATTGATTGCAGGGCTATCGAAATATTTTCTTTGTAGGAGGTTTTTACCGGCATGGTATAAATATAAAAAACTTAGCGCTTTGACTATGTAATGTGTCGGTTTGTTACAGGGGTAGGTAAGTTAATTTTTAGATACCACGTTTGTTTACAGGTAAATAATATTGCTTATTTGTTATATATATATATATATATATATTGCTACGGGTATATTATATTTGGATAGATCTAATCCGATATCATGAAATATATCTATCTCTGCCTTCTGTGTGTATTATTTAGCATTCATCTGCGTGCCCAGGATGCGCCGAAACCCAGTTCTGTTGTCACGCGTACTTTTAGCATCGACCAAAAATCGGTAGTGAAAGATTCGACCGGGAAAAGGCTTGAATACAAGGAATGGACCGCGCTGATGCGTACAAGGCAATATGTTTTATTTCCTGAAAATGTTGAAGATGCTGTTCCATCTTTTGTTGTAAGAAAAAAAGGCTATAAACAAGTTAGTTATACAACGGAGGAGCCGGCCCAGGCAGAACCCGAATCGCAAAAGCGATTTTCTGCCGAAGAGCTAAGAGAGCAAATGCTGGCGTCATTACCAAAACCAGAAGAATCGACCTATTTTACCACCGGTGAAGAAATGGAGACTTTCAATACCCGCGATCTCAACAATAATAAAATAAAACTAAAAGAGCTGCGTGGAAAAGTAGTAGTGCTTAACTTTTGGTTTATAAACTGCCCGGCATGTATGCAGGAAATCCCGGAACTGAATAAGTTGGTTGATACTTATAAAGACAATCCGAATGTTGTTTTCCTGGCCATAGCGCTCGATTATAGTTACGAGCTCAGAAAGTTTCTGAAAACAACCGCGTTTAATTATGATATTATAGATAATGGCCGCGATATAGCCAACAATTATAAAATACACCTTTACCCAACCAGCGTAATATTGGATAAAGAAGGGAAAGTGGCGTTCCATACTGTAGGATTTGCACCTAATGCGCCTATCTGGATGAAGAAGACGATTGACGAAAGCCTGAAATAACAGAATCAATATAAATAAAAAGGCCGTTTTATGCAAATCATAAAACGGCCTTTTTTAATATTTTACCGGTTGTATTTAAACCGAGAACGATGTACCGCAGCCACAAGTGCTTGCAGCATTAGGGTTGTTGAAAGTGAAACCACGGGCGTTTAAGCCGTCCTGGTAATCGATCTGCATGCCGGCGAGGTACATGCCGTGGGCTTTGTGCATAAACACTTTGATGTCATTGATATAGTATTCCTGGTCTCCGTCTTTTTTCATGTCGAAGCCTAAAATATAGTTCATGCCCGAACAGCCACCGCCTTCAACGCCAACACGTAAACCAAATTCGTCGTTTATCTCTTGCTGATCGCGCAATTTAAAAAGTTCTTTCACCGCGCCAGGGGTAAAGCTAACAGGTGCAGTTTCAACAGCTATACTCATCTTATTTTTATTTATTCTACACAAATATAACGTAAAATGCAGATTTTTGTTAGTGTCATAATTTTATGACCCCGGTATAACATTATAAATATGCTTGCTCTACCTTTTTTGTTTGATATTTTAAAGTACACGGTTTCTGGTTTAGGTGTGGTTTACATCGCCTTTTACCTGTTTAAACCCTATCTCGATAAATCCGAAAGTATCCAGCTATTGGAGTTAAAACGGACCATCAGTAATCAAACCCTGCCTCTGCGCTTGCAGGCCTATGAAAGGGTTGTACTTTTTATTGAAAGGGTTAACCCTGCAAGTTTGCTGATCCGCCTGAACGGATCCGCCGATAGCGCTGCCGAATTGCAGGCTATTATTATTAATGAAGTGCGTAACGAGTTTCAGCACAATATTACCCAGCAAATTTATGTAAGCGCGCCGGTATGGGCCGTTGTAAAAAGGGTTAAGGATGATACCATTAATATGATCAATAGCGCGGTGCAGGCCTTGCCGCCAGGCACCTCGGCGCTTGATTTGAGTAAAACTATCCTTGTGCACCTGAGCAAACTGGAAGATAATCCTTATGATGTGGCTTTAGGTTTGATCAGGCGAGATATGGAAGAATTATATTAAGCTGAGATGGCCGGCAAAAAGATCATTACCACATCGGGTATCGAA
Source organism: Mucilaginibacter sp. CAU 1740 (assembly GCF_039839285.1). Lineage (NCBI taxonomy): Bacteria > Pseudomonadati > Bacteroidota > Sphingobacteriia > Sphingobacteriales > Sphingobacteriaceae > Mucilaginibacter > Mucilaginibacter sp. CAU 1740. Next base: position 356,525 of record NZ_JBDOQS010000003.1, on the reverse strand, counting down.
ATAAAGGAGGTTTACACCGAACCTTCCGGTATGAACGAGCAACCCGGCGAGTTTCCCTTTACCCGGGGAATCCAAAAGGATATGTATCGCGGCAAACCCTGGACCATGCGCCAGTACGCCGGTTTTTCAACCGCCGAGGAATCGAACAAACGCTATCACTACCTGCTAAGCCAGGGAACCAATGGGCTTTCGGTAGCTTTTGATCTACCCACCCAAATAGGTTATGACTCTGACCATGCCCTTGCCGAAGGTGAGGTTGGCAAAGTAGGTGTAGCTATCGACTCGCTAAAAGATATGGAGGTGCTTTTTAATGGGATCAAACTACAGGATATTACCACCTCCATGACCATCAATGCCACGGCTGCCATTTTGCTGGCCATGTACATCGCGTTAGCAAAAAAACAAGGGGCAGATATGACGCAGATCTCCGGCACTATTCAAAACGATATATTAAAGGAGTACGCCGCCCGCGGTACTTATATATATCCCCCCGCGCCATCCATGCGACTCATTACCGATGTGTTTGAGTATTGCAGCAAGGAAGTGCCTAAATGGAATACCATATCTATCTCAGGCTATCATATCCGCGAAGCAGGATCGACCGCGGTACAGGAACTGGCCTTCACGTTAGCTAATGGTAAAGCCTATTTAAAAGCGGCGTTGGAAAAAGGGTTAGATATTAATGTGTTCGCCAAGCGCCTGTCTTTCTTTTTTAATTGTCATAGTAATTTTTTTGAGGAGATAGCCAAGTTCAGGGCAGCGCGAAGGATGTGGGCGCACATTACTAAAGAGTTAGGCGCTACCGACATCGGCGCGCAAAAGCTTCGTTTTCATACCCAAACAGGTGGCTCCACACTTACAGCTCAACAACCCCTCAATAATATAATACGTGTAAGTAACCAGGCTATGGCCGCTGTATTAGGCGGTACGCAATCCTTGCACACCAATGGGTACGACGAGGCGCTTTCTCTGCCAACAGAAGCCGCCGCAAAAATAGCCCTGCGCACCCAGCAGATCATCGCTTTTGAAAGCGGTGTTACTGATACCGTAGATCCACTGGCGGGATCCTATTTTATAGAAGCGCTAACGGATGAGATCGAAGCTGCCGCGCAATTATATATAGATAAGATAGATGCCATGGGGGGCGCGGTAAAGGCCATTGAGCAGGATTACATTCAACAGGAGATCGCTGCCGCAGCGTACCGTTATCAACAGGAAATAGAAAGCGGCGAAAAGGTAATTGTAGGCGTTAATAAGTTTACCCAGCAGGAACCTGCTCCCGAAAATGTATTTAGGGTTGATGATAGCATTCGTTATTCACAATCTGAAAAGATATCCACATTGAAAAAAGAGCGGGATAATTTCGTCGTGAAAAATAACTTAAACCTTTTACGAATAGCAGCCGCCGGAACGGAAAACTTAATGCCTTTTATTGTAACTTCGGTGGAAAGCTATGCAACCCTGGGCGAGATATCGGATGTTTTGCGCGGAGTTTTCGGGGAGTATTAGCATCACACTGTGGTAGCGGGAGCATTGCCGGGTCGGGAACCACAAAATCAAAAAAAAATAAAGAAAAATTTTATAGGTCACAAAACCAGAAGGTTACTTTTTGGTTTGTGATTTTGAGCTTTCAGCGGCTCAACAATTGCCCTCGTTTAGGCGTATAACTAAGGGTTGACGCGCTTATTTTTCTTCAGATTTTTTTGGAAATTTCAGAAAGAAAAAAATTTAATTATGAAATAATTGCATTGCGGTTTTTTCAATGCTTACACAGGCGCATATACGGATTTTTCATCGAAAAAGTGAAATTGTTAATAAAAAGCGAAATGTTAAAAAAGTGAAAATTTAATTTTTTTATAAGCTTTTTTTGGCAATATTCGATGTTCCGTAGCAGGGCCAAAGTTTGTTTCGCTGGGGGTTGGAAATCAATATTTTACTTTTATCTATATGGAAAAAACTTGTACGAACGTTTGGAATAGCTGCCTTCAGATCATCAAAGACAACATACCGGCCCAGAGCTTTAAAACCTGGTTTGAGCCGATAAAAGCTTTGAGGATGGAGGGGAGCGTATTAACCATACAGGTGCCAAGTTTATTCTTTTACGAGTGGCTTGAAGAGCACTATGTAGGGTTACTGCGCAAAACAATTAAGAAACAATTGGGCGATGAAGGGCGTTTGGAATATAATATAGTTGTTGAGCAATCATCAACTAAACCATATACAACTAATATGCCTTCAAACGGAAATGGCGCTGATTCAAAACATCAGAGTATGCCGATACCTATTTCTATTAACAAGGACATTAAAAATCCATTTGTTATACCCGGCCTCAAAAAGTTGAACGTTGATCCGCAACTTAACCGTAACTACACCTTCGAAAATTTTGTTGAAGGCGATTGCAACCGTTTGGCCCGTTCGGCCGGATACGCGGTTGCTGCCAAACCGGGTGGTACTTCATTTAACCCGTTAATGATTTATGGTGGCGTAGGTTTGGGCAAAACCCACCTGGCACAGGCCATCGGTAACGAAATTAAACGCACCCTGCCCGATAAGCTGGTGCTGTATGTATCGTGCGAGAAATTTACACAGCAATTTGTTGATGCCCTGAAGCACAACAACATTAATGATTTCGTGAACTTTTACCAAGCCATTGATGTGTTGATCATGGATGATGTGCACAACTTTGCCGGTAAAGAGAAAACTCAGGATTTCTTCTTCCACATTTTTAACCACCTGCATCAATCAGGCAAACAGCTGATCATTACATCAGATAAAGCGCCTAAAGATCTGGCTGGTTTGGAAGAACGTTTGCTTTCAAGATTTAAATGGGGTCTATCTGCCGATCTGCAGATCCCTGACCTGGAAACCCGTATGGCCATCCTGAAAAACAAAATTTACCAGGACGGTATCGAACTATCAAACGATGTGGTTGAATACGTAGCCCACAACATTGATAACAACGTACGTGAGTTGGAAGGTGCCATGGTATCACTACTGGCACAATCAACCCTTAACCGTAAAGAGATAGACCTGAACCTGGCTAAACAAATGTTGAAAAACTTTGTGAAAAACTCATCTAAAGAAATTTCGATGGAGTACATCCAGAGCCTGGTTTGCGAGTACTTTGAAGTGCCAATCGAGATGGTTAAATCACAAACCCGCAAACGCGAAATTGTGCAGGCCCGTCAAATTTCAATGTACCTGGCCAAAGCGCACACTAAAAGTTCGCTTAAATCAATCGGTCACTTCTTCGGCGGCCGCGATCACTCTACCGTGATCTACGCTTGCCAAACAGTTGAGGATTTAATTGATACTGATAAGAAATTTAAAGGCTACGTTGCCGACATTCAGAAGAAATTGAAAATGAGCTAAGTTTTGCTCTGGGTTAAAAATTGTTAAAGGCCGGTTCATTGAATCGGCCTTTTTTGTTTAATAAGGTTTTAAATGTAACTTTAATAACTCCAATACATCTGAACCTTATATGAAAAAACTAAACCTGCTATTACTTTCATTCCTGTCTTTTTGCTTTTTTAATACCTATGCTCAATCTGTTTCGCTTGAAAAAGGGAAGGAGTTTGAAGTTGCCGTTCACGAAAAAGTTAACAATGCCGAACGCAACGAAGATAACCAATACGTTTTTGCTTTTAAGGTTACCGGAAAAAGCGATGGTAATACAATACTCGAAACCAAATTGGTACGTGTAATTATCAATTTTAAAAGCCCCAAATACCCATTGGCTAATTACCGGTTTAATACCGATAGCCTCCGTAATTTAACTTTTAGCAACTGGTCTGTTACGTTGCCTATGGTATTACTTCACCAGCCTTTAGGTATTACTGTAAATGCCAAAGGGGAGGTGTTGAATATAACCGGGATTGATGCTGTTTTAAAGCAGGCCGAAAAAAATATCGGATTTAATGAAAACGCGAATGATTTTTTAAAACACTTTGCTGAAGAGTTCCCGAAGAAAATATTGGAGCAGGTTTTTCCGGTATTACCTGCGCAAAGTATCGGCTACCAGAGCAGTTGGACCACTGGCAAGTTTAGTTATAAAGTGAATGCTATTAACGGACAATTGCTTTACCTGGCCATTAATAGTGCAAAGGAACCGGCGTTTATCGGTTCGGCCGTTTTTAACGAAGTGACTGGTTTGGCAGAAAAGCTGCAATATTCAACTGCTGTTCAAAATAGTAAGGTGAAAGCTGCTCTTCCTGAATACGCCTATCAGCAACAGGTAGCTTATGGGGCAAGGCAATATGGCATTGATACCGCGTGGATCAATATGGCTTTAGCAAGCGAAGGTTCGCTTTCTAATAAACTTGCTTTAAATAGCCCTGTCGATAGCTCGAAAGTATTGAAGTATTTTAGGGAGCGGGATGGCCTTTTTAAAAACGACCCTTATTATACCATGGCCAAGCTCACTAATTATCAACATATAGATAGAACCGGCAGCCTGAACTTTTACGATGGCTTATTAAATATTACGCCAAACTATCTTATCAAAAAAAGTGAGATCCACCTGGCCAACAAATTTTCGAACGGGCAGTTGGCCCCCGATTCTGCTTTGCAGATCTTGAAGTATTTGCATAAAACCAAAATGTTTGATGAGCAAATACACCTGTTCTTTGCGCAAAATTTTGTTGAGTTACAGGGAGCCGAACAAAGCGAACGCCGGGTAGAGATTAGAAATAATTCGATGAAGATTTTATTGTTAATGCATAATGAACAAAACCCACTGATGCATCAAAAAACAGACGCGCTTTACACCTGGGTAAATGCTTTAAACCATAAAAATGATGATGCCGTTTTGCTGGCAGCGGGTAAGCGGTTTTTAAATATGGGCGAAGCCGAAATAAAAGCCGGCAGTCACGGCGAGCGGTATGCATTAATGGTTTACAAAATGTTGGCAGAAACTACGCATACCTCGGAGGCTAACAAATTACTTGATCAAACTATTAATACTTTGGAGAAGCTTGCTAATGATACGCTCAATAAAGAAAGGTTGGCGCATAAAAATATTTTGACCTATGCCTATTATGTTAAATATCAAAATGCGCTGAAAACTGATTCGGTATTGGCATTTAGTTATCTGGCAAGGGCTGCCTATAATTCGCCAAAGCAAAACGAGCGAAAGGTTTGGAGTAGCTTTTACGATCATTTTTTTCTCAATTCAAAAGAAAACTATCGTACTGATTTTATCCGGGAGGTACTGAAAAACAAGGATAACAAAGCTCAGGCTTCTAAGTTATTAGCCGAGCAGTTAACCAATGATCCAACAACAATAGACGAGGTGCGTGATATTTACAAGGCGAATTATCCGGATCAGAACTTTGAGGTTTTTTTTAGAGAAAACGTAATTGAAAACTGGTTGCCCGCGCCCGATTTTGCGCTTACCGATATCAAGGATAATAAACATTCATTATCCGATTTTAAAAATAAATGGCTAATGCTTGATTTTTGGGGAACCTGGTGTAGTCCCTGCTGCGCCGAAATGCCCGAGCTTAACCGCTTTAACCAGGAACTGAAAGAGGATAAATTTAAAGGTGTGAAGTTTTTGAGTGTGGCCTGCTCTGATACTAAAAATAAAGTAAGCGCGTACCTGCAGCGAAATAACTTTGATATTACAGCTGCTATGGCCAATGGAGATATCGAAAAACAGTATGGTGTTACAGGTTATCCTTTCAAGGTTTTAATAGCCCCAAATGGTAAAATGATGAAACTGAAGTTTGGCGACGACTGGCATGCTATAGTTGAAAAGTTGAAAGACTTTTATCCTGCAAGTAACAACTAACCCCAAAAACGGCGTTGTTTAATATCTAACCTTAAATTATAATTACTGTAAACCTGTTTTTTAACGTTATGAAGTCTAAAATTCTGATCCTGTTGCTCGCTGTGGCAGTGCTACCATTGTTAACCTCTCTTAAGCGTTCAGATTACGAGGTTGTTGCCTTTTTCAAGCCCCTGGAAACACCTCGCAATACATATTCGTTAAATACTGATGAAGAAATATCCGAAACCAAGTTGATACTCGTAAAACAACAACTGCACGATGGAAAATATGTAGTTAAAATAACCAAGGTAGCTAAAGACCTGTACCGGGTAGATGGAAAAAAGATAGATGACAAAGAAATCTACATTCAAACTAAGTATTGCTACGAGCCTGCTTACGGGAAGGAAGTAATGTTGAAGATAGACGACAATTATAGCTTTTCGAAGGGAAGGCTAATATTTTAGTTAAGCGACATTAACTGCTTTGCTGGTGATGGCAAAGTTTGATGCTAATAAATATTCGCTAGGCAAATTAGTGATTGGCACCTATTGGTATTGATGTATTTGATTTATATTTAGATATGAAAAAACTGATCGCCGTCGCCTTGATCCTGCTATCGTTAAGATCCTTCGCTCAGCAAACCGAACAGGATGCCATTAAGCAAACTATCAATACCATGTTTACTGCCATGCGTAAAGGCGATAGCACCATGCTGCGTTCCACCTTTGCCAAGGGCATAGCTTTCCATAGCGTTGCAACTAAAAAAGATGGCTCAACCGCTTTAGAAATTGAAAACCCGGATGATTTTATAAAGCTGGTTGGCACGCCGCACAAAGGTGTGTACGATGAACGTGTAACCTTCGGCGATATTAAAATTGATGGCCCATTGGCCAGCGTTTGGGCACCGTATAAATTTTATTTGGATGACAAGTACAGCCACTGCGGGGTGGATGTTTTCCAACTGATGAAAACAGCGGAGGGCTGGAAGATCATTTATATTGTAGATACCAGGCGTAAGGATAATTGCTCAGAGTAATGCTTTTTAAAGCAAAACGTCATTGCGAGGTACGAAGCAATCGCGAACTATGCAGAGCGGCTCTGTAAGTCGGGGATTGCTTCGTACCTCGCAATGACGTTTTTTTATGATGTTTCCTTTACAACACCCCCAGCTTCATCATCCCATAAAATAACCCCGCGCAATGCATGGCTTGTGTTATTTTATTATCAAGCAGCAATTGCTTTACTTCTTCAATGGTGTATTCTTCAACAATCAACTCTTCATGCTCATCAAGGTGTTGGCCTTGTACCTTTTTACCGCCTTTGGTAAAGTAGGTGAACGTTTGGTTGTTGGCGGTTGAAGGGTTGCCGTACACGGTACAGATCAGTTCGAACTCATCAAACTGGTAGCCTGTCTCTTCCAATAATTCGCGACGGATGGCTGTTAACGCGTCTTCACCCGGATCAACAACGCCGCCCGGAATTTCGAGCGAGATCACGCCGGCGGCATGGCGGTACTGTTTTACCATTAACACCTTGTTATCTTCGGTGATGGCTACGGCGTTAACCCAGCTCGAATATTCTAATACATAATAATCTTCAACTATTTTACCACTGGGCATTTCGCATTTATCAATGCGTAGGGTAGCCCAGGGGCCTTTGTGTATGTATGATGATGATAGTAGTTTCCAGGTGAGGTCTTTATTCATAGTTTTCTTTAAGGAACTGATAGATAGTATCGCGTTTATTGATGTTTTCGAACGAGGTCCGGTGATGCCTTTTCTCCAGGCGGTTAAATATAGAGATGATCTTTTGTAAACCGATTAATGTTTCATCGTTAACAACGAATGGCTCATAATACATATAGAGTAATTGCGCCAGGGCGTCCAGTTTTTCGGGCGAATAGTTTCGGTCGTCAAGCAAAAGCTCGAAATCGTCGGTGCTTAGTTCAAGCAAGGCCGGAAGGTTAATATCGTATTCCTCCTGAAGCATTTGATCAGCATACTGATCAAATGCTTCAGGGTTTGTGGCGTTTTTGAAGCCTGCAAGCCTGGTGATGGAATAGACGATCTTTTCGATCTCTCTTAATATAAAGTCTTTTTGCATAAAGCTTGACTTAGGTTAAATAATGGATCAAGGTTACCAGCTGCCACTGCTTCCGCCGCCACCGCCACTTCCGCCGCCAAAGCCGCCGAAACCACCTCCGCCACCACTATCGCCGCCTCCAGAGAAGCCACCCCAATCGCTGCCTCCGCGGCTACTGCCGCCAAGCATATTACCGGCCATAAACCACCAGAATGGGCTTGCGCCACCACGACGACCGATGATCTGTCCGCCGCCACCGCCGCCTCTCCTGCGAAATACCAGGGCAAGTATTACCACCACTATGATGAGTATGATAAAACCCGATGCGCCGCCATTGCCTTGTTTGCTGGGCTTCTTTTCGGCCTTGTACTCACCCTTCATGGCTTTCATGATGTTGGTGGTACCGGCATCAAGTCCGCCGTAGTAATCGCCTTGTTTAAAGTGGGGCTTAAAATCGTTTTGTATTATTTGCTGGGTAAGTATATCCGGAACAGCGCCTTCGGCACCATATCCGGTTTGGATAGATACCTTGCGGTCGCCCACTGCAACCAGTACCAGGATACCGTTGTTTTTATCTTTTTGGCCAATGCCCCATTTGCGCAATAGTTGCTGGGCGTAGTCATTAATATCGTAGTCACCTGTCGATTTCATGATCACCACCGCTATTTGCGTAGAGGTAGAATCGTTATAAGCCACCAACTTACTTTCCAGTTGTAGTTTATTATCAGGGCTTAGCGTGTTGGTATAATCGGTAACCAGGGTATTTGATCGTTGGGGGAAATCCTGGGCAAATGCCAGCAAGGTGCATAGCACCAATCCCAAAGAAAATATGATCTTTTTAAACATGTTTTTCATTTTTTAATCGCCATCCATAAAAGCGATATCATCGGGCAGTTCGTTTTGGTCGCCATCCTGGTGCGGGAAATATTTTTGCAGCTGTTCACCGGCAATTTTGAGGCCGGTAATAATGCCTTCAACAATATCGCCGTACTTAAAATGCTGCAGCATCTCGTCGCGGGTGCTATCCCAAAAGTTTTCGGGTACAACGGCATTAATGCCAGCATCGCCTATAATGGCAAATTTCCTGTCGACCGTAGCCACATATATCAGCACGCCATGACGCAGCCTGGTTTTGTGCATATTAAGCTGCTGGAAATATTTGGCAGCACGATCAAGCACTTCCTCGCTGCAACGCTTTTCGATGCACACCCTGATCTCGCCCGATGAGCGGCTTTCGGCCTGCTCAATGCCCTGGCGAATGCGCTGCTGTTCATCTTCGTTAAATACAGCCATTTTTTTAGTTAGTGAATTATTGAATTAGTGATTTGGTGAATTGAATGCTTTTAGTGAGAGATCGAATTAGCTTATTGTATAGTTTTATAATTCACTAATTCAATCCATCACTAATTCACTAATTGAACTCCACCTTAGGCGCTTTGTCTGCACCCGGCTCGGCAGTGAAGTATCCTTTTTCGGAAAAACCGAACATTTTAGCTGTTAAATTGGCAGGGAACGAGCGGATCTTGCTGTTGTATTCCTGTACGGCATCGTTAAAATCTTTGCGCGATACATTGATCCTGTTTTCAGTACCTTCCAGCTGAACCTGTAAGTTTTGGAAGTTGGAATTCGATTTCAGATCAGGATAGTTTTCTGTGATTGAGATCAATTTTCCTAAAGCTGTTGACAGTTCGCCTTGTGAAGCCTGGAACGCTTTGATCGATTCGGGAGTAAGCTTGGTTGGATCAACCTGTACTGAGGTTGCTTTGGCACGCGCCTCAACTACAGCGGCTAATGTACCTTTTTCAAAATTGGCAGCACCTTTTACTGTGTTTACCAGGTTAGGGATCAAATCGCTGCGGCGTTGATAGTCGCTTTGTACTGCGCCCCATTTTGCTTTAACGGTTTCATCAAGCTTAACCATGCTGTTGTAGCTGCACGAACTTAATGACATGGCCGCTACTATAACTAAGATTACAGAAAGTAACTTTTTCATTTGTTTTTCTTTGTTTTTGTGATGTTTGAGGATTAGAGTGCAAATTGCATACCGTTGTTACAAAACGGCTGTTTAGATGCCAACGTGTCAAGGTACGGAATTTTAGGGAGATGTGGGATTTGAGACGTTAGATATGAGACTTTTTGACTTTTATAAAAGCAGAAAGCCCCATATGGGGCTGTAGCTTTGCAGGTGATCAGTAAAAACTCCCGGATGGGCAGGATAGCATTATCCTGCCAGGCAATGCTCTTCGCGGATGGTAAGTTTGGCCACCATATCTTTTAATAAAGTACGGGCGCGGTGCAGAGTGGTGCGCGATAATAATTCGCTCATGCCTAATGATGAACCTATTTCCTGGTGCGAATAACCCTCGATAGCGTACATATTAAATACCGAGCGATAGGTTTTTGGTAGTTTTTGTACGAGTTTCATCAAGTCTTTAGCTTCAAGGCCGTTATCGTTGTAGGCTTTGCTAACCGGCATGGCCGAGGCTTCTTCGCCCGCAAAATCGTCAACCAAAACCATCGGTTTTAATTTACGATAACGGGAGATAGCGCAATGTACCATAATACGGCGAATCCATCCTTCCAAACTACCTTCGCCGCGGTAGTTGTTCATGTTGCGGAACATTTTGATAAAACCTTCCTGTAATATATCTTGTGCTTCGTCTTTATCGGTAGCGTAGCGCATGCAAACTGCAAGCATGCGGGGGGCTAATAGCCTGTATAATTGCTCCTGGCACTTTCTGTCGTTTTGCAGGCATCCATCCCAAATTGTGTGTAAGCGTTCGTCGGCGGTAGTCATGTTTTTAATTATTTAAATACATGATGTGCATGCCAATCTCAGTGCCATTTTGTAAGTTGTTGATTTTTAGATAGATAATTTTTAATAACTTTTAAAACTGTTCGATACCGTACGGTCATTGTGCAATGGCGGACGGTTTTTATGGATTTGGTGAACAGTAGTAGATAACACTGGAGGGCTTTCGTTAGAGAGATTCGATCACTGCCCCTTTGTATTTTCTATTAAGGCTCAATTATAAGCATTAGCTGTTTTTGTATGAGTTTCTTTTCATTAGTTTTATCTAATGTTTAATTGGTTCAAAAGAAAAAGGTATATCCACCAGGATTGGGATTTTGGAGATATTTCAGATTGGGATGTGGTTCAAAATCCCGACTCTCTCCAATATGTTAATAAGGATGGCACGCGGGTGATATACTTCTCGTTACTCAAAGTTAGTGGCGATGGCGTTTTGTCAACAGATTCAATCGGTGCAAAGCCAACAATATTGAAAACCGACGATGGTTGGCAGTTAAAAGGGGTTAAGAAATTGAAAAATCAAATACTTGTATGCGTTATTTCGGTAGGTAAACAAGATGATGATATAGAATGGGCAAAGACATTTTTCGATTCTATTAAGCCCCGTTAACGATCAAACCGCAACGCTATTCTGGCTTTTGGGAGCGGGATAGATTTTTTTACCTTTGTACCATCCGGGATAAAAACCCGGCCAACAATCATGACAAAAGAAACTGAGATAGTTTGCCAACCCGGCCAGCACGAAGACGAAGCCATTTTAAAACAACTGGCGGCTTCGGCCTTAAACATCGCCCTAAAAAATATAACCTCCCTTAAAATATTAAAACGCTCGATTGATGCCCGCGGCCGCAAAGTACTGTACCGCATGCAGGTGCGCGTGTTTTTGCAGGAGGCTTATCAACCCGAAGTATTTACCGTTAACTATCCCAACGTACAATTTGGCCGACCGGTAATTATTGTAGGCGCTGGTCCGGCGGGTTTATTTGCCGCTTTGCAATGCATTGAATTAGGTTTAAAGCCTGTAGTGATTGAGCGAGGCAAAGACGTGAAACAACGCCGCCGTGACCTGGCCAATATCAATAAGCAAGGCTTAGTTAACCCCGAATCAAATTATTGTTTTGGCGAGGGCGGGGCAGGCACTTATTCGGATGGTAAGCTTTACACCCGATCTACCAAACGTGGTGATGTGAACCAGGTGCTTAAAATGTTTGTAGCGCACGGTGCCGATGAAGACATATTGATTGATGCCCGGCCGCATATAGGTACCAACAAACTGCCGCAGATCATCACCGCCATGCGCGAAACTGTGCTGAACGCAGGTGGCGAGATCCTTTTTGATACCAAAGTAACCGAACTACTGGTTGAGTTTGGAAAGATAAAAGGCGTAAAAATAGCATCGGGCGAAAAGATGACAGCCGAAGCCGTGATCCTGGCCACAGGCCACTCGGCAAGGGATGTGTTCGAGATGCTGCACAGGCAAAATATCCTGATAGAGGCTAAACCATTCGCGCTTGGTGTAAGGATAGAGCATCCGCAGGAAATTATTGACCGGGTGCAATATCATTGTGATGTTCGCGACCCTTATCTGCCACCATCATATTATAGCCTTGTTGAACAGGTGGATGATCGTGGAGTATTCTCATTTTGCATGTGCCCAGGCGGTATCATTGCCCCCTGTGCCACCGAACCGGACGAGATCGTAGTAAACGGTTGGAGTCCATCAAAACGTAATAACCCTTTTGCTAATTCGGGTACCGTTGTGCAGATCAACATGGAAGATATCCCGGGTAGTGATACCGATCCGTTTAAAATGCTCAATTTTCAGCGGGAGATAGAGCGCGCCGCGTTCGTGGCCGGAGGTGGTAACCTTGTTGCACCCGGACAGCGAATGGTTGATTTTGTGCAGAATAGATTATCGAATGATCTGCCGGTTAACTCTTACCTGCCCGGTACTAAAAGTATCGAGCTAAAAAATGTATTGCCTCAACGGGTTAATGAACGCCTGCGTAAAGCGCTACCTGTATTCGGAAAAAAAATGAAAGGGTATTATACCAACGAGGCTATTTTGGTTGGTGTTGAATCGCGTACTTCATCGCCGGTAAAGGTTCCGCGCGACAGGGAAACTTTGCAGCATCCGCAAGTTACCGGCTTATTCCCTTGCGGAGAAGGAGCAGGTTATGCGGGCGGAATCATCTCGGCAGCGATAGATGGCATTAATTGTGCGGTAGCAGCTAAAAAAATATTATCATGACCATATCCGAAAAACTATATAACCAGCTACAGGAAATTTTAAGCGGCGAGCCATGGTATGGCCCCTCGGTTTACAGCATTATTGATGGGATAAGCTTTGAGGCAGCGTACGAAAAACCGGCAGGCTCAATTCATAATATAGCAGGCATCATCCTGCACATGACTGGCTGGGCCGAAGAGGTAATGGACCGCATGAATGGCATGAACGCCCAACTCCCCGTACGCGGCGACTGGCCCGAACCCGGCTTGCCCGACGAACAAAAATGGAAATGGGTTGTTGAAGATATTAAACTGGTTAACGTGAACCTGGCAGGTTTTATCCAAAATTTCCCCGAAGAAAAATGGGCTGAAACTGTTGAAGGCAAGGAGCCTGCCGAAACTTACGAATACCAGTTAAGCGGATTGATACAGCACCATATTTATCATTCTGCGCAGATCGCTTTATTAAACAGGATGATCAATGGCTAATAAGAAAACACTCATATTAGGGGCTACGCCAGATACCAGCAGGTACGCCAATTTTGCTGCCAACAAGCTTGTGGGATATGGCCACACCATTGTAAACGTTGGTATTAAAACCGGCGAGGTAGCGGGTGTACCTATTGAAAAGCCTGAAACCATCCATCATGATATTGATACCATAACCCTGTATGTTGGCCCGCAAAACCAGCCGCCGTTGTACGATTATATTTTGAATACGCATCCAAAGCGGATCATCTTTAATCCAGGTACGGAGAATACTGAATTGAGGCGCAAGGCTAACGAGCAAGGCATTGAAACGGAGTATGCCTGTACGTTGGTGATGCTTTCGGTAGGGGAGTATTGAAATAATTGCTTTCAATTACCATGTATTTGTGCTATTTTAAAGCAAACTTAAACTTGAAATGCACAAGCCATTAATCTTGCTATTGGTGCCATTATTACTGATAAGTTGCAGTAATAGCAGCAAGCCGCACACAGATCCATTTTATACTGATAAGAGTGATTTTGATATGTCGCGGGTTCCTCTTGTCAAGCCCTACCTGGTTATTAACATCCCCCCTTCAAATAACTGGATCATTCAAACTGAAGATACTGATACAAGCTTTTGCATGGGAACCATCCCTGGAACAAAATATATAAATCTTGTAGACTCGGCAATTTTTGCATATAGTAAAAACACCATAATTGATGGTCAGGCAGCAAAGGAAGGTTGGTTTGTAGTTGTTCCTCAGAAACATATATTAAGAGGGTTTAAAACCAGAAAAGAGTATTTAAATTATTTAGATACGATCAAGCTTAAAGATCCAAAAATGTACAGAATAGAGGAGGTGTTTCACTATTTTGTTGATAACGATGCGCTCGATTGGAAAAAGCTTAACCGCCTTTATTAAAGTTTGTGGTTAGTGCGAGTCCTAAAGTTGTATTTCTCGTTTTCTCCCTTAAAAATTAACAATTAGTCCCCCTTTTATAGCTTTATAAAATCTCATTTTTGGTTAACCAATTCTACCTGAAATGAGATGTTTAAAAACCATATTGCTTCTATTATTCCTGTTCCCGCTCTGTGCGTACTCGCAAAGAAAGATAGTCTTCCGGCAACATATACCAACCGATTCGATCGGGTTGAGTGATCCCTTCGTGCTGGCTGATGCTAAAACAAAACTTTACTACATGACAGGCACCGGAGGCCTGCTCTGGAAAAGCAAAGATCTAAAATATTGGGATGGCCCATATGAAGTAGCCCAGCCAGATCCAAATTCATGGATGGGGCCGCATCCAATGATCTGGGCAGCAGAAATTCATCCCTATAAAGACAAATATTATTATTTCGCTACGTTTACCAACCGCAAGCTTAAGATAGCATTGCCAGGTAGAGATTCGTTAGAGCGACGCGCCTGCCACGTTCTGGTAAGCGATAACCCGGATGGGCCTTTTGTGCCGATGGCTGATAGCACTTATTTGCCTGCTAATAAATCAACACTCGATGCTACTTTTTGGATAGAGGATGATAAACCATACATGATCTATTGCCACGAGTGGGTGCAAAACCAAAATGGAACAGTTGAAAAAATAGAAATGAAACCCGATTTGAGCGGTACCGTTGGACAGGGCAAAATTCTGTTTAGGGCAAGTGATGCGCCGTGGAGCCGGGAGAATACTAAAGATGGCAGCATACAACCCAACAAGGTAACAGATGGCCCATACGTTTTTCGTACAAACACGGGGCGCTTAGGAATGATCTGGACAAGCTGGATCTATGATGTATATACCCAAGGCGTAGCCTATTCAAAAAGCGGAACGTTAGATGGTCCCTGGGTGCAGGAAGCAAAACCTATAACATCGCCCAACTTTGGTCATGGCATGATCTTTAAAACTTTTGATGGTAAAACCATCATGAGCCTCCATAGTCATAAGGATATTAACGGCCGTTATCATAGGGTGCCGCATTTTTTCGAGATAGATTTGTCGGGAGATAAGCTGGTTGTAGGGAAGCAATTGGCGCAATGAAGAACGCCTAAAAAGCAAAAACGTCATTGCTGGGAACTAAGCAATGACGTTTTATTTTATAACAACGGTGTTTTTAATAACCAGGGTTTTCCAGAAATTTAGCTTAAAACTTACTCCGCGTCGCCATTATTAAAAGCCTGCATATCTATCAGTTTACGGTAAAGGCCGTTATTTTGCAGCAGTTCCATATGCGAGCCGCGTTCAACAACCCGGCCGTTTTCCAATACAATAATAATATCGGCATTTTGAATGGTGCTTAAGCGGTGGGCGATGATAAGCGATGTGCGATTTTTCATCAGATTGTTCAAAGCCTCCTGCACCAATTTTTCAGATTCTGTATCCAGCGCTGAGGTAGCTTCATCCAATAACATGATAGGTGGATTGTTCAATACGGCGCGGGCAATACAAATACGCTGGCGCTGACCTCCCGATAGTTTGGTACCACGGTCGCCTGTGTTGGTTTGGTATCCGCCAGGTGTTTCCATAATAAAGTTATGGGCATTAGCTATACGCGCCGCAGCCTCAACTTCGGCCTGGGTTACATCGGTTTTACCAAAGGCTATGTTGTTAAAAATGGTATCGTTAAACAGTATTGATTCCTGGTTTACAATGCCCATTAATGAGCGTAAAGAGTTTGATGTTACATCTTTAATGTCGTGCCCATCTATAGAGATCACACCTTGCTGCGGTTCAATAAACCTCGGTAGCAGGTCCATAAGGGTTGATTTACCACCACCAGATGGGCCAACCAGGGCCACGGTTTTGCCTTTAGGTATCTCAAGGTCAAGATCATGCAGTACGTATTTTTCAACCAGCGGTACATCTTTATTATCTTTACCATCTTTGGTATCCGGCTTTATAGTGTAGGCGAATGATACATTTTCAAATTTGATCTTATCATCAAAACCCTTAAGTTCGGTAGCGTTTGGCTTATCAACGATTAGCGGTTTCTCGTCAATTAAACTTAATACACGCTCGCCTGCTGCAATACCCGAGTGGATGTTGCTAAACGAATCGGAAATAGCTTTAGCCGGCCGCATAACCTGCGAGAACAAGGCAATGTAACCAACAAAGGCTGCCGCTGTTAATGAACTTTGATGACTTAAAATAAGTGAGCCGCCGTATAATACAATACAAGCCACCATCAACACACCCATAAATTCTGATACAGGCGATGCCAATTGCTGGCGACGTGCCATAGCTCTGGTAATGTTTGAATAGTTTACGTTTTCATCATCAAAACGTTTTTTGATAAAGCCTGTGGCGTTAAATGCCTTAACTATTTTAATGCCGGATAAAGCTTCATCCAAATAGCTGATCATGTTGCTATATGATTTTTGCGAGGCGATGGCTTGTTCCTTCAGCTTCTTTACGATCCTTGAAATAATAAAGGCCGAAACCGGGATAACCAACATCGAGAACAGGGTAAGTTTATACGAGATCCAGAACAGTGTTACCAGGTAGGCAACAAGCTGTAAAGGTTCTTTAAATACTACCTGGAGCGTTCCGGTAACCGAAAATTGTACCACCTGTACATCCGCAGATATTTTGGCTATGATATCGCCTTTGCGTTCATTGCTAAAATAACCGGTGTGCAGGTCCATTACATTATTAAATACTGTTTTGCGTAGGTTTAGCAAGGTATGGATGCGCAGGTTTTCCATTATTCTTTGCGCCAGGTACCTGAAAATATTACTTAGCAGTACCGAGGTCACAATAATTGCGCACACAAATTTCAGCGCGCCGTTTTGTCCGTAAGTTTGATTGGCTAATGCTGCGTAATAATCAAAATTAGCTTTCAAATCTAAAAAATGCTCTGGTTTTACCACTTGTGCAACTGCCGCTTTTTGATCGAACAGTGTTGAAAGTAAAGGCGCAAGCAGTGCAAGGTTAAGCGTGCTGAATATTACTGTAAATATGGTGCAAATGGCGTACGGAACTGCAAACTTGCCAAGCGGGCGTGCAAATGATAGTAGCCTGAAATAGATCTTCATTAATTAATTTTATAAACGTGCAAAGCTAATAGTAATTAGCTAATTATTTGGGCAAAATATAACCGCGCTACCGGCTACCTGATCATGCGCCTGTAATGAATAACAGTGCTCTGAAAAAAACTGTTTACTTTTGCTCTAACTTATAATGCGTACGCTTTCGCGTACTCGGCATATCAACGTAAAAAGGATGGATAATAATATATCGTTACTGGTTGGGTTAAAAAATAATATTGATTACAGCAAGCATTTTTATACCACCACCCGGTCGCTTTATCCTGATATCGAAATTGTTTTTGTAAGTTATGGTAGTACAGATGGTACACATCAATGGCTGGATGGTTTAAATGATAGCAACGTTAAATACCATTATTCGGCCGATACCAAAACTTTTTCTGATACTTATAATAAATGTATTGAGATAGCCACAAAGCCATACGTGGCCTTGTTGCACAATGATGTGGTGCTTGCCCCCGGCTTTGTTGAAAGCCTGCAGCAAAGCGTATCCCCACAAAATATAACCAAGTTTACTACTGTTGAGCCGCCGGTTTTTGCTGATGATGAAAGGCCTGGTAAAATAGTAAAGGATTTTGGTGCAGATATAGCTGATTTTAATATCGAGGGGTTTTATAGTTTCGCCTCGGCTATTCAAAATGAAAAGCGGCCGGATGCCGAAAATAACGCCACTACATTTTTTTTTAGCATACTAAGGCAAACGCTGGTTGATATTGGTGGGTTCGACCCTTTATTTAACCCGATGTTTTGTGAAGATGATGATATGATCATAAGGTTGGGGCTTTTAGGTTTAAAGGGCTATGTTACTGTCAACGCGCTTTGCTATCACTTTGTAAGTAAAACCTCAAGGTTCTCGGCCGAATACCAGGACCGTACACGCCAAATTGAACGTAACTCAAACCGTAACTTTTTCCGGAAATGGGGTTTTAGCAATTCATCGCCGGTAAGGCTTAAATATAATATTGGGTTGGTAGTTAAAAACGGTAACGACGCGCTGCTTGAAAAGGTTGAGCCACTTTGCAATACTGTTTACATCGACGGTGATTTTAACGGGTATATCGAAACAGAGCAGCAAAACACAGCCTTTAATTTAACCGACAGAATAAAAGGATACCAGGAAAAAAAGGAAAATGATATCCTTGTTTATTTAGATGGCGCTAAATTCAACGACCGCTCGTTAGGTAATTTAGAAAACCTGGCAGCTGTGATCACCGATAAGGTAAACAAGGGGCCGGGTATTATATATAAGTTATTAGGGCTGAAGCGTACCTGGTATAAAAAAAATATCTTCAGGATAAAGGTTTTAAATTTCGCTACGTATCAAAATCAGCTCATTAAAAGGAAATAATGTTTTATAGCTACTATAAAAATAAGGTAAGTATATCTTACGGCATAACGGTTTGTAATGAACATGAGGAGTTAAATGATTTGCTTACGCAATTGTTTAAGTATATCGATAAAAACGACGAGGTAATTATACTACAGGATATTACCAAAGATGACGCGAAAACCAATGCTGTAATTGAAAAGTATAAAGAGCGTGTAAAGCATGTAAAGGCAACGCTTAATAATGATTTTGCAACTTTTAAAAATAACCTGATACAAAATGCGACATGCGACTATCTGTTTCAGATAGATGCCGATGAGTTGCCACTTAGATCGCTCCTTAAACGGATTAAAAAACGCCTATATCAAAAAAGTGATTATGATTGTTTTTTGGTACCGAGGGTTAATATAGTTAATGGGCTTACCGAAGCGCATATAAAAAAGTGGAACTGGACTGTTGATAAATTTAATCGTGTAAATTTTCCGGATTATCAAACAAGGATACTTAAATTGAACGGGCGTATTAAATGGCAATTCAAAGTACATGAAACGCTTTGTGGGTTTGAAAAAAGCCGCAATTTGCCACAAAGAAACCAGAATTATTGCCTGATGCATATCAAAAATATTAAACGCCAGGAAGTTCAGAACGACTTCTACGATACTTTACAACCCTGACCAATAATGATCTTTTAGTGAAAAAAATAGCTTTTATCGTTCAGCGGTATGGGGTTGAGGTAAACGGCGGGGCCGAGTATCATTGCCGTATGTTAGCCGAGAAATTAAGTAGTAGTTTTGATGTTAGCGTACTTACTTCATGTGCTAAAGATTATGTAACATGGGCCAATGAGTTTACTCCGGGTACAAGCGTTGTGAACGGGATTGAAGTGGTACGCTTTCCGGTTGAGCATCCACTAAATTTAGACCGTCTTAAACTTGCTGATCGGAAATTGCGCATAAGAAAGCCCAAGCCTCATCAAAAGCTCCTTAAGTTTTTAGGGCAGCTGGAAAACTTTGAAAAGCTAACAGGGGTAAAATCGCGTGTTGAAAACGAAATGGCCTGGATCAAAGAGCAGGGCCCATACCTGCCTCAACTCATTAGTTTTTTAAAAGCCAATGAACATAATTATGACGCGTTTATATTTTTCACCTATTTGTATTATCCAACGGTGGTAGGTATATCGGTTGCACCTCAAAAGTCGATACTGATACCAACCGCTCATGACGAAACCCCGATATATTTTGAATTGTACAAGGAGTTTTTTCGTAAACCTAAAGCTATCCTTTACAATACGGAAAGTGAAAAGCGATTTGTTAACACTCTTTTTGCTAACAGTGATATTTATTCTGATGTTGTAGGTATAGGGATCGATATTCCGGTATTAACACCAAACAGCAATGCCGATGAGTTGCTAAAACAGGCAGGCGATTATATTATTTATATAGGCCGGATAGAAGTAGCCAAGGCATGCGATGAGCTTGTGCAAAATTTTATAAATTATAAAACGGTCACAAACAATAATATTAAGCTTGTTTTTGTCGGCAGGGCATTTATGCCGCTTACGCAACATCCATCAATAATTTATGCCGGTTTTGTTGATGAAGATGTTAAGTTTAATTTGCTTAAACATGCCCGGGCATTGGTGATCCCGTCTTTATTCGAAAGTCTTTCGTTGGTAACGCTCGAAAGCATGGCTTGTGGTATCACGGTAATAGCAAATCAAAAATGCGAGGTTATTAAAGAGCATATTGATAAAAGCGGAGCAGGCTTTTTATACACCGACACCGAATCTTTTAAGGGCACCATCGAAAAAGTGTTCAGCGCCGATACGGATATCGACGCCTTAAGCGCCAAAGCAAAAGCTTACGTAGCCGAAAACTACACCTGGAAAAAAGTACTAAATAAGTTTGATGCCGCTATTAACTATGTAACAGATCACTTTTCGTCAAGCACTTCCTGATATAGGCTTAAGTACTGCCTTGCGGTATCATCCCAATTGAATTTTTCGGCGTGAGCTTTGATCTTTTCAACGGGGTTGGTTTCACGATAATGCTGTATACCTTCATCAAATACCTTCTGCATTTCGGTCCCGTCAAAGTCCGAAAAGTAGTAGGCGCAATCACCTGCAATTTCGGGTAGTGATGTGCGGGTTGAAACAAAAACCGGTTTTCCATAATGCATCGCTTCTATTACGGGCAGTCCAAAACCTTCGGCTATTGAAGGAAATACGAAAGCCTCACAGTTTTTATAATACCAGGCTTTATCGTTATCACTAATGGTGCCTATTATTTTCACCCTGTTTTCAACACCATATTTTTTTGCTTCGGCCATCACCTCTTTTTCATACGGGGTTTTTATACCTGCTATAACAAGTTCAAAGTCATTATTTGCCAAAATAGCGGGCAAAACATGAAAGTTCTTTTTCGCAGAAACTATCCCGATGGTAAACAGGAAAGGCTTGCCCGGTTTGTAAGCCGGTTCATGGCCCTCGGGCAGGTGCAGTTTATCAGCACCATTGTAAATCACCGTTAATTTACAGGCCACCTGCGGAAAGTAGGTTAAAATATCATTGGCGGCAAATTGTGAAATAGTCACTATCCTGTGGCATTTGTTGATCCGCTCGGCCAGTTTTTGTAAATGGTGATTTAGTTTTTCTTCGCCAATGTTTTCATGTATCTGGTTTATATCATGAATGGTCATGATCTTTTTATACTTGTCGCTTACTTTTTTGGGTTTTAGCCGCGCAAATTGGTCGGTGAAATGAAATAGCTTAATGTTTTTTGTGTTGAGGAAAAAAAGCCTGTGATATTTTTTGCGATATGAGCGCTTTACATCATCATCATTAAAATCGGTTGTAACATCGGATAAAAAGAAGTTTAGATCGAAGGTTTTATTTTCTTTGATCAGTGCTTTCCCCAGGCTTCTACCAAAGTAAAATAAACCAGTATTAGGGTATTGCATCGAATCGAAGGTTATGAGTACATGTGGTTTCTTCAAAGCCATGTGTTAATTTTTTCTGCCACCATTAACGGTGTAATTGTATCTAAATTGTTTGTGCCGCTTTCTAAGTAAGCAGCTTTCGGGCCAATTGGCCCCCATCTGCCCGGGTGTATGGGCCGTAGTGAGGGAAACAGTCCAAGTGTGTTTATCCCGGTAAGGGCGGCTACATGTAGCGGACCGGTGCCCGATGCGATCAACCCATCTGCCTTGCTTATAAAAGCTATCAATTGGTTCAAGGTCATCTTCCCGGTCATGTCAATTACCGTTTCCGGAAGATCGCTTATCCAGTTTTCAAGTAACGCTTTTTCTTTGTCCGAACCGGTAATGATAACGTTGAATTTATCCGTAGGTAGTTTACTTATCAGTTCCTTAAAATTGTTCAACCCCCATTCCATACCGCTGCCGTGCGATTTGGGATGAATGATAAGGTTAAATTTATCTGTAGCAAGCGTCGCCGTTAAATGAGGCGTTAACTCCGTTATATTACCAAAATCATTTTTTGCAATGATATCCTGCAACGAAGGAACCTGCGTAAGGCCTAAAGGTTTTAATAATATAAGATTAAGCTGGGCCTCGTGCAGATCGGATTTTTTGCGGCTTAGTTTGACCAGTTTATTGCAGGTGTACCAATGAAATACGCGGTTAGTAGTACCTATGCGAAGCGCGATACCAGCCTGCCGTGCTATTTGGGCTATATGCTTATTAGGGAGCACATGTATAATAGCATCGATCTGTTGTTGTTTAAGATAATTTACCTGTTCAGGTTCAGATAGCTTTTTTAACTCATCATAATTAATAAACTCATCTACCGAAGCGATAGTGTTAATTACCGGTTGTGTATAAGTACGCCCTAAAAACGAGACCTTAGCATTGGGAAGCAATTGCTTAATATAAGCCGCCATTGGCAACGTAAGTACAACATCGCCAATAGCATCCACTCTGCTAATTACTATATGGGGCGTTTTTATCTGGTAGATATCGGGCATTTCTTTTAATAATTACGCAACGCCTTGATAAAACGCTACACACATTTTTGCAATGATAAGATTAAATCTGTTTAACACTTAACGTAACGTGGTATGTTTTATTGAATTTGATATTTAATTGTCAATGTATTGTTTTATTTGATTGATATTATTGAATTAACACTGCGTAAAATTGGCTTGCAGTTTAAGTGTTTTTGAAGTATTGTCAATATTTGTAACTATAACCCTTTTTTAATGTAAACACAGCTTGATAACGTAATAGAGCATTTATGATATAATTGATAAATTTGAACGATATATCATTTCGCTTTTGAACCCGCATCCAAATACTACCGGCCACTTAAATTTTCGCTCAATTGCCCGTGCATTAACATTGGTTGAAAATGAGCTTAAGGGCAGCGATGAGTTATTGAAAAACCTTCAGTTTGCAGTTCCCTGTTCTGTTATAGGTATAACCGGGCCACCGGGGGCTGGTAAAAGCACCCTTGTTAACTCGCTTATCGATGAGTTTTTGGCCGATGGTAAAAAAGTAGCTGTGCTGGCTGTTGATCCAACTTCGCCTTTTAATTTCGGCTCTTTGCTGGGCGATAGGATCAGGATGTCCCGGCATTTTAATCACCCGGATGTTTTTATCAGGTCGTTGGCAACGCGCGGTTCGTTGGGAGGGCTTTCGGCTAAAACTATCGAAATGACAGATGTGCTGCGCTCGGCAGGGTTTGATCATGTACTGATAGAAACCGTTGGGGTAGGTCAAAGCGAGGTTGAAATAGCGGGTATTGCAGATATTACGATGGTGGTATTGGTGCCCGAGGCCGGAGATGAGATCCAGCACATCAAATCGGGGCTGATGGAAATTGCCGACCTGTTTGTAGTTAATAAGGCTGATAGGGAAGGCGCTGATACTTTTTTCAATAATCTTAAAAAGATGGTTGAAGGTAAGAGTGACACGCCGCCGCCGGTTTTAAAAGCCATCGCATCGCAAAACGAAGGAATAAAAGAAATTGCCGACCTGCTGAAACACCCGGTAGTAACCAAAAATGACAGGCAAAATTTGCTGATGACCGAAAAAGCATACAGGCTTATTCAGCAAAAAATGATGAAAAGTATCGACAAAAAAAAGCTTCGGCAGGATATTACCGAAGCTTTGTATAGTGAAAATTTTAACCTGTATAGTTTTGTAGATACCTATGTATAGTTATTTGATTAGTTTTATGTAAACAGGGAGGGGAAACTAATCATTTTGTTTATGTATAATTAATATAGGTATTAGCTGTTCATGATCTCTTCAATATGATCGGCCTCAACCGGGATACTGCCCATCAAATCAATATTACCGTTTGCTGTGATCAGGATATTGTTTTCCAGACGGATACCCAAGCCTTCTTTCGGAATGTAAATTCCTGGTTCGCAGGTAAGTATGTTTCCCGTTTCAAATGGTTTATACCTGCTGGCGTAATCATGTACGTCGAGGCCCAGGTGGTGCGAAGTGCCATGCATGAAGTATTTTTTATACAATGGCGCGTTTTTATCCTGTTTTTCAACGTCGTGTTTATCCAGTAAGCCCAAGCCAATCAGTTCGCTGGTCATGATCTTGCCAACTTCATCATGATATTCATTCCAAACGGTGCCATTAACCAATAGTTTAGTGGCCTCGCGCATTACATTCAAAACAGCGTTGTAAACCTGGCGCTGGCGGGTGCTGAAACGGCCATTAATCGGGATAGAACGTGTCATATCCGCATTGTAATTGCCATATTCGGCACCAAAATCAAGCAGTATCACATCGCCATCTTTACACTCCTGGTTGTTATCGTTATAGTGTAAGCAGATAGCGTTTTTACCAGATGCTATAATAGGGTTATATGCATGGCCTGTAGCGCGTTGGCGTATAAATTCGTGAATAATTTCGGCTTCTATTTCGTATTCGGTTACACCGGGTTTGGTAAATTTCAGAACTCGTTTAAAGGCATCATTGGTAATATCGCAGGCCTTTTGAGTAAGCTCAATTTCAATCTCGGATTTTACCACACGCAAATCGCGCAGGATAGGCGCCGAGCGGGTATAATTATGCAGCGGGTATTTTAATTTAAGAGTCTCGTACATACGGTAATCCCTGTACGGAACGGTGTGCACATAGCGGTCGTTTTCGTTGGTGTTAATGTATATGTTTTCGGCGTAGTTAATAATGCTGTGCAGTACGGCATCGTACTCGGTAAGCCAAAAAATGTTTTCGATGCCCGATGCTTCGCGAGCTTCCTCTTTAGTGTACTTGTGTCCTTCCCAAATAGCGATGTGCTCGTTGGTTTGTCTTAAAAAAAGTACTTCTTTGTATGCTTTATTAGGACAATCGGGGTACAAAATCAGGATACTTTGCTCCTGATCGACGCCTGTTAAATAAAAAAAATCGGAGTTCTGTTTAAACATAAACGCCTGATCACCACTGCGTGGGAACTCATCTGCGGCATGAAAAATGGCGATAGAGTTGGGTTTTGTTCTTGAAACGAAATTTTTTCTATTATTTGTAAATAAGCTATTTTTTATTGGAAGATATTTCATATTTTATAGTCGATTATTTTATCAAACCATTTTTTTTTTGTTATTTGTGTAACTATTACAAGTTTTGGAACAATGTTTGGTCATGGTTTCAAACATAATTACTAATTTTGAAAAAAATCACAATTAAAATCGTTTAATCTTAAAAACTATGAATTATTCTACATTAAAGAAAACAGTCGCATTGTCTTTTGCTTCTTTGATGGTTGCCGGTTTAGCTCAGGCTCAAACCGATTCAACCAAAACGACGGCAACTACAACGTCATCTGAAACCACTACAGCCAAAGTATTTGGCGGTTTAGGTCAGTACAGGAAATTTAGCATTGGTGTTAACGGTGGTGTTACTTCACAATCATTAGCTACCGGTGGTTCAACCGATTTCCAAAACAAAAAACTTAGCCTTGGTTACGGTATTTCGTTTAAAGAGCAGTTAGCTCACTCATTCGCTTTACAGTTAGACCTGAACGGCGGTAAAATTAAAGGTGAAAACCCTGTATCTGCAGCTGGTACTTACCGTGATACTTATGTTAGCTACGATACCAAATTTTGGCAAGCAAGCTTAAGCGCGGTTGTTAACGTTGCTACTATAGATTTCATCCGTCGCAAAAACGCTGTTAACTTCTACTTCAAAGCAGGTGGTGGTTTAGCGATCTATGATCCAACAATCTCTCGTAATGATGGTGCTGGTAACACTTTTAACGGTCACTTCAAAAACGATGGTACAAGCGGTACTCACTACGTAAAAGAATTGGTTATCCCTGTTGGTGCTGGTGTTAAATTCCGTTTAAGCGACGTTGTTGCTTTAGACTTGGGTTACACTCAAAACTATGTTGACGGTGACAACCTTGACGGTTTCAAAAGAGCATACCCAACTAAAGATCACTACTCATACGGTTACGCTGGTTTAGACTTCACTTTAGGTTCAAAATCAAAACCAGTATTGGAGTGGGTAAACCCGGTTGCTATGATGTATGACGAACTGTATGATGCAGCTTTACGTCAAGAAGTTGAAGCTTTGAAAGGCCGTGTTGCTAACGTTGAAACTGCCGTTAACGACCTGAAAAAAGATTCTGACGGTGACGGTGTTGCTGATCAGTTTGACAAATGCCCAGGTACTGCTGCAGGTAGCGTAGTTGATGGTTCTGGTTGCGTTATCGTATTCCCTGAGCCTAAAGTTGACTCTACTAAAGTAGGTACTGCTTACTCAAACATCCAGTTTGAATTTGATAGCTCAGTATTACGTACTTCATCTTACCCAGTGTTAGATGCTACTTCTGCTGACTTACGTTCATCAGGTGCTGGTATCGAAGTTGACGGTTTCGCTTCATCTGAAGGTACTGCTGCTCACAACTTATCATTATCTAAAGACCGTGCTAACTCAGTAAAAACTTACTTAGTTAACTCTGGTGTTGATGCTAAAAAAGTGAAAGTAAAAGGTTACGGTGAAACTAACCCAATTGCTGACAACTCAACTGAAGAAGGTCGCGTACTTAACCGTCGTGTACAATTCAAAAAGAAATAATATCCGATTAAATATTATTGCGAAGGCTCCGGATAACCCGGAGCCTTCTTTGTTTTTATAGGTTTTCATTTTGAAACCCATACCTTATATATAGGTACAGTTTTAGGGCGCAGAAAAAATATGTAAGTTTGTGTAATGTATTTTTTCAGAAAAAAAGACCCCAACAGGCCCGATAGTTTTAATTTGAGGGTGATGCATTTTATTAATGCCCTGGCCATTATCATGTTTTTGGCTGGCATTATCTGGAAGCTGGTACAGACATTTATACTTAAAAAATGAAAACAATAATCAATACCAACAATGCACCTGCCCCAATAGGGCCATACAACCAGGCTACCCTTGCCGGCGGATTTTTATTTGTATCGGGCCAGATCCCGATGGACCCGCTAAGCGGCGAGATCATTAGCAGTGATATTAAGGCCGAAGCTACCCAGGTAATGGAAAACCTTAAAGCTATTTTAACCGAAGCTGGTTTAACATTTGATAACATTGTAAAAACCAGCATCTTTTTAACCGATATGCAAAATTTTGCGCAGGTTAACGAAGTGTACGGAACCTATTTTACTGCCGATTTCCCTGCCCGCGAAACTGTACAGGTTGCCGGTTTGCCAAGAGGGGTAAACGTGGAGATCTCGGTTATTGCGGTTAAGTAATATTTTTTGATTTCGGACTTCGGATGTTCGATTTTGGATATTGTCTGAACTCGAATTTGTTGAATTAGGGAATTTGTAGAATTTGCGCTGCATGAAGTAGTGCCTAAGTTTATAAATTCGAGTTCAGAAAATCTGCGAAATCAACGTAATCATCTCCGATCAACGGTTCAGACAACAATTCTGCTAATCCTCAAATTCTGTAAATTCTGATTCAGACGTAATGGATCCTTTTCAAACGCCGCTTGTTTATTTAAAAGGTGTAGGCCAGTCACGGGCCGAAGTTTTGAAGAAGGAGCTTGAACTGCATACCTTCGAGGATTTGCTGCGCCATTTCCCGTTCAGGTACATTGATCGTACCCGCTTTTATAAAGTGCGCGAAATACAGGAAGAACTGCCTTATGTGCAGGTATTGGCGCGAATTATAAGTAAAGAGATTATTGGCGAAAAGCAAAGCCGCCGCCTGGTGGCTAAAGCTAAGGATGATACCGGCATTATTGAGCTGGTATGGTTTAAGGGCATTAACTGGATCGAGAAAACCATCATTCCGGGTAAGGTTTATATACTATTTGGCAAGCCTGGCTATTTTAATATGATGCCCCAAATGGCGCACCCCGAGATGGAACTTTACGTTCCGGGCGCCCAGAAGCAGGGTAACCTTTCATTGCAGCCTGTTTATAACTCTACCGAGAAGCTTAAGCAGTATCAGCTGGATAGCAAGGGGATTCAAAAAGTTACCGCTACTTTGCTTGGTTTACACGCTAAAGATATCCGCGAAAACCTGCCCTTATATATTATTAACCAATTTAAACTGCTTAACCGGACCGATGCTTATCGCAACATCCACTTCCCGGCCGATGCCACGTTGCTTAATGAGGCTTTATACCGGTTAAAGTTTGAAGAGCTATTTTTGCTTCAGCTTAAATTGCTTAAAAACAAACTGCTGCATACCCAAAAGTTTAAGGGTAATGTATTTGATAAAGTGGGTAATTACTTTAATGAGTTTTACCATAATAAGCTACCTTTCACGTTAACCGATCCGCAAAAACGGGTGTTGAAGGAGATAAGGCAGGATACCCAGCGGGGTGTACAAATGAACCGTTTGTTGCAGGGAGACGTGGGCAGCGGTAAAACAGTTGTGGCGCTGATGAGTATGCTGATCGCTATTGATAACGGCTTTCAAGCCTGTATTATGGCACCTACCGAAATTTTGGCAGCCCAGCATTATCAAACCATCAATAGTTTGGTGGGAGATGATTTCATAGAGGTTGACCTGCTCACCGGATCAACCACTGCTAAAGCCCGTCGCGTACTTCATCAAAAGTTGGAGGATGGCGACCTTAAAATATTGGTAGGCACCCATGCACTTATTGAAGATAAAGTGCAGTTTAAAAACCTTGGCTTTGTAGTGATTGACGAGCAGCACCGTTTTGGTGTTGAACAGCGGGCCAAACTTTGGCGTAAAAATATTATTCCACCACATATATTGGTGATGACGGCTACGCCTATCCCGCGTACATTGGCTATGACCCTATATGGCGATCTTGACGTATCGGTAATTGATCAGCTACCTGCAGGGCGTAAACCTATCAAAACTGTTCATTTTTTTGAAAATCAGCGTCTACGGATGTTTGGTTTTATGAAGCAGGAGATAGCGCTGGGCAGGCAGGTTTACGTGGTATATCCGCTGATACAGGAAAGCGAAAAACTCGACCTTAAAAACTTACAGGACGGTATTGAAGCCATGTCACGTGAGTTTCCGCTGCCTGATTTCCGTTTGAGCATTGTGCATGGCAAAATGAAACCTGCCGAAAAGGAATTCGAGATGCAGCGCTTTATCAAGGGCGAAACTCAGATAATGGTTGCCACCACCGTTATTGAGGTAGGGGTGAATGTGCCTAATGCCTCGGTAATGATCATTGAAAATGCCGAGCGTTTTGGCCTGTCGCAATTGCACCAGTTACGGGGCAGGGTAGGGCGTGGGGCCGAGCAATCGTATTGTATTTTGATGAGCAGCCACAAGCTGAGCCACGATGGGAAGATCAGACTGGAAACCATGGTAAAAACCAACAACGGCTTTGAGATATCGGAGATCGACCTGCAATTACGCGGCCCGGGTAATATTGAAGGTACCCAGCAAAGTGGTGTGGTTGATTTGAAACTCGCTAACCTTGCTACCGACCAGGAATTGCTTTTCAAAGCCCGTAAATGTGTTGAAGCTATATTTGAAAAGGATTCGCAGCTGGCGCTCCCCGAAAACCAGATATTGCACCTTGCTTTTGAAACGAAGAGCGCGGGGTTGAGCTGGGATAAGATATCGTAGGCGATTCATTTACCAACACGTCATTGCGGGGCACGAAGCAATCGTAGATTAGCAGATCGACCATGCAAATCCGCCCTGTATAGTTTGGGATTGCTTCGTGCCTCGCAATGACGTTATTTATAATGTATTTTCCCTCTCAAATACTATATTTGGTAAACTGATCTTGTTATCCACATGAAAAAATTTACCCTCTTATTTTCTGCGGCGTTACTGTGCACGCAAGTTAAAGCACAGGATTCATTAGCGATCCGAAAAATATACGATGAAGCCCTGGTTAACGGCCAGTGTTATGAAAACCTGCGTTACCTGTGTAAAAATATTGGTCAGCGGATAAGCGGATCGGAAGGTGCGCAAAAATCTGTTGATTGGAGCAAAAAGCTAATGGAGGGCTATGGCTTTGATAAGGTTTACCTGCAGGAAGTAATGGTGCCACATTGGGTACGCGGTGCAAAGGAAGAGGCCGCCATTATTGATGGTAAAACCCGTATCCCGGTGCCAATTGTTGCCTTGGGTATGAGCATCGCCACACCCAAGGCCGGCATCACTGCCAATGTTATCGAAGTTAAAAGTATTAAAGAACTGGAAGGCCTTGGCGAAAGTGTTGTAAAAGGTAAAATAGTTTTTTTTAACCGAGCTTTCGATCCGCGTTTTATTGAAACCGGTATGGCTTATGGTACAGCCGGCGATCAACGTTTTATGGGGCCTGCCGTTGCTGCCAAATTAGGTGCAGCAGGAGTGATAGTACGTTCACTTACCGAAATTATTGATGATTATCCGCATACCGGCGCTACTCTGGCTGCTCCTGGCAGCAAAATGATCCCGGCGGCAGCTATCTCAACCAAAGCTGCCAATAAATTAAGCGCCATGTTAAAAATGCGCAAATTCCCGGCTGCTAAGTTTTACTTTAAGCAAAACTGCCAGTTACTGCCCGATGCAAAATCATATAATGTTATTGGCGAGTTGACTGGTACTGAAAACCCTAACAAGTTCATCACCGTTGGTGGGCACCTCGATTCGTGGGATTTGGCTGAAGGCGCGCATGATGATGGTACGGGCGTAATGCAATCGGCCGAGGTGTTGCGGATTTTTAAAGCGGTAGGTTATAAGCCTAAAAACTCGGTACGCGCAGTGTTTTTTATGAACGAGGAAAACGGCCATAAAGGCGGTTTAAAATATGCCGAACTGGCTGCTCAAAATAAAGAGCAACACATTGCCGCCATTGAAACAGACGAAGGTGGTTTTACTCCACGAGGTTTCAGCTTTGCCGATGTATCAAACGAGTTCATCAAAAGCATCAACGAAAAATATAAAGCCATTTTAGAGCCTTATGAAGTTGATAAGCTAACCAAAGGCGGTGCTGGCACTGATATTGAACCGATGAAGGAAACTTTACCTGGTGTTGTTTTAATAGGGTTCCGCCCCGATTCGCAACGTTATTTCGATTTGCACCATACCGCTAAAGATGTTTTTGAAAACGTAAACAAACGCGAGCTTGAATTAGGCGCGGCAGGTATGGCGGCGTTTATTTATCTGATCGATCAGCACGGGTTGTAATCCGTCTATCTACAAATCGTCATTGCGAGGTACGAAGCAATCCCCAATTAGCAGGTCCGCTCTGCATAGTTCGCGATTGCTTTCCCGAAACAAATTCGGGACAGGCTGTGTCTCGCAATGACGTTATAAGGAAATCAGTCTTCATCTCAAGGTCATCCTTTAATCCCACCAATCAAGGTTCAAAAAAATACCTACCTTTGCGGCACATCTCAAAAATTACCCACAGTGACCGAAGAAGGCGATAGTACCCCTCAAAAAGTAGACTCGTTTGCAGCATTGCGCTATAAAGATTTCAGATCGTACGTAGGCATGCGTTTTTGTTTCACCTTTGCATATTCCATGCAGGCCGTAGTGCTCGGCTTTTACATTTACAGCATTACCCACAGTAAAATAGCGCTCGGTTATATTGGTTTGTGCGAGGCTATTCCGGCTATCACTATTGCTTTGTATGGCGGTTATATTGCCGATAAATCTGAAAAGCGGAAGATGCTTTTGCTTATTTTTAGTGGCGTGTTACTTACATCATTAGTGATGTTTACTGTTACGCTTAAAAGTATGAGCGGCATTATACATGCCGGCTGGATAGTGCCTATTATGTACACCATGATATTTTGCAATGGTATAGCGCGTGCTTTTTACGGACCTGCCACTTTTACCATTTATGCCAATAGTATTCCTAAAGAATTGTATCCTAACGGGAGCACCTGGAGCAGCAGCAGCTGGCAGGTAGCCTCTATCTTAGGCCCGGCGGCGGGAGGTTTGCTTTACGGCTATGCCGATAAGGTTATCCCCGGTTTAACGGGTATAACAGCCGTGTTTGGCTGTATCCTGTTTTTGCTGGTAGTATCGTTGGTGTTAGTTTTCATGCTCCGTAAATATCCCGCGCAATATATTCCTAAAGAAAGTATCTGGAAAAGTCTTTCGGAAGGGATCAGCTTTGTGTTTGGTAACAAGATGATGATAGGGGCGATGAGCCTTGATCTGTTCTCGGTGTTTTTTGGCGGTGCGGTTGCTTTGCTTCCAGTTTTTGCCAACGAGATTTTAAAAGTAGGAGCCGAAGGTTTGGGTATTATGAGGGCCATGTCGTCATTAGGCGCTGTGTTAACCATGCTTGTCATGACACGTTTTTCACCAATGGGTAAGCCATGGCGTAATCTGCTTATCGCGGTAACAGGCTTTGGCTTGTCGATACTTTGCTTCGGTTTATCAACCAACTTCTACCTGTCGCTGGTGTTTATTTTTACCGAAGGCGCTTTTGATAGCATCAGTGTGATCATCCGTGGTACCCTGATGCAGTTGTTAACACCAGATCATATGCGAGGCCGTGTATCGGCAGTTAACCAGATGTTTATCGGTTCATCTAACGAGATCGGTGCTTTTGAATCGGGTACTGCCGCACAATTGCTGGGCACTGTGCCATCGGTTATTTTTGGTGGAAGTATGACGATGTTGATTGTTGGCATTACTTATCTTAAAACTAAAAAACTGATCCCGTTGTCTTTGCAGCAAATTCATGCGCCGGGTGAAGAGGGGATAAAAGAGGCGTAGATATGTTTTGTCATCCTGAGGAACGAAGGATCTTCTTCAATAAGCAATGCCGCTAAACAGGGCGAAGAAGATGCTTCGTGCCTCAGCATGACAAGTTGTAGAGTCCAGACTTACGAAGTTTTTAAAACTTCGTAAGTCTTAACCAGCCTGTTAATCATCATGAAGTTTTCATGTAGCCAACATTATTTTTAATCTATCCCCTTGTTTTGCTGCGTTATAAATTCACATCTTTACGTTGCCTAAAAACGGCACAATCAAACCAATAAAATACTTTAAACAAAACTCACCCTTACAAACAATGAAAAAGGTAATATTAGTAACAGGAGCATCTTCTGGTATCGGCTTAGCCTGCGCCAACGCCCTGAACGCCGCCGGACACACGGTTTATGGCTCATCGCGCGATCTGAGCCGCATGACATCAGTTGCATTTAAACCTGTTCAGCTTGATGTTACTGATGATGCATCGGTAAAAGCGGCCATCGATACCATTGTTAAAGCCGAAGGTAAAATTGATGTGCTGGTAAACAATGCCGGTAACGGTGTAACTGGTCCGGCTTATGCCATGCCTGTTGAGAGTGCCAAGCAACAGTTTGAAGTTAACTTTTTCGGTGTGATCCGTGTTAGCTCGGCAGTATTGCCCGGCATGATCGAAAAAGGTCAGGGCCTTATCGTAAACATTAGCTCGTTGGCTGGTTTATTCGGTTTGCCATACCAGGGCATGTACAGCGCCTCCAAATATGCTATTGAGGGCTACTCGCAAAGTTTAAGGATGGAACTACGCAACACCGGCGTAAAAGTAACCCTGCTTAACCCAGGCGACTTTAAATCAGACTTTAGCCAAAACCGCGCTAAAGTTAAATTCCCGATCAAAAACGATAAACTGGAAACCGAATACAACGCCGCCGTTGCCGCTATGGAAAAAGACGAAAGCATCGCCCCAAGCCCGGAATCGTTAGCTAAAAAGCTGGTTTCGATAGTAGGTTCGTCAAGCCCTAAACACCGTTATTTGGTTGGGCAGGTTGGGCAGACTATTGTGCCTACGCTGAAAGCTATTTTGCCGGGTGGCTTGTTTGAGAAGTTGATGAATGATCATTACGGGATAAAATAAGATTTTGCTTATGATAGAGAATAAATGCTAATATTTTTAGTTATTCATTGCTATTATCAAAATAAAAAATAGTATATTTACGTTAATCGGCTTTAAACACTTCATGATATGGCGTATCCTGCTATCGTAATAGCAAATGAGATAATAAAGTTGGCCCAAGCTGAAGAAATTCCAGTAACGCCAATGAAGCTTCAAAAAATTCTTTATTTAGCTAATGGTATTGCTTATAAACGCAATAATAATAAGCTTATTAACGAGAGATTTGAAGCGTGGGATTACGGCCCTGTTGTAAGAAATGTATATGCTATATATCGAGACTTTAAAGGAGAGTGTATTAATGAACCAATAGATGAATTAGTCCATACAACAGGATTCAATTTTGCTCTGGCATCTTCTTTCAAAGTTGAGGACAACGATTTAGAAGTCGTTAAAGAAGCTTGGGACAATTCAAAAAACTTGGACGCATTTACTTTGTCGGCTTGGTCTCATAATAAAAATTCTCCATGGGATAAAGCCTATAATGCTGATCCCCGGCAGGTATATATATCTGAAGAAGAAATAAAGGAATATTTCTTAAATTTCATTAAAGAATAAATGAGCATTCAAGATACTATTTCTAATGATGCTGATAAGTCTTCCCAGGATGTAAAGAATAGAGCTAAGGAGGAAGAATTGCATGAAAGAGTAAGAGCCGCAAAGATTAAAAACGACAGTGATGAACAAGATAGGATTGAGAGAAAGACTTATGCTTATACTATTACCACAATCGTTTCTGTTTGGTTGGTTTTTGTTGCTCTCGTTTTTATAGCCAGTGGAAACGGTAATCTTCATTATTCGGAAAAAGTAATTATTACTTTATTAAGTACCACTACGGCCAATGTAATTGGACTTTTTGCAATCGTTGCTAATTATTTATTTAAGAATAAATCGGATAAAAAAGTCGATAAATCGAAGTAAGTTGTCTGTTAAATTAGAAATATAACATCAACAAAAAATGCCACTTAATAAGTGGCATTTTTTGTTGATCTCAAAGAGACCTTAACGTTTTTTACGCCGTCAACTTTTTATACTTGATCCTCTTCGGCCCAATATCACCTAAACGTTTTTTCCTGTTCTCTTCGTAATCCGAATAGTTTCCTTCAAAAAAGTAAACCTGCGAATTGCCTTCAAAGGCCAGGATGTGGGTGCAGATGCGGTCGAGGAACCAGCGGTCGTGGCTGATCACTACGGCGCAGCCGCCAAAGTTTTCTAAGGCTTCTTCCAGGGCACGTAAAGTGTTTACGTCGATATCGTTGGTTGGCTCATCCAGGAGCAATACGTTCGATCCTTTTTTAAGGGTGATGGATAGGTGTACACGGTTACGCTCACCGCCCGATAGTACACCCACTTTTTTCTGCTGATCGGCACCGTTAAAGTTAAAACGCGATACGTAAGCACGCGAGTTAAGCGGACGGTTACCTACCATAATGGTTTCTAAACCGCCGGTCACGTTTTCCCAAACAGATTTGTTAGGATCGAGGTCATCGTGCATTTGATCTACATAACCCAAGGCTACAGTTTCACCAACGCGGAAAGTTCCGGCATCGGGTTGATCCTGACCGGTAATTAAACGGAATAGGGTGGTTTTACCCGCGCCGTTAGGGCCGATAATACCTACTATACCTGCCGGAGGTAATGAGAAACTCAGGTTATCAAACAGCAATTTATCACCGTATGATTTACTTACGTTGTTGGCTTCGATCACCACATTACCCAAACGCGGGCCCGGCGGGATAAACAATTCCAGCTTTTCTTCGCGTTCTTTGGTTTCTTCGGATGCCAATTTTTCATAGTTGCCTAAGCGGGCTTTTGATTTAGCGTGGCGGCCTTTCGGACCCATGCGTACCCATTCCAACTCACGCTCCAGGGTTTTCTGGCGTTTGCTTTCGCTCTTTTCTTCTTGGGCTAAGCGTTTGGCTTTCTGATCTAACCATGATGAATAGTTGCCTTTCCATGGGATGCCTTCTCCACGGTCAAGTTCCAGGATCCAGCCTGCAACATTGTCAAGGAAATACCTGTCGTGCGTTACTGCTATTACGGTACCTTTATATTGTTGTAAATGTTGCTCCAGCCAATCGATAGATTCAGCATCCAAGTGGTTGGTTGGCTCATCCAGTAACAATACATCCGGTTCTTTTAACAACAAACGGCACAAAGCTACCCTGCGGCGCTCACCACCCGATAGTACCGATATTTTTGTATCCGGTTCGGGGCAGCGCAGGGCATCCATGGCGCGTTCCAGTTTGCTATCCAGCTCCCATGCATTTACGGCGTCAATTTTATCCTGTAGTTCGCCCTGGCGGTTCATCAGTTTGTCCATGGCGTCGGCATCCTCGTAATATTCAGGAAGACCGAATTTCTCGTTGATCTCTTCGTACTCTTTTAATAAGGCGGTTGTTTCGGCAACGCCTTCTTCAACTATTTCGCGAACTGTTTTCTCTGGATCCAATTCCGGCTCCTGGCTCAGGTAACCTACGGTATAGCCCGGCGAAAAGACAACCTCGCCTATATTGGTTTTATCGATACCTGCAATGATCTTTAACAGCGATGATTTACCGGAACCGTTTAAGCCGATAACACCAATTTTAGCGCCGTAAAAAAACGAGAGGTAGATGTTTTTTAATACTGTTTTTTGCGGGGGATAAATCTTACTAACCCCGGCCATTGAAAAAATTATCTTTTCGTCTGCCATTATAATTGATCAATAAATAGAAATTCAAATATGGTTAAAATTGGTGGATAACCCGAAAAGCTCGCGCATATAATATTTAAACCGTCCACCTTATTAAATTCAAAAACAATTCAGTCCACTTAATTAACACTTCAAATGGCAGTTTTGCCACTTTACCCAGAAAAACCCAAATAGAGGCTATCCCGCCAAATAGTTTTGCGCCATTAAAGTTTATAAATAACATACAAAAATGAAAAACACAAGCGCGACAACATTGGTTGATTTAGGGTTTAAAGCAGTTGCTGATCACAAGGAAAGAGGTTTCAGAATAAACAGAAGAGGATTTAAAACGCTGCTGGCGGTTTTGTTTTGGTTAGTATCTACGCTTCACGTTTCGGCACAAAAAGCAACGGTATTAGAGGCGTTTTCCAGGCACGGTATTGATGTTAATATTCTCGATCCTAATTGCATTCAACAACCCGACGACTTTGCGTATAACCTACGCCAGGCAACGATAGCCGGAGGCAAAGAAACAGTTATCGACGCCAAATTTGATCCGTCGGGTGCTAAAGACGAGCAATGGACGGTTATTTCCGTAAATGGAAAATCTCCCTCTAAATCAGATATTAACTCGTTCCGAAAAAGCCAGGCTAAACCCGCCGAATCATCACAGGCCGATGACGCCAGCTACAGGATCGAAAAAGAATCGGCAGATTACCTGGTAGTAAGCTATAAACCAAACGCGGCCTCAATCCCGAAGGATGCCCCCTTTATGAAAGATTGCCGATCATACATGACCATCAACCTGAAAAATAAAAGCCTTGAGCAGGTTCAGGTACTTAACGAAAAGCCGGTAAAAATTAAAATGCTGAATGCCGATAAGTTTGAGGTTGTAACTAAGTATAACCGGAATGAACAGGCTAAGCGTTACTTCGCCTCCAACCAAAACCTTGTTATCCAGGCCAGGTTTCTGGGGCAGGCGGTTAATGTACAAACCACTACAGAATATTCGGGTTATTCCAAAAAATAGCAGATGGTTTTGGTTTATTGGCCGGTTTAAAATTGATATTTCCAGTATTTGGGGTTCCTGAATTTGTTCAGGAACCCTTTTTATTTAGCCCATATTAACTCTTTTAGTAATCTAACCAGTTCTTAAACAGTGGGGCTTTTGTTCTGCTTACTATAATATCTGTGTCGGTAGTGTTTTTTACGTTGAGTTTTAATTTGCCATTAAAAAAGTTGTGAACCTTCTCAATCGAATTGGCATGTAATATATACTGACGGTTTACCCTGAAAAAATTTCGGGGTTCCAGTTCCTGTTCCAATGTTTCCAACGTTTGTGGCACTATGATTTGTTCGCCGTTAAACAGGTTAGCATAGGTTATGTTTAAATGCGAATTGAAAAAGGCAATGTCTTCAACGTTTATTTTTCTGTATCCATCGCGATAGGGTAAAAAAAAACGCGTGCGATAAGTTTTTGGCTGTATTTGCCTTACCAGCTCTTCAATTAAATGGGCTTGTTGATATGATTTGTTTACGGAGTTTTCAAATTTGGAGAGAGCCGACTCCAATTCGTGTTTTTCAACGGGTTTAAGCAGGTAATCGATGCTGTTGTATTTAAAAGCCTGTACCGCGTATTCATCATAAGCCGTTGTGAAAATTACGGGGCACTGTATGTCGGCCTGGTTAAAAATTTCAAAGCTTAACCCGTCGGCCAGCCTGATATCCATCATTATCAAATCCGGTGATTCGTTGTTGGCAAGCCAGTCTATGGTTTTTTTAACGCCGGTTAACACATCAAGTATTTTTATTGTCGGCCTTATCTCCAGCATTAGCCTTTGTAGTTTTTCGGCGTTAAGCTGTTCATCTTCCAGTATTAATATCTTATTGATGCCATTCATTTGATCAAGGGGACTTTGATGGTAAAAGTTGTATCAGTTTTTTCGATAATTGGTTTCGCATCGCCCAATAAAGCATAACGCGCTATAATGTTTTCTAAACCTATGCCGGTTGAAACCGGTTGAACCACCAGAGGCAATAACGTATTTGACGCTACCAGGGTGTCATCGTCGTTTAAATAGATATCGATGATCAAAGGGTTCTCTTTTTCGGTGCGGTTGTATTTTATGGCGTTTTCAATAAGCAATTGCAATGTAACAGGAGGCAGGCGCAGGTGCTGCTTTGATTTATCAATGTTGATGCGGAAAATACCGCCGCCACCCATGCGATTGCTGATCAAAAAAAGGTAAGCATCCAAAAATTTCAACTCTTCGTGCAAGGGTATCAATTCCTTTTTCGAATTGATTAGCAGGTACCGGTACACCCGCGCCAAATTTTCGGTATAATTATATGCTAATTGCTGATCTTTTAATATTAACTCGGATAGCACGCTTAAGTTATTAAAAACAAAATGCGGGTCCAGCTGCAGCTTTAGGGCCTGTAGCTCTGTTTCGGCTGCCAGCTGTTTGCTTTGGGCTGCCTTTATTTCAAGTTGGGCTGCTTTGGTAGCCGAGGCTTTCCAATTTGTCAGTAAAAAGTCGCCGGTATTTAACGCGCTTACAATTAATGCCCATAAAATAATCGAGATAATAGAATATAAGCCTGTGCGTAAATCCACTTTTGGAGCTGGTGTAATATTAGCTTGGGTTACTGAATAGATAACTGCAAGGCAAATTACCATGCACAAAACAGCTAATACCTGTAATGTAGTTTGGGTAAGTAGCCGCTTTATAGGATGAGAAACCCACGATACTTTTTTGTTTAAGGCACGATCAATAAACAGGCTAACCTCCAAAATCATCCAACAAAAAATAAGATTAACTAAAAGATCAATAGCTATTCTGAAAGCTGGGGCATGTATATAGGCTTTCCAGTATGAAAGTGGGAGTATAATGAACGAAGTAATATAGGTGCCCACAAAAGTGAATGCAATAAGCAAGCTTCTTTTAGCCTTGGCTGTTCCCATAAACTTATACATGTTTCCCCGGTGCTTTACTTTTTAGATGGCGGCAAATAAAAACCAAATATGGATAAAATAGACGGTATAGCGGATGGTGCCTTGAAGCCTAACTTGCAGATGGGGTTTGAACAAGGAGAGAAGTTTTTTACACAAATTATGTTTTTTGCTCTACACAATAATTTGAATTATACTAATGGTTTATTTTTCAGTGTTTCAAAATTTTTGTAATCCGACCATTCGTAAAAATTAGTTCGGAAAATCATCATCTATGTAACAGAAAAACGCAACTATTATAATGTTTAAAGGTTAGTAATTTTTTATCCGGAATTGAGTTATAATGTTAATTTACTTTAAACGGCCAATAAACAAAACCACACAACTATCCGGCATATTTAAACGTATATAAGTTATATGACGATTATTACAGGTGCCGTGCCTAATTGTCATGTTTATGACGAAATGCCTTAAACGGTGGAAATGTTATAAAATATCTGAAAATTGTTTAAACTTTTTTAGCAATTTTATATCAAACAGGTAAGTTTCGTTCGTATATTGTAAAAAAATAGGTTGTTAGCGTGCTTTTCAGACAAAAACTATTGATTGATGCCAAACTTTGATACATTGCGTATCATAACAATGTCTGTTTCTGCAAAGCTCAAAATGTTGGCAATATTGTTGATGACAGTTACACAGACGTTGAGTTTTTAAATCTAAATAATAACAAAGGCGTTCAATAATAAGAAAGGTATATATGGAAGCTAAATTTTCGCCGAGGGTAAAAGATGTTATTCAATATAGCAGGGAAGAGGCATTACGTCTTGGGCATGACTATATAGGTACTGAACATCTTTTGCTTGGGCTTATCCGCGATGGGGATGGTGTAGCAATTAAATTGCTGAAGGGATTGAACGTTGATACCGCAAAACTTCGCCGCGCCGTTGAGGATGCAGTAAAGGGAACTATTGGAACAAACGTACATATCGGCAGCATCCCGCTAACAAAACAGGCCGAGAAGGTATTGAAGATAACTTATCTGGAAGCCAAAATATTTAAAAGCGATGTGATTGGTACAGAGCACCTGCTACTGTCAATCCTTCGCGATGAAGACAACATTGCCTCACAGATCCTGGTACAGTTTAATGTAAACTACGAGGTATTTAAAGGCGAAGTTGAATCGCACAAAAACGATGTTACTGACGAAATGCCGGGCTCACCTACAGGTGGCGATGACGATTTTAAAGAAGAAGAATCATTCAGCCAGCCTAAAAAAGTATCCGACATTAAATCAAAAACACCGGTGCTTGATAATTTTGGCCGCGATTTAACCCGCGCCGCCGAAGATGGCAAGCTTGACCCGATTGTTGGTCGTGAAAAAGAGATCGAAAGGGTATCACAAATTTTATCGCGCCGTAAAAAGAACAACCCTATTTTAATAGGTGAGCCGGGTGTAGGTAAATCGGCTATTGCCGAGGGTCTTGCATTACGCATTGTTCAGCGCAAAGTATCACGTGTATTGTTCAATAAGCGTGTAGTTACACTTGATTTAGCCTCATTAGTGGCAGGTACAAAATACCGTGGCCAGTTTGAAGAGCGTATGAAAGCGGTAATGAACGAATTGGAAAAATCACCTGATGTAATTTTATTTATCGACGAGATCCATACTATTGTAGGTGCTGGTGGTGCTTCAGGTTCGCTTGATGCTTCGAACATGTTTAAACCGGCTTTGGCGAGGGGAGAGATACAATGCATTGGCGCTACTACTTTAGATGAGTACCGTCAGTACATCGAGAAAGATGGCGCTTTAGATCGTCGTTTCCAAAAAGTAATGGTTGAGCCGGCTACCCCGTCTGAAACCGTTGAGATCTTGAACCGCATTAAGGAGAAATATGAAGAGCACCATGGTGTTACTTACACTCCCGAAGCGATCAACGCTTGCGTTAACTTAACCACCCGTTATATTACCGACAGGTTTTTACCGGACAAAGCTATCGACGCGTTAGACGAAGCAGGTTCACGTGTTCACTTAACCAATATCCACGTGCCTCAAAACATTTTGGATATTGAGCAGAAGATAGAGCAGATCAAGATCGAGAAAAACAAGGTTGTCCGCAGTCAGAAATACGAAGAAGCAGCACAGCTTCGCGATACCGAGAAAAACCTTTTGGTTGAGCTTGACCAGGCTAAAGCAGTTTGGGAAGCCGAAACAAAATCAAAACGTTACACTGTAACTGAAGATAACGTTGCCGAAGTAGTATCAATGATGACCGGCATCCCTGTACAACGTGTAGGCCAGGCCGACAGCCAAAAACTGTTGCACATGAGCGATACTGTTGCCAGCAAGATCATTGGTCAGGATGATGCGATCAAAAAGCTAACCCGTGCTATTCAACGTACCCGTGCCGGTTTGAAAGATCCTAAAAAACCAATTGGTTCATTTATCTTTTTAGGCCCTACAGGTGTTGGTAAAACCGAGCTTGCTAAAGAGCTTGCCCGCTTTATGTTCGACACTGAAGATGCCCTGATCCAGATTGATATGAGCGAGTACATGGAGAAATTCGCGGTATCTCGTTTAGTAGGAGCGCCTCCGGGCTACGTGGGTTACGAAGAAGGCGGTCAGTTGACTGAAAAAGTTCGTCGTAAACCATATGCGGTAGTGTTATTGGATGAGATCGAGAAAGCTCACCCTGATGTGTTCAATATCCTGTTGCAGGTGTTGGATGAAGGTCAGCTGACTGATTCATTAGGTCGTAAAGTTGACTTCAGGAATACCATCATTATCATGACATCTAATATCGGTGCCCGCCAGTTGAAAGACTTTGGTCAGGGTGTAGGTTTCAGCACCAGTGCTAAAACATTACAGGCCGAAACCCATTCACGTGGCGTTATCGAGAACGCTTTGAAGCGTGCTTTCGCTCCGGAATTCCTGAACCGTATTGATGATGTGATCGTGTTTAACTCTTTAGGTAAAGACGAGATCTTCAAGATCATTGATATTGAACTGGCAGCTTTGTTTAGCCGTGTAAACGGTTTAGGCTTCAAAATTGAGCTTACCGAACCAGCTAAAGAGTTCATTGCCGAAAAAGGTTACGATTCGCAATTTGGCGCACGTCCGTTAAAACGAGCCATCCAGAAATACCTGGAAGACCCAATTGCCGAAGAGATCCTGAAAGGTGAACTGGTAGATGGTGATGTGATGGTTGTTGACTTCGATAAAGAAGCACAAGAGATCAAGATCACCGACCGCAAAGGCGAAAACAAAAAGCCTGAGCAGGAAGAGCAGAAATAATCAATATTGATTTATAGTATAAACGCCCCATTTCAATTTTTGGAATGGGGCGTTTTTGTTTCCTAAAGGATATTCTTCATCACGTCATTGCGAGGTACGAAGCAATCCCCAAGAGGCAGAGAGGCTATGCAAATCCGCCATGTACAGTCGGGGATTGCTTCGTACCTATCCATGATAAGTTAAAAAAAAAGTTGTCATCCTGAGCGATAGCGAAGGATCTTCTTCAACAAGCATGGCCGCTATACAGAGCGAAGAAGATGCTTCGTACCTCAGCATGACAAATAGGAAAATGTCATACTTCCTTCAGATGCCGCGGCTTTTGCTTACTCGGAATGACGTGTGGAGACTATTTGGTTAACTTCTACCTTTCTATTTTACAGGCTCATAATCCACCGGCAGCAGATCAGCTACCCGGCTTTCTCCCCAATCACCCTCGTATATTATCGAATGTGGATTTGCTACAATGCCATTGCTATCAAAAAAAGCGTGCGGTTCATCAAACGCTATAATGGTGGTGGCGTTATCTGGCATATCTATGGGCTTGAAAATTACGTTTGATGGATTCTGGCCTCTTTTGGTGTACATCACATAGAGGCAATCTGTACAACCAATGGCGTACAACCCTTCCTTGTCGGTAAACATGAAAAACTCCGGTCGCTGTAACGGTGTGTTTATTAAACTTTGCAGGTATTTATTGTTTGGTCCGCCACGATAGGCTGGATTTGGTTTGCGGATTAGTCGCCTTACTATAAAATTTTCACTATCCAGGGTACCTTTAATGGCCGAGCGGTAAAAATGCATAGGCGAACCGAGGTAGGCATATTGGCGTAGCCTGTTCCATTTGCGTTTTTGCCTGTAGGAGCCATTCATCTCTTCGAAGGTGGAGATGCCTTCGTAATAAAGCAGTTGAATGCTGCTGGTATAGTTAAAGTTGGTTAGTTTATATTTTATACGGTAGCCGAGCGCTTTGTTTTCTATCTCCATAAAATCGTGCGAGGTTGCTTTTAAAACATGGGTGTTTTCGTCGTAATCAAAATCCAGCACATCCGAGTTTAGTATTTTGCAGTCGTTAGCATTGGCAGAAGTTCCTAAAAACTGCCTCCTGAAAATAGTATAGTAGCGCTCGCGGTTAGGGTCGGGCCTGATCTTAACTTCGTTTAGCTGGAATGTTTTGGGAATGATGGTGATAGTACCCAGATCAACATTGCTGGCGTTTACCTGCAAACTATAGGTATAGGTTTCGTATCCTACTACCGAGATAATAAAATCGTATTTACCTGGCTTTACATTACTTAGGGTAAATGTACCATCATCGGCAGTTTTATTGCCTACCTGGGCATTGTTTAAAAATACGCTGGCGTTGGGTACGGGTTTAGTATCCGTCATATTGATAACCTTGCCGGTTATTTTAAGTTGGGCAAAGCCAATACCGGGCAATAACAGCAGCAATAAAAGAAGATATTT
This sequence comes from Mucilaginibacter sp. CAU 1740, assembly GCF_039839285.1. Taxonomy (NCBI): domain Bacteria; kingdom Pseudomonadati; phylum Bacteroidota; class Sphingobacteriia; order Sphingobacteriales; family Sphingobacteriaceae; genus Mucilaginibacter; species Mucilaginibacter sp. CAU 1740. The sequence continues at coordinate 312,131 of NZ_JBDOQS010000003.1, read as the reverse complement.
ACGCATAATGATAAATTTAAACTAAATAATTAGTTAATCAAAATGCAAGTAAAATATCTTCGGGAAATAAAATAAATTAAAATTCGTTTAAACCTTTGAACAAATCTTTGTTCATACAGTTATAATAACTAACGCAATACTTTATGAAAAAAATCTTGACTTTAATTTGCTGCACTATAGTACTTGCTGCAACATCATGTAAAAAGGAGACAAATAACATCGCTCCAAGTGCTACCACTATTTTTGATACTACACCGGCATTTACGCTTGCTAATGGTGAAGGAAGTATTCATGGCTATACCACAACCTTGAACGTTCCGGAAATAACAGAGTACTATAAGAAACACGGTGGGGTACTTGTATATCTCGATAATAGCGATGGCACGCTTGAGCAATTACCAAATGTTTATGGCGGAGTTACTTACCGATTTGCTTATGACACAGGTGTACTATATATTGACGCTCAAAATGCTGACGGAAGTTTACCTACCGGTGCTAACATCCCGCCCCCTTTGAATATCAAAATCGTACTGGTACCATAATCCAATCTAACCCAAACAAAAAAGGAGTTTTGCGTAGGCAAAACTCCTTTTTTGTTTAAAGATATATTAAGATGATTACTTAGCCATCTGATCAATAACCGCCTGTGTAACGCCGGTAAATGAGAAGCCACCATCATGAAACAGGTTTTGCATGGTAACCATTTTGGTCAGGTCGCTAAATAAGCTTACGCAGTAATCAGCACACTGATCAGCATCAGCATTACCCAGCGGACTCATTTTTTCAGCAAACTCAATAAAGCCATCAAAGCCTTTCACACCCGAACCTGCAGTAGTGCGGGTTGGTGATTGAGAGATAGTATTAACACGTACTTTTTTAGCCATGCCATATTCGTAACCAAAGTTACGGGCAATGCTTTCTAAAACGGCTTTGTTATCGGCCATATCATTGTAGCCAGGGAAGTAACGCTGAGCAGCGATATAGCTTAAAGCTACTACCGACCCCCATTCGTTAATGGCATCGTGTTTCATGGCCGCCTGTAAAATACGGTGAAGGCTTAATGCAGATATATCGAAACCTTTGTGGGTAAAATCGTAGTTGTTTTCGAAGTAAGGGATGTTTTTGCGTACGTTAACGCTCATGCCTATCGAGTGCAGGATGAAATCAACTTTACCGCCAAAATGCTCAAGCGTTTTGGTGAACAGGTTGTTAATGTCATCGCCATTGGTAACATCGGCACCAATAACCGGCGCGTTACATTCTTCGGCCAGTTTATTGAGTTCGCCCATGCGTAAAGCGATAGGGGCGTTTGATAATACAATTTCAGCACCTTCCTGTACGGCACGTTGTGCTACCTTCCAGGCTATTGATTGCTCATTTAGTGCACCGAAAATGATGCCTTTTTTACCTTTTAATAAATTATAAGCCATTTGTTAAGTTTTTATAATTGCAGCAAAGTTATAATTTTATTTATCAGTTAGTTTATATTCAACCGAAACAGTTTGGGTCGTTACCAGAGGTCTCCCATTTTCAATACCTGGCACCCATCCTCCTAAATTTTTTATAGTATTTATAACCTCTTCCTCGCAACCGTAACCTATGCCTTTCAAAACTTTAAATCCTGTAGGTTTACCATCTTTTTCTACTTTAAAGGCAATTTGTACAATACCTTCAATATTATTTTCAACGGCTTTAGCGGGATAGTGTACTTGTTGATTTACTAATTTGATAAAGCGTTCGTTACCGCCTTTGTAATAGGCAGCCGAGTGTATGCCGATAAATGGGTCATAGGCATCATCACTGATTTTACGAGTAAAGGAGGGGACGATTTTAGCGTGCGTGCGTTTTGCACTTATAATCATTTGTCCCTTTTCGTTAATATCTTTCGGCGCGGCAAACGGCAGATAAATAATTAAGAAACGGCTACCTTTATTATAAACGGGCCTGGGAGCATACAATATATTTTCTTCAACACTTAGTGTATCATTGAATTTCGCACCTTCAAGTATGAAATGTCCGGATGTGTCAGTTTGGGTTACGATATTAGTGCCTTCGAAATCTATATATTTTTGCGATGAATACAGCCTGATGTCTTTTACAGGCCGTCCTGTTTCATCATAAATATAACCACGTATATTAATGGTATCGCGCCTAACAATTGAATCTTTTTTAGTTTGTTGTGCAAACAGGTTCAAGGTTGATAGTACAAACATCAGGCAAAAAAATAACCTCATTTTTAGATTTAGGTTGTATGTTAATTAGCTAAATGCTTAGCAGTTCCCTCGCGTTCTGTAAAGCACTTTCGCCCGGCTTATCACCACTCAACATTTTAGCTATCTCCAACACACGTTCGTCTTTATTTAATTGTTTAATACGCGTAAAAGTAGCCGCCTCGCTGTCATCTTTATAAACAAAATAATGGCTTTGGCCTTTGCTGGCAATTTGCGGCAGGTGGGTGATGGTAATTACCTGCAGGTTTTTAGCCAAGCGCTCCATGATGATACCAACCTTGTTGGCCACCTCGCCAGATACGCCTGTATCGATCTCATCAAAAATAATAGTAGGCAAAGCTGTGTACTGCGCCACTATGGATTTAATGCTCAGCATCAACCGCGAAAGCTCACCACCCGAAGCCACCTTACTCATCTCGGCCAAAGCATGCCCCTTATTGGCCGAAAATAAAAATTTAATATTGTCAATACCAGTAGCCGTAAGCAAAGAAGTTTGCTCAGTAGCACCCCCTTTAAGGGGCGGGGGGGGCGTCGGGTTTTGTTCAATCTTTAAGGTCGAATTTCCCATTCCCATTTCCGCCAGCGTCTCCAACACTTGTTTCTCAATATCAGGAATTGCTTTTTTTCGATTGACAGATAATTGCGCAGCGAGTTTCTCCAACTCCGCCTTATCGGCGGCTATTTGTTTTTGCAGTTTTTCAATAGCCTCATCACTAAATAAAGCCTGCTGAATTTTTTCCGACAGATCTTCCTGGATCTGCAACAACTCGGCATTGGTATTTACCCTGTGTTTTTTTTGCAGGTTATAGATCATGCTGAGGCGGGTATTCACTTCTTCGGCACGGGCCTCGTCAATAAATGTATGCTCTTCAATACCTTCAATCTCGGCTGCAACATCTTTTAGTTCGATGATAACGCTGTTTATGCGCTGATGAAGCTCGGCCACTGCCGGGTTATATCTTTCTATTGAACCTAAAGCCTGGCCGGCTTCTTTTAGCTGGATCAACGCCGCCGCCTCGCCATCCTGTAAAAGATAATTAGCGTTTAACAGGTTGCGTTTAATTTCTTCGGCATTGTTCAGGGTATTCAGCTCCAGTTCTAAAGCTTCCTGTTCATCGGCTACTAAAACGCCTTTTTCCAATTCATCAAACTGAAACTGAAAATAATCAAGATCGGCTTTGGCTTTGTCGCTCTCGACAATGAGCTGGTTAAGCTTGCTTAATGATTTTTTGTAGGCTTTGAATTTAGTTTGATAATCAAACAAAAGATCAGCATGGCGTGCCACCGAATCAACTATCAATAATTGAAATTCCGGATCGTTGATCTCTAACGTAGCATGCTGCGAGTGGATGTCAATGAGCTTTTCGCCCAGCTGCTTCAAAGCGGTGAGGTTAACCGGGGTGTCGTTCACAAAAGCGCGCGATTTTCCATCGGCCGAAATTTCGCGGCGGAGTACCGTTTCAGTTTCGTAATCCAGGTCGTTCTCCTCAAAAAAATCGGCCAGGTGAAAGCCGCTGATCTTGAAAACGCCTTCGATAACGCATTTTTTTTGCTGGTTAAAAAAATACTTGCTTTCGGCCCGCTGCCCTAAAATGAGCGAGAGTGCACCCAGTATGATCGATTTACCCGCGCCGGTTTCGCCGGTTAATATGTTCAGGCCGCTATCAAAACCAATCTCCAGGTTATCAATAAGCGCGTAATTATTAATGGTGAGCTTTTGAAGCATAAAAAAATGTCCTCATTTTATTGAGGACACTAAATTACAAATTAAGGTTCTTTAAAAAATAATTTTTAATACTAATTGCTAAAATAATTAGCCGTTAGTTTTCGTCGAACTTTTGAGGGATGTAATCTTTCTGGTTATCCTTATCGTCCAGGTACACATCCATTTTGTCGCGATAGTCTTTCATTTTTTGTTTAAAGGCAGGGGTTTTCATATAGTCCTGCAGTTTTTTGCTGGCTTGTTTCAGGCGTTCCTGGGCTGCTTTAATATCCGGGTTGTTTTGATAAGCGCGCATCTGCTCGCCCAATTTCTGCATATCGCGTTGGATGTTTTTCATATCCGGGTTATTATAGGCAACACGCATGCTATCGCCCATAGCTTTCAACTTATCGCGTTTAGCAATAAAATCTGCCGATTGGTAACGGGCACTCATTTTTTCGCCCATCTTTTTCAGCTGCTCGGTTTGGTCTTTTACATCGGCCGGGATCTTGCTTTGCAGTTCGTCTTGGTATTTTTTGTAGTTGGGATCTTTATCGTCATTATAGCCATGATAGCCACGGTTATGCGGAATGCCGTACTTTTTCTCCAGCTCTTCGTTCATTTTTTTAAACTCTGGGCTGTTGTAATACTCGCCAATTTTGCTCCCCATTTCACCCATCTGGTTGCCCATTTTTTGTGCTTCGGAGTTATCGCCATATTCCTTTTGGAAATCTTCGCCGGCTTTTTCCATCTCGCGTTTCATTTTCTCCATCCCGTCGGTGTTGTAATAAGCTTGCAAGGCTTTACCTTTGGCTTCCATTAGCGCGGTTTGCTTTTTGAAATCTTCGCTGGCGTAGTATTTACCAATTAGTTCGCCTTGTTTGCTAACCTCGGCAGATAGCTTATCCAATTCGGCATCGTTAAGACCGCTATAATCAAAATCATTGTGGCGCTGTTTGTTTTTAACTACGTTGGCTTTGTTTTTAGCTACAACCTTTTTGTTTTTGGCAGCAACTTTACGTGTAGTATCCTCTACAAATAAGTTATGCAGGGCAACCGGAGCGGTAACTTTTTTAACGGTCAGCTTGCCATCTTTAATAGTAGGGTTAAGCCAGGCCACACTGCTAACGCCCGCAGCGGTTATAGCAAGCGCCACAAGCAGGTGGCGTACATTGCCTATAGGTTTCTTTGTTTTCATGATGCGTTCAATTCTGTTTAATAAATGATATTTTTTGCCGTTTGCAGCCAGGGCCAGCTGTAAATGCTGTTGCCTGGTTTGTTCCAGCTTAAGGAGGGCGTGCGCATAAATTAGCGGTTGTTGCGTAGTTTGCACAACCAGATCGTCGCAACTGTTTTCGCGCTCCTGGTTAATAACTCTGTTAATTAATTGGGCAAAGGGATTAAAGAATAGCAGTATGGAAATAAATTGCTGCAATAAATTGAGCAGGTAATCATTGCGTTTAATGTGCGATAGTTCGTGCAGTAAAATAGCCTCAACTTCGGTTGCCGATAAATAAGTAGTAAGGGTTATCGGCAATAAAATAACCGGACTTAAAAAGCCTATCATGCAAGGGGCATCAACCATACGGCTAAAGTTTACCCACACATTTTTTGTAATACCTAACTTTTGGCAAAGCTCGTCGGCATAGGTTTGCAGCCTGTCGGCAGGTACCATGGTACGTTTTATCAGGCTGATGCGCTGCCAGCTTAAGCTTACTTTAAGCAGGTTAAACACAAGCCCCGCAAGGTAAAGGGCTGTTATATAAGGCAGGTAACCTTTTATAACATATTCGTAATAATTGTTTTGCGGGCGGGCGGCTACTTCGCGTAGCGGCAGGTAGAAACGTGGTAATAAAGATGGCGCATTGGCAGATGTATAATTAACCCACTCATGCAGCCCGAACTGATGGATAAACGTGTATATAAACCAGGCGCTGATAACCAGCATGGCCGCCATGGCCCAGTTGTGCTTTTTAATTGCCGATAAACGCGGCGCGCAAATAAACACTAACCTTAAGGCAAACCATACCAGCAAACCCTGCCATAACGATTGCAGAACGGTGATACCCAACACCTGGCTTATATTATAGAATAAATTTTCCATCACGTTTATTTTTTTTCCTGATCAAATTGATTCAAAAAGTTTTTAATAGCATCTATCTCGTCTCGGGATGCCCGGTGCTGGCCAAGCGCCTGGATCACCAGATCGGAAGTGGAGCCTTTAAATACAGTAGACAAGATTTTATCCAAAGCGTTGCTTTGCGCCTGCTCCATTGTGAATAATGCCTTGTATAAATGTGTTTTTGAAGTGGTGTCGCGCTCAACCATTCCTTTATCGTGCATTATCTGCATCAATTTTAAAGTAGTGGTGTAGCCGGCATCCTTGTTTTTAGCAAGCTCCTCATGAACTTCACGTACGGTGCATTGGCCCTTTTTCCAAATCACCTGTAAAATTTCAAGTTCGCTTTCTGTTGGTTTAATTTCCATCTGTACCTCTATTACGAATTTCTTCGTACAAATATCTACGATGGATTTCGTATTTGCAATAGGTTGAGAAAATATTTAACATTTTTTAACGGGGGAGGGGAGTGAACTACTGTAAACTTCCAGGAGCGTCATTGCGAGGTACGAAGCAATCCCCGACTGTACAGAGCGAATTTGCTTAGTCCCTCTGCCTCTTGGGGATTGCTTCGTACCTCGCAATGACGACTTTTATATGTTTTGGGCAGCTTCTTAGCATTTTGTTAATTCCTTAATTCTATAAATTCGAGTTCAGACAACATCATAAAAGAAAAATCCCCCAAATCACTGTTCAGAAAAATCAGCGAAATCAACGTAATCACCCTCAATCAACGGTTCAGACTTTTGGTTACTTTTGCAACGAACATCCGAAATCCAAACCCATGCTTCAAATCCAACAAAACGTATCCCTCAAAAACTTTAACACTTTTGGTATCGACGTAAATGCCCGCTATTTTATTGAGATAGCCCGCGAAGAAGAACTGAAAGAACTGTTTGCCGATCCGCAATGGAAGGAGTTCCCTTTATTGGTTTTGGGTGGCGGCAGCAATATGCTAATGGTTAACGATTTTGATGGCCTCGTTGTACGGATGAATATTCGTGGGATTGAGCACCGCATTAGCCATGATGATGTATATGTAGAAGCAGGTGGAGGCGAGGTATGGAACGATCTGGTGAACTACTGCGTAGCCCGTAGTTATGCCGGGGTAGAGAACTTGAGTTTGATCCCTGGTTCGGTAGGGGCGTCGCCTATTCAAAATATAGGTGCTTATGGGGTTGAGCTGAAAGATGTTTTTCATAGCTGCCGCGCTTTCGAAATAGCAACCGGTACTTTTAGGGAGTTTAGTAAAGATGATTGCAAATTTGGCTACCGCGAAAGTATTTTTAAAGCCGAACTGAAAGGACAGTATATTATAGTATCGGTTAAGTTTCAATTATCGCTTAATGCAAATATCAATACCCGGTATGGGGCTATTGAGCAGGAGTTACAAAACAGGGGGATCTCAAACCCTACTATAAAAGATGTATCGCAAGTTGTGGCGCATATCCGGGTATCTAAACTGCCAGATCCTTCAACCATTGGCAATGCCGGCAGCTTTTTTAAAAACCCTGTGATCAGCGCTGATGAATTTGCTGTGGTACAGGCCAAATTTCCGGAGATTGTGAATTATCCCGCTGCCGATGGCGGTGTAAAACTTGCCGCCGGTTGGCTCATTGAGCAGTGTGGATGGAAGGGAAAAATCGTTGGCCATACCGGAACATGGAAGAACCAGGCACTGGTATTAGTGAACCATGGAGAGGCCACCGGACAGGAAGTGTATGATTTTTCGTCGCAAATCATAGACAGTGTGTACACTATATTTGGCGTTACCCTACAACGCGAGGTGAATATTATTAGTTAAAAACTTTTATTTAAAGTGGAAATTGGCTTTAAATGAAATTTATTCTAAATAACATTCATGTTACAAATAGGCAGTTTAAAAGTTTGTTTTTCTGCCTTTGTAATCTGTAACTTTCTGTTTTTCAGTATGGTTATTGTAATTGGATTGTAAAATATATTTGCCTGTTAAACTTTAATGCCTAAGCGCAGTGTGGAGTTTTTACCACACACTTTGGTTAAATGGCATTATGCTTGTCTAACTGTTAACACAAAACTTTAACAAAATGACAAAGATTGAGTTTAACACCCTTGTACTACGTCAGGCGACTTCATTAAGATCATACGCTTTACACTTTACGCACGACGCAGACGATGCTAACGACCTTGTCCAGGATACAATGTTGAAGGCCATAACTTACTATAACAAGTTTAAGGAAGGCACCAATTTAAAAGGATGGTTATATACCATCATGAAAAACACATTCATCAACAACTATCGCCGTTTTGTTAAAATGAGCACCTTCGTTACCAAAAGTGATGAGATCTCATCACCAAACCTGGTATTTAGTTCGACCAAAAACCAGGGTGAAGCCAAATTTGTAATGGATGATATTAAAAAAGCTTTGGACAGGTTGCCTGAAGATTATTATGTACCCTTCACCATGTATTTTGAAGGCCATAAATACCACGAAATTGCCGATCACCTGGATATCCCTATCGGTACTGTAAAAACCCGTATCCACGTAGCACGCAAACTGCTTAAGAAAAATTTGAAAGCTTACGATAACGGTGTCGCCAAACCTATTTACGCAGAGAACGAATAATTAAACTCCATCATATACCTTTATAAAAATGGAAAACCCGCTTTTTAGGCGGGTTTTTTTGTTGGCGTAATTTTCTGATTATCTTAAAAACCGCACAGCCGGCTGATAAAATATCCTCCTGGTATTGTACACTAATATGCTGTTGAAAATGATATACATGATATTTGCACCGTAAAACAGCGGAATGCTTAGCAATATCCATTCAGCCATACCTAAATTGAGAATGAAATGAGGGAGGTGGAGCATTTCACTATTCAGAAGCACCACCACAAAAACTACAAACGACAGGCACCACGAAATTTGAAAGTTAATGATCCGTTTGCAAGGTTTGTCTATTTCCTTTAAGGTTTTCCTGTTTGATAGCCATAAAGCTAATGGTATTACCACACCAGCAGCGGAAATATGATGAAACTTAAAGCAGATAAGTTAATGGTTGTAAGAAAGCGACGGCTATCATCAGGCATCGATTCGATTAATTCATCGGGCGTTTCTGTTAAAAATTCGGTATCAACGCTAAGCGCGGCCGCGAGTCGTTTAAGCGTATCGCCCCTCGCTTCGGTTTCGTCGTTTTCTATTCGTTGTACGGTTCGTAAACTTAGTTGAGCTTGGTCGGCTAATTCTTCCTGGCTTAAGCCTTTGCGGGTACGGAGTTCCTTGATTTTTTTTCCGGGGTTATAGGTTTTCATAGTTTTATAATTTTGCTCAACAAAAGTAAAGCTCCATAAAGATAAAACTTGCCGACTTGTTTACGTCATGTTTATGACATTGATTATTTTAGAGGCTTAAAGTCGTTTATTCAGCATTTTTATAGCCTCCCCGGCGGCCACTTGCCCCGAAATAATTGCAGGTGGTACACCCGGCCCCGGCACGGTAAGCTGACCGGTATACAGTAGATTATTTATGTGCTTAGCCCGCATAGCAGGTTTAAAAAAAGCGGTTTGAGAGAGGGTATTTGCTAAACCGTAGGCGTTGCCTTTAAACGAATGATAATCGGCCTTAAAATCATTAAGCGCGTAACTACGTTTTACTACTATTGAATCGCGAATGTCCTGTCCGGTAATTTTGGCAAACCTATCCATCATCAAATCAAAATATTTTTCGCGCGTACTTTCGTCATCGGTCAACCCGGGCGCTATCGGCATCAGGAAAAAGAGGTTTTCACCATCTTCCGGCGCTACCGAAGGATCCGTTTTCGAACTACAGCAAACATAAAATAACGGGTTGCTGGGCCATTGAGGTGAAGTGTAGATCTCACGTGCATGCAGTTCAAAATCCTCATCAAAAAATAAATTGTGGTGCTGTATGCCTTCTACCTTTTTATTGGTGCCGATATAAAACAGTAGGCTTGAGGGCGACATGGTGCGGTTGTTCCAGTACTTTGATGTGTAGTTTCTATGCGGTTCATTAAGCAGGTGCTGGTCAACATGTTCATAATCGGCTCCGGCAATAACCACATCGGCAGTAAATGCACCCTTGCTGGTTTGTATGCTACCTACCTGTTTGTTGTTTACCTCAATTTTAGTTACTTCAGTATTCAATTTAACTTCTACCCCTAATTCGGTAGCCAGGTTTACCATGGCTTTTACTATCTCGTTCATTCCACCCATGGGGTACCAGGTGCCAAGGGCCAGATCGGCATAGTTCATCATGCTGTACATGGCCGGGGTGTTTTGCGGGGTAGCGCCTAAAAATAGTACCGGGAATTCCAACAGCTTGATCAGTTTGGGATTTTTAAAATACTTACCTACATGTTTGCGCATATCGGTAAGTAGTTGAATGCTTAAGCTTTTTTTAATGAGATTAAGATCAATAAATTCGGTAATGGAATGGGAGGGACGGAACACATATTCGCCCATGCCAACCTTGTATTTATATTCGGCCTGGGTCAGAAAATCTTTTAGGGCTTTACTGCTGCCGGGTTCTATATGCTCAAATAGCGTTTCCAGTTCGGCCATATAAGCAGGTACATCAAGCACATCATCTTTACCATAATAAATGCTGTAACCCGGATCAAGCCGCTTCAGTTGATAATAATCGGAAGGTTTTTTGCCGAATAGTGCGAAGAAGTTTTCAAAAACATCGGGCATCCAGTACCAGCTTGGCCCCATATCAAACCTGAAACCATCCTGTTCCCAAACCCGGGCACGGCCGCCGGGCTGATCATTTTTTTCGAGTATAGTAACCTTATATCCTTCTTTAGCCAAAACGCAGGCTGCCGATAAGCCCGCGAAGCCCGAACCGATAACAATAATGTGCTTGTTGCTCATGTTTAATGTGAAGCCCAAGGTAAGCAAATTGTTTTAGGCACATTAAAAAACAATACCGCTTTGAATTTGTACTTTTGAGAAATGACCACGCGAGTGCCGATGACGAACCTGTACGATGAAGCCTGTTTTGAATGCAGTAAACTGATAACCAAAAAGTACAGCACCTCGTTCAGTCTCGGTATTAAAACCTTCGATAAAAGCTTTCGCTATCCTATTTATGCCATTTATGGCTTTGTGCGTTATGCTGATGAAATTGTGGATACTTTTCATAATTATGATCAGCAAAAACTAATAGCCGATTTTGGTGTCGAAACATTTCGGGCTATTGAAGCGGGTATCAGTACCAACCCGGTTATCCATTCGTTTCAACAGGTAGTTAACCAATATAACATCGATCATGAGTTGATCCGGGCATTTCTAACATCTATGGAGATGGACCTGGATATCAAGGATTATGATACGCAAGAATACAAAACGTATGTGTATGGTTCGGCAGAGGTGATAGGGTTGATGTGCCTGCGCATTTTTACCTGTGATGACGCTTTGTATCAATCACTGCTACCACAGGCGCGCAGCCTTGGTGCGGCTTTTCAAAAGATCAATTTTTTGCGTGATATCAAAGCCGATTATGCCGAACGTGGCCGCACCTACTTTCCGGGTGTAAACTTCAGCAATTTTACCGAACAGGATAAAAAAGCCATCGAAACAGAAATAAAAGCCGATTTTGATGATGCTTTTGAAGGTATAAAACGCCTGCCAAAAGGTACCCGGCTTGGCGTTTACATAGCCTATGTGTACTACCTGCAATTGTTTAAAAAAATAAGCTATACCCCGGCAAATGTTATCTTGCAGAAGCGCATCCGAGTATCCGACGCGCGCAAAATGAGTTTGTATATTAAAGCTGTACTACAGCAAAAGTTAAACGTTATTTAATGTTCAGAAAATTACTTTTGGCTGCCGGTATTGCGGCCTCCGTATTATTAAGTACACAGGTTAAGGCACAACAACCTGATTTGAAAGTGCTGCGCAAACAAATGGTGATAGCCGTTGAAAAAGGCAAAACCACCGATTCGCTTTATAATAACCTGAGCAATCTTAAGGAGAAAAATGGCATTACCAATGGTTTTATCGCGGCTTTATTGGCACTTAAAGCTAAATATGCCTGGAACCCGTATTCGAAAGTAAAATACCTTAACCGATCTGAGAAGTTATTTAAACAGGCGGTAGCTGCCGACCCGCATAATATGGAGATCAGGTTCATGCGTTTTTCTATTGAACACAATGTACCGTCGTTTCTTGGTTTTAATAAAGATTTGGCTACTGATGCCGAGGACATCATCGCACAGTTGGAAAAAAAAAATTATGGCACAGCCGATAAGGAGTTGACCATTGCCATTATCAAATTTCTGCTACACTCCAAGCGCTGTACCGCTGCGCAGAACCAGGTATTGAACAAACATTTAACCGAACTTTCGTGAAATATAGTTACCTGCTTATCAACTTATGTACCGTGTTTTTCCCGGTAGTACTCTCGTTTGATAAGCGGGTGCAGTTTTATAAAAGCTGGAAATTCATTTGGCCGGGCATGGCCATTACCGGTTTGTTTTTTTTGTTTTGGGATGTGCTTTTTACGCTGAAAGGGGTATGGTCATTTAATTCTGCTTATATAATTGGAGTTGATCTCTTTGGCCTTCCGCTCGAAGAGATGTTGTTCTTTTTAACCGTTCCCTTTGCCTGCATTTTTATTTATGCCTGTTTAAACTATTATGTAAAGTGGATGATGCCTTACCGGCTTACTGGCATTATTAGCAGCATGATGCTTTTGCTAAGCGTTTTAATGCTGATATTTTTTTACGATAGGCTATATACTTCTGTAACATTTGGCTTGTTGCTGTTGCTGGTTTTACTGCTGCAATATTGGTTTAAAGTTGAATGGCTGAACAGGTTTTATATAGCTTACGCGGTGGCTCTCATCCCGTTTTATATTGTAAACGGAATGCTTACCTCAATACCCATAGTATCATATAATAACGCCGAAAACATTGCACATAGAGTTGGCACCATCCCTTTTGAAGATCATTTTTATATGATGGCTTTGTTATTAATGAATATTGGCTTTTTTGAATATTTTAGGCGGAAGGAGATTACCAAATGAGCGAGTTACAGGTTTACACCAGATCGCAACTGGCCTTGCGCAACGGGCAGGACAAACCACAGATTTGGGTAGCCTACAAAGGCGATATTTACGATGTTACCGAAAGCCGCCTATGGCGAAACGGTAAACACTACGAACACTGGGCCGGGCAAGACCTAACAGCCGAATTAGCCGACGCCCCGCACACCGAAACCGTATTTGAAAAGTTTGAAAAAGTAGGAAAACTAATAAGCCCCGCATAATCAATTTACACGGGGCTTTATCTTTTAAAGTCCCCCTTCAGGGACGATTTAGGAGGATTTTACAACTCAAATGTAGCCAGGTTCACAAACTCCTGGATCCTACCGGTAATTTCTTCTTCGCTCAGGTTACGCAACCTTTCCGATCCAAATTTCTCCACACAGTATGAAGCCAATGCCGAACCGAATATGATAGCATTTTTCATATTGTTAAAGTTAACCGTACCAACTTTGGCCATGTAGCCAATAAAGCCGCCGGCGAAAGTATCGCCCGCACCGGTTGGGTCAAACACTTCGGCAAGTGGAAGGGCAGGGGCACTGAAAATTTTATCCTCGTGGAATAATAATGCACCGTGCTCACCTTTTTTAATGATGAGGTATTTAGGGCCCATGGTTAAGATCTTGCGGGCAGCCTTAACCAATGAGAACTCGCCTGATAATTGACGTGCTTCGGCATCATTAATGGTCAAAACATCTACCAGTTGGATGGTTTTTAAAAGCTCATCAAGGGCAATGTCCATCCAAAAGTTCATAGTGTCCATCACAATAAGCTTAGGGCGGTTTTTAAGCCTTGCAATAACAGTTTGCTGTACCTGAGGCGATAAGTTGCCCAGCATAAGGTATTCGCAATCTTGGTAGCTTTCCGGGATGATCGGGTCGAAGGCCTCCAGTACGTTAAGCTCTGTTACCAGCGTATCACGGCTATTCATATCATTATGGTAGCGACCGCTCCAGAAAAATGATTTTTCACCTTGTTTTATTTGCAGGCCTTCGGTGTTGACCTTGTGTTTTTGTAGGTCTTCAATTTCGTGCTGAGGGAAATCATCGCCAACAACAGCAACAATTTTTATTTTATCATAAAAGTAAGAAGCACCCAAACTTGCGAAGGTTGCCGAGCCGCCTACTATTTTATCGGTTTTACCAAAAGGGGTTTCGATGGCATCAAACGCCACAGTGCCAATAACTAACAAACTCATGTAAAGATATTTATATTTTTTCCGGCGCAAATATTGCGAAAATTAAGGGATAAATGGTCATAAGCTACCAATTGTACCTTCAATTTTTGATGCTAATAGCTTTTATTTGGGCAGATTTTTAAGAAAAGGGTGGGTTAGATGTTGGTCTGTAACTTCGATGCGCCGTATTGAAAGAAATATTTATAGGGTAAAAAAATGTAAATAGCACTGAATTAAGGGGTAAACGCACGATTTGAAAATATTTGATTTTTTTTCAAATAAAAATTGTGAAATATTCACGAAAATTATACTTTTGCACACTCCAAACCGGACAACACTCCTGAGTAGCTCAGCCGGTTAGAGCATCTGACTGTTAATCAGAGGGTCGCTGGTTCGAGCCCAGCCTCAGGAGCGGAAAGCCTCACAGCAATGTGAGGTTTTTTTTTATGTCATCGATTTTCGAATGCTTGGTCGATTAGAGCATCCCGACGATGTCGGGAGGGGCGCTGGTTCGAACCCAGCCTCAGGAGCAGAAAGCCTCACAGAAATGTGAGGCTTTTTTTATGTCATGGATTTTGGAAAAGTGAGCCGGTTGTTATGGAATCAAACGTTCCGCCCGCAACTGATCAAACAAATCGTAAAATGTTTGTTCTGTATCCTGAAAAACGGTAAAGCCAAGCTTGCGGCTTTTTGACATATCGGTCATTACCTCTATTGGGCGTCCCAGATCAAGATCGGTGTGCCAGGCTGAAGCCAATCGGCCAAGGTTACTTTCTTTTAAATTGTATTTTTGAGCAATTTCATGCCATGTATCATTATCGTTGCTAATCTCTTTCTCCAGCGATTGGATCGAACCGCTAAAACCTATGGGTTCTACACCAAAATATGCTGCTAATCGGTTCCATAATCTTTTCCAACGGAATACATCGCCGTTGACTACATTGAAAGCCTGGTTGCGGGCGGCATCGGTGGTAGATGCCCAAATAAGATGGGCTGCAAGTACCCTCGCGTCTGTCACATCAGATAGCCCATTCCATTGTGCCTCGGATCCGGGCCATACAAAGGGCCTGCCGCTCTCCTTGCAAATTGTGGCATAAGCAGCTAATGTACTGCCCATGTTCATGGCGTTGCCAATAGCCTTGCCAATAACGGTATGCGGCCTGTGAATGCTCCAGGTAAAGCCATCGCGGGCTGCTGCGACATAAATCTCATCTTCCTGGGCATAATAAAAATTCTCAATATTTAGCCGGGGGTGCTCTTCGCGCAAAGGAGTTTCGGGTAAAAAGCCATCCTTAGCGTAAGCCTCAAACGGGCCGAGGTAGTGTTTTAAGCCTGTAACCAGGGCAACATGTTGTGTAGATTTATTTAATGACAGCACATCCAGCAGGTTGCGTACCATTAAGCTATTTACCCTTATATTTTCAGCTTCCGTATCGTTACGCATCCAGGTGGTGATGTAAACATGTGTCGGCCTGATCTCTGCCAGGGCTTGTTTAAGGTTGTCCTTGTTTAATAGGTCGGCTGTTATTGGTTTCAAGCCGCTGATTTCGGTGTTGGGATTACGTGATAATCCATAAGTTTCCCAACCTTCGGCAATAAGCCTTTCGGCCAAATTACCGCCGGTAATACCGCTTGCTCCAACTACTAATGCTATTTTGTTCATACTATTTTATTATTGTTTAATCTTACATTTTGGTATGTTAGATTTTAATACAAAGATGTAGGAGGATACTTATTTAACCGATGACCTGAATCAATAAATTGGGTTGATTTGGATCAAGTGGTTGGTGTTTAATTTGTAGACAATCAGTGTTTTAGTGTGTATTTTTGTTCGCTTTTAAATATAATTTTATCGCATGATCAGTGTGCTTTTTAGCCATATCGAAGAAAAAGTTGCTCTCACTAAACAAGACAGGGAGAAGATTAGCACCTACTTTGTGGCGAAAAAATTGAGGAAAAAACAATATCTGCTGCAAGAGGGAGATATATGCAAAAATCTTGCGTTTGTTGCCAAAGGTTTACTTCGCACATATAATGTTGATGATAAGGGAGATGAGCACATGAGCGTTTTTGGTTGGGAAGGCTGGTGGATATCTGATTTTAACAGCTTTTTATCGGGCGAAAAAGCAGTGTTTAATATCGATGCTATTGAAAGCTCCGATTTGCTTTTGATATCCCGGCCCGATTACGAAGCATTAACACTTGATGTGCCAGTTATGGATCGTTATTTCCGCATTTTGTATCAAAATAGCCTTATTACAAAAGAACGACGGTTGATGGGGTCTATCACCTACACAGCCGAAGAAAAATATGTAAAGCTCGCAGAATCAAACCCACAACTTATTAAGCGCGTACCGCAAAACCTCATAGCCTCTTACCTGGGTATAGCACCCGAAACTTTAAGCCGTATCAAGAAAAATTTGCTGAGAAAAAGGTAGTGAGGTTTTGATATAACAGGTTTGATAGCGTAATTATGATTGAGTTTACATTAAACAATTAACCATCCCCCATGAGCTTACTTATAACCACCATAAAAAAGCTGATCACAATCAGCGCGGATGAAGAAGCGATCTTGACTAATTTATTTAAACCTCTTAACTTAAAAGCGGGCGAATATTTTCTTGAAGAAGGGCAGCTATGCCGGTATGTAGGGTTTATTGAGGAGGGGCTGGTGCGTTATTATATGAACGATGATGGCAACCAAAAAACCCTATACTTTAATAAAGAGGGCGAATTTGTATCTAACTACCAGAGTTTTCTTCCACGTGTGCCCTCTAATACCAGTATCCAAGCTATTGAGGATACCGTTTTGCAGGTAATAAACTATGCGGATATGCAGAGGATGTATTCGGATGTTAAAGAGGGCGAAAGGCTTGGCCGGTTGGGCATCGAACATGTATTTTTAAATAGCATACAACAGTTAAAATCTTTTTACAAAGATTCGCCGGCCGATAGGTATCAGGAGTTTTTACGCTGTTACCCAGATCTGGCGCAGAGGATTCCGCAGTATTACATAGCCTCATATGTAGGCATCAAGCCCCAGTCGTTATCAAGGATCAGGAAAAGATTGGTCGAACCGAAATAAGCAACCGCTTTCATTAATTAACCGAGGTGAACGAAAAAAGGCCCCCGGTTAGGGAGATTTGTACCATTAATTATATCAATAATGGAAACACAGATCAAACAACAAAACTGGGGAATACGTTCGGTTTCATACTGGATCACCCTCTTATTAGCGCTCGGAATAATTTTTATCGGTGCACGCTTCATTGTAAAGCCCGAAATTGGCGCAACCGGGTTCGGCATATCCTTTAACAACGTTCACGATGCCGTTTACGGCAGGATCAAGGGTATCCGTGATATTTTTTCGGGCATTGTTTTATTGCCGTTACTGGCAATGCGGATGCGAAAAGCAACCGCCTGGGTGTTTACAACTACCATAGTTGTTCCCTCGGTAGACTTTCTGATCATACTAACCACCAATGGGGCCGGCGATATTGAACATCTTTTAATTCATGGGGTAACAGCTGTTGTCATGATAGTGAATAGCTTCCTGTTATTTCATACATATGATCACTCAGTTAAAGGATAAAAGAAATGAGCATTTTGGTTAGTCAAATATTATTAGCAGTAGCCATTTTAACTACCGGTGTAGTTTATGGAACTGATGTTTTTCACGCAATAGTTGTAAAAAAAGCTGCTGCCTTAAGCAGTGACCAGTCCCTTGCGGATATGATGGGGCATACACACTTAGTTGCCGATAAAAGGATGCCTTTGGTAGGCGTTTCGGGTATTATAAGTACCCTGCTGCTATCGGTACTTAATTATAATACCTCGTTGGTTATGTATTCGGGTGCGGCATTTCTCGCGCTCATTCTGCACCTGTTTATCTATTTAAAAGTGGCCAAACCTATCAATCAGCAAATGTCGGCCGGGGTTGTTGCAAAACAAATGCCTTCGGGGATCAGGTTATTGCAGTTGCGATGGGATAGTGTGATCGCTTATCGCGCTATACTGTTGGCAGTAGCGATGGTTTCTCTTATCATCGGGGCTTTTATGGTTGGAGCCTGCGATTTAGTCAAATAATTGGAATTGTTTATTTCCTGTTGAATAAAAAATTGTGAAATATCAACAGAAATTATACTTTTGCGCCACTCCAAACCGGACAAACACTCCTGAGTAGCTCAGCCGGTTAGAGCATCTGACTGTTAATCAGAGGGTCGCTGGTTCGAGCCCAGCCTCAGGAGCAGAAAGCCTCACAGCGATGTGGGGCTTTTTTATGTGAAATTTTTTTGAGCTTAGCGGTTATTGATTTAGTTCAGCACCTATTACTTGCCCTGTTTCGTCAGGGGTTGCAGTTAATGGTTCATCTCTCTTCCGCCTGCGAGGCGGAATAACCTTTCCTTGTTTGTGGCTCAAAATTAAAAGCACAATGGTTGCCACAAAACAAAACAAGGTTGCCTGAATTGACCCTTCCGGTCCAAATAACCCACCGGTAAGCCATTCTGGTCCTGTAATTTTAGAGGTTATTAACGTTTTTGAAATGGAGTTTCCTGATACGTTGGCTCCAAAAATGGCAGACTGTGTAAAATTCCAGGCAAAGTGAATGGCAATTGGGAACCACAAATTTCTTGTATAAATATAAGCCGCAGCGAGTAATAGCCCCGCCTGTATAGCAAGCCCAATCCCCGCTATAACAGAACTATGAGGGTTAGCAAGGTGCATGGCTCCAAATAAAGCGGCCGAGATTGCCATAGCTGCATAAGTTCCCAGCTTTTCTTCTGTAATTCTGAAGATTATTCCCCGCAATAATATTTCTTCAATAATAGCCGAAGTAAATGCCATGATTAATGGCGGCATTACAAATTGGATTGGGTTGATCGATACTACTTTATACCCACCACTTAAAAATATCGTTAAAATGGTTAATGATTGTAAAATTGCACCCAAACCGGCACCAATGGCAATATTTTTAACAATACCTTTCTTGGATAACTCCGTAATTTCTCGTTTTTCGTAAAACTTATACAGATATTGGTAAGTAATTATTGCGAGTGCAGATACAAACAACCCGCTTATCAATGCCTTTAAATCTTTGCTTGCGTTTGTAAATAACAGGTTTTGTATAATAAACTGTCCGAGCCTAACGGTTGCAAGGCAGGTTATAAGGCCAAGTATGATCTTTGCTAAAGAAGTGTTTAATATTTTTTGCAGGAAGTTAGTTTTCATTTATGAGTTTTCGGGTTCAGCTTTTTTAATATTTTGCGTTTGATTATGAATTTCCCCCATTGTTACAAGCTGATTGTTAATTGTGCGGCTACCGGATTGCAGCGCATGCTAATCACTTAGGTTACCGCAGTTCATCGAAAACAAGTTAATTGATAAAATTGAAAGGTAGCTAACAATCTCAAATATCATCCACAGTAAACCTTCAAACAGATTTACTTTTATTTTTACATCAGTTTATAGGCAGCTAAACCCAATTGGCATTTAACAAATAATGAAAAATAAAGAGCAATTATTAGCCCATATCAGTGCCGCGTTCCCCTTAAATGAAAAGGAGATAGCCGATCTGTGTTTGCTGTTTAACGAACGTAAGATAAAAAGACGCGGTTTCATTCTTCAACATGGCGATATATGTAAACATTTTACATTTATAGTTTCGGGTTGCTTTAAAATGTATGGTGTGGATCAGAACGGCAAAGAGCACAACCTTGAGTTTGCTGTTGAAAACGAGTGGCTAACCGATCTGTCAAGCTTTTATTCGGAGCAGCCGGGAGTTGTTTATATTGAAGCCATTGAACCATCAACCATATTACAGATCAGCCGTCCCGACTTAATTTACCTTTATGCTAATTACCCTAAATTGAACAGCACGTTTCGTATTGTTATCGAGCGTAAATATATAGCACTGCAAAATCGTGTACTGCAAAATATCAGTGCCGGGGCCGAAGAGCGTTATGTGAATTTCATTACACAATTTCCGGCACTTGCCAACCGTTTACCCAATACCCAGATCGCTTCATACCTTGGCATTACCTCCGAATTTTTAAGCAAAATAAGGAAAGACCTCGCGCATAAGCGCCTCAACCCTTAATATATCTTAAGTGTATTTATTACAATAGTTTATTGGCTGGCTATTTGGCGCTTACTGACATTTGTATTGTTGATTATTTAAACAATATAAAATGAAAGAGTTAATGAAAGCGGTTGTATTAACCGATAATAATTTAAGCGTACAAAATGTAGAGAAACCGGAAACTGCCGAACCCGGTCACCTGATCATAAAAATGAACTCGGCAGCCATCAATTCGGGCGATAAGTTTTTTCTGCGTTTCGCGCCCCTTCCCTGGATGGTTAGGAGCCGACATGATATAAGGGGCGTATCCGGCGTAGGTGAGGTTACTCAAACGGGGGAAGGTGTACCCACCGAATATGTTGGGAAAAATGTGGCCTTTTATCGCCAGTTAAGCTACAGCGATAGCGCTGCGGGAACATGGAGCGAATTTGCTCATTTGCCTTATTTAGATTGTGTTATACTGCCTGGTGATGTTGACCCGGCAGATTATTCGGGCACTGTAGTGAATACAATTACACCCTTTGGTTTTTTAAAACAGGCTACAACCGAAGGGCATAAGGCAATTATCAGCACAGCGGGTAATTCGGCTACGGGGATAGCATTGTTGGGCCTTTGTTTAACATATAATGTTCCGCTAATCTCGATTGTAAGAAGCGAACGTGGCAAAACAGAGCTGGAGGCCTTAGGTGCAAAAAATATTGTTGTACAGGCCGATCCGGATTTTGATAAAGTATTATCAGAGCTTGCAAATACACTATCTGCAACAGCCATATTTGACGGTACCGGTGGCGAGACCCTCACAAGGGTATTCCCGCTGATCCCGGCAAACTCGGTTATTTATTCGTATGGTTATATAGGCGATGGCGTTCCGTTCGCGTTTCATACCAGTATCATGTCGGTCAGGAATATTAGCATCCGCTCGTTCTCCAACCTCACTACCGATACCGTTAAAAATCCTGAAAATTTGGAAAAAGCGTTAAAAGATATAGGCGAAATTATTCATATGCCTCATTTTAAAACCAAGATCGGGAAAACGTTTAAACCGGAAGAGATTAACGAAGCGTTAGCTTACAAATCTGATACAGGCGGCAAAGCGGTATTGGTGTTTTAGCATCTGTGTATAAATTGTTTAGGTTAGTCTGATCGCTCATCGCATTGCCGCCCCATATTGATCCCAAAAGCTTGATAAGCCTCATATGTTTGTGAGGCTTTTTATTTTTACAGGCCGCGCCGTTTTAAAATAAGTTGATACCGCTGGTCCGTCACTTTTTTTTAACGGTTCATCACATTTTACTTCCACAACAAAAATAGGCTTTGTACCATTGCAGCAGCAAACACAAATCTTATATCACAAAGCCATGTTTAAACAGATCAACTTAAAATTTAAAAATGATGCCGTCCGGATCGAATTTTGGATCGCTACGGCGTTTATAATTGCGGGGGTATTCATATCTATATTTGATCTGGCACACCAAAATCAATTGAGTACAGAAACCTTGATGCCCGTGTTATTCAGCTACCTTGTAGTGTTTACGGTGTATCTTTTGCTTTGCTTTTACCTTGCACCGGCTTTTGAGGGGGACGGTAAAGTTTCTTTGCAGGGTTCGTTGTTCCTACTGGTTTTCCTGGCGCTTTGCTACATGGTAGGTATTATCAATATTTATTTTACTGCCCTGCTCGCCTTTAAATTGCTATTCATTTATTTCAACCGTAACCAACAAAACAGCGACGGCGCTTTATACAGTGAAGCCACTTTGCTTACCGCATCATGGATCATGATAACCGTGGGGCTGCTTTATCTTTCTACACCGTTATTAACCCTGTTTTACCTGCTCATTGTCGTACCGGTCGCAATTGTTTTATACTTATATGCTGTGCATGTATTATTGCCCGCCATGTATTCGAGAAACAAGAACGGGTTTTATTATTCGCTGCGGATGTTCCTGTTTACCTTACTATCATGCCTCGTAGTATACCTAATTTGTTTACTATTTAAAAGCTCGGATACCGCATTACCGAGACCGAAGGCGGGTGCGGTAATGACTATTGATATCGGAACCGGGGACAACACTCAAAATTTAGTAGCGTTAAATTTCTTCACGCAACTATTGCTGATAACCCCAATTGCATTCAGCACTTATAAGCGGCGTAACAGAAAAAATCAGGAAGAAATTAAGATGTTGAAGACCGAGCTCGGCCAATCAGACGCGAACCTTACTTTTTTAAAATCGCAGATCAACCCTCACTTTTTATTTAACGCCTTAAATACGCTGTACGGCACCGCCTTGCAGGAACAGGCCGGGCGAACAGGTGAAGGCATCCAGAAACTGGGCGAAATGATGCGTTTTATGCTGGAGGAAAATATAAAAGATACCATAACGCTTGCGCGGGATATTGAATACCTGAAAAACTATATCCTGTTGCAAAAATTGCGTAGCGCCACCTCAGAATCCATCACTATTGAAACCGATATCGAGGAGTACCAGGGGCCGTTAAACATTACGCCAATGTTGTTGATCCCTTTTGTGGAGAACGCGTTTAAGCATGGCATCAGTTTGCAAAACCCATCGCGCATTGAGGTTGCATTGCAAATTGAGGGCGATACCCTTTATTTTGATGTACATAACAGCATTCACAGCAGGCAGGAGAATGATCCGGAAAAGGAGCGGGGCGGCATCGGGCTTGAAAACGTTAAACAACGGCTCAATTTGCTATATCCCAACCGGCACGAACTGGTGATCCGCGAAAATGCACGGGAGTTTTTTGTTCACCTCACTATGCAACTGGCCGTTAATCAGTAATTTTAAAGTATGATAGCCATCGCCATTGATGATGAACCCATAGCCCTTGATGTAGTGAGGGCACATGCTGCTATGGTGCCCTTTATCGAGCTAAGAGAGGTTTTTACCAATGCCTTTGAAGCCCTAAGCTATATCCAGAAAAATAAAGTCGACCTGATTTTCCTGGATATTAAAATGCCAGACATCAGCGGCCTCGATCTATTGAAAAGCATGAGCAACGCGCCTATGGTTGTTTTCACCACGGCCTATTCTGAACACGCGGTACAAAGTTTTGAACTGGACGCGGTAGATTATCTGCTGAAACCTTTCGCCCTGCCGCGTTTTCTGAAAGCCTGCAATAAAACGTATGACCTGTACACGCTCCGAAATAAACTTCAGGATAACGAGCCTGAGCAGTCTATCTTTATTAAAGATGGTTATGAGCAAATAAAAGTAAAGCTTAATGAGATCCTATTCATAGAGGCCGCGGGCAACTATGCCCGGATTTTTTTGGAGGGTAATACTTCGCTAAGCACCCGCATCACCATTACAGATATGCAGCTTATGCTGCCTGCCAAAAAGTTTATCCGCACCCACCGGGCATTTATTGTTGCGCGCGATAAGGTGAGCAAATTTGATAAAACACAGATCAGCATTAATGAGCACACCATTCCTATAGGTGCAACTTATGCTCAATGCATGCAAATGCTATAGTATTTTTCCTGCCCCATGTTTACGTATCATTATTGATATGTTACGATAATTAATTTCTTCCTAACATAAAATTTACTTGCTTGTAGGATATTCGCCGCGGATAAATATGGCAGCGGGATATGCCGGTTATCCTCAAATCTCCATGGTACAGAAGCATGGCTTACTCAGCCTTTGCCGTACCTAATTAAAAACATTAAGCAATTAAACAGAATTTGTAAGATGAATTCAAGAAGAGACTTTTTAAAAAAGGCAGCTTTATTATCCGGCAGCGCCGCGGCAATAAACATGTTGCCACCCGTAATACAAAAAGCCCTGGCTGTTAATCCCGAGCCGGGCAGTACTTTTTATGATGCCGAGCATATTGTGTTCCTGATGCAGGAAAACCGATCGTTCGATCACCAGTTAGGTACGCTTAAAGGTGTGCGTGGTTATAACGATCCACGCGCCATCAACCTTCCCGATAAAAATAAAGTCTGGCTGCAAACCAACGATAAAGGCGATACTTACGGCCCTTTCCATTTAGATGTAAAGGATACCAAAATTGCCTGGATGGGCTCATTGCCGCACGGCTGGAGCGACCAAACCGATGCCATGAACAATGGTAAATACGATAAATGGCTTGATGTAAAAAAAGCACGCAATAAAAATTTTGCCGATATGCCCCTAACCATGGGCTATTGCAATCGTGCCGATTTTCCGTTCTACTACTCCCTTGCCGATGCCTTTACGGTGTGCGACCAAAACTTTTGCTCGAGCATAACCGGTACCCATCCTAACCGTTATTACTGGATGACCGGCACCGTGCGTGAGGCCAACAAACCCGAAGGTGTTGCCCACCTATGGAACATCGACAACTATAATTACCCCGTACTGAACTGGACTACCTTTCCCGAGCGTTTGGAAGAACACGGCGTAAGCTGGAAAGTTTATCAAAACGAACTGACCATGGGCCTTGATTTTGGTAACGAGGAAGAAGCCTGGTTGGGTAACTTCGGTACCAACGTATTGGAGTATTTTGAGCAATACAACGTACGCATGCACGAGGGCGGCATTGCCGGTTTGCAATCGAAAAAAGAGAATACCCTGAAACAGATTGCCGAAATGGAAAAGCAGCCGCAAGAGGGCAGGGTAGTTACCCGCCTTGCTGCCGCCAAAAAACTGTTGGCTAATATTGAGCTGGCGCAAGCTAAATACACTAAAGAGAATTTTAATAACCTGCCTAAAACACAGCAGTCGTTAAATAACAAAGCGTTCACCACCAATATAAGTAATCCCGATTACCACAACCTGGAATCGCTGGAATATAATGACAATGGAACCAGCCGCAAGGTGAATGTACCTAAAGGCGATGTTTTCCACCAGTTTAGGGAAGATGTAAAAAATGGTACGTTGCCAACAGTATCATGGTTGATGCCGCCTGCTAATTTCTCAGACCATCCGGGCGAGCCATGGTTTGGTCCGTGGTATGTGAGCGAGGCGATGGAGATCCTGCTGCAAAACCCAGAGGTGTGGAAGAAAACCATTTTTGTGATCACCTATGATGAAAACGATGGTTATTTTGACCACGTTCCTCCATACATAGTTCCAAATCCTTATAAAGAACATACCGGTAAAGTATCTGCGGGGATCGATCCAAAACTTGATTTCGTTACTAAAGAACAGCAAACCAACCCATCTGCAACAGATACCAATATCCGCGAAGCTGCCATTGGTTTAGGTTACCGTGTGCCGATGATCATCGCCTCGCCGTGGACACGCGGTGGGTACGTATGTTCGGAAGTGTTTGACCATACTTCATCAATTCAATTTGTTGAAGACTTTTTGGCGAAGAAGCTCAATAAAAAAGTTCAGGAAGAAAATATCACCCAATGGCGTCGTACCATTTGCGGTAACCTTACATCGGCTTTCCGCCCTTACAATGGCGAAAAAATAGATGGTCCGGTATTTTTAGAAAAGAAACAGTTTATTGAAGATATCCACCAGGCGCAGTTTAAGGAGGCTCCCGCCAATTTTAAAAAGCTTTCGGTTGCCGAAATTGAGCAGATCAATACAGATCATACCCAATCGCCATATTTTCCTAAACAGGAAAAAGGTGTTAAGCCATCGTGCGCATTGCCTTACGAGTTGTACACCAACGGGCATTTTAATAAAGAAAGCAATACTTATGAGATAGCTTTTAAAGCCGGTAACACAGTACATGGCATCCGCTCGACAGGTTCTCCGTTTAGAGTGTATGCTGTTAATCAATACCAAAAAGAGCAATTACGTGCCTGGGATTACAGTGCCGCCGCAGGCGATACCTTAACTGATGAGTGGAAGATAGGCGATTTTGAAAACGAAGCATACCACCTGAAAGTTTACGGCCCTAACGGTTTTTACCGCGAATTTACCGGTAACAATAACAACCCACAGGTTAAAATTACTTGTGACTATGAAGCCAGTCGATTAAACGCCGCTAAGCTTACCGGTAATGTGGTTGTTAATATTGCCAATCACGATAAAAAAGCGCATACCGCGGTGATTAGCGATAAAAGTTATAAAGCGCAGGCTCAAACCCAGGTAATACCTGCCGGTGGCAGCACGAGGGTTGTTGTAAACCTTGCTAAAAACCACAATTGGTACGATTTGGGCGTAAAACTAAAAGGCTACGATGCTTTTGAAGAACGCTTTGCCGGTCGTGTGGAAACAGGCGCTCCAACCAAAACCGACCCGTTAATGGGTGGCGTTGTTTAATTATTTTGACGAAGGGCTAATTACTAATGTTCTCCGATCTGTTATATGATCAATCAGTCTGACAAAGAATTACTGCAGGATATCGCCCTCGGAAATGAACAGGCTTTCCAGATGCTGTTTAACCGGCACTGGAAAACCCTGTTTTCATTTGTTTACCGCCTAACCCGCGATGAAGACCATACCAAAGATATTTTGCAGGATGTTTTTTTATACCTCTGGAAAAACAGGGAAAACCTTTATGCCGAAGATTCTTTTCTCCCTTACCTGAATACGGTTGCCCGCAGCAATGTAATGTCGGCTTTCCGGAAAGATAAAGTACGGTTGCAGGGTGTAGAAATATTATCCGAAGCTGTTAAGCTATCTGATAGCAGCGACGAGCAATTGTTGTTGAAAGAGGTGACGCAAACTGTTGATGTTGAGCTTTCAAAAATGCCGTTCAATATGAGGCAATGTTTTAGGTTAAGCAGGTACGAGGATAAAACCATCCGGGAAATTGCCGCTGAACTGAAGCTTTCCGAGCAAACTGTGAAGAACAATATCTCTGAGGCTTTGCGCAGGTTGCGGATTTCTGTGGAGCAGGGTTCGTTGCTCTATTTGTCTGTTTTAGTGGTAAATGCAGTATTTTAATTATCAAAAAAAAGCGGGGGCAAGTGCGATTCCCTCCCCTGGGAGGGTGTAGGGAGGGGTTTCTTCGAAATGCTTCTTTAGCTCGTGGTCGGTGTTTTCACCGCACCACTTTCGGGGTATGGTGTTGTTGTTTCAATTAGTATAACGTCTTTAGATCATGTGGTACGGTGAAAACACCGACCACAGGCTTAAACTACTATCGCTAAACCCGCGGCAGATTATAAAGGGGCCTGCGCCGTTGTTGGTGTTGTCACCAACAACTCTACGACATGCTCTTGAAGCGGCATTCTGCTATCACAACAAAATGAAGGCAAGAAACTGTTGTTGGTGACAACACCAACAACGGCACGGACGCATGTGATGCGCCTATACGATTAAAATATACCAACTTCCTTTGTTGCAATTATTAATAAAAGCTTAACCATTTATTAAAGTACTTTTTGGCTTTTCAGGCGCTATGCTATCGAATGAACAGTAAAAAGTACGGGGCATTAAAAAGCCTTTTTGAGCAATACGAAGAAGGATCGATCCATCAATCGCAAAAAGAAATAATTGACGATTGGTTTGATCAGCACCAGGATGGGGAGATAGTTGACATGCTCAAAGATCCTGAACAGGAAGCACGAATTTATAAAGAACTCCAACAGCGCATTATACAGCCGGTAAAACCGGTAGGCATAATCCGCAAACTTAGCCAGGCAACATGGTTACGTGCCGCCTGTATCATTTTACTGGCAGGAATAGCCGCCGGCTTATATTACAAAAAACACAACACCACGACAGATAAACCCGCGCTGGTATTCCAAACATTCCAAACAGGCAACGGACAGGTTCGAAAAGTTGAACTTGAAGATGGTTCAATCATTTGGCTTAACGCGGCTACCTCCTTAAGAGTGCCAAAACCATTTAAACAACGTTCAATTTATTTAGACAAGGGCGAAGCTTTTTTTGAAGTAAAGCACGATGCCAATAACCCATTCACCGTTACAACCGGGAGCATCGTTACCCGCGATATCGGCACCTCTTTTAACATCAGGGCTTATCATCCCCAAACCGAATATCGGGTTGAAGTGGCTTCAGGTGAGGTTGCCGTTGAGCGCTTAAACAATTCAGGAAAACCTGAAATTTTAAATAAGTCAATCAGTAAAGGCCAAGGCTTGGTTTACAATGTAACCAATCAAAAAAGCCAGCTGATCGCAAAATCTCCTGAATTGATACAAGGCTGGAAAACAAACGGAACACTTTATTTAGATATGCTCACCCTACGACAAATAGCAGAAGAACTTTCACGCCATTTCAAGATCCGGGCAATCGTCAAATACCCGGAATTGGATGCGCGTCAATACACCATCAATCTTGGTACAATGGACCTCAATACATCCCTACTTGAGTTAACCCTGCGTACCGGGATGAGCTATGAACTTACCCCTAATAAGTTAACCATTAACCCTTCAGCAAACAGCATGAAATAAAAAAACAGTAAACAAAAAAGCCGGAGGTGATCCCGCACTTCCGGCTGCAAAAGCAGGCGCTGTAGCAGCACCGGCCTATTTAATTAACTCGTCAAAATTAATTATCGCAACTAAATATGCACCTTTTTATCCAATTAGGAAAAAAAATAATGGAAAGAAATTTCCTTATCCAGATTTCATTATCACTTATGGTGATACTATTTTTAACAACAGGTAACGCGGCTTTTGCCCAATCAACAGATGCATCCATTTCCGGTCAGGTAAAGGATGCCAAAGGCGAACCTATGCCTGGCGTAACCATCTTAATTCAAAATACTTCAAACGGTTTCCGCTCGTCGAGCGTAACCAATAATGAGGGTAAATACACTTTTCGCCAGTTGCCTTTAGGCAGGCAGTATGTAGTTAAAGCATCTTTTGTAGGCTACGATTCGCAGGTTAAAAACGAAATTTCAATTAACCAGGGCGATAGGGTTATTGTCGACTTTTTAATGTCGAACAATACCCTCGGCCTAAAAGAAGTTGTGGTTAAAGCCAACACCCTAAGCAGCCGTAATGATCGTTTGGGCGGGAGTACCTCTATCAACGCCCGTACCATTCAGCAGATCCCGGCGCTGAACCGTAATTTTACTAACCTGTTATCGCTTGCGCCAACCTCCAACGGTGGTTCGGTGAGCGGACAGTTGCCATCATCAACCAACTATGTGATTGACGGTACCAGCGCCCGCAGTAACTTAACATCAGGCGCGGTAGGTAGCGGTCCGTACTCGTTATCGTTAGAGGCTATCCGCGAGTTCGAGGTATCAACCAATATTTACGATGTATCTCAAGGTCGTGCAGGTGGCGGTACGGTGAGCGCGGTTACCAAATCGGGTACCAACACGCTTACCGGCTCGGCTTTTGATTATTACCGATCAGATGCTTTGGCCAGCCCTTATGATATCCGTGGTAACAAACGCGAGCAAAACTTTACTACCAACCAGTATGGTTTTAGTTTAGGTGGCGCTATTGTGAAAGATAAATTATTCTTCTTTACCGCGCTCGATCGCCAGGAGCAGTCGGCACCGTTTTATATTGCCGATATTAAGTCTGATGCTGATGCAATATCCCTGCGCATCAGTAAAGGCATGTTGGATAGTGTTATCAATATCGGTCGTGCAAAATATGGTTTAGGTAGCGGTCCGCAGGTGGGTGAGTTCCCGAGAAAAACTACGGCTAATACTTTTTTCGCCCGTATTGACTGGCAGATCAATGATAAAAACCGTTTAACCATCCGTAACAACTACAGCGATTGGAATAACCCAAATAGTACTGATGACAACTCAAACATTAACCTGTTTGAAACTTATGGCAACTTCAAATCGCGCGAGAATACTACGCTGGCATCATTACGTACCCAGTTCAGCTCGAGCTTTTTGAACGAGTTGAAATTACAATGGCAGAGCGCTAAACGTGATTATACGCCGAACAATCAGCTTCCGGCAGCAAACATCCCGCGTGCTATCGTTACTGTTCGTTCAACTTTGCCAAACGGAACTATCGGTAGTACTTCGGTACAATTGGGCGGTCAGCGTTTTACACCGGAGAGTGATCTGGAAAACCAGTTGCAATTGGTGAATACCAGTTATTTAACCAAAGGTAAATACAACTTTACCTTCGGTACCGATAACACGTTAACCTACTTAAACACCTATATCTCGAACGAGCAAAACGGCAGGTTCATTTTTAACAACATTAAAGAGTTTGACGACCTGAACCCAACCCGCTTTGTGCGTGAAGTACCTATCGATGGCATCCCGTCGGTACAGCAATATGTGTTAAACCTTTCGGCTTTTGGCCAGGTGCAGTTTGAGCCGGTAAAAAACGTTAGCGCCACTTTCGGTTTACGTTGGGATTTAACCAGCTATTTAACCAAAGGCGACTATAACCCGGTTGTTGATAAAGCTTTAGGTTTAAGAACTGATGCCAACCCTACCGACTGGAACAACTTCCAGCCAAGGATGCAGTTTTCGTGGGACGTGCAGGGTAAAAAGACTGATATTATCCGTTTAGGTGGCGGTATCTTCTCGGCTAACCCTATCAACTACGCGCAGGTAAATAATATTCAGAATAGCGGTACCAAAGTTGCCTCTATCGATATTACCAGGCCAAACACAGGTACTAACCTGGTGCCTAAGCCAAACTTCCCTGCTTACCGTAATGACCCATCAACTGCTCCCGGCTTAATTCCCGGCGCGCCAACGGTATCAACCATCAACCTTAACGATCCGCATTTGCAGATCCCAACTATCTACAAAGCCAACTTAAGCTATAACCACTTGTTTGGCGATTACCTGCGTTTAGGTGTGAACTTGCTGATAAGCCGTACTACTAACAACTACGTTTATTTGGATAGGAATTTGGTTGATCAGCCTTATTTCACCCTATCAAACGAGGCTAACCGTGGTGTATTTGTACCAGCCAATACCATTTCATCATCGGGTGTTACCGATAACGTTCAGGGCCGTAAAACCCAGTTGGTGGGCCGTACTCTTGAACTGACCAACGGTGCTAAGCTTAACCAACAGGCATTTGTATTTGATGGCGATTTCCGTTACTATAAAGATGGTTTCCTTTCGTTCAGCTATACCTGGAACAATACAAAGGATAATACATCATACAATGGTAACGTGGCCAACACCTCTACCTTCCGCCCGATCAAATCTGATCCGCGCGATTTGAGCGAGATGGATTATTCGGATAACCAATTCAGGAGCAAGATAGTAGTTTACGGTTCAACCCCAACCTGGAAAGGTTTCTCTTTCAGCGGCAGGTTTACCGGCAGCGGCGGTACCCGTTATTCATTAACAGTTGATTCGGACATTAACGGCGACTTTGTGGGCGGACCGGGCACCGATAACGACTTAGCCTTCGTATTCGACCCAAACAACCCGAATACCCCGGCAGCTGTAAAAGCCTCGATGGAAAAAGTACTGAACAACCCGGATAACCGTGCCAGGGATTTTATCAGGAAAAGCATTGGCAAAATATCGGCCAGGAACGGCGGAAGCAACCCTTTTTCGGGTACGTTTGATGTTAGGTTAGCTAAAAGTTTCCACACTTTTAAAACCCAGCAGCTTACACTTACTGCCGATGTTTTCAACTTTGCCAACTTGTTGAACAAAAACAAAGGCGTTAACTATAACCTTGGTCAGCAGACCTTGTACACCGTTACCGGCTTTAACCAGGCAACAAAACAATACAACTATCGTGTAAACGAAAACGTGGGCGTAACAACTGCCAATGGTACACCATACCAAATTCAGTTGGGCGCGCGCTATTCATTTTAATAATGTAGTGTAAACAAACAATTAACAATATCATCAAAAACGGGCGGGTTTTACCAGTCCGTTTTTGATGTTTAAAATTAGAGCTTATGATGCAAAATTTACTTAACATTTATCCTCATCAAAATACATCACTCCGTAACAACCTGTAATACCAAACAGTATGTTTAAGTTGAGGTGTTTTTTATTTTTGGCGATGTTACTGGTGCCTTACCTGCTTTTGGCGCAAACCACCAAAAGTAATTTATCGGGTATTGTTTACGACTCTAACAAAGTGGCGATTGAGGGGGCGATCGTACGGATAGTTTATCAACCGGCATCAACCCAATACGGCTGTTCGAGCAATAAAGCAGGCCGCTTTTACCTGCCCGATCTGAAGCCCGGCGGCCCGTATCAAATTGAAATCTCCTACACGGGCTATGAGCCGTTCATTCAGCAAAATGTTTACTTAGGGCTTGATGAGCCTGAAGTGCTGAATGTTGTTTTAAAAAATAAGCAAACGCAACTCCAGGAAGTGCGGGTGAGTGCATCGCCCATTAACAGGCCTGCTTTAACAACTGCGCAAACTGGTCCGTCAGTAAAAAATAACAGGCAAAACCTTAACAGCCTGCCTACCATAAAACGAAGTGTTAATGATTTTATCAGGCTCACCCCACAATCATTCGGGCCGGCAATAGCGGGGGGGAATTACCGCCAAAATTTCATCACTATTGATGGCTCAGAGTTTAATAACAATTTTGGTGTTGGCGATAATTTGCCCGGCAACGGCGCGCAGCCAGTATCGTTGGATGCCATCGACAGGCTTTCGGTAAACGTTGCACCTTTTAATGCCATTTGGGAATCCGGTTTTATCGGCAGTACCATCAATATCACCACCCGTACAGGC
This sequence comes from Mucilaginibacter sp. CAU 1740, assembly GCF_039839285.1. Taxonomy (NCBI): domain Bacteria; kingdom Pseudomonadati; phylum Bacteroidota; class Sphingobacteriia; order Sphingobacteriales; family Sphingobacteriaceae; genus Mucilaginibacter; species Mucilaginibacter sp. CAU 1740. Next base: position 279,242 of record NZ_JBDOQS010000003.1, on the reverse strand, counting down.
TCTAACCACACCGAAGCGTCTGTTTACCGTTTCTATCGAAACCAAAACAGTTACGGTTATCATGCAGGCAATGCCTCGTTCGATAAAAGAAATCTATCTTATCACCAGGATGGTATACGAATTGGCGGCCCGATAGTAGCCAACAAGCTTTTTTATTTTTTCAGCGCCGAGGGTGAAAATGAAAAGTATAACCCTCAACAACTGATCCCGGCTACTACTGATATGCCATACGGCAGCGGCCCCAACACCGCCCGTCCCACAGTTACCGAACTCAACCAGATAGGTAGTTACCTTCGCGATACTTATCGCTACGATCCGGGTAGTTATGGCAATTATGAGTTTGAAAACAAAAGCTATAAAATATTGGGCCGGATAGATTGGAATATAGGAGATAATAATACCTTCAGCATCCGGTATAACCAGTTGGTTAGTACCCGGCCAGAGTTGGTTAATGGCTCGCGCAGCCCCTTAACCGCTTTTCCGGCAGGGGCGGGGCGGCGGAGTATCAACGCCTTACCGTTTAGTAATTCAAACTTTAGCACCCAATCCAATTTTTATTCATTAGCTGCCGAATGGAATGCTAAACTCAATTCGGGCGTTTATAATACGTTTAGGGCATCGTATACCCGCCAGTACGAACCCCGGCAGTCGGACAGTAAACCATTCCCTTTTGTTGATATTTTGAAGGATGGGATCCCGTTCACATCATTTGGTTACGAGCCATTTACTTATGGTAACAGCCGAAACGTGACCCTGGCTTCGGTGATTGATTACGTTAACTGGAGCCATAATAAAAACAACTGGCTGGCCGGTGCACAGGTTGATTACAGCCGCACCAGTAATACTTATATCCCCTTTGGTACCGGCTACTATACCTTTGCTTCATGGGATGATTTTGTATCCGGCAAATCGCCGGTTGATTATGCCATTACTTATTCTACCACCCCCGGTACGGCACAGCCATCGTATAATTTCAAATATGCCAACCTTGCTTTGTTTGCACAAAATACCATTATACTCGGCAAGCGCTCGAGCATTACGGCAGGGTTTAGGTTTGATATTCCGTGGTTCCCGGAAGGTTTGGCCGAGAACGAGGATATTGCCAAACTAAGCTTTGCTAACGGGCTGCATCTACATACCTCGCAATTGCCCTTTGTATCGCTATTGTTATCGCCGCGCGTCGGTTTCTCTACTTATCTGGGCAGGGAAGAAAAACTGCGCCTGCGGGGCGGTACTGGTGTTTTCACCGGGCGTATCCCTTTTGTATGGATCATTAGCCAGGCCCGGTACTCGGGTTTGCAGCAGGTAACCCAAACATGGCAAGGTAAACAGAATACGCCTGGCCCATTCAGTCCCGATCCGCAAAAATATATCCCCGATATTTCTACCCAACAACCCGGTTTGCCCGCCATCACCAGTGTTTTATCAAAAGAGTTTAAAATGCCCCAAACCTGGAAAAGCAGCATAGCCCTTGATGTACGTTTACCGGCCGGGTTTACCGGAACGGCCGAGGTGCTTTACAATAAGGATATTAACGCCATTGTTTTTACGGATGCCAATTTGGTGATGCCAAAGCACCTCAATATTGCGGATTATCCGGATAACAGATTAGTTTATCCCGCTGCTAATAACCAGCGTTTCATTAATCCACTAAACGCCGTCGGGATGCCCGATGCTAAAGGTAACTCGCCGTTTAACGCGGTGGTGGTAAGCAATTCATCGAGGGGATATTATTGGTCGGCAACTTTTCAGTTAGAGCGGAAAATTTGGGGCGGTTTCTCCATGTCGGCAGCTTATATCAAAAGTATGGCGAAGAATTTGAATGATGGGGATGGTGATCAAACCTTATCGGCCTTGTACGCCAAGCCAACTGTTAACGGGATTAACACGCCCGAACTTGGCTACGCAGGCTATGTAAGCCCTAACCGGGTGGTGGCCTCGTTCATCTACCGTAAGCATTATCTTAAAAAATTCATCGTAAGCGCCGGTTTGGTTTACCAGGGTGCTGTAGATGGCCGTTTCTCCTATACCTACGCGCAGGATTTTAACCACGATGGCACCAACAAATCGCTCATCTACGTACCGCGCAACCCTTCAGAAATAACCTTTGTTCCCTTAGCGGTAAATCAGCCAGATAAAATTACTTATACCGCCGCTCAACAAAGTGATGCCTTTTTTAAATACATCGATCAGGATGCCTATCTGCGCAAACGCAAAGGCCAGTATGCCGAAAGAAACGGGGCCACCTTACCCTGGCGCAATCAGTGGGATTTTAAATTAACGCACGATTTTATATTGAGCGATAAAGTCGTTAAGCATACCCTCCAATTATCATGGGACGTTTTTAACGTTGGTAACCTGCTCAACAAGAATTGGGGACTGAAAAAACTGGTGAACGCCAACTCCATTTTAATGCCTGCAAACCTGCCCGATGTAAAAGCCGGAGGCAATATCAAACCAACATTTCAACTGGCTACCGTAGGCGGCAGGTTAATCACCGACACGTTTAAAAACGACGTGAGTTTAAACTCAACCTATTCTATGCAGATAGGGCTTCGGTATTTGTTTAATTAATTCAATTGAATAAAAATTGTGAAATATCAGCAGAAATTATACTTTTGCGCCACTCCAAACCGGACAAACACTCCTGAGTAGCTCAGCCGGTTAGAGCATCTGACTGTTAATCAGAGGGTCGCTGGTTCGAGCCCAGCCTCAGGAGCAGAAAGCCTCACAGCGATGTGAGGCTTTTTTATGTAAAGAATTTTCGAATGCTTGGCAGGTTAGCGCATCCCGACAATGTCGGGAGGGTGGCTGGTTCGAGTCCAGCCTCAGGAGCAGAAAAGCCTCACAGTGATGTGGGGCTTTTTTTATTTATGCCTGATCAGAACAATAGCTTCGAATCAGTGATCTCAGCGAACAGTTTTTTCCGACAGGGCGTTTAACTAACCACCGGTAAAGATCCTCCATCAATAGCATAGATAGTCCCGGTTAAATAAGCTGCGGACGGGGAAACGAGGAAGTGTACCAAGGAGGCTACTTCTTCAGGTTCGGCCATACGACCCATCGGGATCCCTCCGGTTTGCGCCATCAATTGTTTCATGCCCTCTTCAACAGTAACACCTACCGATGCGGCATAGTCGCTTATAAATTTTTCCATCGGTGGGGTTTTGGTAGCGCCGGGTGATACTGTTAATACACGTACTCCTTTGCCTGCCAGTTCGGTTGCCAGCGCCTTGCTGTAGCTGTTCAGGGCGGCTTTTGAAACTGCGTAGGCCATGTTAAGGTTCCATAAAGCCTGTTTGCCCGCAACCGACGAAATGTGAATTATAACACCGTTTTGCTGTTCGATCATCTGCGGTAGCAATGTTCTGTCCAAGCGGATGGCCGAGATGAGGTTGAGTTGCAGTTCCTGGTCCCAATGAGCATCGGTTAAAGTGCCGAAGCCGCCGCCGGGAGTGGTAAGGCCACCAACGTTATTGATCAGGATATCGATCCCGCCCAAGGTCTCTTTAATTTCCTGGGTAAGTGCAGCCACCTGATCGGCATCGGTCAGGTCGGCCGCGATAAAGTGGTGCGGGGTACTTTCCGGTTTTGTTCTTGCGCTAACAATTACCTGCGCGCCTGCTTTGGCTAACTCATCGGCAATAGCTTTGCCAATACCTTTTGTTCCGCCGGTTACTAATGCTCTTTTTCCTTTTAAATCTGTTGTTTCCATGTTGTCTTTGTTATTCTGAAACAAATGTTTCAGAATTGGGTAAAAAAATTATTTAGATAGTTGTTTGATAAAATATTCAGCCATACGTTTGATCTTGATTGGGTCTTTGTGTAAGATGTAAGACTCGTACCAGCCTGTCCAGGTACTGTTAAAATAGTCGGCTAATAGGGCTGGGTCTTCTTCGGTACTGATCTGGCCTTGCTCCATCGAGTTTTTGATCAGGTTGTACAGAAACTGGTAAGCCCGGTCGTTATCGGCTATCAGGATCTCTTTAATCCGCTGATCATTAGTTGCTACTTCGAAAGCGCTCTTTACGGCCATACAGCTGTCTTCGCCGTTTATGATCACGCCAACTGCTTCGTGGATATAATCTACCAAAATGGCAAATGGTGCTTTTTTGCTACCCAGTCGTTTCTCCCAGTCCTGTTTCCGCAAATCGGTATAGTGTTGCACGCAGCGTACAAACAGTTCCTGTTTATCGCCTATAGTGTTATAAAGGCTGCTGCTGTTTATTTGCATAGCATCGGTAAGGTCACGAAGGGAAGCGCCATTATAGCCCTTTTTCCAAAAAACTTCCATCGCTTTTTGGATCGCTACTTCTTCGTTAAACTCAACGTTTCTGGCCATGATGATGCAAAGGTAGTTTATTTTGAAACAAGTGTTTCAGATTTGTGTCATTTATAATTTCATTAGCCCGGGCAAATAAATAGCGCTTGTAAGTTTCATCCACCTACCTTTAATAAATTACCCTCCCATGATACCATTTCTCTCATTCAATTTTTTATATTTGCTTATATGGCGAAAGGCTTGAGGCTATTATTGGGTGTATTAACGTTGTTTATCCTTTCCGGATCAGCAAGTGTTTCTTATGCCGCGCCCGCCGCAAACCGTTATTCATCAACGCTTAAATCGGCTCCTTTAAAAAGTGCCGGACAAATAGCAACAGATCTTTCGGACGAGGAGGTACTTCAAACAGGATTTAACTTCCAGCAGCAGCCCAACCACTCGCCCGATTTACAGGCCGAGGCCGTATCCACACAACGCGCAGGCCTGCGGTATGCGGTTCTGATCCAAGCGCCCCAAATTTCATCTATATATAAGCTTCTGTATTACAGGTTTCTCCTGTATCCTTTTCACGCGTTCTGGTAGTAGCCGATAATTCTTTTGTATTGATAACGTTTGTTTTTCGTGAACAGGCGATAACTATTTAATGGGAGTTAATTGACCAATTCATTATCACATTAATGTGGCGTTATGAAAAAAAATGCAAAGAAAAAGTTTCATGCACAAGTAGCGGTTATGCTGGCTAAAGAGTTTCGGGAAGAAGCCGAAGTTCATTTCCAGGATATGATCATCAAAATAAAGATCCCATTGGTTGCTATCGAATCGGGATTAGGAGCGATCCTTTTACGCATCGAGCAACTGGTTGAAAAATACTTTCCCGAAAGGAAGGATGATATTGCTTTATTGATCAGGGATGGCGGTAGCCGCTACGAAAATGTATTCAAGATCTGGAGGCCAGTGGCCTGAAGCATCTGGCGTACGATCATTTTACTACCATAAAACAATATCCATGAATAAACAACATTTAGCGGTTGGAACACGGCTGCTTTACACCGGAAAACTATTTGAAGGCTTCGACCCGCAAACACCTCAGGCCGTATTTCTGGGTTACGATAGCAATGGCTGGACCGGTATCTGGGTTAATTATAAAGGTGCGGTGCGTTTCGTTTCTTTAGCCGATGTTGAAGTTGATCAACCCGTAACCGAGCAATAATGATCCAGGACAATTTGCTTGTTGTGCTGGCCATGCTGTTCACAACATCCATGCTGGCTTTGCTTAGCAATAAACTAAATGTATCGTACCCGATACTGCTGGTGCTATCCGGCCTGGTGATCAGCTTTATTCCCGGCGTGCCTGTTATAAAAATGGATCCGGATATCATATTTGTGGTGTTTTTACCACCTTTATTATATTCTGCTGCCTGGAATACTTCGTGGGCCGAGTTTTGGCATTTGCGCAGGCCAATATCATTATTGGCTTTCGGGTTGGTGATCTTTACGGCTACGGCAGTGGCGTTTTTCGCTCATTGGCTTATTCCTGATTGTTCACTGGCGCTTGGCTTTTTGCTGGGTGGTGTAATTTCACCTCCGGATGCGGTTGCCGCGGCCTCGGTTTTTAAAGACCTGAAAGTACCGGCCCGGATTGTTGCGATACTGGAGGGTGAAAGCCTGGTGAATGATGCATCCAGTCTTATCGTTTTCAGGTTTGCATTGCTTGCTATTTTTACCGGCCAGTTTACCTTTTGGCAGGCTACAAGTAGTTTTTTTTCGGTAGTGATCATGGGTGTGTTGATAGGCCTTGCCATTGCGCATGTGGTTTATGCCATTCATCGCTTTTTGCCAACTACGCCAAGCATTGATACCGCGCTTACGCTGATAGCACCGTACCTGATGTACCTTACGGCCGAGCATTTTCATTTTTCGGGCGTGTTGGCGGTTGTTAGTGGTGGTTTGTTTTTGTCGTTCCGGTCGTCGGATATTTTTTCGTACGATTCGCGACTGCAAACCATTACGGTATGGAACGTGGCCATTTTTTTATTGAACGGTATCGTGTTTATCATGATAGGATTGCAACTACCGGATATTATTCAGGGTATTGAGAATTACTCGCTATCTGATTGTATCCTGTTTGCTGTGGCTATAAGTTTATTGGCAATTATTGTGAGGTTGATCTGGGTTTTCCCGTCGGCTTACTTGCCGCGGATACTTAGCCGCAGGATAGCCGAAAGGGAAGGGCCACTTAGCTGGAAACCCGTGTTTGTAATAGGGTGGAGCGGTATGCGGGGTGTGGTTTCGCTGGCCTCGGCGCTTGCCATTCCGCTGACGCTTGCAGATGGAACCGCTTTCCCGCACCGCAACCTTATTCTGTTCATCACTTTTGCGGTGATCCTTTTTACGTTGGTACTGCAAGGTTTAAGTCTGCCGTTTTTACTGCGTTTGCTTAACCTTAAAGTTGTAGATAACGACAGGAGCCAGGAACAACAGATCAGGCACCGATTAGCCTCGGCAGTTATCACCTATTTGGATGCTAACTGCAGTTTGGAAATAGAAGATAAGCCCTTGTTTAAACGGGTGAAAGAGAAATACGAGCGCATGGCCGAGATTGCCGAGAAGCAAATGAGCGATGATGAGCAGATCCCGACTTTTATTCATGATTACCGGCAAATGTTGTTGGAGATCATCAGCGTACGCCGCGACGAGTTAAAGAAAATGCACCGGAACAAAGAATTTGCCGATCACCTGATCCGCGCCCGTGAGCGGGAACTGGATCTGGAGGAGGCAAGAACCCGGAGAAATTAATGTTTAAAGATGTTTTACAGATTAATTAAGCTTTTTGTAATATCCGGCCTGCTATGCCTCGCTTGCGCGGCAAAGGCCGATACCCATGCGCAAAAAACGCATGCGGCGGAGCTTGCTGTAAAACAACATTTGCATGCCGATCTTTTTGCGGAAGATACCTCTCTCGAATCTGTTTTAAACAGCCAGGTACCGTACAAGCCGGTGATCAGTCATCCGGCGTCCATATTACCGGAACCGACAGGTTTGCTCAAAGATCCCGACTGTACTTTGGCACGGGCCATAGCTTCGCGTAATGACCAAATACCTCGAAAGGTACTGCTTATCCTATTCCCCTTCCATGTTTTCTGGTGACCATAAATAAATTTCCCGTTTTAATTAATGAAGCATAGCAGCTTCCCTTAAACTTATTTAGAATTTTTTTTATGACACATATTGTAGAAAACTCCCTGGTTGCAGGCGGGTTAATAGCGCTTTTTAGCATCCCTTTTTATATCGTTATCAAACGTTCAAAACAGAAACAGCTTGATGCATTGAAGAATAAATTATTTGATAAGGCATCAGCGTTAAGCATTGATCTTACACGTTACGAGCCGCTTAGTGATAAAATTATAGGCTGGGCCAAACCAAGCAAGTTGTTGCTCCTTGCCGATGTTACCGAACCTGAAGCCACGGTTTATAACCTGGCAAAGGCCAACAAAACCTATGTGCGGAAAACAATGAACGGCACCGCGGTAGGTTCGATTGCCTTGCAGATAGCCGACGCGCAAAACAAGGTGCTTGATAGCATCCCCCTTTACCGCCAATTTCAGGATAACGAAATGAAACTGAAAGAAATTGAAAAGCAGGCAAAGGATTGGGAGATATTGCTCAATTCGTATTTGAGCGCCTAAGTTTAAAAGCCTTCCTACATACGGGAAGGCTTTTTCGCTTTCAAAAATGAAATTATTGCGATTAATTTAAAATGCAGTTGGCTAAATTTGGATGTAATACCTTACCTATTGCCCGTGTAATCAAAAAATGAAAAAGCCAATGTCAAACCTTACTTACATTTCACCTTTTTTCATGGTTGCAAACCTTGAAAATTCATTAGCTTTTTATGTAGATAAACTGGGCTTTAAAGTATTATTTACCGGACCGGATGATGATCCGTTTTTCGCCATTGTTGGAAGAGACAATATTTCGCTGATGTTGAAAGCCGCCGGAGAACCGGTGCCCAACCATACCCGACACGAATGGGCGCGCTGGGATGCTTTTATCCATACCGTAGATCCGGGTATCTTATTTGAAGAATATAGCAGGGTAGGGGCAACCTTCCATCAACCACTAAAAATAGATGGAGACGGTTTATTTGGATTTGAAATTGAGGACGCTGACGGTTACATTTTATTTTTCGGACGGCCGAATACATAAAAAATGGCACCCGCTAAGGCGCCATTTCAATTTACAAATAACCGAGGGTATTAAAAATCGGTTGATAGGGTTATCGCTTTATTGGCTTCGATCCCATCCTGCAGCATTTGTATTTTGTAATTTGCAAACTGCAACGAGTCCGAACCTAATAACAAACGAAGCGGAGGTTCTGGCAACTTAGCAGTATTGATAATTACCTGCGCTACTTTTTCAGGGTCGCCAATTTGCGTACCCGGCACTTCTTCCAAATGTTTACGTTTTTCTTCCTGGATAGCGGTGTAGGCAGCTATCGGATTTTTAGGATGTGCTATTGAGCCGCTTTTTAAAAAGTTGGTGCGCACGTAGCCTGGTTCGATAATGGTTACATTAATGCCGAATGGTTTTACTTCCTGTGCAAGGGCCTCAGATAAACCTTCTACCGCGAATTTGGTACCGCAGTAGTGGCCCCATGATGCACCGGCTATTAAACCAAAAACGGTTGAGATATTGAAAATGTGACCGGTTCCGGCTTCCCTCATGTGCGGCAACACCGCGCGGGTTACATTAAGCAAACCAAAAACGTTGATATCATAAATAGCCTGAACTTCGCTGGATGATGTTTCTTCAATGCCACCAATCAATCCGTATCCGGCATTATTCACCAAAAAATCGATAGTGCCAAAATGGGCTATAGTTTCGGCTACTGCTTTACCAACACTTGCTTCGTTAGGCAGATCAACCTGCAAAGGCAAAAATTGAGCAGACTGATTATTAACCGCGTTTTTTACCACATCGAGATTGCGCCCGGTTACCGCAACGTTGTTACCTTCGGCCAATAATTTTTTTACTAATATCAGGCCGATCCCTTGTGAACCACCTGTTACAAACCATGTTTTTCTTTGATTTTCCATTGCTGTTATTTTATGGTACAAAGAAACCTACATTGGCCGGGCCAATGCTTATTCTAAGCATAGGGATACTTGCGAGTTTCAAATATTGAGAGCGGCGGTGGCGCTTTCCCTGAATAAGGAAGGTGATTGTTTCTCTTTTTTATGGAAAAATGATGTAAAAGCCGCCTGTTCTGAAAAGCCTAATACATAGCTGATAGTTTTGATATCCCAATCGGTTTGCAGCAGCAGGGTTTTGGCTTCGTAAAGTAAACGCTCCTGGATATGCTCGCGCAACGTTTTGCCGGTTTGGTTTTTAACCAGCGAGTTGAGGTAATTGGGATGCACGTTTAGCTGATCGGCAAATTCCGAAGCGTTTTTGATGCTCACTACTGTATCCGGGCCTTTGGTTTGAAAGGATGACTCCAATAAGGTCAGGAAGCTGTGAATGTACCGATAGCTTTCGGGGACGGGCACATCGGCCAGACTTTTTCCGGCGCGCTGGGCATCTAATAAAATCATTTGAAGGTGTAGCAGGATAGCTTGTTTTTTATCTTCGCTATTGCCTTCGTCTTCCCGGGTAATGGTTTCAAAATGCTGGTTAATTTTTGCCGATTGCTCTTCACCCAATTGAACAACCGCCTTTGATGGCTTGAAATAAGGGAATTGTTTAAACAACTGTAATACATGCGGCGCATGCTCAAAGTAATGCGGATGAATAAGGCAAAAGTGCCCACCGGCGTTGCCAGACGTTGTTTGCCACGACATGATCTCGTCGGGATTCAAAAAGCCGATATCGCCAGGGTTCATTAGATAGCGGTGCAGGCCAACAGTAAGTATCCCTGTGCCTGATGTAATATGGAATATTTTAAAAAACTGCCGCCTGTTTGGTGAGATATAGTCTTTTACCGGGTAGTTGTTCCGGTTTTTAATAATGAAGTAATTAGCATCAAGGGGATAATGCTCCACATTAAGCAACGGAACTTTAAAGCCAACCTGCGCAAATGTGTCTAACTCTAAACGCGGGATAGTTAATTTTTCCATATTGCTAAATTACAGAATTTTGGATTTATTAAATGAGATGATAAGATCGAGAATGTTGGATGGCCTTTCGGAAATGCTTAATTGTTAATCTATACTGTAAAATACTTGTTACAAAAAATGCAATATCAGCACTATTTTCTCCGTTACAGCATAAAACTTATTTAATGCTGATCCGAAATTACTGGCCTTTAATGCTGATCGTAATATTTACAACAGCTTGTAAAAAGAATAACTCAGATATCGACACAACTAATCCTGTAGACACAACCAGCCTATCAAACGGAAAAACCACCTGGTGGCAGCCCAAAGCAGGGATCAGTTTTGATTGGGAGCTGGATGATATCACATCTGCCAATACTTTCGCGGGCAACGTGGTAGATGTGGATGCTTTCACTACCTCGGCCGAAACAGTTGCCGCCCTGCATGCCAGCGGTAAAAAGGTAATAGCGTATTTATCGGTTGGTACGTTTGAAGATGACAGGCCCGATGGCGCTTTACTTCCCAAAGAAATTGTTGGTGCTAAATACGATGAATGGCCTCACGAAAAATGGTTAGATATCAGGCAGGTAGATAAGCTAAAACCCTGGCTAACTTCAAGGTTTAACATGATCCTGAAAAAGGGTTTCGATGCCATTGAACCTGATAACCTGGATGCTTACGAAAACAAAACCGGATTTACCCTAACCATCGAAGACGAGAAAAAATACATCGATTACCTGATAACCACCGCGCACAACAACGGCCTTGGTATAGGCCAAAAAAACGTAAGCGCGCTCACCGAAAGCTACGCCGCTAAGTTTGATTGGGCTTTAATCGAAGATGCGTTTCAGCAAGGCTGGCAAAATGATATGGCGGCTTACATCAAACTAAACAAACCTGTTTTCGCAGTTGAATATACCGATGTTACCGCGCAAAAAAACTTTGAAGATAAGGTTTGCCCCGACGCTGCCAAGCTGGGTTTTACTGCCATACTGAAGAAGCGAGATTTGGATAAGTGGGTTGATAAATGCAAATAGTTTTTATTTGATTTGAGAAACTGTTTAAAAACATATTACCCCAATCATATATTCCCAACGTCATTGCGAGGAACGAAGCAATCGCACGGAAGCCGGGGAGGCATGCAAATCCGCCCTGTACAGTTCGCGATTGCTTCGTACCTCGCAATGACGTGGTGGGCACAGTAGCCTCTATTATTAAATTATCCGCCGACTAACCGCCACAGAAAACGCCTCGGTCATGTTGCTTACCTCAAGGCGTTCAAAAATTTGCCGCCGGTAGTATTTTACGGTATCGGGCACTACAAATAACTTTTCGGCTATCTGGTTAATGGTTAGGCCCTGGGCATGCAGGCGTAAAACTTCAGTTTCGCGTTTATTAAGTTTGGGCTTTTGCAGTTTTTGCCAGGTGTTTTTTGTTGTATCCAGCTGCCACATCTCGTCTGTGCGTTGCTTATGGATATACACATTGCCCGCGTTTTGATGGTTTGATATTGATACCACACACATCGCCTTCCACATTTTTTGTTCGGCAGTTAAAAACAGTGGAGTGAGTTTATGGTTGATCAGCACCCGCTTGCCATCGCTGTTAATCAAATGAAAATCATAAGTGATGCTGTATTGTTTTTTATCGTCGCCAGCCTGTTTTTCATAAAAATCAAAGCCCGCCTCGTTTATCTGGGTGAGCAGTTTCAGATCTTCTTCGGGTACGTTTTTAAAATAGAAATCATAGCCCATGGCCATTACTTCGTCAGGCGAATATCCGCTTAAAAACAAAGGGTTCTCGGATACATACTCAAACGACATATTGGTGTAATCGATAATGTAAACGCTCTCGTAAGTAAGGCGGGCAAAAGCTTTTACCGCTTCCAGGTAGTTGTTCTCCTGTAACTTTTCTTGTTCGGTTACCGGAGCTACTTTGTTGCGCGTAAGCAGACCGGAGTTGGTATTGTTTTTCATTTTTAAAGCCGAACAGCAAATCTACACTAAAGTGTAGCCTTTAAAAATTTTGTTGTTTTCACTTTTGCAGTAACTAATTCCTGCAATGAAAACATATCCGATCACTTTAACGCAACCTAAACCATGATAAATGCTACCATTAATTGTAAAAATTGCAACACTACCCTGGGCGGTAATTTTTGCAGTAGCTGTGGCCATCCGGCCAATATGAAACGGGTGGATGGCCACTATCTTTTACACGAAGTACAGCATGTACTCCATTTTGAAAAAGGTATTTTTTACACCATCCGCGAGCTTCTCGTCCGTCCGGGTCAAAACGTCCGTGAGTTTATTACCGATAACCGCAGTCGGTTAGTAAAACCGATACTGTTTATCGTTATCACTTCGCTCATTTACTCCACCATTAACCATATTTTTCATGTAGAGGAGCAGTATATCACTTATAGCTCAATGGGCAGCCCCTCAACCGATGCAATATTTGCCTGGGTACAGGGCCATTACGGTTATGCCAGTATTATTATGGGCGTGTTCATCGCGTTTTTTGTCAAGCTGTTTTTCAGGAAGTATGATTATAACTTTTTCGAAATTCTGATCCTGTTGTGCTTTGCAATGGGGATAGGTATGCTGATCTATGCCCTTTTCGCACTTGCTTATGGGATATTTAAACTCAACTTAATGGGAGCAGCCGGGGTTATCGGCATATGCTATTGCGTTTGGGCTATCGGCCAGTTTTTTGATGGCCGTAAATTGGGTAATTACTTTAAAGCCCTTGCGGCATATTTGCTGGGGATCATCACATCTTCGATAACTGCGATATTGTTGGGAGTAGCGGCTGATATTTTGATGAAGCATTGATGGCCAAAGTGTATTTCATAGCCGTTGATAAAATCAATGGCTATGAATATTTTAACCGACTTACCTATTCTCCAACCAACTCAAAAAACTCCCCGATTTTTCCTTACCTATCAGCAACTGTTCAGGGCTTGGAATTGTTAGCTTAACAAACAGCTTGCGCCCAAAGTAATGCTCTACCTCTTTTATGGCGCTGAAATTAACCAGGTACTGCCTGTTGAGCCTGAAAAACTGTTTGGCCGATAGCATGTTCTGGATCTGGTCCATGGATTGATCGAGGGCGTATTCCTGCTGTTGGAAAGTCATGATTGATGGCGAATCATTGCGGATGTAGATGAACGCGATTTGGTCGGTTTGTACGGTGGTGTATTTATTTTGCTTAAATACGAGGAAGCTTTTTTTGCCTTCATCCTGGCCAAGCTTGTTCAGCAAGGCATCCAGATCGGGGCGGGTACTTTGCTGGAAAAAGTTTTTAAAGCTTTCTACCTTTTCAATCGCCTTCTGTAAATCATCTTCCGAGAATGGTTTCAGCAGGTAATCAACGCCGTTTGCTTTGATAGCTTCCATCGAGTATTCGCCGTAGGCGGTGCAAAATATAACCGGTGCTTTTATTTCTACCTGTTTAAAGATCTCGAACGATAGTCCGTCCGAAAGCTGGATATCCATAAATATCAGTTCGGGTTGTTCGCTGTTGGCCAGAAAATCAACCGCGGCTTCAACGCTTTGTAACTGCGCTACAATTTTCGCTTCCGGTCTTAATTTATTGATGAGGTTTGCCAGTGATCTGGCGGCTTTTATCTCGTCTTCAATAATTACTATTTTCATGAATAATAGGTAGTTTAATAGTGAACAGGGTATCGGTAGGCAGTATCTCGATCTTTTTATTGGCGAGGTGACTATACCTGTCTATAATATTTTGCAGCCCGATACCGGTTGATGCCTCGGAGGTACGCTTTAACTGAAGTTGGTTTTCAACAATAAGATAATCGTTTTCTGAATAGATCCTGATGTGCAAAGGCTTATCTAACGATACCACGTTATGTTTAATACAGTTTTCAACCAGCAATTGCAGGGTAAAGGGTGGGATAGGGGTTTTGTTATACTTCGCATCAACATCTATCGAAAGTTCAATACCTTCCTCAAACCTTGCTTTCAGCAAAAATAGGTAGGAGTTTAAAATATTCAGTTCTTCGGCCAAGGTAATTACATCCAGCTTTCGGCTCTCGAGGGTGAAGCGGTAAAAGTCGGATAGTTTTAAAATGAAATCAACGCTGTGCTTGTCCTCGCTCTCCACCATATACTTTAAGGTGTTGAGGCTATTGAATAAAAAGTGGGGGTTAACCTGTTGTTTTAATAATTCGTATTGTGCGCCAAGGTTGTCGGCCTGGGTGCGTTGCAGTTCGATACCCACCTGTTGGTTATGATAGTTTTGGTACAAAAGATGAATGAACATGTAAAACATCACATTCACCAAAATACCCCTCACTTCAAACATCAGCATGGTGGGGCCAAAGTTAAGATGTGTCATCAAAAACTGTTGGATGCAGGCCAGCACAAACATCACTACAATACCTAAAAGCAGGTTTTTGATTAATATAGGGGTGGAGAAACCGTTGGCCACATGGCGCGACGAGTAAGCGGGCAGTGTTTTAATATTATAATACCAGGTAAAAAGAGCGAACAATGTAGTGATACCCGAATCTACCAATGCCTCATAGGGGTTAAAATGCATCTGGGCCATTTTAGGCAAGGCCATTAGCGCACCTAAAAACAGGGAGCTGATCCAGATAACCTTATTCGAGATTTTGAATGTTTGTTTTGTCATACGAGGTATGCAAATATAATGGCTTATTAACGGTATCATGGCTTCAATTAAGATAGCAGGGTATAAAAAACCGCACCGGCATTTATAGTGCCGGTGCGGTTTTTTTGAGATTACTTGGTAAACCCATCAGCCTCAACAATGGCATCAACAAATGCCTGCGGTGCCTCTTGCGGAACATCATGACCAATGCCATCTAAAATTTTATGATCGTATTTACCTGTGAATTTTTTAGCGTAGGCAGCGCCATTTTTAGCAGCTCCATCAAAATCACTGCTGATGGTAACGGTAGGGATATTGATTGTTGGTCCGGCGGCCAGTTTATTTTCGATCTCATCATATTTAGCATCACCTTTGGCTGCGCTTAACCGCCAGCGGTAGTTATGGATCACAATGGCTACATGATCAGGATTGTTAAATGCGGCAGCCGAACGGTTGTAAGTAGCATCGTCAAAATTCCATTTTGGTGAAGCCAGTGTCCAGATCAGTTTATTGAAATCGTTACGGTTGGCGCTGTAGCCGGCCTCGCCGCGGGCGGTGGCGAAGTAGTATTGGTACCACCAGCCTAATTCGGCTTTAGGGGCGAGGGGTTGCTGGTTCATTTCGCGGTTAACAATGAGGTAACCACTTACCGATACCAGGGCTTTAAAGCGCTCGGGCCATAATGCTGCCAGGATATCGGCGGTGCGTGCACCCCAGTCGTAACCGGCAACAATGGCTTTTTTAATTTTAAGGGCATCGAGCAGGGCAATCATATCGGTAGCGAAAACTGATTGCTGTCCGTTGCGGAAAGTGCTGTCAGACAGGAAGCGGGTTGAGCCGTAGCCCCTCAGGTAAGGTACAATCACCCTGTAGCCTTTGGCGGTGAGTAGCGGTACAACATCGGCATAGCTATAAATATCATAAGGCCAGCCATGCAGTAATAGTACTACAGGGCCTCTGGCCGGGCCTGCATCTACATAGCCAACATTCAGCTCGCCTGCATTTATTTGTTTAATGTTTTTAAAGGGATCGGTGGTGTTGGTATTAGCCTCAGCGGTTTGAGCATTAGCTGTAAAAAGTGAGCCTGCTATTAAAGCGATGGCTATAAAGAAACGGCGGATATATTGAGTGGTAGTTTTCATGATGTTTAGTTTTTAGATAGATTGTGAAATAAAGGGGCAACCCATTGGTCGCCCCATTTGAAGAATGCTGGATTAAGCTACATTAAGGGTGATATCAATATTGCCTTTCAAAGCTTTTGAGTACGGACAGGTTTGGTGAGCAGCTTCAACCAGTTCGCGGGCAAATTCATTATCCAAACCCGGAAGGCTTACATTAAGGCGGGCTTGTAAGGAGTAAGCGCCGTCGGTAAGTACAAGGTCTATTTCGGCATCAACCGCTACATCGGCAGGTACCCTTACTTTTCTTTCGGCGGCGGCTTTGCCCATGGCACCGATAAAACAAGCCGACCAGCCGGCTGCCAATAATTGCTCTGGGTTGGTACCTAAGCCCGATGTACCGGGGCTTGATAGTTTAATATCTAAACGGCCGTCGGTGCTTTTGGCGGCGCCGTCGCGGCCTCCGGTTACGTGGGTTTTACCTGTGTATAATACTTTTTTGTTGCTGATGGTGCTATTTGAAGTTTCCATGATGTTTTTAATTTTTATAGTTTTTGTTGTTATTTATTTGATTTGTTGATTCAAAATTACTGCGATACAGCCTCCGCTTCAATCACTTCCTGCCCGAAGCGGACAAACCTGTGGTTGAAATAGACAATCTTTACATTGCCCTGCCACGGCGCTTTATTTTTTGCCGGGTTGCTTTCGTTTTTTGTTTTCTTCACTGTCGATGATCAGCCCGCAGGCCTGTGGATTGCTCTCGAAAGGTGCGCTTGCCACGAACGACATCGAGAGCAGCGATACCAACCCAATAATGAGCCTGTTGCGGTTGTGCTTTAGTAAACTGTTCATGATGTAGCTTATTTACCAGCTATGCCGGTGTTTGGTGCTGCTTTAGCTGCACCCCAAATTTTACCGGTGCTTTCGTCCTGTATCAATCCGATCACTTCCCAGGCCTGGCCATTTATTTCTTTGGGTAAGGCTATTTTAACATCGCTTTCGGCCATGTTTAATGGTAGTGTTTGCAGCTTGCGTACAATTTGCACATGCGATAGCGTGTGCCCCGCGTTTTCGCCACGCTCAACTTTGGTTTGAGCATCTTTTTGTACAATGGCTATTTGCAGGTAGCTGCCCTTTGCAGGCTGATTGGCTTTGTAGTGTACCTGCACGGTTTCGCCGGTTTGGCTTACCTGCAGGCTGAGGTTTGGGTTGGGGGCAACAGATAGTTGTTTAGAGAGCGAGCTGTTGATCGCCCCCAAGTCTGATCCTACAAACTCCGTTTCTCCATTTACCACCAATTGGGGAGTGTAGACCTGGGCGTTGAGCAGGTCACCGTAGCGGCGTTGCCTTTTCGAAAAATCGGCGTTGCTGTACCTGTCTTTCCAGCCGAGGGTGTTCCAATAATCCACATGGAAGGCCAGGATGTAAACCGGTTTGCCTTCGGTAGCTTTTTGTACCGCGGCTAAGGCCTCATCGGCAGGGGGGCAGCTTGAGCAACCCTCGGAAGTAAACAGTTCCAGTACGGCAAAGCCATCGGGTTTGGCAATATTATCAGTTGCTTTGGGTTGTTGTCCGCAGGCGGTTAATGACATTGCACCGGTTATGCAGGCAAGTATTGATGTGGTTATAGCTTTCATGATGTTTTCTTGTTTTGTTGATTCAAAGGTATCCTGATATGGCGCTGAGGGGTAGCGGAAACAGGTTGAAGAGGGCATTGTGCCAGGCGAAACGGACAGTGCGGGCATTAAACAGGCAGGAAGATAACTTGGGTGTTCAATTTTTAAAAGGTTGAACACTTGTTGTTTTTGCTGTTTTTTAATTGATTGATAATTAAATATTTAGGTGTTTGTGAAAATTGGATATTTGCTGATATTGAACGAATTTATATTGATAATCAGTTTTTTATGTTTTTGCTCGGCAAAAAGTT
This sequence comes from Mucilaginibacter sp. CAU 1740, assembly GCF_039839285.1. Taxonomy (NCBI): domain Bacteria; kingdom Pseudomonadati; phylum Bacteroidota; class Sphingobacteriia; order Sphingobacteriales; family Sphingobacteriaceae; genus Mucilaginibacter; species Mucilaginibacter sp. CAU 1740. The sequence goes on along the minus strand of NZ_JBDOQS010000003.1, from coordinate 261,188 downwards.
GAACAGTAGTTTTTTAAAAATTGAACACTTGTGGATAAACCGCTGGGTATTTGTATGGGTTGCAAACTCCATACATAGCTAATTCGAAGTCAGAGACTTCGAACAGCGAATTGACTCGAACAAGAATTGAAACGATTCATAAAAATATTCCCCCAAAAAATCCCCTCTTTACGCGCAGCGTAGAGAGGGGTGACGAGCGTAGCGATGTCGGGGTGAGTAAAATAACACGCTGATTAATAGTGGTATCTGTATTAAACTATAAGATTTAGTTGTTAAACTATAATAAATAGTTGCAAAACTAAATCTTATAGTTTAAGTTTGTTTTATCAAACCAAAACCAATGACAAAACTCACCGCCAAAGAAGAGGAGATCATGGGCCATTTCTGGGAAAAAGGCCCCTTGTTTGTAAAACAGCTCCAGGAGTTATATGATGAACCTAAACCGCATTTCAACACCTTATCAACCATAGTGCGCACGCTGGAAGAAAAGGGCTATCTCGACCATACGGCCTATGGCACCACCTACATGTACCACGCCGTGATCACTGCCGAAAAATATAACCGCGGCACACTGAACGGGGTTATCAGCAAATATTTCAATAATTCGTACAAAAGGGTGGTTTCGGCACTCATCGAAGAAGAGAACATCAGTATTGATGAACTCCGGTCGCTGATAAAAGAAGTTGAAAACAAGCAAAAAAAATAAACCATGGGCCTATTCTTTATTCACATCATCAAGTCGTCACTTTGCCTGGTATTCTTTTACCTGGCTTATAAAGTACTGCTAAGTCGCGAAACGTTTTACAAGGTAAACCGCTTTGTGCTGTTGCTCATTATCATCGGTTCGGTGTTGTTACCTTTTGTTGAGCTTACCGTTAGCCAGCCTGCAGTTGCAACTTTACCAACGCGCTTAAAAAATATCGAGACCATCATTCTTCAAAAACAGCCGCGCATCAATCAGCCCGAAGCTAATAGCGGTGATAACTTTTATACCTGGCTGTTTTTTATTTACCTGATTGGAGCATCGGTACAGTTGTTTATAACCGTTGTTAATTTTATCAAGATCTACCGGCTTACGCACCAGGCAAAAAAACTGCGCTACGAAGGTTACCAGCTTGCCGTGGCCGATAGGGAACAATCGCCGTTTAGCTGGGGCAATTATATTGTACTATCCAAAGCCGATTATCAAAATCAGCCCGAAATTATTATCCAGCACGAGCTCATCCACCTAAAAAAATACCACTCTGTTGATCTGCTCATTGCCGAACTGGCCATCATTGTACTTTGGTTTAACCCAACCATTTGGTTGCTAAAAAACGAAATGAAAGATAACCATGAGTTTGAGGTAGATGATACGTTGATAAACCAGGGCGTTGACGCCAAAGAATACCAGCTATTGCTGATCCGTAAGGCAGTGGGCGAGAAGTTGTACTCGGTAGCCAATACTTTTAATCAAAGCAGCTTAACCAAACGGATCCGGATGATGCTGCGCCACCGCTCAAATCCTTGGGCAAGGCTTAAATACATTTGCATTGTGGTGCTTACTTCGTTTTCGGTATTGGCCTTTGCAAGGCCGGAAGTTACTACCAGGCTGAAAAGTGTATCTACCCTAAAACTGGGTAAGCTGATCCAAAAGCAGGTTGCTGTTATAGCCAATAATGTTGGTAAGCCAGGTTTGGAGACTCAATTAAATGAACCCAAACCAGAAAATAAACCAGTAGCTAAGCGGCAGGTTTTACGAGAGGATAAGGTAGTAACCGAGGCTGAGGATAAAACAGGAAACATAACCAACGGCCCAAATTCGCCTTTATGTATAGTAAACGGACGCGAAACCTCGCGTGCGCAATTTGAGGAGGTTGATCCCGACGATATAAAAACAGTGCAGGTACTTCAAAAAGATGAAGCGATTGATAAGTATGGTGTTAAAGGAAAAAACGGAGCCGTTATCATAACTCTCAATAGTGATAAGGCTTATCAATCGCAAATAGTTATAAACAAAATGTTTTCTGTTAATCAACCGATGATAGATGATACGGAACCGGTGGATACCGAGCCGCGGGTGATGTTTTTTAAGGGCGATAGAACGCTTACCGCTGCTGAGATGGAAACATTTAAAGGCCAACTGACCAAAATGAGGGTACGCCTTATAAACCTAATTCAGAAAGACACCACGCTTATTGAAAGCGTAATTATGATAAAAGGTAAAGTTGCCTTGTCAAAATACGGAAAAAGTGGGAAGAATGGTGTGTACGAAGTATATCTGAAAGAATAATAATCTAAACCTTATACCAAATGAAAAAATTAGTAATGTGTTTACTGCTTGCAGTGATCGCGCTGAGCGCGTATGCCCAGGAAAGTCATAAAGTACGTGATTATGCCTGGTATGATTTGAATGGACGCTGGAGTTTCAGTTTAGGCGATAATGCCAAATGGGCTAAACCTAACTTTGACGACCGTAACTGGGCCGAGGCATTAGTACCCAGCTGGGATTGGGCCGGAGGCACAGGGTATGGCTGGTACCGCAGGTCGTTTTTAATGCAGATCCCTAATAAGGAGGCTATGTGCCTTACCCTTGGCCAGGTGGATGATAATTGTGAGGTGTATTTTAACGGTGAAAAGCTTGCTTTATACAATAACCCACGCCCAAGTGCCGAAAAAGCTGATACCTCAGTTTACAGCCAATGGAAAAAGTACCGCGTTTACTATGTTCCGCAAAAGCTCATCAATTCGGGTAAAGACAATACTATAGCAATACGTGTATGGAACACCGGCGGAGGCGAGGGGGGCATTCGCTATGGTAATCCTCAATTAACAACAACAGTTTTTTATAACAGTTTGCCCATACAAATGGCCGGCGACTGGCTAAAAACAGATGGCAGCAACGAGTGGGCCATCGGTTTTTATGATAATTGTGTGGTATACAAAAACAAGGTTTGGAAATATGCCGGTATTACAGAGAAAGATGGATTGTACGAACTGAATTTGTTTAATGCTGGTTTTAGTCGCTTATACTTGTTGCAGCAGGCTGGCGAAAATGGTGAAATGAATCTTGCCATCGGTCCGGATGTGAACCATATGGAGGTTTGTAGTTTAAAAGAAACCTATCGTACCCCAAAGCCTAACGAAGCCCCCTATTTAAAAGCGGTGAGTAATACAGGAAAGGCTACCCTTAAAGGTTTTATAAAAAACTATAATATCCGTTTAGGTAATACAGCTATTATGCAGCTACTTGACACCAAAACTAATACGCTCATTGATAGGCGGGTGGAAGTAGATAGGTTTGGCGCGTTTGATGAAACTATTGATTTACCGGGTACCAATTTGGCTTACCTGCATTTGCCTGGTGTTGCTTTTACTGTTCCGGTTTATTTGGTTTCGGGCGAAACTACCTTTCTCTCGGCGGATCTGGCCGAGTTTAAGATCTACGTTACTGATGAATATTACACCAGGGAGCGCTTAAGTTTTGTAATGGGGGCAGGTGCCCCCGAAAACCGGCTGCTCATGTATGAAGATTGGTTAAACGGGATGCCTGATGTGCGCAAAGATGTTTGGGACAGGTTTGTACAAAATGCCACCTGGTACGAAGCCAGCGGCAAAGCAACCGATGTAGAGATGGATAAATTAGCACAGTGCATCGCCCATAATTATGTGAGATACCAGGATATGGACGCGTTGAAGAAAGCTAAGATCTGGTCTGCCCGCACATTGCTATCGGCTCCAGAAAACCACGCGTTTTATAATACGTTAAATGCAGTTATGCAAACCTTAGGCGAGCAATTGGAAGGATTGAAATATTTAGGTAAAGCACTTGACCTGGCCGAGAAAAGTAAGGATGAACAATCACTTATCAATTACAGAAAAAATGTTAAGCTATATGTTGGGGAGATGCTGAAATAGATAAGGGTGAGTAAATAAAAGAGCCTGATCCCTGCCGGTTTGCGGCAGGGATTTTTTTTATTATAATTTTTTTGCCAAATCATTTATGGAATCTCATCGCTCGCTGCATCTGATAAGAAACGAGCGATTATGAAAAGATTGATTTCCCTTTCCCTTTTTGCGATGATAGCGGCTGTGTTATTGGCACAGCCTGCTAAGGCCCAAAGCCCGCAGCTTACTGTTGATGGCAAAAGCAATAACGGCGTAAAGCTGCAACAGCTAAAAATTGATGTGGCCATTTATGGTAATGTAAGCCGTACCACATGGCAAATGACCTTTGTAAACACTACCCCGCGTATTTTAGAAGGTACGCTAACTTTTCCCCTAAAGAATGGAGTTAGTGTAAGCCGCTACGCGCTTGATATAAACGGAAAAATGCGCGAAGCCGTACCTGTAGACAGGGGCAAGGGCACCGCAACCTTCGAAGCTATTGAACGCCGCCGGGTTGATCCGGGTTTGCTGGAGAAGGTAGAAGGTAATGCTTTCCGTACCCGGATCTATCCCATCAATCCTAATAGTACCCGCACCGTAATTATTGGTTACGAGGAGGAGATCCCCTTAGGAGATAAGGGAAACCTGAAATTTAGTTTGCCGCTGAATGTAAAGGATACGGTAGAAAAATTTTCGCTTAATGCATCAGTAATTCAAACTGCCGATGCGCCCGTAGCCGAGGGCGGGGAGGATGCTTTACATTTCGATAATCACCATAATACCTATTCGGCATCATTAGCTAAAAGTAACTACGTACCCAACCGCCCCTTATCGTTCCTCATCCCTAAACCAGCCGATGCAAGCGAGGTGATGATCCAGGCGCAGGGCAATAAATACTACTATTTTATTAATACTCATTTACAGGCGCAGCCTGTTGCTAAACCTATGCCACGCCGTATAGGGCTGTTGTGGGATGCCTCATTAAGCGGAGCCAACCGGGATATTAAAAAAGATCTGGCCCTGCTTGATGCTTATTTAAAAAAGGTAAATAACGCCGATGTAGTACTAACAACTTTCAGCAATACAATATTAAATACCAAAACATACACGGTGAATAATGGCAACTGGGCCGAATTAAGGGCCGCGCTTGAGCATGTTACTTACGATGGGGCCACCAACCTGGGCAATATCAACCTAACCCAATACAATGCCGATGAGTTTTTACTGATGAGCGATGGCCACCAAACCTTTGGGGAAAAAACATTAAAACTCATCAATAAACCTGTTTACTGTATCAATTCATCGGCCGTGGCCGATTACAGCAACCTGAAGCTCATCGCCCTGAAAACCCATAGCGAACTGATAGATTTGAGTGCCGATGATACCGATAAAGCATTAATTAAGCTCACCACCCGGTCGCTGCATTTTATGGGGATCAAAGCCGAAGCAGGCGTTGAGGAAAATTATCCTTCGTTACCGGTGGCTGTGGGCAATACCTTTTCGGTGGCAGGTATCACCCGTAACCCTAATCAAACCCTTACCCTGCAGTACGGCTACGATAACAAGGTAAGCCTTGAAAAGGAGGTGACGCTTGATCTGAATGCCAATGCTGTTGAGGGCGTAGATGTTGCCAAACTTTGGGGGCAGAAAAAGATCAGCGAGCTGGATATTAATTACGATGCCAACCGCCAGGAGATCGAATCATTAGGCAAACGTTTTGGTATTGTTACCCGCAACACATCACTTATTGTACTGGAAAACATCAGCGATTATATTCAATACGGCATCGAACCGCCTGCCGAGTTACAGGAACAGTATAATGCCTTTATGAAACAACGCGGCCCGGTTGAAAGGCCACAGCGCGAAAATTTGAGTACCGCTATAGCTATGCAAACGCAGCTGGGGCAATGGTGGGATAAGGAAACTGAAGTTAAAGAACAGCCTAAGCCACAACCCGAGGTTCAACCCGTCCCCAACAAAACTGTTCGAAGCCACAGAAAGAAAACCAAAAGTCAGGATCCGCCCGCAATGGCCGAAACCCAGGTAAGGGCCAGTGCCAATGCGACCCAGTTTAAAGCTACTGAACCAGCTCCGACAGGAAACCAACTTGCCGAAGTTGTAATAGTAGGTTATGGAACGCAGCGAAAAGTATCTGTTACCGGCGCGGTTACTACCATTAATCCAGGCCCGGTTAACAATGCGCTTGCCGGGCGGGTAGGGGGTGTTACAGTTACTCCTGCACAGGGCACTCTGGGAGCTAACTCCCAGGTAAATGTTCGTGGTATTGGTACTGTGCAAGGCACACCTCCATTGTATATTGTTGATGGTGTTGCAGTAAACAACATCAATGGCATTAACCCTAATGATGTAGCTTCAATAAATATTTTGAAAGATGCAAACGCTACGGCGTTGTACGGCGCGAGGGCATCAAACGGAGTGGTGATAATTAATACCAATGGCAACGGACGTGTTATGGCAGATACAGTTGCCAATAGTAACCCTGCGCAAAATGGCGGCATTAACGTAGCCTATAACCCTGTTGCTGCCGATTATCTGAAAATCATTCAAAAAACAGCTAAAGCCGCGCAATATCAAAAGTATATTGAACTGCGCGCATCATTTAGCAGCAACCCGGTGTACTATTTTGATGTGGCCGATTACTTTATTAAAACCGGTAATACCGAACTGGGCAGGCGCATACTCAGCAACCTTGCCGAACTTGATCTGGGTAGCTATGAGCTATACAAAATGCTGGGCTATAAACTAAAACAATTGGGCGATGTAGAAGGCGAAGTGTTTGCATTTAAAAAAGTAACCGAACTACGCCCGCTCGATCCGCAAAGTTTTCGCGATTATGGCCTGGCCCTGGAGGATGCGGGCGAGCATCAAAAAGCCCTCGATGTGCTGTACTCGGCCATGACCAAAAGTTACACACCCGATGCAGATGGTTTATACAACGGTATCCAGGAGGTATTTTTGCCTGAGATAAACCGCATCATAGCACTGAATAAAGGTAAACTGAAACTATCTGGTATTGATAAAAAACTGATCAAAGCTATGCCGGTTGATGTGCGCATTGTGATGGACTGGAATATGAACAACACCGATATCGATTTGTGGGTAACCGACCCCAACAACGAAAAATGTTTTTACAGCAATAACCGCACTCAGATAGGAGGTCGCATCTCTCACGATATGACGCAGGGCCTTGGTCCGGAGCAATTTTTATTGAAGAAAGCAATTCCAGGTACATACAAAATTGAGATCAATTATTACGGCGACAGGCAGGCCACCATTGCCGGCCCAACTACCATCATGGCCGAAATGTTTACCCACTATGGCACCCCGCAAGAGAAGAAAGAGATCATTGTGTTGCAAATGAAAAAAAGTGCCAGCGGCGCGGTTTACATCGGCGATCTGGATTTTAGGCAGGAGGGGAAAGAAGTGGCCGCAAGGTAGGTGTGAGTGTAGCCTGATTTCTTCATCCTTCACCCCGGCGGTCGTGTCCTCACGACCGCTTTTTTGCGTCATACGAATCCGGGCGTGGAGACACGCCCGGTAGGGAGATTGACAGACTTACGAAGTTTTTAAAACTTCGTAAGTCTTGACAGGCATATCTGCCACTCGCCATAACATGGTTCAATGACCGTATCCGGATAATTTTACAAATCTCATTACCAAAGTAACATCACACTATTAAGCTTGCTAATAAAAACCTATATTTGGTTTAACAGATTTAAACTAAACATTAAGCCACCATGATGTTTGTATAAGTTATTGTACAGTATCAAAAGGTATAAAAACACCATGGCCCCCGAACAACTACACATCGCTAACGATGCCGAATTGCTGTCGCTTTTAAGCGGGGGTGATAGGAGTGCGTTTGATGCTTTGTATAACAAATATTGGAAACAGGTTTATAACGCGGCTTACAAGCGGCTTAATGATACAGAACGCGCGCAGGATATAGCGCAGGACGTATTTGTACAGCTTTGGACAAGAGGCTCAAAATCACCTATTGAAAACCTTCCCGCATACCTGTTGGTTGCTGCCCGCAATGGTGTGTTTAAATACATGGAGAAGGAATCGAGGTATGCCGAACTGCCCGATGCCGCGCATGAAATTGAAAGCCCGCTTGGCCGCGCCGATGCCAATGTACTGCACGACGAGTTTTTGAAGGCTTTTAATGATCTGATAGAAACCCTGCCCCCACAGCAGCGAATTATATTCAACCTGCGCTTTAATGAAGGCCTCTCGAGCCAGGAAATTGCCGATCAACTCCAGATCTCGCCCAAAACGGTGCGTAACCAGATGGGGAAAGCGCTCGCTACCCTTCGCAAATCACTTTTCTTACTTCACGTATTGCTGTATTTTTATCAAAAAGGTTGATAAAACGATTTTGCAATCCATTTTGATAGGATATTTTTATTCTAATGCCTGTTACGTTGCCGAATTTTTAGCGTATCTGCGCTAAGAATATCTTTTTATTAAAAAAATGTAAAAATATTTTTAAATGATGTGGGCTATTTTCATTTTGCCTACTCATGTATATATAAAGGAACTAAATGGACGAGGCGAATAAAGAATATTTTAAGGTACTGTTAACAAAATACAGGTTAGGGGAGGCCACAAATGAAGAAATTAAGTTTCTTGAGGCATACTACAACCTGTTTGAACTTACAGACAACCTTATTACTGATGAGAATGAGGCTGATTATTTGCCCCTGAAAAACACGATGAAAGCTAACATCGACCAAAAAATAGCGCAATACGAAAAAAAGCCACTTACTATGCCATCAAAACATGGCTGGACAAAGTACGCCGTGGCGGCCTCAATTCTCTTGTTTATTTGGGTTGGTGCTTACTTTTTTACGCGGAGCGGCCATAAGGCCGATCATGTTGCAGCCAACAACTACAGTAACATAAAACCGGGCGGCAACAAGGCTACATTAACCCTGGGCAACGGCAAAACCATTACGCTTGATGATACCACCAACGGGCAAATTGCCCAACAGGCCGGTGTGCTGATCTCAAAAAATGCCAACGGAGAAATTGTTTATACAGCAGCGCAATCAACAGATGAGGTACTGGAAAATACCATTGCTACGCCAAAAGGCGGCCAGTATAAAGTGATCCTGCCCGATGGCACAAACGTTTGGCTTAACGCGGCATCATCATTAACCTATCCAACTGCCTTTAAAGGTACCGAGCGTTTGGTTACACTTAATGGCGAAGGTTATTTTGAGGTAACAAAAAATAAACAAATGCCTTTCAGGGTACACTCGGCCGGACAAACGGTTGAGGTGTTGGGTACACATTTCGATATTAATGCTTATGCAGATGAGGCTGTTGTTAAAACTACGCTGTTGGAAGGATCGGTAAAAGTTAGCGTGCAGGCTAATTCGGCAACGATAGTTCCGGGGCAGCAGGCCCAGTTTGCCAAAGGTGGGGCAGGCATTATCCGCCTGGAAAAGGTAGATACTGATAAGGAAGTAGCCTGGAAAAACGGTGTGTTCTCATTTGCAGATGAGGATATCCGCACGGTAATGCGCCAGGTAAGCCGCTGGTATGATATTGATGTAGTTTACAACGGGAAAATTCCCGACGAGAAATTTTATGGCGAAATCTCGCGGAGCAGCAACCTTGCCGACGTTTTCAAAATCCTCGAACTAAACAATATGAAGTTTGATGTTGACGGAAAAACGGTAACTGTATCCTACGGTAAATAATTCCCTTCCTAAAACTATTGAACCCTAAACTTTAATAAAAACAACAAAACAAAAATTAATTAACTAAATGCGGGCACTTAAAGAAAACTACATGGCAAAACAAATACACTAAATCTCAGACATCCCCTAAAAACTAAAAGACAAAAAAATAACCGGAAGCCTCTCACCGCTTCCGGTTAAAAAAAGGTCGCGCAGCACAAGAAGTTCAAGGCCTGGGCTGCATTTATTAACCCAATCTTATTCAAAAATATGAAATTAACTTTTCTTTACAACGCCGTATGCGCAATACGGAGGGTAAAGTACAAATGCTTATTAGTATTGAAACTCACCACTATTTTGCTGCTTATTGGCACACTGCACTTATCGGCAGCGAGTTACTCTCAAACGGTTACAATTTCGAGAAGGAATGCTACCCTCGAAACTATTTTCAAGGATATTAAGCAGCAAACCGGTTTTTTGTTTTTTTATAGCGAAAAAATAAATGTAGCCGGCAAAACGCAGGATATCGATCTGAAAAATGCAACCCTTAATGATGCCCTTACCGCATGCCTTAAAAACTACCAGCTTACCTATACCATAGTAAACAAAACCATAGTAATAAGGAACAAAGTGCCTGATGAGGAGCCAGCACAACACGCCGTAAAAAAGATTGAAATAAGCGGAACGGTGACCGACTCGGTAAACGTTAAAAATAGCCTTCCCGCTGTAAGTATCTCATTAAAGCGAACCAAACAGTTTTTGGGGCAAACCAATGTCGATGGCTCTTTTAAAATTACGGTTGATGAAGGTGAAATTATCATATTCAGCTACATTGGCTACAATAGCAAAGAGGTAAAAATTACCGATGACAAGCCGCTATTTATAAGGCTTGGCCAAAAAGTGAATAACATTAACGATGTGGTAGTTACCGGTTACCAGGTTATTAAAAAGGATAATTATACCGGTAGCGCCATCACTGTAAGCGGTGCCGATTTAAAACGTAACAATCCGCAAAATTTAATTAAAAGTATTGCTTCGTTTGATCCATCGTTTAAGGTACTTGATAACACCTTCGCAGGTTCTGATCCTAATAAGTTACCTAAAATAAATGTGAGGGGAGCAACAGCTATTCCATCAATAAACGATGATATACTCGACCGTAACAACCTGTCGAGCAATTATAACCTCCCGGCATTTATACTTGATGGTTTCGAAGTATCGCTTCAAAAGGTAGTTGATATGGATATTAACCGTATCGAATCGGTTACGTTATTAAAAGATGGCGCTGCAACGGCGGTTTATGGTTCGAGGGCTGCTAATGGTGTAATGGTTATTACCACCAAAGCACCCGTTGCCGGAAAACTACAGCTATCATACAACTATGAACTTACCTTTAATGGTCCGGATTTGTCTGATTATCATGTGCTTAACGCTAAGCAAAAGGTTGATTACGAGCGGCTTGTAGGGCTGTATAGTACTCAAACATCCACCAGTGGCGATACTAAACAGGATGATCTTGACGCCCAACTGTTTACACGCTTAAAAAATGTTGCAAGCGGCGTTAACACATATTGGCTATCGCAGCCGTTAAGAAATGCTTACCAGCAAAAGCATTCGGTTTACGCGCAGGGCGGCGACCAATCGTTCAGGTACGGTCTCGATCTGCGTTATCAAACACAGCCGGGTGTTATGAAAGGATCAGACAATACACGGTATAGCGGCGGGGTTAATTTTACCTATAACCCAAATTCAAAGCTTATTATCAGAAACGATCTAACCATTACACAGGTTAACCAGGCCAATTCTCCCTATGGCAATTTTGCAACTTATGTAAATGCCAATCCTTATTTCCCGATCAGGGATAGTACAGGTAGATTGGTACAGGAACTTGCCAACTGGCGTGTAAACACCGGTCGCCAGGGAACAGATCAATACATAACCGAAAATATTTTTAACCCGCTGTATGAAGCCAGTCTCAGCAGCTTTAATAAATCTGCCTATACAGAAATATTGGAGTCATTATCCGCTGATTATAAACTATCAAAAAGTTTAAGACTAAGGGCGTTAATGAGTGTAAACAAAACAAACACTACCTCAGATAACTATGTATCGCCATTAAGCAGTGTTTTTTACAATACCGCAGCTGATAAGTTAAATAACAGGGGTAGTTATGATTATGGAACTAATGGCAGCCTTCGTCTTGATGGAAACGTAACCATCAATTATAACAAGATGCTGGGCGATCATTATTTTAACCTTGTTTTGGGTGCCAATATTTTGGCTTCAAAAGCCGATGTTAAATCGTTTTCGGCGCAGGGTTTTGCAAACGACAGGTTCACCAATATAGGCTTTGCCCGTATTTATAAAGAAAACTCGGGGCCTTATGGTGATATTACCAAGTCGAGAACTGCCGGTGCCTTCTTTTCAGGTAACTACGCGTTCCAAAATAAATATCTTTTGGATGCATCTGTAAGGGTTGACGGTTCATCAGCTTTCGGTGCCGACAGGCGTTATGCTCCTTTTGGTTCGTTAGGTATTGGATGGAACATTCACAAAGAAAACTTTTTACAAGGCTCAAAAGTGATAAGCCAATTGCGCCTTAAAGGGAGCATGGCTACCCTCGGATCTATCGGCTTTCCTGCATACCAATCGCGCTCAATTTACTTGTATGATACCCAGCACTGGTATTCAACAGGTATTGGCGCTACCATATTAGGCTATGGAAACAGCAACCTGGAGTGGCAAAAAACCCGCACATCCGACGTTGGTATGGATATCGGATTATTTAAAGACAGGATAGTTATTTCCCCACGATACTATTACAAACTTACCAAAGGGCTTATTACTGATATCAACCTTGCCCCATCAACAGGTTTTAACACCTATAAAGATAACCTTGGCGATATGTCAAACAGAGGATATGAGCTTTACCTTGTAGCCCAGGTTTTCCACACAACCGACTGGAACATAAACGTGACAGGTAACCTTGCCCATAACGAAAACAAAATAATCAGTATATCTAATTCGCTGAAAGCCTTTAATAATAATATAGACAACTTTCAAACCAATGTAGATAATAACGCTTTTTCAACGCCGCTAACCAGGTATGTTGAAGGGAAATCGCTTACTACCATTTATGCCGTGAAATCATTAGGTATCGATCCTGAAAACGGTAAAGAGATATTAGTGAAAAAAGACGGTACCCTAACTTACGACTGGAATGTTAAGGATGTACAGGATGTGGGTAACACCGCGCCAAAGGCCGAAGGTTTTTTTGGTAGCTCGGTATCATACAAAAGGTTTTTACTAAGCTTTAGCTTTCATTATCGTTTTGGTGGCCAAGCCTTCAATCAAACACTTATCGACAGGGTTGAAAATGCCGACCCTCGTTATAATGTTGACAGTCGGGTACTGGAGCAAAGGTGGAAAAAACCAGGCGATCATACATTTTTCAAAAACATTACCGACCTCACCGATACTTACGTTTCATCGAGGTTTGTACAAAAGGATAACCTGATTGAGCTGCAGTCTCTGTACCTGTCGTACGATTTTAAACCAGCGGCTATCCGCCGTTTAGGGCTTCAAAACCTGAGGCTTGCAACTACGGCAAATGATATTTTCAGGGCTTCAACTATTCAGGCAGAGCGGGGTATTAATTATCCTTTCGCCCGCAGCCTAACGTTTTCATTATTGGGTTCATTTTAACACATAACCATGAAAAAATATTTAATTTTTATAATTCCATTACTTGTATTTACATCGTGTAAAAAGTTTTTGGATGTGCAGCCAGAGTCTGATGTAGACAAGGAACAACTGTTTAAAACTGAAGATGGATTTGAGGAGGCACTAAACGGGGTTTACGCCCGCTGCACTAAAGCGGATTTGTATGCAGGAAACCTTACGTTCAGTAACCTTGATATTATGGCGCAAAACTATTCGTTTTCCAATATCAATTTTCAAAAAATAGCTTCGTTTCAATATAAAGAAAGCATTTTAAAAGATAAGAATAGCCAGATCTGGTCGTCTGTTTATAATGCTATCGGCAACTGTAATCAAATACTACAGGTAATAGATAAGCAAAAGGCTGTATTTTCAGGAAATAACTATGCCATTATCAAAGGTGAGGCGCTCGCTTTGCGCGCGTATCTTCATTTCGATCTGTTACGCATGTTTGCCGCTTCATATAAATATAGCCCCAATAGCAAAGGCATTCCTTATGTAACTAATGTTAGTATTAAAAGCACGCCGTTTTCGTCGGTGAGCGATGTAGTTAACTATGCTATTGTTGATTTACGCAATGCGCGTACCTTGCTAAGCAACACAGATCCCATTATTTCGGGAGCCTATGTTGTTGGCTATCCCAATAAAAAATATCCTGATGGTTATACAGGTATAAAGCAAACGGAAACTACAGGGAACACCCTGTTTTTGCAAAACCGCAGGCACAGGCTAAACTATTACGCTGTTTGCGGTGAACTTGCAAGGGTTTACCTGTACAAAAATGATTATCAGAATGCGCTTTCCAACGCAAATGATGTAATAAATGCCAACAAGTTTCCATGGACACAAAAAGAAGATGCTTTTAACAATGACGTTACGCAAAAAGACAGGATATTTTACAATGAGTTGGTATTTGGCTGGTATACACCTTTTGCCAATGATAATGATGCGCTCGTAAGCTTATTTAGCAGGGCAAACACGGCAGATTATCAGCCAACGCCGGCACAGTTAGATAACATATATGAAAAAAGTACCGTTGGTGCGGAAGACTGGCGCTACAGGCAATGGTTTTTTACAGCTACCGATGTAACGCCAAACCGTAGCTACTTGATCAAATACCTGGTTAACAGTTCGCCGCAGGTAAATCTGCACCCCCTTATGGCACCTGCTTTTCGTTTAACCGAAGCATATTACATTGCCGCCGAAGCAAGTTACGATGGTAACCCAACAAAAGCTATTGAGTATTTAAATACCGTGCGTATGCAACGCGGCATTATTGATCCGTTGCCTGCAACTTTAGGTAAAACAGCTTTTATGAATGAATTGGTTAAAGAAGCCCGTAAAGAGTTTTACGGTGAGAGTCAGATATTTTACATGTATAAACGGTTGAACCTTGATATAGTGGCAGGCAATGGCCAGGTTTATCCTGCGTCTAACAGTATTTACGTGTTCCCTGTTCCTGATGATGAAACAGCTTATAATAATTGATCTTATACCATTTATAACAATGAAAAGAAATATATTTTATGTTTTAATGGTCGTTGCAGTTCTTTTTGGCTGCAAAAAAGACCAATTACTTACCTATGGCTCAAGGGATAATATTTATCTGAACTATAAGGATAAAGATAAAAATCAAGATACCTCGGTACTCACTTATTCTTTTGCTTATAATCCTACCCTGGCCCAGGATACCATTTGGGTTCCGGTAATAATTTCGGGCCAAAGATCAAAAAACGAACGGAAGTTTGCGATAACAGTGGTTGATACGGCCACCACAGCTAAGGCAGGGTTGCATTATGAAGCGCTTAAACCATCTTATAGCATGCCTGCCGATTCGGGCACTGTAAAAATACCGGTGATCATAAAAAACAGCGATCCTGAACTTGCAAATAAATCAGTAAAACTCACTATCCTGGTTTCGGGCGGGCAAGATTTTGATTCTTCATTGCCGGTATTGTTAAGAAAAAGGACTATCGTCTACTCTGCCCGGTTAGAGCAGCCTGCCTGGTGGATTTATTGGATGGGCAACCTTGGTACCTACAGCAGGATAAAGCACCAGTTATTCCTGATCTCTTCAGGTACTGTTGATCTTGTTGATATGTCAAAACCGAATGCTTACCTCCAAATTCCGCGTACGTTGTATTATATAGACAATGTCAGAACTTTTGTGAACGATCCGTTTGCCTGGGTAGCGCGATATCCGGAAAAGGGTTATGTGCTTACCAAGAGGGCCAACGGAAGCAATGATTACGATTTTTATAACTCTTCATCGGCCGATAAGAAGTTTTATCTCAAGTATTACGATCAGGCAGGTAAGTATTTCTTTGTTGATGAAAATGGTCAGCAGGTTATTATCAATTAAACATATACGTCATGAAATTTAAATCGATAGCTATTTTGGCGTTCATAATAACGGTACTTTATACGTCATGTAAAAAAGACCTTGGCAATTATGTATACTCGCCACCTTCAGAGCCGGTGGTTTCCGGACTCAATAACGCTACATTTGCAGCCCTCCTGGGCGATACCCTTACCATACAGCCAAAAATTACCCTGGCAAGTGCCGATCCACTTAAGGATTTGGATTTTGAGTGGCATATAACCGTTCAGGAAGAACTTCGGGAAGCCGTTTACAAGGGCTACCCGCTTAAAATAGTTTACAATTTGGGCCCTGGTGCCCGCACCTGTAAGTTAACCATTACTGATAAACGAAACGGGTTATTTTATAATATTCCTTTCAAAATAACAGGCACAACCCAGTTTTCGGCAGGTAGCATAGTATTAAGCAACGATAACGGAGTTACCAAACTATCATTTGTAAAGCCCGATAAAACGGTATTGAGTGATATTTATAAATCGCTTAATAAGGAAGATCTGGCTATAAACCCTGTTGAACTATATTACTCAAAGCCACTGCCTTATCAGCCAAACACCAAAGAAGAATATTGGGTATTAAGTAATGATCCTAATAAAAGCGGAGCGATACTTGATGCCAGTACATTATTGAAGCGATCAGATTTTTCCGCGCAGTTTTTCTCGCCGCCGGCCGTTATCAACACCGGGTATCTTGAACCGTTTTTAGGACCCATACAAATGGGTACGGTACCAACCGGCGTAATTAACGGCAAGTTGTACGTTGGCGTTTCATCAACAGCCCCTTTTGCTGATGATTATGGCAAGTTTGCCAATGCACAGGCCGGCGATTACAACATGTCGAGGTATTTTACGCATGGCAGCTCGTTTTTTATTGGATACGATCTTAATAAAAAGGCGTTTATCACATTCGGTGCCGATGGAACATATTCAGGAACCAACTACAAAATTGATACCGCGAGCACCGGCTTTGATCCTAAAAATGTTACTTATGATAATTTGTTATTTATGAAGCCGGTAGAAGGCGGCACGTCTTACGCTTTCTTTAAAACCGCTACGGGTACCATAACCGAATTGGGTTTCAACTACCCCTTGGGTGACGACAGAACTTTTAGAGGCCTGGGTAAACGCACATTTAAAGGCAGCGCATTAATTGATGATGACACTAAGTGGGTGGTTAACAGTTTAAACGTATTCTATTTTTCATCAAAAGGGAAAATATACCGATATAATCCTATTAATGAAGATATAAGGCAGCTTGACGCAGATTTTGGCGGTAAAAAAATATCAATGATCAAGGTTAGTCTGGATGATAATACCCTTACTGTTGGCGTAAGCGGGGCTGTTTATACACTTGATGTAAGTGTTTCCAAAACAGGCAACATTATCAAAACAATAAGTGGTATACCAGGCGAACCAATTGATATAGTTATTAAATAAATCTGTCAAATTTTATGAAAAGAGTGAATAATAGCATTAAAGTTTTTATGCTAATGGCTACAGCCATTGCTTTAACAACCGCGTGTTACAAAGATAAACTGGCTGATAGCCAGGATGAACAACAGGTTAAGCCGGTTTTTCATGATTACCTATCGCAGGATTCGATAACCAAGGGACCGTATACGTTGATCTTTACCAACTACTCGCCCGATTTTGCAACAGATGCAGGCAACAAAATAAAACAAGGGATGATCGATGCTTTTTTTAAGGTTTATCCCGAGGAAGCGTCGATTTATAATCCTAAAACGGCGGTAAAGGTTCATTTCAATATCGATCCGTCCTATACACATGTGGCCGAAACCGGAAATGCCATTGTTCTTGTTAACCCAAAATGGATGCTTACTAATCCCGAAGATCTGGATGTGGTTACTCATGAGGTAATGCACATTGTGCAGGGCTATAAAGGAAATAATCCAGGATGGCTGACCGAGGGAATTGCCGACTATGCCCGGTACACCCTTGGCGTAAATAACGCCGCGGCCGGCTGGCAGTTGCCCAACTATAGTGCAGATCAAAGTTATACCGGCAGTTACGGCACCACTGCCCGTTTTTTGGTTTGGCTTGATAAACATGTTAAAGCTGGCATAGTAAAAAATCTGGATGCCGCTTGCCGCGATAATACTTATTCCGATCAAGCATGGAAAACATTAACCGGTAAAACGGTTGATGAGCTTTGGGAAGCTTATAGTAATAACCCGGCACTGTAAAATCAATAGCCGGATTAGTTCTCTGTTCTGGCTGTAATTAAGATGATGAATATTTATAGAAGCCTAAAAAACAAGAAAATGAAGGCGCTTTACCGGCATACAATTAACCATTCTTAATAATTACAGACAAAAGATGTGGGGCCGGCAGCATCCTTTTGCGAGTAGGGGTGCTGCCAACGGTTCCACAAAAGATACACAGGAAAAAATATATAAAAACCTGATACCATTAAAAATAGCATATTAATGAAATTAAAATTAGCAGTACTGGCCGCTTTATTGCCCATAGCGGCATCGGCACAGAAAACCAACTTCAGCATTACCGGCCATATCGGCAAGCTGGATAAACCCGCCAAGGTTTATATCGATTATATGGACAACGGCACCAGCCATGAAGATTCGAGCCTGGTAGTGAACGGCGAATTTAAAATTACAGGTACGGTAGCCGGTATAACAACGAGCCGCATGGCATTTGACCATACCGGCCAGGGCAAACCGCACGCCATTTACGCCCCCAATGCCGATGTTGTTTATATCTATTTTGGCAAAGAGAACATGTTATATACATCGGCCGATTCGTTGGTGAATGCCAAAGTTACCGGATCAAAAGTGTACGACGAGTTTGAGGCCTATAACAAGCAAATTGGCGGTACCATTATGGCGCTTACAAAGGCCGTTAACGCGGAGTTTAACGCGGCCACGCCCGAGCAGCAAAAAGACACCGCTTTTGTAAAAGCTGTTGATGCCCGGTACCGTAAAAACATAGCTGCCCGTAACGAGAAGCAGATGTTGTTCGCCAAAAACAACCCTAACTCGTATTTCGGTTTGGTGGCCTTGTCCGAGTCGGCAGGTACCCACGTTGATGCAGATAAGGTTAACCCGATATTTAAAGCTTTAAACCCGGCTTTGCGCGCAACCGATATGGGTAAAGAACTGGAGCAGCGTATAGCGGCCGGAGGCATCACCGCTATTGGCAAACAGGCACCCGCGTTTACCCAAAATGATGTAAGCGGCAAACCCGTTTCATTGGCCGATTTAAAAGGCAAATACGTATTGGTTGAGTTTTGGGCCAGCTGGTGCGCTCCATGTCGCGCGGGCAACCCAAACCTGGTGAAACAGTATAAATTGTACAAAGACAAAGGTTTCGAGATCATCTCGGTATCGTTGGATAATGTGAAGGATAAATGGGTTGATGCTATCGCGAAGGATGGCCTGCCGTGGATCCAGGTATCTGACCTTAAAGGCTGGAACAACGCTGTTGGCCGGTTATACGGTGTAAGGGCAGTGCCGCAAAGCTTTTTGTTAGATAAAGATGGCAAGATCATCGGTAACACCCTGCGCGATGAAACCCTGAACGCCAAACTGGCCGAACTTTTTAACTAAGCAGATATGAAAAAGATAGTTTCGGTATTGTTGCTTTGCCTTGCCTTTAGCGTGGCGGTATCAGCTACGGCGATAAAACCCGGCACGGGCAAAATCGCCCTGAAGGTTTTGTATGTGGGCTATGATCCGGCAAAACCCAAACCCGAAAAAATTACCTATTACAGCACGGCGGCAGGCGCGATAGATGAAGCCTGGAAAACCCGAATGGCTGATTTTAAGGCTTTCCTGGAAACAAGGTTTGATAAGGTAGAGGTAGTAGACGTAAGGGATTACAACGTGGCAATGTCTGATAAGGTAGATGTAACCATTGCCGATGCCGGGCCGATAAATTTGCCCGCCAATTTTAACCGCCCCATTGTTTTATTGCACCAATTGGCACCGGATGTGGGTTTGCCTATCGGTTTAAAGTTTGATTGGTATTGCCAGTGTTTGGAAGATGACGCCCTGAACATCAAAACCAGTCACCCGATATTTAATACGCCTATAAAAGTTAACCTTACGTTGGTGAACAGGCCAACGCCGGGATCGTTCTTTAACGGTTTCCAGGCGGCAACTACGCCAAAAGAAATGCCGATGTGGAAGGTGATCAAAGAAGATCCATCTGCAAAAAATAAATACATTATCGGTATGGTGGCCCATGGCGAAGGTTTTAACGATTCGCCGGATGCTGAGGCTATAAGCGGTGGCGTTTGTTTAAAAAATGCCGAAGCGGTTGCACTTGGCAGGCATGGCAACTATTTTATGTGGGGATTTTCGGGCTCACCGAACCACATGACGGATGAAGCCAAAGATGTTTTTGTGAACACGGTTTGCTACATCAAAAAGTTCGACCGCCAGCAACCTATCATGAAAAAGGTACAGATCGAGAACCGCGAATGGGTGAACGAGATGATCTATCGCAGCGATAAAGCCCTGTACGAAAAAACGTTGATCTCCCGCAAGGAAGGTAACGCCCGCCTGCTAAAAATGCAGCAGGAACTAAAAGACCGTAAAGCTAAAGGTGAAGACATTGGCAAAGGCAATGAAGCCTTTTTAAAAATGCCCGTAACCGACGAAGTGCAAAGCTTTGACGACTACCTGAAAAGCTGGACGGGCAGCGGCATGTACGATATGTTTGGAACCAACGTAGATGCCTACCACAAATACTACCAGGATAACCTCGAATATTTTTACCCTATCGATGGTTATTCCTTGCAGGTTGATGAGGACGCCAAAAAGTTAGGCATCTCCAACCGTAAGGTTGAACTGCTTGAAAAATGTATAAGTATGCTTGAGAAAGGGGAGGATACCGCTGTGGCTCAAAAGCTATTGGAAAGGTACACTACCGAAAAATTCAGCTCGGCTAAAGAATGGCGTGATTGGTTAACCAAAAACAAGCCGAACCTTTATTATACCGAAGCCGGTGGTTTTAAATTTATGGTGAATACTTACAAAACTGAAACCGCGGCGGTAGTATCGCCCGTATCTGGTGATATTAAAACAGCAGCTACTACCACCGTACCTACCCGTGCCGATCCTGTAGTGGTCACTGCCACATTGGTTGATGCAGGCGCTGGTAAAAAGCAGGTGGTTGTTAATGCTGATATTTTGCAAGGCTGGCATATTTATGCCTACGTACCTAAGGATAGCCCTTTTATTGTTACCGAACCCGTTATCGAACTGCCGAAAGGAATAAAGAATACTGAATGGAAAAGTTCGGCCGGTGTTCCCTTTACCGGTGGTGAGGGCATGTTTGTATGGGAGAACAAAGCCACGTTTACAACCGAGATCAGCGCGAAAACATTAAAGCCCGGCACTACCATTAAATGCGGACTTTACTACCAGGTATGCGATAACAATAAATGCTATCCGCCAAAACGTAAACTGGTTGAGGTAAAGGTTTTATAGATCATCAGCATGAAAAAAATACATTTAATAATGCTGGTGCTGATACTGGCAATATCCGTAAAACATGCAGGTGCGCATGCTTTAAAGCCTATTGATACGGTAGCAGCCAATCCCAATTTAACAGTTGGGAAAACACTGCCTGTTTTCAATCTGCAAAACAGTGGTGGAAAATTGATCAAAACATCATCGATAAAAGGTAAGGTGGTGCTTATTGATTTTTGGGCATCGTGGTGCATGCCCTGCCGGGCTGCTATTCCGCATTTAAAGGAACTCTACAAAAAATATCATCAGAGTGGTTTTGAGATATTGAGTGTATCAATAGATCAAAACAGCAAAGCCTGGAAAAACGCCATGCTAAAAGAAGCTATGCCCTGGCAACAAGCCATTGATAAGTATGAAGCGGGAAAGGATGCATCGGTTGTGATGAATACGCTGGGCATTCAATCGGTACCGTTTGCTATTTTATTGGATGGCGAGGGTAAGGTGGTTTTGATAAATCCGGAAGCAAGCGGAATAGATGATTATGTGAATAGGATTTTTAAAAAGTAAGATAGGGCGATGAAAAAGCAATCCGCATAATCGACTCACCCGGGCGACGCTTCGCTGGGCCACCCTCTCTATCCTTCGGATAAAGAGGGGAAAAAAGTAAACCAAAAATCCCCTCTTTACGCGTAGCGTAGAGAGGGGTGACAAGCGAAGCGATGTCGGGGTGAGTAGATACACGTTTAATTATCCATCGCGGCAGCAAATGTTTTTAAATGCATCACATGTGCCTTCCGCATGCAAATTGAGGGGTCAGTTAATGCATAACGGCTTGCCCGGTGGGAGGCGCATGTGATGATAAAATAAATATTAACTCAAATGGCCTTAGCCATTATATCAAAGAAGCTCTGTTGGGCATTTCATCAGTTTTTAGTTTAATTTTCAGAAGGGCCGGTTTAATACCGGCTCTTTTTTAAATTAGCAGAATCCTAATCCGATAAACAAAAAAATGAAAAACATAAAAAGTACTATTTTACTGGCCAGCGTAGGTCTTGCGCTGAGCTGGTCGTTTACTGCTGCGCCAACATGGGCACAGGTAGCCAAGTCTAAAGTTGTAAAAACTACTGTCGAGAAAAATTTACCGCTTGATCCGGCTGTTCGCACCGGTAAATTGCCAAACGGTTTTACCTACTACATCAGGCATAACGAAGAGCCTAAAAAGCGCGTTACTTTTTACCTGGCCAATAAGGTTGGTTCGGTATTAGAGGATGATACCCAACGCGGCCTTGCCCACTTTACGGAGCACATGAGCTTTAACGGTACCAAAAACTTCCCGAAAAACGAGCTGGTAAGCTACCTGCAAAAATCGGGTGTACGTTTTGGGGCCGATCTGAACGCTTATACTTCGTTTGACGAAACGGTGTACCAACTGCCTTTACCATCAGATAACGCGGATATCCTGAAAAACGGCATCCAGATCATGCGCGATTGGGCGCAGGATGCTACACTGGATGTTACCGAGATCAACAAAGAGCGTGGTGTGGTGTTGGAAGAAAAACGTTTAGGCAAAGGCGCGCAGGAGCGTATGCAACGCCAATACCTGCCAACCATATTGAACCATTCCCGTTATTCGCTGCGTTTACCAATTGGTACGGACGAAGTGCTGAACAACTTCAAGCCCGAAACCATTAAAAAGTTTTACCACGACTGGTACCGTCCGGACCTGCAGGCTTTAATTGTTGTGGGTGATATCGACGTGAACCAGATGGAAAAAACCATCAAAGCAAAATTCAGCGACCTGAAAAATCCGGCAGGCGAAAAACCGCGCACAAAATACACCGTGCCTTTGTTAGGCCAGAACCAGTTTTTAGCCGTTACCGATAAGGAGATGACGGTAACCGTAGCACAGGTAATGATCAAACAACCTGCTGCTAAACTACATACTGCTACCGATTATCGTGATAATATTGTTCGCGGTTTATTTAACAGGATGACGGGCGCCCGTTACGCCGAAATTATGCGCCAGGCCAACCCGCCATACTTACAAGGCGGTGCCGATGTTAGCGACTTTTTAGGCGGATTGGATAACTATAGCCTATACGCTGTAGCTAAACCCGGCGAACTGGAAAACGGCTTCAAAGCAGCATGGCGTGAAACTGAAAGGATCAGGCGTTTTGGCTTTACCCAAACCGAACTTGATCGTGCCAAGCAAGCTTATTTAAGCGATATGGAAGCCTCATTGAAAGAGAAAAACAAAACCAACTCGGATAGCTATGTGAACGAATACCTGCAATACTTTTTAAAAGGAACAGCAGCGCCGGGCATTAGCTACGAGTACGATCTGGTTAAAAACGATCTGCCGGGAGTGACTTTAGCTGAAGTAAACGAGGTAAGCAAATCATCTATCAAAACCACCAACCGCGATCTGTTGCTGCTTGCTCCTGAAAAAGACAAAGCAACCCTACCAACAGAAGCCACTGTTAACAGCTGGATCAAAGCCGTTGAAGGTGAAGACCTGAAACCATACAACGATGAGGTAAGCAAGCAACCATTATTGGCCAATGCACCGGTTGCAGGTAAAATAACTGCCGAAACTAAGGACGCGGCTTTAGGCACAACAACGCTTACATTAAGCAATGGCGTTAAAGTAGTATTGAAACCAACCGATTTTAAAGATAACGAGATCCTGTTCAGCGCGTCGTCGGCGGGTGGCACTTCCCTTTATAGTGATGCCGATTACCAATCTGCCTCTAATGCAGCAGGCATGATCGAATCATTTGGTTTAGGTAATTATAACCCTACCCAGCTCGAAAAATATCTATCGGGCAAGCAATTAAGCGTAAGCCCTTTCATCAGTGAACGTGCACAAGGTATCAGCGGAAGTTCAACCCCTAAAGATCTGGAAAGCGCTTTCGAATTGATCTATGGTTATGTGACCGAACCACGTAAAGATGCTGATCTGTTCCAGGGTATCATCACCCGTTCAAAAGCAGGTTTAGCCAATAGGGGAAATGATCCTAACGCCGTGTTCCAGGATACTTTAAGCGCAACGCTAAGCAACTATAATGTACGCCGTACTGGTCCAAGCATCGCTAAAATTGATCAGATCAATTTGGATAGGGAATACACTATCTATCAAGAGCGTTTTGCCGATGCATCTGGCATGACCTTCACCTTTGTAGGTAATATCGATGTTGAAAAAATCAAACCGCTTATCGAAAAATACATCGCTTCGTTACCATCAAAAAATCTTGGCCAACAGGCTAAAGACTTGGGTATCCGCATCCCTGAAGGAAAGATCGCTAAAAACGTTTACAAAGGCTCGGAACCAAAAGCTACCGTGGATATGGTTTGGTCGGGCCTGTTTGAGTACAGTGCAGCCGAAAAGGTCCAGCTGGATGCTTTGAAAGAGTGTTTAGAGATCAGGTTAATTGAGCGTTTAAGGGAAGATGAAAGCGGTGTTTACTCGCCGGGCGCATTTGCCAATAACACTAAATTTCCGGTACAGCGCTACTCGATGTTTGTGTACTTCGGTTGTGATCCTAAAAATGCCGATAAACTGGTAGCCTCAACCCTTGATGAGATCAGCAAGCTAAAAGCCAATGGCCCAACCCAGGTAAACATTGATAAATGGCGCGCTGAAAGCATCCGCACCCGCGAAACCGCTGTACGTACCAACGGCTTCTGGTTAGGCTACATCAGCGGACAGATCAACGATAAAGAAGATCTGCACCAGATGGACACCTACCTTAAAGATTTGAACAGCGTAACCATTGAAAGCGTGAAAGCCACTGCACAAAAATACCTGAGCGGAAAGAATTTTATCCGCATGCAGTTATTGCCTGAGGCTAAGTAATTTATACTACGCATCAAATACCATCGTCATTGCGAGGTACGAAGCAATCGCACGCAAGCAGGTCCGCCCTGTATAGCTCGCGATTGCTTTGTACCTCGCAATGACGATTTTTTTTGCGTTCTTTAGCCTCTCTCCCCTAAATGTTAAAATAATTTTTTCATCAAAATTATATTGCATATTTGTATCCGGTTCAGAAGCTTTCCTGTTGCCACTGGCCACGATAACCAATTATTGATTAAATCCGGAATGAAAGTGTGTTTGCAAAACGATGGATCTTGTTCAAAAAGAATCTGTTTAAGCGATAATATGCTTTGTTCGTAATCAATAACCCATAGCCAATTTGCAAACCATTAGCTAAGATCCCGAAGAGCGGGGCCGATGTCAAAATACAGTATACATACAGATCATGAATTGACCAGCCTGCTGCAAAGCGGCGATCATGACGCCTTTACCGAAATTTACCAGCGGTACTGGCGCAGGATGCTTGCCGTGGCCTGGAACCACAGTAAGGATAAAACTGTAGCTAAAGATATTGTGCACGAGGTTTTCCTTTCGCTTTGGGAAAGGAGGGAAGATGTTGAGATCAAAAGTATTTCGGCCTTCCTCTCCACAGCTGTAAAATTTGGTGTATTCAAACACTACCAACGCGAAAAAAACCGCGCCGATCTGGCCAAAGCCAACTACGAGTTTACCGATATCACCCACGATGAAGCCAAACTCGATGCCCTCTTTCTGCAAGAGTACATCAACGGCATAGTTGAAGAAATGCCCGAAAAATGCAAGCTGGTATTCCGCTACAGCCGCGACCTCGGTTTAAAAAATGCGGAGATAGCCGAGAAAATAGAGATCAGCGAGAAAGGAGTGGAGGCTAACCTTACCCGTGCCCTAAAAATTATCCGGGGCGAGTTGAAGAATTATGGGTGGAGTATTGTGGTGGTGGTGCATACGGTTATTTCGCTTTTGAAGTAAAGCAATCCCTCCTTTTATCATCTATAACTATTTTGATTGAAAATTAGTAAATTTGGTTATGGTAAGAACAATCTTGAAACCAGAAAGAAACAGCCTGACTATAAAGTTGCCTGATAACTTTGTAGGAAAGGTTATTGAGGTTATCGCTTTTGAGATAGAGCAAAACGCTGACGAGCAAGTTGCTACTGAGGAAAAGAAAAAGCGTATTGAAGACCTTAATAAAGTCCTGAATAAACATCGTGTTGATCTCACCAACTTTAAATTTGACAGGGACGAAGCGAATGATTATGAGTAAAATCGCCCTTGATACCAATGTTCTTATTTATCTCCACGATATTAACGATTCCTCTAAAAGACAAATAGCTGCTGAACTAATAATTGAAACGACCCCGGTGATCTCTTCTCAGGTTGTGAGCGAGTAATTAAATGTGTGCAATAAGCGCTTAAAGATGAGTAAAGAAACAAGTCTGGAATCATTGACGGGCTGGTTACCATTTTGTGAACTGTTTTCTGCTGATCTTAATGTTTTTGGTGAGGCATTACGATTAATTAAGAGATATGATTTCCAAATGTTTGACGCTGTAGTTGTTGCCTCTGCTCTGGAGGCTGATTGCAATATTTTGTACTCTGAAGATATGCAACACAACCTTATGATTGATAAGAAGCTAACAATTATAAATCCGTTTATCTGATCCACACAAAAATTTTTTTCCTCCCCATATAGGGTAACCAGCTTTTCAATGTACCCACATGTAAAAGCACCCAAACCAATTGGACCAGGAACAAATTTACAGCCTACTAAAAAAGTATAAAGACGGTACCGCCTCGGCTACTGAGCGCGAGCAATTGCTGCAATGGTACCGCGAAACCGCATACCAGGATGCCGAATTTCCTGACGATGAGGAAGCGGTAGGAGAGGCTATGCTTGTGCGCCTTAATCAGGAAACCAAACCTGCTAAAACGAAACCGATTTTCAGGTGGGTGGCAGCGGCTTCGGCCGTGTTAATATTAGGTGTTGCTGGTTTATTCATTACCCGGATGCTCACTAATGATCGTGAAAAATTCGCTCCGCGTGTTGTTCAATCCAATATCCATCCCGGAGGCAATAAAGCCATCTTGACTTTAGCTAACGGTAACAAAATCTCCCTAACCGATGCTGGCAACGGACAAATAGCCAATCAAAACGGCATCAAAGTAACCAAAGCCGCCAATGGCCAATTAGTTTACACCATTACCGACCGGGTAGATCTTTCCGGCGCGGCCTCAAGTACCAATTTGGATGCTTCCAATACCATCGAAACGCCCAAGGGCGGCCAGTACCAGGTTGTTTTGCCCGATGGATCGAAGGTTTGGCTTAATGCTTATTCATCCTTAAAATTTCCGGTAAGTTTTGCTAACCGTAATGAGCGCCGGGTTGAACTATCGGGCGAGGCTTATTTTGAGGTGAGCCATAATAAAGAAATGCCTTTCAGGGTGGTAACCAACCGCCAAACGGTTGAGGTTTTGGGCACGCATTTTAACGTGAATGCTTATGCCGGTGATGCCACTACTAAAACCACCCTGTTGCAGGGCATGGTGAGGGTAACAGCCGCCAATAAAAGCGCAATTTTAAATCCCGGCCAACAAGCTAAGTTAAGCAGTACCCTTGATGTAAGTGAGGCCAACACCGAAGAAGCTGTAGCCTGGAAAAACGGCTATTTCAATTTTGATGATGAAAAACTGGAGAACATTATGCGTAGCGTATCGCGCTGGTATAATGTGGATGTTGTTTTTGCCGATCAAAGCCTCCGTAACGAAACTTTTGGCGCGGTGACAACCCGCTTTGCAAGCATCAATACCTTGTTAAAAATGATAGAGCAAACCGGCGACGCGCGGTTTAACATCCAAGGCTCAACAATAACCATAACCAAGAGAAAATAATAACCTGATAAACCAATTTAACCCCGATTAAACCATATGAGAAAAACTTACCAATCCCCATAGCCTGAAGCAGATCAGTGGTTTATAAAAAGCAGAACAGAGGCACTTCCGATGCCCCTGCTCAATCAGCTTTTTAAAATCCGAATGTAATTGTCGTCACATTTCAACTTAAAACAGCCTTTAACAAATGTATAAAATTTTTACTACAAACATTTGTACGCCTTCGTGCTACCCTAAGAAATTTCTGCTCATCATGAAGCTAACCACGTTTATACTCTTCCTCGCTTTTATGCAGGCAAGTGCGGCGGTCTTTTCGCAAAAGATCACCTATAAACAAAATGATGTAACGCTAAAACAAGTATTCAATGAAATAAACAAGCAAACGGGCTACAATCTGTTCTGGTCGGCAAAGAGTATAAAAAATACGCCCAAGATAGATGCCAACTTTCAAAATACCCCTATTGAAGAAGCCCTGAAAACCAGTCTCAAAAACACGGGTTTAACTTATACTATCGATGGTAAATCGGTGATCATTAAAGAAGCTCCCGGCGCGAAAAAAGACGCCCCGGCCGAAGAGATCGCCGATATTACTGTAACCGGTACGGTGAAAGATGCCAAAGGCGTAACCATTCCGGGCGTAAGCATCACCGTAGTTGACGACGCCAAACGCGGTACAGTTACCGATAACAACGGTAAGTTTATCCTCGATGTAAAAAGCGGCTCGGTTATCCGGGTTTCCTTTATCGGTTTTGTATCTCAAACTTTTACTGTATCGGCCGATAATAAGCTGTTTAATGTGGTGCTGGTTGAGGATATGAAGCAGGCAGATGAGGTTGTTGTTACCGCTTACGGTAAAAAAGAACGTAAGGAAGCGATTGTAGGTTCGGTAACCACCATTAAACCTGCCGAGTTAAAGATCCCGGCAAGTAACTTAACTACCGCGCTTGCAGGGCAGGCAGCGGGTATCATCGCCTTCCAGGGTACAGGTCAGCCTGGGCAGGATAATGCCCAGTTCTTTATCAGGGGGGTAACCACTTTCGGTTACAAGGTTGATCCTTTGATCCTGATCGATAACATTGAGCTTACCACTAATGATCTGGCCCGTTTGCAGGTAGATGATATCGCCAGCTTCTCTATCCTGAAAGATGCCAGCGCGACTGCCCTTTACGGTGCCCGTGGTGCCAACGGCGTAATTCTGGTTGCTACCAAGCAAGGTAAAATAGGCAAACCACAGATCAGTTTCCGGGTAGAAAACTCGGTATCGCAAAATACCCAATCGCTTAAAATTGCCGACCCTATCACCTACATGAAGCTTTTTAATGAAGCTACCCTATCGCGCGATCCGTATCAGCCTACACCCTTCGATCCGGATAAGATCATCAATACTGAAAATACAATAGCCAAAGGTCCGGGAAATAACCCATATGTATATCCTGCTGTTGATTGGCTCAACCTGTTGCTTAAAAAACGCACCTCAACCCAGCGTGGTAACCTGAGCGTAAGTGGCGGTACACCTTTCGCCCGTTACTATGTTGGTGGCTCGTACAATGTTGACCACGGTAACCTGGCCGAAGATGCGGCCAATAACAACAGCGATAACATCAAGTTCACCAACTATCAGTTACGATCGAACGTAAACCTCAACCTTACCAAAACCACGGAGGCAATCCTGCGTTTTTCGGGCACATTCAGTGATTATAACGGACCGCTTACTACCGATGGTTCATTTAATTCGGATGTTTATAAGATCGCGCTGCATACCAGCCCGGTGTTGTTCCCGGCTTATTTCCCTGCCGATTCGGCCAACGTTAACACCAAGCATATTTTGTTCGGTGCCCCGGCAGATCAGGGCGTGCCTTACAACAACCCGTATGCGTTGTTGCTACGAGGCCACAAAAGCTCAACCGAATCGAGAGTATTGGCGCAGATCGAGTTAAACCAGGGACTTGAATTTATCACCAAAGGCTTAAACTTCCACGGTATTTTCAGCACCAACAGGTATTCGTACTTCGATGCCAACTATGGTTATAACCCGTTCTACTACAACATTGGCAGTTATAATAAAACCAATAACACTTATACGCTAACCTGGCTCAACCAAAAACCGGGTGATGCTATCGAGTATCTGCAATATTTTCCGGGTACACCTATTATTAGCAACCAGATCTATCTGCAGGGTAACTTTGATTATGCAAGGCAGTTTGGGAAACATAATATTTCTGCAACCGCGGTATTTACCCGCCAGCAAACAGTTTATTCAAACGCCGGGCAGCTTATTGACGCCTTACCACACCGCAACTTTGGCATTGCGGGCCGGGCTGGGTACAATTACGGGGGGAAATACTTTTTGGAGTTTAACTTTGGTTACAATGGTTCTGAAAGGTTTTCGGCAGAGCATCGTTACGGCTTTTTCCCAACTATTGGTGGTGGCTGGCTGGTATCGGGCGAGAAGTTTTTCGAACCATTGCTGGATGTAGTATCTCGTTTAAAGATCCGCAGCAGTTACGGTTTGGTAGGTAACGATGCCATCAGCGACAGGCGTTTCTTCTATGCATCAAACGTAAACCTTAACGGCGGCGCTTACGCGGCGTTTGGTACAAATGCGGGTTACTCGCACAATGGTGCCACCATCTCTAATTATTCGGACCCTAATGTAACCTGGGAAACATCCAAACAAGCCAACCTGGCCCTGGAGATGACCCTGTTTAAAAATCTGAATATCGTTGCCGAGTTTTATAATTATAACAGGTATAACATCCTGCAAAAACGCTCGTATATTCCAAGTACTTCGGGTTTAGAGGCCGATATCTATGCCAACTTAGGTAAAGCCAATTCAAAGGGTATCGATCTTTCGTTCGATTATAAAAAGAATATCGGTAACTCGTGGATCGTATCAGGTCGTGGTAACTTTACCCTCGCAACCGATAAATACACTTATTACGAAGAGCCGAACTATCCAGAGGCCTACCGTCATTTTGTTGGCCAGCCTATCCGTATTGGATACGGTTATATTGCCGACAGGCTTTTTGTTGACGATGCCGAAGCAGCCGCTTCACCAACGCAAATTTTCTCCACCACTGGTAAAGCCCCCCGTGGCGGCGATATCAAATACCGCGACCTGAACGGTGATGGCATCATCGATAACCGCGACCAAACGTTTATCGGCTACCCTCAAGTACCCGAAATTGTGTACGGCTACGGTGTATCTGCCCAGTACAAAAACTTTGATGTTTCGGCCTTTTTTCAGGGGCAGGCAAGGGTATCCTTCTTTATCAACCCTAATTCGGTTAGTCCGTTTGTGCAAAGTACTGAGCCGTATGTTTACGGTAACACCCAATTACTGCAACAATTTGCCGATAGCCACTGGAGCGAAGAACACCAGGATTTGTACGCAACTTACCCACGTTTGGGTACTACACGTAACATTATCGAAAACAACTTACAGCCAAGTACCTGGTGGTTACGCAACGGGGCCTTCATGCGCTTAAAATCTGCCGAGATGGGTTATACCCTGCCTGCGTCGGTTTCGAAACGGTTGGGCCTGCGCAGCCTGAGGTTGTATGTTAACGGCCTTAACCTGATTACCTGGAGCTCATTTAAACTTTGGGACCCTGAGCTGGGGGGCAATGGCTTTAACTACCCCATTCAAAAGGTATACAATATTGGTTTGAATGTTAATTTATAAGGAGATGAAGAGTATCATGAAATTTAACTATAAACTTTTTTGCCTGCTATTTTTAATGACGGTAGCCGGCTCATGCAAAAAATATCTTGATGTTGTGCCTCCCGATGTAGGTACGATAGATTACGCTTTCAGGAGCAAGAATGAGGCTGAGAACTACTTGTTTACTTGCTACTCATCGGTACAGCAATTAAATGATCTGAACAGGAGTGCAGGCTTCACTACGTCGGGCGAGATCATATTTCCGCTTAACCTGCCCGGCAACCCTATTGATATTACAGGTTTTACGCTGATAACAGGCACACAAAACGTTGGTGAGCCCGGCCTTAACTTTTGGGATGGCCGTGCTAATGGTACCGCGATGTACGTAGCCATCAGGCGCTGTAATACCATGCTGGAAAATATCGATAAGCCGGCCGACCTGACAGCCATTGAAAAGAAACGCTGGATAGCCGAGGTGAAATTTTTGAAGGCCTACTATCACTATTATTTAATGCGGATGTACGGCCCGGTGCCAATTGTTGATGTGAACTTACCGGTTGAAGCATCAACTGCAGAAGTGAAGGTAAAACGCCAGTCGGTTGATGACGTAGTAAACTACGTGGTTGGTTTATTGGATCAGGCCATTCCCGATCTGCCTGCTACTATTGATAACCCTTCGAAAGAGCTGGGTAGGATCACAGCCCCGGCAGCTGCGGCTATTAAGGCCGAGGTATTGATGACGGCTGCAAGTCCGCTGTTTAATGGTAATCCCGATTATGCCAACTTTAAAGATAAAAGCGGTAAAAACCTGTTCCCAACTGTTTTTGATGCTACCAAATGGCAAAAAGCTGCAACGGCTTGTAAAGCGGCTATTGATATGTGCGAGGCTGCCGGTTTGCACCTTAACCAAACATTCATCCCTTCGCCGGCTGTAGCTAATTTGCCCGATTCATTGAAAAGGGTGTTAACTTTCCAAACCGCGCTTACCCAGAAATGGGATACCAACCCGGAGTTGATCTGGTCGTTAAGTAATATCTGGCACGGGCAGGAATATTGCATCCCGAGGTTAACCCAAAAGGCCAACCAAAACGATAACCAGAACCCGGCCTATTACGCGGTGCCTATCTCCACTACCGATCTGTTTTACACCAACAAGGGTGTACCCATCGATGAAGATAAAACCTGGGATTATGCAGATCGTAACCAGCTGCGCACCGGCGATGCCGCTAACTTTTATTACATCAAACAAGGTTATCAAACCATTAAAGCCCATTTTGATCGTGAGCCACGCTTTTACGGCAGCATCGGTTTCGACGGTGGTATTTGGTTTGGCGATGGTATCCTTGACGCCAAAATTGCCCACTACGTACCTGCAAGGGGCGTAACCGCGCTGGCCGGACCGAAAACACTGCAAAAAACAAACATTACCGGTTACTGGCCTAAAAAGCTGGCCAATTATTTAACCGTGTATGATGATGGCTTTACCTGGACGGATTTTTCGATGCCGGTAATGCGCATGGCGGGCTTATAC
This sequence comes from Mucilaginibacter sp. CAU 1740, assembly GCF_039839285.1. Lineage (NCBI taxonomy): Bacteria > Pseudomonadati > Bacteroidota > Sphingobacteriia > Sphingobacteriales > Sphingobacteriaceae > Mucilaginibacter > Mucilaginibacter sp. CAU 1740. The sequence continues at coordinate 228,124 of NZ_JBDOQS010000003.1, read as the reverse complement.
CTGCTTTATGCCGAAGCGCTGAACGAAGCCAATGGGCCAACAGCCGACGCCATCAGTTATGTGGATAGGGTAAGGGCAAGGGCCGGATTGGATGGTGTGGTTAACTCATGGGCTGCTTATTCTAAAAATCCATCAAAGCCAACTACTAAAGAGGGTTTACGTGCCATCATCCACCAGGAGCGCCGTATCGAGCTTTGTTTTGAAGGGCAAAGCGGTTGGGATCTTCGCCGCTGGAAGGAACTGCAAGGTGTGTTAAGCACCCCGCTAACCGGCTGGAGCATTTACGAAGAGCAGGCCATTAACTACTACCGCGCCCGCAACGTGGAGATCCCGGTGTTTAATACCCGCGATTACCTGTGGCCTATCTGGAACAATTCGATAGTGATCAATGATAACCTTGTTCAAAACCCTTACTGGTAGGATTTTTTTGTACAACGATTTTTAAATGAAAGATATTATGAGCAATAATCATATAAAACCGGCCTTCTTTGCAGCTGTGCTGGCGCTTTTAACCGCATGCTTATTTTCATGCTCCAAAAGCGATACTTATAAACTTCCGAACGATACCGATAAAAGCAAGCCCGGCGTGGTTACCAATGTTAAGGTGCGTAACTTTAACGGCGGCGCGGTTTTAACCTATACACTGCCATCATCGCAAAACCTGCTATATGTAGTGGCCGATTATAACATCAACGGCAAAACAAGCCGTCAAACCAAATCGAGCTATTTTTTAGATACCATCAGGGTTGATGGTTTTGAAAGCAGTAAGGATTATACCATTACCCTGCACTCGGTTACAAGGGCCAATGTACAATCAGATCCTATTACGGTTACTGTTCACCCGGATACGCCTTATTACCAGCTGATCAGGAAAAGCCTTACCCTTGCTGCCGATTTTGGTGGCGTGCACTTATCGGCCTTAAATAAAGATAAACGCCCGGTAGGTATTAACCTAATAGCAATAGATCCGGCCAACAATAAATTCGCCATCAGCGACAGGCATTTTACCAGCGCCGATACCATTAGCTATGCGGTGCGTGGTTTCAGCACTACGTCCGCAAAGTTCGGCGCTTTTGTGACCGATCAGTTCGGTAATTCGTCGGATACTTCTATTGTAACACTTACGCCTTTGTATGAAGAGATGCTGGATAAAAAGCTGTTTTTCCCGGCCAATAGTCCAAGTGATGCCTATATAGGCTACGGCGGCATTTTACCTTATTTATGGGATGGGTTCACCAAAGAGGTTGGTGGCGCCGCGCCATGGCAAACTACTATTGGTCCGGTGCAAAAATTGGTACAGGGAACCTTTGGTGTAGGTCGTACTTACAAGCTAAGTCACTTTTTAATGTGGACTCGTGGTTACGGTTATGCCAACCCTAAAGTATTCAGCATCTGGGGATCCAACAAAGATAACCCTGCCGATGCCGTTACGCCGGGAGGCCTTGCCGCCGGAACTACGGCCGGCGATTGGGTGGTACTGGGTACTTACCGCTTCCCTGATCCACCGTCGGGCTTGCCGCAGGGACAAACCAACGCTGCCGACCAGGCCTTTATTGATGCCGGCGTAAACTTCGATTTACCGTTTAACGCCCCTCCTGTAAAATACCTTAGGGTAGTGGTGAAAGAAACCTGGTTTGGGCTGGATTACACCTATATCGAAGAAATGTCGTTTTACGGAATCCCTCAATAACCTAAAAGCCATCAAACAATGAACATCAACATTAAAAATATAGCATGGCTGGTATTATTGCTGGCCGCATGGGGCTGCTCGAAAAAGAACGAGGCCTATAAAGAGCTGATAAAAGGCGGCGAAAAATATTACCCCGGCGTAATATCCAACGCCAATTACAGGGCAGGCAAGCTGCGTACCCAATTGGTATGGAACCCGAGTCCCGACCCTAAAATTGTGAAATACAAAATATACTGGAACAATAAGCAGGATTCATTAACGGTAACTGCCGAAAGCCACGATCCGCTGGATACTGTAAAAGTGATTATCCCCAACCTGGTTGAGGGTACCTATAACTTCATTGTAAATTCGGTTGATAGTGAAGGTCATATTTCTATCGCCAAAACCATTAACGGGGTGCGTGTATATGGTGCTGTTTACGCGGGCGGTATTTTTAACCGCGGTTATAATGCCGATAACCCTTTTACGGTTGATATCACCAGTGGTATAGTTAAACTGAACTTTAACCAGATCACGCTCGATTCGGTGACCATCAATACAAAAACTATTGTAACCTACATCAATACGGCAGGTCAAACCAAAACCACCTTGCTAAAACCCGAAGATTCGATAGTAACTATTAACGATTTTCAGTTTGGTACCGATGTTACCTATCAATCCAGCTACTTGCCGTTCAGAGGCGCTATCGATACGTTTACAGTGGCAACGCCAACGCTTTTCCCAAGAGTTAGGCGGGTAGGCGATATCACAGTGCTGTATGTTAAAAATGCAGGCTATCCATTTCAACGCGGAGATAATGGCAATCAAAAATGGGGTACCCCTAAAGACTGGCAGTATAACAGCAACGTGCTGAACCAGGACGGCGGCAAAGGTGGCGGATGGTCATGGGATAATAACGGCGTGATCCATTTTGAAGCTAAAGACTGGAGCGGCGACGGTGTAAGTAACGGTAAGGTTTACCAAACTATTACCCTGCCTGCGGGTAGCTATGCGTTGGATATAGAAACAGCCGGTTACGGTGGTAACTTCAGTGCTAACGAGATCGTGGCGATTGGTAACTCATTACCGGATATTACCAATCTCGGCAACCCGTTGGCTATTTTCCGCGGCGACCAGAATAATCTGGGTGGTACGCATACGCTCAACTTTACCCTTGGCGCAACTACTACTATTACATTTGGTTGGGTGGTAAACACGCAAAACTATACTTATGTACAGTTCAAAGGTGTTAAGCTAAGGAGTTTGTGATATAATAATGCTTTTTAACGTCCCCTCAGGGGCTCTGGTAGAGGGCTCAGAGGTATGCACCACATGAGGCCTATGGGTTCGCCTTTATCTTTAATTGGTAAAAGATAGTGGGCAAAAATCGGGGCTTTTTGCGAGAGAACCTGAGGGGACAAAAAGCGAACATGGATTTCTACGTTGGCAAGCGTATAGTTTTGCCCCTCTGGGGCAAGGCAAGGTTGTTGGTGTAATATGCTCCAAACCTTTTGCACCTCTGGTGCAACTATATTAATACATAAACGCCTATTCATCAAACTATAAAAATCCCCCAGAGGGGGTAAAGGTTTGTAGAAATAGATAACAAATCGATCCAGAACCCCAGAGGGGTTCAACATACGGTGATTGTTTGAACGTCATTGTTATTTAGGAGTTAGCGTCTCCATAGATAGTCTCACAGGTGATCTGCTGTGGTATATGCAGGGCGATATCGAAGCTATGTATCAGCGCATGGTTATTACATTTTTATTATCAAACACAACAAAGAGATTCAGCAAACAAAAGTATTATCCATCTTTTTATAAGTTTTATCCATTTTGAATATTACCGTACCCATATACATTTACAAAACCAGTATCAATACCCCTAATTAAAATCTACCCCAAAAATCCTACTAAATAATTTAATCCCAATGTTTAAACGTTTTTCTTTATCCCGATTTTTAATTGTCATCCTTACAGGTGTTTGCTCTTTTGCCCATGCCCAAAGCAATGAAGTTTCCCTCAACAGCTCAACCGTGCAACAATGGAAAGTAAAACCACAGGCCGATGTTACCGACGCCTCGCAAATTAAAGATGCCAGCTACAATACTTCCAGCTGGGTTACCGCCGTTGTTCCGGGAACCACCTTCGCATCGTACGTAGCAGCTGGATTAGAGAAAGACCCTAACTTTGGCGATAATATTTATAAAGTTGATAAAGCCAAATATGACCGCAGTTTTTGGTATCGTACCGAATTTGGCATCCCTACAAACTATACTAAAAAAACTATCTGGCTCAACTTCAGAGGTGTTAACCGCAAGGCTGATATCTACCTGAATGGTACTTTATTGGGCTCACTTGATGGTTTTATGCAACGCGGCCATTTCGATATTAGCGTGTTGGCAAACCGCAATGGTAAAAATGTGCTGACCGCATTGGTTTATATCCCAAAACAACCATTGGCCAATGTGGGTAGCCCCAATTATGTATCAAGTGCGGGTTGGGACTGGATGCCTTACGTTCCGGGTCTTAACTCGGGTATTACCGATAATGTTTTCCTGAGCAATACCGGCGATGTAACCATTAAAGATCCATGGATCCGCGCCGAGCTGCCCACCAATGCCCGTGCCGATCTGTCGGTGGCGTTGGAGGTTAAAAACAATGCGGCAAGTTCACAAGCGGCAATTATTAAAGGCATAATTACACCGGGCAATATCGAGTTTCAAAAAAAGGTTTATGTTGATGCAAATGGCAGCACCGATGTAAAACTCACCAAACGCGATTTTGAACAGCTGATGATCAACAGCCCTAAATTGTGGTGGCCAAATGGGTACGGCGAGCCTAACCTGTACAACTGCAAATTGAGCGTTAGCGTAGGGGATGAAGTATCGGATGTAAGGAACATCAAATTCGGTATTAAAAGATATAGCTATGATACCATTGGCCATGTATTGCACCTGGCCATCAACGGTACCAAAGTATTTATAAAAGGCGGCGACTGGGGCATGAGCGAATACCTGCTGCGCTGCCGCGGTGCAGAATATGATTATAAGGTAAAGCTGCACAAGGAAATGAACTTCAACATAATCCGTAACTGGATAGGTTCAACCACCGACGAGGAGTTTTACGATGCCTGCGACAAATACGGTATTATGGTTTGGGACGATTTCTGGCTAAATGCCAACCCTAACCTCCCGGCAGATCTGACAGCATTCAATGCTAATGCTATCGAAAAAATAAAACGCTTCAGAAACCATCCCGCTATTGCCGTGTGGTGCGCGGACAATGAGGGATGGCCTGAACAACCGCTCAGTGCCTGGCTTAAAGAAGACCTTGCCACTTTTGATGGCGGCGACCGCTGGTACCAACCCAACTCGCACGCCGAAAACCTGAGCGGCAGCGGCCCATGGGATGCTAAAGATCCGCGCTATTACTTTACCGCTTACCCAACCGGTTCGGGGGGCAATAAGGGCTGGGGCTTACGCACCGAGCTGGGTACTGCCGTATTCGTGAACTTTGAAAGCTTCAAAAAATTTATGCCGAAAGAAAACTGGTGGCCGCGCAACGAAATGTGGGACCAGCACTTTTTCGGTCCGCGGGCATTTAATGCCGGACCGGATAGTTATGAGGCAAGTGTTACCAATGGTTACGGTGTACCTAAAGGTATAGAAGATTTTTGCCGTAAAGCACAGTTTGTGAGCCTGGAAAGCAACAGGGCCATGTTTGAGGGCTGGCAGGACGCCATGGGCGAGGATGCATCAGGTTTGATGACCTGGATGAGCCAATCGGCCTATCCATCAATGGTATGGCAAACTTATGATTACTATTATGATTTAACAGGTGCCTACTGGGGCGTTAAAAAGGCCTGCGAGCCGCTGCACATCCAGTGGAACCCGCTAACCAATGCCATCAAGGTGATCAACACTACTCGTAAGGATTTGGATGGTTTAACCGCTTCGGCTGATGTTTATAATCTGGATGGTACACTGGTGAAACAATACAGCGTGTCAAAAACTATCGATGCCCCGGCCAACAGTTCCGGCGCAGCCTTCGATCTGAAATTTAACCAATACAAGGCCGATCGGGCAAAAAACAAAAAAGTGGTAAGCTCATCATCAACCAATGGCGATGCCTCGGCTATTAACGATGGTAACTCCGGCACACGCTGGGCCAGCCGTTACAGTGATGGAGAGTGGGTGTATATCGATCTGGGTAAGGAAGAAGTAGTGAACGGTGTTGGCCTCACCTGGGAAGATGCCTATGCAAAATCCTTCAAGATCCAGGTATCAAACGATGCCAACCACTGGCACGATGTGTACAGTACTACCGAAGGCAGGCAAGGTGAACAAAAAATCACTTTTCCGGAGGTTAACGCCCGTTACGTAAAAATGCAGGGTGTTGAGCGTGCTACATACTGGGGCTATTCGCTGTATAATTTTGAGGTGTATGAGGGAGATGTGGCCAACGAAGGTTTATCGGCCGTGCACTTTATCAAACTAAAACTTACGGATAATACAGGTAAAGTAGTATCTGATAATTTTTACTGGAGAGGCAACAAACGTAAGGATTACACAGCGCTAAACACCTTGCCAAAAGTTAACCTGAAAACAGACTATAAAACGGTTAAGGCCGATGGCAAATATTACATCACAGCCCAGGTAACCAATCCGTCATCATCAAAAGCAGTAGCTTTTGGCATACGTGTGCAGGCGGTAAAAGCATCGAACGGTGAACAGATATTACCGGGTATTATGAGTGATAATTATTTCACTTTGTTGAAAGGCGAAACAAAAACAGTGAAGATAGAATTTGATGAGGCGGCGTTGGGGAAAGATGGAATCAAGCTGCTGGCTGAGCCTTATAATAATACTGTTGCTGGAAGATAAGATAAAAAAAAACTACGCAGCCACTCGGATGGAATCAAATGGCTGCGTTTTTTTAATCAACTTTCGCAATCGATTGTAATTTGATGAATCATAATACATTTTAACCCCAGCTATCGCCAATACATTATCAATGAAAATAATAACATTAGGTATACTATGCCTTTCTACGCTGATAATTACCACGTCAGGAACCCTGAAAACCAATCCCGATATTCCCCTGTATAAGGATAAAAAAGCCCCTGTTGCTGATAGGGTAGAAGACCTGCTAAAACGCATGACCCTGAAAGAAAAGGTAGAGCAACTGCAAAACCGCGCATCGGGAAGTGCCGAAGAAATAGACAGGATATTTAAAGGAGAAAGTTACGGTTGCACTCACGAAATGAACCGTAGCGCTGCCGAATGCGCCGATATGTATCAGAAGCTGCAAACCTATATGCTCACCAAAACAAGGTTGGGTATCCCCATTCTTACAGCCGCCGAGGGCATTGAAGGCATCCTGCAAAATAACAGCACCATTTTTCCGCAGGAGCTGGCGCAGGGCAGCACCTTTAATCCGGCTTTAATAAACCGGATGACATCTGCCGCTGGTGATGAAGCGCAGGTGATCGGGATACACCAGATCCTGTCGCCCGTACTGGATATTGCCCGCGAACTGCGCTGGGGTAGGGTAGAGGAAACTTTTGGCGAAGACCCATATCTGAGCGCCGAAATGGGTGTGGCCTTTGTAAAAGGTTATCAAAAAAGCAGCATTACCTGTACCCCCAAGCATTTTATGGCGCATGGTTCGCCGTCGGGAGGGTTAAATTGTGCCAATGTAAGCGGCGGCGAGCGTGAGTTACGGAGCCTGTATATGTATCCCTTTAAAAGGGTAATAGCAGAAACTAACCCGCTGGCGGTAATGTCGTGCTATAGTTCGTACGATGGGGTGGCCATGTCTGGCTCGCCTTATTACATGACAGATATTTTACGTGGGGAGCTGGGCTTTAAAGGTTATGTATATTCCGACTGGGGTTCGGTAGATCGCTTGCAAACTTTCCACCATGCGGTCGATTCGCAGGAAGATGCCGCTAAAATGGCACTGATAGCCGGTATCGATCTGGATATTGATGATGCCTACACCAAACTGGAAGGGATGATAGCCAGCGGCAAACTGGATATGAAATATATTGACCAGGCCGTGCGCCGGGTATTGACCGTAAAATTTAACCTCGGTCTGTTTGAAAATCCTTATGGCGATCCAGCTAAAGTTGCCAGGGTGGTGCATAGTGCCGCAAATGTATCCATGGCGAAAGAAGTGGCAGATGAGAGCGCTATCCTGCTGAAAAACAGTAACAATATCCTGCCATTAAATCTCAGTAAATACAAATCAATAGCCGTAGTTGGCCCCAATAGCGATCAAACCATTTTTGGCGATTACTCATGGACGGATCGTGATACTAAATTGGGTACCACCCTGCTGGCCGGATTAAAAGAAGTGATGGGCAACAAAGGCACTACCCTAAACCATGCCGATGGATGTGATTGGTGGAGCCAGGATAAAAGTCACATTGCCGAAGCTGTTAAAGCCGTTGAGCAAAGCGATATAGCTATCGTAGCGATAGGCACCCGCAGTACTTTTTTAGGCCGAAGCCCAAAAAACTCAACCTCTGGCGAGGGTTTCGACCTTTCATCGTTAGAGTTACCGGGTGTGCAGATGGATTTGCTGAAAGCCATCAAAGCTACCGGCAAACCTATGGTGGTGGTGTTCATAGCCGGTAAACCGTTGGCTATGCCATGGGTAAAAGATAATGCCGATGCCGTGCTGGTACAATGGTATGGAGGCGAAAAACAAGGCCGCACCCTGGCCGATATCCTTACCGGGGCGGTTAACCCTTCCGGGCATTTGAACGTATCGTTCCCGCGCAGCACCGGTAACACTCCATCATTTTATAATCATTATGTAACCGATAGAAATGAACCCTTTGATCAGCCAGGAAGCCCGGAAGAACCTAAAGGACATTATATTTTCGACAGGCCAGACCCGCTTTGGGCTTTTGGTGAGGGCATGAGCTACAGCAACTTTAAATATGTAAGCTGCTCGGTAAAAGATTCGGTATTAAATGCCAACGGAACCATTAATGTTGAGGTAGAAGTTGAAAACACCGGTAACCGCGATGGCAAGGAAGTGGTGCAGCTTTATGTACGCGATAAAGTAAGTTCGGTGGCCACGCCGGTGCAACAGCTTAAGGCTTTTAAAAAAGAGCTGATAAAAGCAGGAACAAGAGTGAAGATTAACTTACAGGTGCCGGTATCCGAATTGGGTTTGTATAATGACAGGATGCAATACTTGGTTGAATCCGGCGAGTTTGATGTACAGATTGGTGGAGCATCAAACCTGATAGCGTTTCATAAAACGGTTACTGTGAGATAAGTGCAAATCGGTAACCTTGCATCGCAATTTGGCTAAAGCCACTCTTTACTATCCATAAAATCCGTCGGTTAAAACCGACGGCAATGAAAAAATTGATTCTCTTTTTTCTTCATTGCCGTTGGTTTCAACCAACGCTGTACAGTCAGCGAGGGAGTAGGGCTTCAGCCCAAATCGCCTTAAAAGGTAAAGTCGTATTAATGCGCCTTCCCAAAATTCTTTTCTCCAGCCGCGATCGCTACATCCAAATTATTCTCATCCGGCGGTTTAGGGCATGAGTAACCGCTGGCAAAGGCACAGTAAGGGTTATAAGCTTTATTAAAGTCGATCACGATGCTGCCGTTTTTGATGTCTTTGGTGGTAAGGTCGATATAGCGGCCGCCGCCATAGGTTTCCTTTCCATTGGTATTATCGTTAAAAGGCAGAAACAGGTAGTTGCTATATGCCGGGTTTGCAGATAAGGCTACGCTTTTGTAAATAGTTAGCTGTAAGGTCTTGTCTTTCAAAGTAAATGAAAGCAGCGCATAACGTACGTATTGTTTGGATGTGCAATCAAAGGCTGGGATCACAAACGGGGTTTGGTTTGTTAGCAGTTCGGCTTTGGCGGTAACCCTGTAAGTACTATCGGCATCGTAAAAGCGGAGATATTGCAGGTCTTCCTGTTTTAGGGGAGAACGCGGATCTTTCAAAAAATCATCCATATAGCTTTTACGGAACTCGGCTATCTGGGCTTTATGATTTTGGGCGAAAGTAGATGTGGTAGTAAGGAGCAGGATTATTGCAGCGAGGTATTTCATTTGATCAGTTATTTGGCTTAAAGTTAATTCGAATGATTGTTTCTTGCAAAGGCGTGGAAGATGTTTGTGTATGCTGCAGATTTTTAGGCACGCAAAGCCGCGAAGACGCAAAGAATTTTGTACATGGTTTGAGAATTTAAGGGCGCAAGGGGAGCAAAGACGCAAAGGAGTTTTATACAAAGTTTATTTCTCAGGTCATCCCGAATTTATTTGGCGAGCCCATTATACAAGCCGCATGCTCAGCAAAGTCGCTTAGCAAGTGGGGTGCTGAAACAAGTTCAGCATGAATTTATTTGAGGTTAAAAGAATCAAATCACTCCCTCAACAAAAAATTGATTGATCCCTTCCACATCACTCAAATGCGTAACTATCCTAATGATCTTGCCGCCGCTGATATCACAAACAATAGCCACATATTCGTCTAAAACAAGATCGCCGCGGGTGGCTGTATTGTGCAGCGAAAGTGCCACGCTGTTAAGTCCGTATAAAATATGGTTCAGTTTAACCATCACCCCAAAATCACGAAGTTGGTTTGCCCTTTTAATAACAGCATCAGCACCAATCGCCGGGCCAGAAAGTAGACTGGTTCCTGGTAATGTCCAGGTTACATCCTCAGCCAATGCCGAGCGCATCAGGTCCCAGTCGCGGTTTCTTAAACCGTTCAAAAATTTGTTGGCCAATTGCTCTTTGAGCTCTTCTGTAGTTTTCATGTTGGCTATTAGTTAATAGGTTCGGCAGCAGGGAAATCAACCGGGATCTCGGTGTTCACAAATACATAGTTGGTGAAAATGCGCACGGTAACCAGGCCTATTAGTTCCATTAAAGCGGCTTCGTCAAAACCGGCTGCGTAAAAGTTTTCCAGGTCGGCGGCATCACCTTTGCCTTTATTCAAGGTGATCGATTTCGCTAAGGCGATGATGGTATTCAGTTTATCATCGGCAGTGTGGCCTCTTCTGATGTCTAAAGTTTCTGCTTTGGTAAAGCCACGTAATATGGCTGCGGCGGTGTGGCCTGCTAAGCAGTAAGCACAACCGTTTACTTCAGATACGATTAACGCTATAGCCTCACGTTCTTTAGCGGTAAATAAACCGGCGTTTAAAGTGCCTTCAAAATCTAAAAAGGCTTTTAACGCATGGGATGAATAGCCAATGGTGGCGTACAGGTTAGGCATTTTGCCTACGCGTTTTTTCAAAGTATCAAACAGTTCCTGCGATTCGGCGCTCACCTCTTCGCGGGTAGGGACATTTATAGTTTTCATGATGGTTTTATTTATTGAGATGATTATTTATTAGTTGATTTACGTTTTAGGTAGAGTTGGGCGGTTTCGTTCATGGTAATGATAGCGCCACCCAGGATCACGATATCCTTAATAACCAAACGGCCACGACCAGATAGGTAAGGGAAACCAAAGTTTACATCGGTTAAATGCGGAACCCAGGCTTCGGGCGTAGTGATCAGGAAGGAGAGCGTACCCAGTGTCATGATGAAGATGAGTCCGCTGCCTATCATGCTTGGTATTGGCGCTACTTTATAAAGGGCTACCAAAATACCCAGTGCTACCAGCATTATGCCCAGGCCTACAGAGAAACCGTAAGTGTTATTCTCGATATTCCATTGGTGATTGGTGGCTATCAGTTCACCTTCTTTATTCTGGTGGGTTTTGTATTCTGTGGGATGGTTGTAGAAGAATGACATTACCGGACTGTTAGCTACAAACGGAACCACGCCATCGGCCTCATAACTGAAAAATTTAAGACCGCCTATCCATAAAAATACGATTACTATGCCGAAACGAATTGCTTTTTTACCAAGCTGATCAAGGCCGGCTATGGTATTTATGATTGAAGTTTTCATACTGTGTTGTTTTTTGATAAAGCAAAACTACAGCAGTACGAGGCCTTACAACATGGACAAATCCGGGTTTCATTTGTACAAATCCGCTACGATGGAAATGCCCGTTTTATCGCGAAAGGTTTGCGGAGATACTTTAGTGAATTTTTTAAATACCCGGCTAAAATAAAACTCGTCCTGAAACTTAAGGTTATAGGCTATCTCCTTGATACTTTGCCGGGTAAGGTGAAGTTGTTTTTTTGCTTCGAGGATAAGCCGCTCCTGGATGAGTTGCGAGGGTGATTTACGAAAATATTTGCTGCAACGCCGGGTAAGGGTGTCGGGCGATACGTTCAGCAACGAGGCGTAATCTGATGGTTTATGCAGATCAAGAAAATGCTGGTTCAGCAACTGTTGGAAACGTTCCATCATCTCGTCTTTCTCGGGCTTATCCTGGTCGGTGCTGATGGCGTTCATTTTAATAGTACTCGCTTTAGCTAAAAACAGTTGGAGAAAAGCACGGAGCACAATATCTGATGGGGATGGCTGCATGAACTCATCATTGATCTGCCCTAACAGCAAATCAAAAATACCAGCCTCGCGGTCGGTGAGCACAACCACCGGATCGAGGTAGATGTTATTGAACAGCAGGCCATTGCAGGCAACTTCCTCGCGGTGGTATTCTATACAATAAAAATCGCTGTGAAACTGGATGATATTGCTTTTGGTGATGCGGCAATCATCTATATAAATAACCTGCAGCGGAGTGGAGAATAATAAAACCGGGCCTTGAAACGGAAAAGCGCCAAAATCGGCATGAAAAGTTCCCTGTCCTTCGGGGATAAAATAAACAGTGTATTCTGAAAATTGGGCAGGTTTGCATAAAAAATCGTCCTGTGGTTCTTTTAAACCCAACAGGAATTCTCCTGATTTATCGCGGATCTCTTTCAAAAGGGTAGAGGTTTTGATGCCGCTAATATAGGTAAAGGGTGTTTAAGTTTTTAAGCACGCAGAGTTGCGAAGAAGCAAAGTTTTCTTGTGTGCTTTACAGAAGGAGTTAGGCACGCAAAGGCGCTAAGACGCAAAGTTTCGTTTTAATGGAAAAGTTCATTTCAAGATAAGGAATAATTAGAATGGTACAGGGCGATCATTTTGCGCCTTTGCTTACTTAATATCTACGCCATTTATAAAAAAAACTTTGCGTCTTAGCGCCTTTGCGTGCCTTATTTAACAGATTGGTGTGTGGTTAACCCCCTCAATACCTCACACAAAACCTCAATCTCTTCCTCCGTATTATAGTAATGCACCGAAGCCCGTACAATATCGCCCAGGTGGTTTTTATTCATGTAGATGAGTGTGGATACAGCTTTAGCAACCGATACATTGATGTGCTTCTCGGCCAGTTTGTTTTTTACATCAACGGCAGCCAATCCCTCAACCGAAAAAGTAACTATTCCGCATAACTGATTGCCAAAATCATGAACGGTGATACCTTCAATAGCATTCAGTTTTTCGCGCAGCAAACCCGCTAAATATTGAACACGCTGCCAGATGCGGTCAACTCCAATATTCAAAGCATATTCAACCGCTTTGCCGAGGCCAAGCGTTAAAGCCCTGCTTTTTTCATAAACCTCAAAGCGGCGGGCATCATCGCGGGATTTAAAATCAGTTTCGGTTACCCATTGGGTGGTAAAACCATCCAGGAAAAATAGTTTCAACTTATCCTGAACCTCTTTCCGAACAAATAAAAAGCCGGTGCCCCGCGGTGCGCGTAAGTATTTACGTCCGGTCACGGCCAGCATATCGCACCCTATTTGTTGTACATCCAACGGCACATGGCCAACGCTTTGGCAGGCATCAAGCAGATATAATATATTATGCTTGCGGGCTATTTTACCTATTTCTATTACTGGGATCATGCCACCTGCCGATGAGGGAACATGGGTAACAGCTATCAGTTTAGTTTTAGGGCCAATAGCGGCTTCAAACTTATCGAGTTGAAAATTGCCGTTTTCATCATTCGGGATCACCTTAAACTCAACCCCTAATGTTTTTTGAGCATGCAGCAAACCTATCAGGTTGCTTACATATTCCATTTCGCAGGTAATGATCTCGTCGCCGGGCTTAAAGTTGATGCCGTTAAAGGCCAACCACCAGCCTATGCTGGCATTTTCAACTATAGCAACTTCGTCTTTACGTGAATTGATGAGTTTGGCTATTAGGCTGTAGGTATTATCAAGTTCCTCGCGGTAGGTATATTCGGTTTCGTAGCCGCCGTTCAGGGCCTCGTAATAAATGTAATCGGTAACGGTATCAACTACCACATCCGGCGGAAGCGATGAACCTGCATTGTTGAAATGGATGGTTTTGGCTGTTCCGCGGGTTTCGGCGCGGATTTGTTGTATTTCTTCGTTTGTTAGTATGTTGTTCATGGGGTGTTTTCCGAATTAATAAATAAAGCCGTCATTGCGAGGTACGAAGCAATCCCCGACTTACAGAGCCGCCCTGTATGGTTCGCGATTGCTTCGTACCTCGCAATGACGTGGTTGGTGAAGACGTTAATTATCACTAAAATTTATCTCCATCATAATATCGGCGCGTTTATAAGTTCCCGGTTCAACAGGTATTTCAACAAAGCCTAATTTATGATAAATGTGGATGGCGTTTTTAAGCACCCGGTTTGAAAACAGTACCAGTTTCTTTACACCCAGCTCACGGGCTTTGTCAATACCCGCCTGGCATAAAAACTAACCTGCACCTGCTCCGCGGTGATCGCGGTCTACTGCCATTTTGGTAAGTTCGTAAACGCCATCTTCAATGCGGCGCAAAGCTACGGTGCCTATGATCTTTTCATCTTTAGTAATAAAATATATGCTGCCGCCATCTTTGATCAGGGCTTCTTCCGGGTTTTCCAGTACCCATTTGTCAAAAGGTTCAACCACAAAATGCTCTTCCAGCCAGGCCTTGTTAAACTTATCAAAGTAGGGGGCATATTGCGGCTGATAATCGATAACCTGTAATTCCATGTGTTTTATTATTTGATCGATACAAAATAAAAGTATTGGCAAATAGCAAAACAGATGCAGTTTTATTAATTTTGAGCATAACAGATTTTGATATGGAAAGTCCGGCAAGCACAACAGATAACGATTTTTTATATGCGCAGATAGCCGACAGGATAGCAAAGCAGATCAAACAAAACCTGCTTAAGCCCGGCGACAAACTGCCATCGGTAAGGATGCTGAGCCAGGAGCAGGGTATTAGTCTTAGCACTGCCTATAAAGCTTACGTTGAGTTGGAAAACATGGGACTGATTGAAGCCCGTACCAAATCAGGCTATTATGTAAAATATTTGCCGGCAAGGTTTGCAAGCGTACCCGAAACAAAACCACCTGTTAAAAAAGCCGGGGATGCAAGTGTGGCCGAAATGATAGCCATGGTGTACCGCAATATGTCGGAAGATAGCGTTTTGCAGTTATCGCGCTCATCGCCGCCGTTGAGTTTGATCCCGTTGGCTAAGCTGAGCAAATCCATGCTGGAGTCTATCCGCAACAGCCCGTCGGGTAATATTACTTATGAGAATTTACAGGGCAACCTCGCTTTGCGTAAACAGGTAGCCAAAAACGCGTTTAACTGGGGCGGTAATATTACTGAGGATGATGTGGTGACCACCCAGGGCTGCCTCGAGGCGTTGATATTTTGCCTTCGTGCATTGACCAAACCCGGCGATACCATCGCTATTGAAAGCCCAACCTATTTCGGTATTTTCAACGTAATGCTCAGCCTCGATCTGCGCGTAATAGAGATCCCGGTTAACGCGGAGACCGGCCTCGACCTGGAATATCTTCAACATGTTATTGATACCGAACCTGTAAAAGTATGCCTGTTTGTTACCAATTTCAGTAACCCCATAGGCGTTTGCATGCCTGACGACAGGAAACGCCACCTGGTACAAATGCTGGCCAAAAAACAGATCCCGCTTATTGAGGATGATATTTACGGCGAGATCTACTTTGGTAAAAGCCGACCGCATACCTGCAAAAGTTATGATAAGGAGGGGTTGGTGATCCTTTGCTCGTCGATATCAAAATCGATAGCGCCGGGGTATAGGGTGGGCTGGTGTATTCCGGGAAGGTTTAAGGAGCAGGTTTTGAATATCAAAATGATGCACTCCATTGCCTCGGCCACGCCTACGCAGGCCGCCATTGGTCATTTTTTCGAAACTGGGCGGTACGATCTGCATATGAGGCACCTGCGCAAGGCACTGCATACCCAATGTTTAAGGTACACACAGGCCATAGCCCAATACTTTCCGGAGGGTACAAAAATAAGCCGCCCCGAGGGAGGTTACGCACTTTGGGTTGAATTTGATAAACGGGTAAACGCCTTCGAACTTTATCAGCTGGCCATCGAACAAAATATCAGCATAGCCCCCGGCCAGATCTTTAGTATCGACGGGCGATTTACAAATTTTATCCGCATCAGTTTCGGTTTGGCTTTTGATGATGTGGTTGAAGAGAGCTTTAAAGTGCTGGGCGGATTGGTGAAGGGTTTGTGCAAATAGTGTGATGCTTTATTAATAGTAAATTAATAAAAATAACTGGTTGGTAATATTTATCTTCGCGGCAAATTATTGTTAATGAAACCTTTAATAACCTGCCTTATCATCATTGTGGCTTTTGCTGCCGGTTGCAGTAAAAGCGATAAACCCGCGCCCATTGCGCCTGTAGCGCCTACGTTTGGTAGCTTCACCTTACCATCAAAAGAGTTTGGTGATGCCGCTTTTACAATAACCGCCCCGACAAGCAACAGTGATGGTGCAATTACCTATACCAGCAGTAATGACAAAGTTGCCACCATTAGCGGCGAAACTATCACCATAAAAGGCTCCGGATCGTCGGTAATTACGGCGCACCAGGCGGCTACCAGTAAATATCTTGCTGATTCGGTTAAGGCTACCTTTGCGGTAGGTTTATCCAAGCCCACCCTAAGCGACTTTACCATTGCTGATAAAAAGACAGGAGCAGCGGTATTTACTCTCGTAAACCCTAAAAGTAACAGCACCGGGGCTTTTACATTTCAAAGTAATAATCCGGCTGTAGCCACAGTATCGGGCAATAAAGTTACTATAGTAGGTGCGGGGCGAGGTTCGATCAAAGCTATCCAGGCGGCAACGGCCAATTTTAAATCTGATTCGATCACGGCTCTGTTTACTGTTACGGCTGCCAGTTTGCCAAAGCCAACGTTAGGGCCGCTTATTCTGCCAACAAAAAAACTTGGCGAAGCTACTTTTGTTATCACCAATCCAACCAGTAACAGTACAGGGCTTTTTACTTATAAAAGCAGTAATACGGCGGTTGCTACGCTTATTGGTAATAACCTTACTATTAAGGGGATCGGTACGTCGGTTATCACTGCTATGCAGGGTGCTTCAAGCAATTATAGTGCTGATTCGGTTAAGGCTACGTTTACCGTAACAGGTGGTGCTATTGCGCCATATATTTATGGTTTTACCATGCCCGATAAACGTGTGGGCGACGCTCCTTTTACTATCACTGCGCCTACCAGCAACAGCACTGGGGCGTTTACTTATACCAGCAGCAATACAGCAGTTGCCGCCATAAGCGGTAACACGATAACCATAAAAGCAAAAGGACAAATAACCATAACCGCCAACCAGGCTGCAAAAGGCAACTATACGGCAGGAAGCATAACCGCCACATTAACTATTGAAGATAAAGCAGTAACAGGCACAGTTACAGATGTTGACGGCAACGTTTATAAAACCATTAAAATAGGCAATCAAACCTGGATGATGGAAAACCTTAAAGTAACACATTATAATGATGGTACAGCCATTAACAATGTTTTAAGTAATATCGATTGGAAAGGGCTTACCACTGGTGCATACGGTGATTATAATAACGTTCCGGCTTACGGCGCTACTTATGGCAAATTGTATAACTGGTATGCCGTAACAGATTCACACAAGCTGGCGCCTAAAGGTTTCCATATCCCAACCGATGCTGAGTGGACTACCTTGTATAATTACCTGGGTGGTTACCGCGAAGTTGGTATAAAGATCCAGGAGCAAGGCACCACACATTGGGCTGCCAACACAGGCGCTACCAATAGCACGTTGTTTACCGCTTTACCCGGTGGTGGCTTAAACTTTCAAAGTACCAGAACACCATGGAATAGCATAGAATACGATGGCTATTGGTGGAGCGCAACCGCCAACGGCGCTTCAAATGCCTGGTATATGGATCTGTACGTTAAAGGGTATTTTGAAAGGCACGATAGCCCTAAATACTTTGGTTATTCGGTGAGGTGTATAAAGGATTAAGCGCAAAAAACGTTTCGTCGAGCCAGACTTACGAAGTTTTTAAAACTTCGTAAGTCTCCGCGTTATACCCCATGCACTATCTTTGCATGCTCAAATGCATCCCTCAACAACTGCTTTAGCACAGCCATATCCACATCACTTAGTTTAACAATATGCGTACATCCACCACTTTGCTTATGCTTACCGAGTTTTTGCAGTAACTGTTCCTTGCCGTCGAAGCCGGCCAAATAAAGCGTCAGTGAACTTTTACGGGGCGAAAAGGCTATCAGCGGGGCATCGCCCTCGCGACCGCTTTCATACTTATAATGATAACTGCCGAAACCAACAATAGCTGGTCCCCACATTTTGGCGGGGTGGGACGAGGCTGTTTCCATCAGTTCAACCAGTGTAAAGCAATCGGCGCGTTTGGTTTCCTCGGCAACGGTATTGATAAAATCGGCCACGCTGGCTTCGTTTTCTGTGGTTTTGTTGGTGTTTTTGGCCATTGTTTTGGAGCTAAAGGCTGAAAGCATAAGGCTTAAAGCTGGTTTTTCAGAGTGGTGATACTTAACTGAACGCTATGTAATCTCTACATAAATATATCACGAAAATTTGATCTTATCCCAAAGTTTATTGGTTACCACTTGCTGGATCACCTGATCGCGATAGTTACGGCTGATGGGGATGCGGTGTTCGCCCATGAATATCTCGTTACCCTCAATGCCGTCAATTTTTCCTGTGGATACAATGTATGATTTATGCACCCGGATAAACAGTTTGCTATCCAGGTTTTGCTCCAGGCCTTTGAGGTTAAGCAGGGTCATGTATTTTCCTTTAATGGTGAAAATGGTGACATAGTTTTGCATGCCCTCTACATAAAGTATCTCATCAAAATAGATCTTTTCGTATTTGTTACCACATTTAATAAAGAAATAACCTTCATCTGTTTCGGTTTTTGGTAATCCCGGTTGGGTGGAATTATTAAGCAGTCGGTGATAATCCCTTGCTTTATTGGCCGATTTAAAAAATCTGTCGAAAGTGATCGGCTTCAGCAAGTAATCGAGCACGTTGAGTTGAAAACCTTCCAGCGCGTAACTGGGGTAGGCGGTGGTGATGATTACCATGGGCGGTTTCGGGAAGATCTTCAGAAAATCGATTCCATTCATTTTGGGCATTTGAATATCGAGGAAGATGAGGTCGATAGCTTGTTCATCAAGTAGTTTGATGAGTTGCAACGGGTTCTCGCAGGTTCCGCTGAGGTTTAGGAAATCAACTTCGCGCACGTAGCTGGCTAAACCCTCGCGGGCCAATGGCTCATCATCAATTATTACGCAGTTCATCATAGGTTAAGCCATTTGCAGGATTGTTGCCGGTTGTTGGAGCGGGGCCAAAGTTAATTGCAGGTGTACTTCGAAACGGTTATCGCCGGGTGTTATTTTTAGTTGATGCTGTTCAGGGTAGATGAGATCAAGGCGGCGTTTTACATTATTGAGGCCGATGCCACCATAGTTTAATGTTTCTGTCGAGGCTTCGGGCGATGTACTGTTGGCGATATGCAGATCGAGCAGGTTGTCTTTAACGCTTAGTTTGATCCCTATCCAGTTAGGGCTGTCCGTTTCTTTAGATACATGCTTAAAGGCATTCTCCACAAAGGTCATCAGTATAAAAGGGGCTATACCGAGGTTATCGGTGAAATGGTCATCCGCCTCAAAAGTAACGTGCACGTTATTGTTTTGGCGGAGCCTTTCCAGTTCGATAAAGTTTTCGAGGTAGCTGATCTCTTTACCGAGGGGTATCTGCTGATCGTTACATTCGTAAAGCTGGTACCTCAGCAACTCCGAAAATTTAGCCAGCGAAGCCGATGCCATATCCGGATTTTTATGGATGAGGAAAAATATAGAGTTGATGCT
Source organism: Mucilaginibacter sp. CAU 1740 (assembly GCF_039839285.1). Classification (NCBI taxonomy): domain Bacteria; kingdom Pseudomonadati; phylum Bacteroidota; class Sphingobacteriia; order Sphingobacteriales; family Sphingobacteriaceae; genus Mucilaginibacter; species Mucilaginibacter sp. CAU 1740. Next base: position 208,298 of record NZ_JBDOQS010000003.1, on the reverse strand, counting down.
GTTGAACAGAAAATGCGGGTTAAACTGGTATTTCAGGAATTTGAGTTCGGTTTCCAGTTTTTCATTTTCGAGCAGTTGTTGCCGGTGCTGTGTTTGCAGCCAGTTTTTGGTGAGTTTAATACTCATAGCCAAAGTAGTACTGGCCAGGGTAGATGGAAGCGAGTTGTTGTAAAACGACGCGAAATTATCAACGCCATACATTTTTTGTACAGTACACCCCGCGAAGAATGAGCCAAGATAATATCCGCAGTTAATAAGCGATGAAGTGCCGAGCAATATTACTGAAAGGTAGATCACATACCGTGCAAGGCTGCCCTTTTTCATATACTTCGGCATCAGGTAGTACAGGTTAAAATAAACAGCGAAAGCCTCGAAAACCACATAGCCAAACATCTTAACCGTATAAGCCGAAAAGAACATGGATTTTGCCGCAACCACAGGATTGGCCACCGCTATGGTAAACCAAAAGTAATGGTACACACACCAAAAGGGGATGTGGTACAGCTTGTATTTAAACAGCCAGTTTTGGTTTAATGTATCTACGGATAGCGTGTTCATTAGTTTTGCCTGAGGTTGATTTTATCTCTTTCTCAATATATTTCATAAGTAGGCCATAGGTAAAAGAGCGGGGGATGTGTGATTCCCTCCCTTGGGAGGGTGTAGGGAGGGGTTTCTCAGCCATGCATAGGTTAGCAAGGCGTATAAACCCCTCCCTGCCACCGCGCTGTCCATCGCACCCCTCCCGAGGGAGGGAATTAAAAACAGAAGCACGGTTATTTAATCCATTACACTCAACAACCAACCCTAAGATACGCCAATCCCACTCATTTTCAACTACCTTTATATCAATCAACCTAAATAATTGACCAAATGCAACCCTTAAGGTATAACCGGTAAATCAACCGTTTTAATCGCCTCTATTGAGTTTTTAACAGCAATTCCTGCATCTCATCAATAATCATCAACCGCTTATCACACAGGTTTTTTAAGCCGATTATCACGCTCTTTATTTGCCTCAACGGTAACTAAAACGCCGGTAAGCTTATGAAAACGTTATGCATCAGTATGCTGTTTATTTGCCTGCTCCAAACAGCAAAAGCCCAGGTATCGGGCAAGGTAACTACCATCGGGGGGCAGCCTTTAGCTTATGTAACCACTGCGCTGATTAAAATGGCCGATTCATCATCAGTAAAAAGTATGCTCACTACCGAGCAGGGCGGCTACCTGTTTAACAATATCCAACCCGGTAATTACCGACTTAAACTAAGCAGCGTAGGTTATCAAACCTGGGTATCGGCACCATTTAAAGTTAACGCCGATAGCGGGGCAAAATACCTGGCTGTTATAGTGATGAAAGAGGATACCCGCCAACTGGGCGAGGTTGTGGTAAAAGCCAGCAAGCCACTGTACCAGCAACGTGCAGATGGACTGGTGGTGAATGTGGAGAATAGTTTGCTTACCAAAGGTAGTACCGCTTTGCAAGTGTTGGAACGATCGCCGGGTGTGATTATTGATCACCGGGATAACGGGATCTCGCTTAATGGCAAAAGTGGCGCTACCATCATGATCAACGGTAAACTTGTGCGCATGCCGGCGGCGCAAATAACCGCTTTGTTGAATGGTACCAGCGCCGATAATATTGAAAAGGTAGAACTGCTCAGCACCCCACCAGCGGGTTACGATGCCGAAGGCAGCGCCGGGATCATCAACATTGTAATGAAGAAAAGCCGGAAGCAGGGCACCAACGGCTCATACACCTTAACAGGCGGATATGGGCAAGGCGAAAAAGCTACCGCCAGCGTCAACCTTAACAGCAATACCAAAAACGTTAACCTATACGGCTCATATATTTTTTCGCACGACAGGACTTATACCGATCTATTCATTACCGGTAGCCAGTACATGCCTTTTTTAGGCGGTAATACCGAGGTTGAATTTTATACCAAAGCCAAACGCATCAGCAATAATCATAATGCAACTATCGGCGCTGATATCAAACTAAATGATAAAACCACCTTAAGTAGCAGTGTGCTTTATAATAACAGCACATCACCCAATTATACTTACAGCAGGGCCGGTTACAATGTACTGCCCGATTCATTGCTCACCTACACGGGCAACATCAACGGCACCGATAAGTGGAACAGTGTTATCAGCTCGGCAGGGTTGGAGCGGGTTTTAAAGCAAGGGGAAAAGATCAGCTTCGATGCCGATTATATCCGCTACAGCAATAACAGCCCCAAACAGGTGCAATCATCTTTCATCAATAAAAACGGTGAACAGGTTTATGCCGATAACTCGGTAAGCGCCGAAAGTCAGCGCGGTTTTGCCAATACTACCATTAATGTTGGGGTGATCAAGGCAGATTATAGTAATCAATTGTTGGAGGCGTTGAAATTGGAAACGGGCGTAAAAGGTACACGCACCGGTAGTTCAAGCTCGTCGGGCATTGAAAGTTTTGAGAACGGGGCTTGGGTGCGCAATATGCAAACCTCGGCCAATATTTATATGAAGGAGGAGATAGGCGCGGCATATCTCTCATTCAACTGGCAGCTGAGCAAAGTCTTAAATGTTGTTGCCGGCGCTCGCTACGAATACTCTTACACTAACATGGACGATCCTAAAACCGGCAGCAACATCGTAAACCGTAAGCTTGGCAAGCTGTTCCCAACCTTGCTGTTAACCAATAAAGTAGGAGAACAATCCGAACTGCAACTATCCTACACCAAACGCATCGCCCGGCCAACTTATGATGACCTGGCCTCATACTTTGCCTACAGTGATCCAACCGCGGTTTATACCGGTAACCCTTTCCTGCAACCAACCATCACCAACAATATAAAATTGGGTTATACTTACCGCGATTACAGTTTTTCATTGCTGTACAGTCATGATGCAAACGCCATTTCCCGTTACCAGCTTACCGAAAATGCCTCGCACGATATTTTGTTTATCTCGCCGCAAAACTTGCCTTATCAACGCTACCTTACCTTCCAGGCCAACCTGCCTTTCAAGGCTACCAACTGGTGGGATATGACTTACAGCTTTACCGGAGGCTTGAGGCAGTTTAAAGAAACCTATACCTCGTCGCCGTTAACCAAATCGTACATCGGCTATTCGTTCAATTTTAACCAAACGTTTAAGTTGCCGAAGGATTTTTCGGCAGAGGTTTCGGGCGTTTATAACTCCTTGTTTTATAATGGTACCACCCGCATTGATGGTTACAGTACAGTTAACGCGGGCATAAAAAAGGAACTGAAAAACAGAGGGAGTTTACAACTTTCGGTGGCCGATGTATTCAGCACCCTGCAGATCCATCCCCGGTATGGCACCCTTACCCGCGAGGCTTTTGATATTAAAAGCCATGTTATTGTTAATACCGAATCAAGGCGCTTCCCGATCATTAAGCTGAGTTACACACGCTCGTTCGGAGGTTCGGGTACATCGGCCAAAAATAAATCAACAAAGAGTGCTCCCGACGAGAGTGAAAGGATCAGGAATAACTAAAAGGTTTTTGCAGGGGCAAAAAAGCATTATTGTTCATTGATGAAGCGGCCGCACGTAGGCCGCTTTTGTTTTTAGGGTTGATTGGATATGCTTGCAAACGATTGTTTGTGTTGTTTAACTGTTTGATGCACAGCTAAACAGATTGTAATTGATGGTAATATTATCCATCTTTTTATATGTTTTATCCATTTGAAAATTTGCCGCACCCATATACATTTACAAAACCAATTAGTAAAATCAAGAACCCAAATAATGAAAAAGATTACTCACCTCCTTCAAACGGCGAAACTGTCGTTGGTACAATTAAATTCCACATAAATCGAGCAAACTCATTGGCTGGTTTCATTACCACCACCAAATGATACTATTAGCTATTATTTAATGTCCCGCAATTGTTGCCTTTTAGGGTTTTAACTACCGGTTAAAATTAGGGCAACGTGATAATGTTATGGGCTTAAAGTGCTAATTGCTACTCATGTGTGTACAAGTGTACAATTATAACCCTCAATAAATATTATGAACCCAACTTTATGAAGCAATTTTACTTTTACGATCAATCACACCTAAAAAACTACAGGCAGCAAGGCCGTAATTTGATAGGGAGGTTCCTTCTGCTGCTCGTATTATCCTGCTTTGGTTTCGCCGCGAAGGCCCAAAACAAGATCACGGTAGTGGGTACGGTAACCGATACGCTTGGCGTTAAAATAACCGGCGCCAACGTTGCTGCCGAAAACCAAAAAAACGTTGGTACTACTACTGATAACAACGGCAGGTTTGTGCTGGATGTAACGCCAGGTACCAGTCTCCGTATCTCGTACGTAGGTTTTATCGATCAGCACATTATTATTACTGCCGATAACCGCACGCTCAACATCCGCCTTAAAGAGCAAAAACTATTGGCCGAGGAGGTGGTAGTTACTGCCTTTGGTAAAAAGGAGCGTAAAGAGGCATTGGTAGGTTCGGTAACCACCATTAAACCTGCCGAATTGAAAATACCGGCAAGTAACTTAACAAACGCTTTAGCCGGTCAGGCGGCGGGTATCATCGCGTATCAGCGCAGCGGCCAGCCGGGGCAGGATAACGCCTCGTTCTTTATCCGCGGTGTAACCACATTCGGTTACAAACGCGATCCGCTTATTTTGATCGATAACGTGGAGCTTTCTACCAATGATCTGGCCCGCTTAAATGTGGATGACATTGCCAGTTTCTCTATCCTGAAGGATGCGAGCGCTACCGCATTATACGGTGCCCGCGGTGCTAATGGTGTTATTTTGGTGGCCACTAAAGAGGGTAAACAAGGAGCGGCCAAGTTGAATTTCCGTTCGGAGTTTTCATCATCGCAGGCAACGCAAACACTAAACCTGGTTGATCCTATTCAGTACATGAACCTCTATAACGAGGCTTTGCTTACCCGTAACCCTACCTTGCCGCTTAAATATCCGCAAAGTAAGATCAATAATACCATTAACACCATTAACGGTACTCCGGGCAGCAACGCCTACGTTTACCCTGCGGTTGATTGGTTTGGCATGTTGTTTAAAAAACGCGCTACTACCCAGCGTAACGATCTGAACATAAGCGGCGGTGGCCCGGCTGCCCGTTATTACATTGCCGGTTCGTATAATATTGATAACGGTGTTTTGCGTACCGATATCCGCAACAACAATAACAACAACGTTAACTTTAAAAACTACCAGTTACGATCTAACGTAAACGTAACGCTTACCAAAACCACCGAGATTGTGGTTAGGTTATCGGGTACTTTCAGCGAGTATAACGGCCCTATCACTACCGATGGTTCATTCGCTTCCGATCTGTACAACGTAGCCATCCACACCAGTCCGGTTGATTTTCCTGCCTACTACCAGCCCGATGCTGCTAACGCCAACGTACAGCATATTTTATTTGGTAACGTAGGTTTGGCAGGTAGCAGCGATAACAATATCCAGTTCAATAACCCGTACGCGTCATTATTACGCGGGCATAAAAACTCGTCGGAGTCAAGAATGTCGGCGCAGTTTGAGTTGAACCAGGATTTGCGTTGGCTTACCGATGGTTTAAAGTTCAAAACCATTTTCAACACCAACAGGTACTCGTATTTTGATTCGCAGTTATCGTACTCGCCATTTTACTATAACATCGCCAGTTATGATAGGGATGCCAACCAGTACACCCTGCAATGGCTCAACCCTAAACCAACAGGCAATAACGTACCAACCGAATACCTGAGCTACAACCGCAATACGCCAAACGCCAATACTTTCTTCTATCTGCAAACAGCGTTAGAGTATAATAAACCTTTCGGTAACGGGCATAACATCAACACCACACTCATCGGTACCGCGCAGCAAACGCTTTACTCAAGCGCTATCGATCCTAAAACGGGCACAACCACACTGCCTTACTCGTTGCCATTCCGCAATTTAGGCTTGGCCGGCAGGTTAACCTACTCGTACAAAAGCAGGTACTTTATTGAAACCAACTTCGGTTACAATGGTTCCGAGCGTTTCTCTGCTAATCACCGTTACGGTTTCTTCCCAACCATTGGTGGTTCGTGGGTGATCTCGAACGAGAAATTCTGGGATCCTTCGATCATCGATCGTTTAAAAATTCGTGGTAGCTATGGTAAAGTAGGTAATGATGCCATTGGTTCGCAAAGGTTCTTCTACCAATCAGATGTGCAATTGAACGAGGGTTACAACTATGCCCAGTTTGGTATCAATAACCAATACGAGCGTAAGGGTGTTACCATCCGCAACTATGCCAATCCCGATGTAACCTGGGAAACATCCAAACAAACCAACTTAGCGGTTGAAGCCACGCTGTTTAAAAACTTCAACTTTGTGGCCGAGTTTTACCGCAACAACCGTTACGATATTTTACAGACCCGCAGCAACACCCCAACCAGCGAAGGTTTGGAATCGCAAACCAGCGCCAACTTAGGCAAGGTTGATTCAAAAGGTGTGGACTTGTCGTTAGACTATAAGCAAAGCTTCAGCAATACCGGCTGGGCGCAGATCCGTGCTAACTTCACGTACTCAACCAATAAATACAAATACATTGAAGAGCCTGATTATAAAGAGCCATGGAGGCACTTTATAGGCCAGCCAATAAGCCGTGGTTACGGTTACATTGCCGAGCGTTTATTTGTTGATGATCAGGAGGCCCGTAACTCGCCTACGCAAATATTTAGTGGTGCCGATGCTTATGGCAATAAGGTTAACGGCATTTTACCACAAGGCGGCGATATCAAATACCGCGATTTGAATGGCGACGGAAAGATCGATTACCTGGACCAGGCATTTATTGGTTACCCAACCACGCCAGAGATCGTTTACGGTTTCGGTTTCTCGGGAGGCTTTAAAGGGTTCGACTTATCGGCCTTCTTCCAGGGCCAAGCAAGGGTATCCTTCTTTGTCGACCCGAACAAAGTAAGCCCATTCATCCCAAGTAATGAACCATACATTTACGGTAACACGCAGGTATTACAGGATTTTGCTGATAGCCACTGGAGCGAAGAGCACCAGGACCTGTACGCCCTGTACCCACGCTTAGGTACCACGCTATCATCAGAGTTGAACAATCTGCAGTCAAGCAGTTGGTGGTTGCGTAATGGCGCGTTCCTGAGGTTGAAATCGGTGGAGTTGGGTTATACGCTGCCAAAAGGCGTTGCAAAAACCTTGCACGTAAACAATTGCCGCATCTACTTTAACGGCTTAAACCTGGTTACCTGGAGCCCTTTCAAAGCCTGGGACCCGGAGCTTGGCGGCAACGGCTTTGCTTACCCAATTCAAAAAGTGTTTAACCTGGGCTTAACCGTTGGTTTATAACCCTAAAACAAGTTTGAAATGAAAAAATTAAGATCATACTATAAACTGATGCTGCTGGTAGCCTTGGCTACATCGGGGCAATCGTGCAAAAAATACCTGGATATTACGCCGGATAACGTAGCTACGCTGGATTACACTTTTCGCAACCGTAACGAAACGGAAGATTACCTGTTTACCTGCTACTCAACCATGCAGCACTTAAACGATGTGGTAAACAACCCCGGTTTTGTTTACTCGGGCGAGATCGTTTATCCAAACAACCTCAATGACCACTTTTTTAACGAATCGGGCTTTAACCTTATCAGGGGATTACAGCTAAGTTCTGATCCTGCTTTAAACTACTGGGACGGAACCAACGGCGGCCAGGCCATATTCCAGGCCTTAAGGCGCTGTAATATCATGTTGGAGAACATCGATAAGCCTATCGACCTGAGTGCTTCAGAAAAAGTACGCTGGATAGCCGAAACCAAATTCCTGAAAGCGTTTTATCACTACTATTTGATCAGGATGTACGGCCCGATGCTGTTGATCAAAGAAAACCTGCCTATCAATGCCTCGGCCGAGGAGGTAAAACGCAAACGTGCTTCGGTTGATGAGAGCTTTGATTATGTGGTATCACTGCTGGATGAAGCTATCCCAGATCTGCCACCGGTTATCAGCAACCAGGCCTTAGAGTTTGGCCGCATCACCAAATTCATGGCCATGTCTGTTAAAGCCGAGGTTTTGGCAACACAGGCAAGCCCGCTGTTTAACGGTAACCCCGATTATGCCAATATTAAAGATCATGACGGCAAAGCGCTGTTCTCTGCTACATTCGATGCTACCAAATGGCGTAAAGCTGCCGATGCTGCCAAAGCCGCCATTACCGAGTGCGAAGCGCAAGGTTTGAAATTATACACTACGCCGCCAACGGTTAACATCGGTACCATATCTGATAAGTTGAAGAATGTACTGGTGTTACAGAACGACATCACCGAAAAATGGGAGCAAAACCCTGAGCTGATCTGGGCCTTGAACTATGGTTTCGGTTACCAAAACTTCTGTATCCCGAGGTTAACATCTGATGCCGCGAGTTTGGCATCAAGTAACCCAGGTACGTTTGCGGTGCCAATTCAAACTGCCGAATTGTTTTATACCGATAAAGGCGTGCCTATTAACGAGGATAAAACCTGGGATTATGCAGGTCGTTTCAATATCCAAACCGGCGATGATTCGAGCGCGCCTTTGATCCAAACCGGTTACGCTACTGCCAAAGAACACTTTAACCGCGAAAGAAGGTTTTATGCCGATATCGCTTTCGACGGCGGCATCTGGTTTGGTAACGGTAAACGGAACGAGAACGAAGCATATTATGTTAATGCCCGTGGCCCATACGCATTGGCCGGACCGAAAAGCTTAACAGCTACCAATATCACCGGTTACTGGCCTAAAAAACTGGCTAATTACTTAACGGTTTACACCAACCTGTTCACTACCGAAAACTACCATTTACCGGTAATGCGCTTATCAGGATTATACCTGTTATATGCCGAGTGTGTGAACGAGGCCGATGGCCCAAGCGCTGAAGTTTACACCTACATTGATAGGGTAAGGGCACGTGCCGGACTGGAAGGCGTGGTAGATTCATGGTCGAAATATTCTAAGAACCCGGCAAAACCAAGCTCTAAAGATGGTTTACGCCAGATCATCCACCAGGAGCGCCGTATCGAACTTTGTTTTGAAGCGCAAAGCGGCTGGGACCTGCGCCGCTGGAAAGAGTTGCAGGATGTGCTGAGTCGCCCGCTACAAGGCTGGAAGGTTGATGAGGGTACGCCAGAGAATTACTACCGCCCGCAAACAGTGGTGCAGCCGGTATTCGGGTTAAAAGATTACCTGTGGCCTATCTCAACCAACGACCTTATTGTTAACAACAACCTAACCCAAAACCCATACTGGTAGGGTATAGCTTTTGTGACAGATTTTTAAGATGATCAATATTGAAAAAAGATATATGAAAAAGATTAATAACCGCAGATGGCTTGCCGCATTAGTAATGGTGCCGGTTTTGCTGATGTTGCTTATAGCATCCTGCAAAAAAATGGAATCGCCAGTTGAAGTAGTATCAAACGATACTACCAAACCAGATGTTGTTAGCAATATAAAAGTGGAAAATTTGAATGGCGGGGCAAGATTAACTTACACGCTGCCCAATTCAAAGAACCTGCTGTATGTACTGGCCAGCTACAAAATTAATGATAAGGTAACCCGCGAAACTAAATCCAGCTACTATAGGGATACCGTTATTGTTGATGGTTTTGCAAGGGCACAGGAATACGAGGTTACTTTATACGCTGTAAGTCGTGCCAACATAAAATCAGACCCGGTGGTGGTTAAGGTAAATCCTAAAACACCCAATTACCTGTTGATAAACGATAACCTTACCATTACGCCCGATTTTGGTGGTGCAAACTTCTTCGGCTTTAATCCCAATAAAGTGCCGGTTGCCGTACATGTAATTGCATTTAACGAAAAACGTAATGCGTATGATGAGGAGGAACCTCAATACCTGACCACCGATACGGTAAATGTTTCGGTACGTGGTTATGATGCGGTGCCTAAAAAGTTCGGTGTGTTTGTTACCGATAGGTTCGGCAATGTATCTGATACCGTATTTAAAACTTTAACCCCGCTGTACGAAACGATGCTGGATAAGAGCAAGTTTTCTGTTTATCACCTGGCAAGCGACAGCCCGATAGGCTACGGCTGGGAGCTTAAATATTTCTTCGATGGCAATACCGGCGATCCTGGATGGCATACTTTGGGTGCGCCAACCAAACAGGGTACGTTTGCTTTAGGCACCAGTGCTAAACTAAGCCGCTTTGTATTGTGGGAAAGATTAAACAGTATTTTTACCTATCAAAACGTTAGGCAGATGACACTTTGGGGAACCAACAGTGATTCGCCGGGCGATTCAACGTTACCCTTGAGCTCGGCCCCTGGTACCGTATCCGGCGATTGGGTTAACCTCGGTAATTTTACCTACCCTAACCCGCCATCGGGCTTACCGCCAAACCAGGCCAATGCCTCCGACCAGGCTTTTGTTGCCGCCGGTGTAAACTTCAAGATCTCCATCAACGCCCCTTCAACCAAGTTTATCAGGTTTCAGTGTACGCAAACCTGGGGCGGTTTGGATTATGTGAACGCCATGGAGATCTCCTTATATGGCAACCCATTGTAACACCATTTAAATAGCGAAAAAAATGAAGATCACATATAAAATAGCCGCTTTCTTTTTAGCCTGTGTTACTGTAATGGGTTGTAAAAGATATGACGAAGACTATAAAAACTATCTCAATAATCACGAAGTTACCTATCCCGGTTTAGCCGGGAAGGCAACTTTTCATCCGGGCAATTTAAGGGCCGCATTGGTATGGCACCCAAGTCCGGATCCAAGTATCACCACCTACAAAATAACCTGGAACAATGGTACCGACTCGCTGATAGTTAATGCCACATCGCACAGCCCGTCCGATTCCATTACGGCTATAATCCCTAACCTGAAAGAGTATGTTTACAGTTTCAGGCTGATAGCGCGCGATAACGCGGGCAACAGTTCGGTAGGGCAGGATATCAATAATGTGCGGGTTTATGGCACATCGTATCAATCGTCGTTATTGAACCGCCCGTTCAATGCTGCCGCGCCGTACCAGGTGAATGATGATAATTCGGTAAGGTTGTTTTTTAATAAGGCCGATAGTTTGAATGTTAGCACCACCATTAAATACACCAATACTGCGGGTGTTGAAACTACCGTAGAGTTAAGTCCGGATAGCGCAGGTATCACCATCAAAGACCTGAAATTTAAAACCGCGCTGCAATTCCGCTCATCATACAAACCAACCGCCGATGCTATCGACGCGTTTAACGTAAGCGCCTTTGAAGATTTTCCGACGGTTTATGGTATTGCCGTTTGTGATAAATCGCTGTTTAAGGCATACAACCTGCCAACCGATATTCCATCTGCCTATGGTTGGGAAACCTATTACCTGTGGGATAATAAAACCGGCGAACCAGGCTTCCATACGGGCGGATCGGGCATGCCGCAATGGTTTACGTTTGATATGGGCCAATCGGTATCATTAGCTAAAATGAGGATGTGGCAACGCACATCTGCATTATACAACATTGGTAACCCTAAACGTTTTGAGGTTTATGGTAGTAACAGCCCTGCCGCGGATGGTAGCTACAGCAGCTGGACAAAACTGGCAAGTTTTACATCGGTAAAACCGTCGGGCTTACCTGTAGGTCAAAACACCCAGGCCGATGCCGATTTCGCAGCCGCGGGCGAGCCGTTTAACTTCCCGCCTAATACCGGCGAGTTCCGCTACGTCAGGATCAAAGTACTTGAAACCTGGGGCGGCACCAGCTACCTGCACCTTTGCGAACTTACCATGTACAAAGTGGATAAATAAAAAGACCTTGGTTTGGTTTAATAAATGACAAATTCCCGTGGCCTTGTAAGGCGCGGGATTTGTTTTTTAGGAGGGATTAACGCGTGAGTTTGTTTTGGATAAATGGTTTTATGTCGTTTTTAAACCAAGCCCCGTTTTCACTAAGTATTGTTAAGTCATTGCGCTGTTTATCATAATTTGCTATTAATGAGAGGCCGGTTTCGTTGTCTGAATCCAGTAGAATAAGTTCATCAACGCGGTCAAAATTGTTCTTTAACAGGCGGATAGTGTTGATGTACATTTCCTTTATTATTGAGGGCTTAACCAAATGCCGCCCATTTGCATGTCGTTCTTTGGCGCGGATAAGGCATAATTTAACATCATCAGTAAAGAAAAGAATGATATGAAGCCTATTTTCGGGATTGAAGTTTTTAACAGATAAAATATATTCCCATTGATGCTCATATCCGAGGTTCAACTCGAGTGCAAAATTTTCGTTTCTGATTAGTTTTTGGCGAATAGTATTTCTAACGCGATGAATAGAATATTCATTATAATCTGCGTAGCCCTGCGCTTTATATTTAAAACGCATTTCATCTTCGTTTAAGATTTCGAGATCGGGGTCAATAAACTCATCGCCTCGGGTACTTTTACCTATTCCTGGTGGACCGGCGATGATATAAATATCAGCCATTATCCGAGCTGTTTAACGCTGCCATCGGCATACTCAGCTATGTAATGCCCTGCTTTTTTGTAAACCAATGGCTGTCCGATAGAAAAAAGATATTCTTTGGCTTCGTTCTGCATTTTTAAAGCCCATTCAGTCCTTTCGGCAGGTGTCATTAACCATGGCTTTTTAGCCATTTTGCCTTTTTTTAACATCAAATCTAACGGAATGTCCTGCTCCATAACAAATGCGGATATATTCAAAAATAATAAAAAGTAGTGATAGTTTATAAATGTTATAGCTCCGTTTTCGCTTTCCTCATCCTGATCAACGAAAACTGCAAAGTCGATTCTTTAACAGCATCTGCAATCTCAGTTAACGAAGGCGTAAACCGCAATTCAATCCCTCTGTTTAATAACGCGGCCATGATATCGTCAATAACAGTAATCGCTATCGGCATAGCCGGTTTGTAGGATACGTAATATCCCGCGCACTCATCTATCAGCATAAAATCATCGGGCGCAAATTCATAACAATACAAGGTGGTTTGTTTGATTCGTTTATACCATCCGCTTTCAACAATAACAATGTGGCTGGCAGATGTATTACCCATAAACTTTTGTTTATCGGCATTTGTTGTGTTCGGCCCTGCATAAAATGTTACCCGTGGGCAGTCCCTCGGCAGCAAATAATTGTGCAGCAATTCCTCGCTGATGGCAAAAACAACATCGCCGGTAATATTATCAAAATGCGATGGGGAAGGGCGGGGATTGAATATGCTGATACCCGGCTGTTCGCTGATGTGAAAGAGTTTGGGTTGAGGCATGGTTTTTCTGTATGTTCAAACTTACGAAGTTTTAAAAACTTCGTAAGTTTTGAGGGATGGAGAATTACCGCTTATGCGTTTTCCTATACTTCGATGGCGACATTCCTATCAATTTAGTAAACAACCTCGAAAAATAATAAGGATCATCAAAACCCAGATCAGAGCAGATCTCCTTGATACTTCTATCGGTAAAATATAAATACTGGCATGAGGCCTGGATCTTCAATAAATTAAAATAATTGATAGGTGATGAGCCGGTTTTTTGCTTAAACAACCGCAAATAATGTGATGCCGAAATGCCCTGTTGCTTAGCCAGGTGCATCACCTCGAATTTGTTGCTGATGTGCTTTTTCATGTAAGCGATGGAGTTGCTTACAAAATCGTTATCATAATCAACCGGGTTAGTTTGCTTGTAGTACACCAGCGAAGAGATAAAATTGAGGAGGTTGATGTTTACAATTTCCATTTCCTTTTCGTGATAGCTGTGTTCAAGCACGGCGTAGATCTGTTCGTATAGCTTGATCCGGCTGCTGTCGTAAGGTACAGATTGCACCACCGGTTGCCCGTTATCCAGCGAGCGCTCGTAGATCAACTGCGAATTTAAGCCGCTGAAATGCACCCAATAAATACTCCATGGGTTGGTTTCCGAACTTTTGTAGCGGTGCGCTACGTTACGGGGGATGATGAAAAAAGTATTAGGTTTTAAAACGTGGTCCTCCCCGTTCAGATAAACATAACCTTCTCCATCAATGCAGTAAAGCAGGATGTATTCGCTGCTGCCTGTACGGCGTTCGCGGTCGTGGTAGGCAGCTTTGGGGTAATAGCCTATCGCCGTTAAATAAAAACCTTTAATAAGGGCGTTGTTGGTGATCTCTTTTTTGATGTTTGGGGGCAATACGATCATTTTTTGACCGATAAAGCCTTCTTTTATCTTTTTTTTAGGTTCGGCTATCGCGTTCATAGCTTCATGAATTAATTGGTATTTAAAGGTATCGATTTTTTTATGGGATGCAAGTTTTTTAAATGGGTTAACCAATGATAGTATTATCCATTACTTTTTAAAATTTATCCATTTTTTTAACGATGCTTTCATAGTAGGTTTACCAAAACCAATTAAATGCTAAACAGGTTGCCGCACCGCCCGCTTGTTTAAACGAAACTGATTAAATGAACAAACAAATTAAATACCGATACACGCATGGCTGTTAAATCGCGCTTATGGGGACAACATAATGGGCAGGACGTTTACCTTTTCAAAATTGAAAGCACAACGGGCGCCTATGTCGAGCTGACCAACTACGGCGCGGCCGTTGTATCTGTTGTGGTGCCGGATAAGCAGCAGCATTTGGAAAACGTGGTGGTAGGTTTTCCTGAACTGGAAGGCTATTTGAATGATACCTGCTATATCGGCTCAACCATAGGTCGTTACGCTAACAGGATCAGCGGGGCAAAGTTTAACCTTGATGGAGAAACTTATCACCTGGATGCTAACGATGGCAAGAATACCAATCACGGTGGAAAAAGTGGTTTTAATTACAGGGTATTTGACACAGCCACAATAGATAACGGCGTAGTAATGACCTTAACCAGTGCCGACGGTGACGGCGGTTATCCCGGTACCCTCGAATTGAGTGTAACTTACACCTGGAGTACCGATAATGAATTGCTGATCAGTTATAAAGCAACCACCGATAAAACTACCATTGCCAATTTTACCAATCACGCTTATTTTAACCTTTCGGCATTTAAAAGCAAGATATATAACCACAGGCTTACCGTTTTATCGGGAGAGATAGTTGATTCATACGAAGATTATACGCCGAGTGGTGCAATTAATCCTGCAAAAGATAAAGCGTTTAATAATAACAGGCTTAGCGAGAAATTTAAAATAGATGAAAGCCACGTAGAAGGCCTCAATCTGTTCTACATTATCGATACCGAAACAGAGGATAACGCGCTGGCGTATGCTGCCATATTAACTGATGAGGTATCCGGTCGCAGCCTGAAAGTTTATACTGATTACCCCGGCGTGTTCCTCTACACCGGCGATTATCTGAGCAGCACCGAAGCAACGCTTACCGGCAAACAAGCCCGGCCTTTTGATGCCCTTTGCCTGGAGTGCCAGCATTATCCGGATAGCATTAACCACCCTAATTTTCCGCAGGCTATTTTGCAGCCGGGCGAAGTTTATAACCAAAACATTTTATACAAGTTCGGCACTATATGAAAAAATACGCCCTGATATTTTCTATACTATCTGTTTTCTCGCTTGCTGCTTCGGCGCAAACTTATACGGTAAAATCGCCGGATAATAAGCTAAAGCTGGTGCTTAATGTAAAGGATAGCATTACCTATTCGGTAAGCTATAAAAATAACGAACTTATTTCGCCTTCGGTTATTGGCCTTAAGCTGGATAAAACTACTATTGGTGCAGGTGCCAAAGTTTTAAACGCCAAGCCATCTACAGTAAATAAAAACATCCGCCCTTTGTATGGTAAAGATGCTGTATTGACGGATAATTATAACGAATTGCTGATCAGCTTTGCGGGTGATTATAAATTATTGTTGCGCGCCTACAACGAGGGGGTAGCTTACCGCTTTGTAACCGATTTGAAAGATTCAGTAAAAGTTATGAGCGAGCAAGCCGGTTTTAACCTGAAAGGCTCACCCGGCACAACCATTGCCGAAACTGATAATTATACCGCCTGGGAACTATCTTACAACCAATACAAATCGATAGATGAAGTTAAGGAAGATAAACACGCCATTACCCCGGCTTTATACAGCTACAAAAACGGTGTAAAACTGGTAATTGCCGAAGCTGATCTGTTTGATTATCCCGGCATGTACGTAAGGAAAAAAGGCGGCAATATCATTGGCGAATGGGCAGGCTACCCGGCAACAACCAAAATGGGCAGCTGGGGCGATTTTGTATCGGTAGTAACCTCGCGCGAAAACTATATCGCTAAAGAACCCGGCAAAAAAGAATACCCATGGCGCGTGATCATCGCTACCGATGACGATAAAACTTTGCTGAATAACCAGCTGGTTTATAAATTATCTAAATCATCCGTACTGGAAAATACCTCATGGATAAAACCAGGCAAAGCGGCCTGGGAGTGGTGGCATGATGCTATCCTGCCCGGTGCACCGATCCCATCGGGTATGGAAAACCGCAGCACGCAACTGTATAATTTCTATACTGATTTCGCGGCCAAAAATCATTTGGAATACATGATGATAGATGCCGGCTGGAGCGATAATTACGATGTTAAAAAACCGCTTAAAAGAACTGATATCCGCGCGGTGATTCAGCATGCTAATGAAAAGCATGTCGGCATTTTTGTTTGGTGCGTGGCTGCGCCATTGTTAAAAGATCTGGAAGCTAACATGGATTATCTGAAAGATATCGGCGCGGTTGGTATCAAGGTCGATTTTTTTGACAGGGACGATCAGTTGGCAATCAAACAGTTGCAAACCATTGCTGAGGCTGCTGCTAAACGCCATTTGATGGTTGATTTTCATGGTTGCTCAAAACCAACCGGTTTACAGCGTACTTATCCAAACATTGTTAACTACGAGGCCGTGCGCGGGCAGGAGTGCTCGAAATGGGATTTGACCACCAACCCGGTACATCATACTACTTTCCCTTTTATCAGGATGCTGGGCGGTCCGCTGGATTATACGCCGGGCTCAATGCGTAATAAATCAAAAGATACCTTTAAGCCGATAGCCGAGGGCTTGCCATCTACACAAGGTACCCGTTGCCATGAACTGGCCATGTTTGTGGTATTTGATCAACCATTAGCGGTATTCTGCGATTCGCCTACCGAGTATGAAAAATACCCGGATCTTGAAGAATACCTGTCGGCCGTGCCAACCGTATTCGACGAAACCAAACCACTTGATGGCAAACTTGGCGAATACATCGCGTTAGCAAAAAAGAAAGGTAAAGACTGGTACGTAGGTGCTATGACCAACTGGGATGCAAGGGATATCAATGTTGATTTCTCCTTCCTGCCAGCCGGTGCCACCTACACCGCTGATCTGTACACCGATGCCGCCGATGCGGATAAGAACGCAGAAAAATACGAGCATAAAACCATTACCGTAAACCGCTCAACAAAACTGAATTTGAAACTGGCTCCGGGTGGTGGCGCGGTGGTACATCTGCACGGAAAATGAGGTGAAAGGATAAAGGTGAAAGGCAAAAGGTAGGAAAACCGAATGTTTAAACTAAGAGACTTATAAAGTAGATTTATAGAAAGAGAAGAAGCTAACCATTATAAAATGATCACTGATTTAAAAAAAGAAATTAAGTTTAACAGCGGCTATATCATAGGGATCTCCTTTATATCGGCGCTGGGCGGCTACCTGTTCGGCTTTGATTTTGCCGTGATATCAGGGGCGTTGCCGTTCCTGCGCAAAGAGTTCGCGTTGGATCCTGTTTGGGAAGGTTTCCTGACCGGCTCATTGGCACTTGGCTGTATTGTGGGCTGTATCATTGCAGGTCGCATAGCCGAAAAGTTTGGTCGTAAACCGGGATTGCAGGTTGCCGCGCTCATTTTCGCTATTTCATCTGTAGGTATCGCCTTTTCAACCGGGCTTACTTATTTCCTGGTGCTGCGTTTCGCGGCCGGGATAGGGGTGGGGATGGCCTCGATGCTTTGCCCTATGTACATTGCAGAAATTTCACCGGCGCAGGTGCGTGGTCGTAATGTGGCCATTAACCAGCTTACGGTAGTGTTGGGCATCCTGATCACCAACTTATGTAACTACTTTTTAGCCGATGCCGGTGATAATGCCTGGCGATGGATGTTTGGTTTAGGTACGGTGCCTGCCGCTATTTTCCTGATAGGCGTGATCGCCTTACCCGAAAGCCCACGCTGGCTGATCAAAGCGGGTAGACATGAAGAAGCCGAAAAGGTACTTTACAAAATAGGTTCCGAAGGCTTTGTTACTTCAACGCAGGAGGCTATCGAAAAATCATTAAAAGGCGGCGCAAAGAAAGAATCATACCGTGCCGTGTTTGAAAAAGCCGTACGGCCTGCTGTATTGGTTGGTATTACACTTGCCGTGTTCCAGCAGTTTTGCGGTATCAATGTGGTGTTTAATTATACCTCAACCATTTTTGCTTCAGTTGGTTCAAGTTTAAATCAGCAGCTTTTCGAAACCGTTTCTATCGGTATAGTTAACCTCGTGTTTACACTGCTTGCCATGTGGCAGGTGGATAAGCTGGGCCGTAAGCCGTTGATGCTGATCGGTTCCCTAGGTTTATCTATCCTGTACATTGTATTGGCTTACCTGTTGCAAAATCAGCTCTCGGCCAAATTAGTATCCATATTTGTATTGCTGGCCATCAGTACCTACGCGCTTTCATTAGCCCCTATAACATGGGTATTAATTGCCGAGATTTTCCCGAACAAGATCCGCAGTGTGGCATCAACCGTGGCCATTGTATCGCTATGGGCTGCCTACTT
This sequence comes from Mucilaginibacter sp. CAU 1740, assembly GCF_039839285.1. Lineage (NCBI taxonomy): Bacteria > Pseudomonadati > Bacteroidota > Sphingobacteriia > Sphingobacteriales > Sphingobacteriaceae > Mucilaginibacter > Mucilaginibacter sp. CAU 1740. The sequence continues at coordinate 189,558 of NZ_JBDOQS010000003.1, read as the reverse complement.
TGTGCTGGTGTTCACCTTCCCAATACTTGCTAAAGTGCTGGGTACCTACGGACCGTTTTACATGTACGCGGGCATCTGTTTCCTGGGCTTTTTATTTGTGCTGAAAAAGGTGAAGGAAACCAAAGGCCAAACCCTCGAAGAATTAGAAGACAATTTAATAAGACATTAATATAACCATTAGCTAAAATGAATGATTTGTTTGTAAACGTTTGGGAAGAAAAAGTAACCATTCCAACCTACGCTATAGGTAAGCCTGACAAAAACCCTATGTTTTTTGAAAAGCGCGTTTACCAGGGCAGCAGCGGCAAGGTATATCCTAACCCTGTTATCGAAAAAATTTACGACGAAAAGGAAGATAAAGAATACACAGGCCTGTATCTTGAGAATAAATACCTCAAAGTGCTGATCCTGCCCGAGCTGGGCGGCCGCATCCAGATGGCTTATGATAAGATCAAGCAACGCCATTTTATTTACTACAACCAGGTGATTAAACCAGCGCTGGTAGGTTTAACCGGTCCGTGGATCTCCGGCGGGATCGAGTTTAACTGGCCGCAACACCACCGCCCAAGTACTTTTGAAGCGGTTGATTATAAGATAGAAGAAAATGCCGATGGCAGCAAAACCGTATTGGTGAACGAAGTGGAGCGCATGTTCCATACCAAAGGCATGGCCGGTTTTACACTGCATCCCGATAAAGCATACATCGAAATAAAAGCTAAACTGTACAACCGCTCGGCCCTGCCGCAAACCTTTTTATGGTGGGCTAACCCGGCTGTTAAGGTAAATGACGATTACCAATCGGTTTTCCCGCCTGATGTGAACGCTGTATTTGACCACGGTAAACGTGATGTATCTACCTTCCCGATAGCAACCGGTACTTATTATAAAGTTGATTACTCGCCGGGTACCGATATCTCGAGGTATAAAAATATCCCCGTGCCAACATCGTACATGGCCATCAACTCCAATTATGATTTTGTAGGTGGATACGAGCATGACAGCCAAGCTGGTTTGTTGCACGTAGCCAACCACCACGTATCCCCCGGTAAAAAACAATGGACCTGGGGCCACAGCGATTTCGGCCTGGCCTGGGACAGGAACCTGACCGACGAGGATGGCCCATACATCGAACTGATGACCGGTATGTTTACCGATAATCAGCCCGACTTTACCTGGTTGATGCCGCACGAGGAAAAGCATTTTACCCAATACTTTATGCCATACCGCGAGCTTGGTGTAATTAAAAATGCTACTAAAGATATCTTGCTGGCCTTAGATTATACCGATGGCAAACTGCTGCTAAAAGTTTATGTAACGGGCAATCAAAACAACCTGAACATTAAACTACAGCACGACGGCAAAGTATTGCTAAGTGAAAAGATCAGCATTGTACCCGAGCAGGTATTTGAAAGGGAGATAGCCGTTAAAAATATCGACGAAAACCTTTTACTGCTTACCGTACACTCGGAAGCCGGCAAGGAGCTCATCAAATACGATGCTGCCAGCAACAAGCTGAACAACATTCCCGAAGCTGCCAAACCTGCCCTGCTACCTGCCGATACTGAAAATAACGAACAATTGTTTTTAACCGCCCAGCACCTGGAGCAATATCGCCATGCAACCTATAGCCCGGTACCATATTACGAAGAAGCGATCCGCCGCGACCCCAAAGATATCCGCAATAACAATGCTTTAGGTTTATGGTATTTACGCCGCGGCCAGTTTGCCAAAAGCGAGCCTTACTTCAGGAGGGCGGTTGAAACAATTACCCAGCGCAACCCTAACCCTTACGATAGCGAATGCTATTATAACTTAGGTTTGGCGCTGAAATTCCTGGGCAAAAAAGATGAAGCTTACAAAGCATTTTACAAAGCCACCTGGAGCAATGCATGGAAAGATAGCGGCTATTTCTCGGTAGCACAGATCGATCTGGAAAACGGCGATTATGAACTGGCACTTGACCATGCGTTGTCATCGTTGGATAGGAACGCCAATAACAGCAAAGCTTATGTTTTGCGTTCGGCAGCCTTCCGCAAACTGAACAGGAACGAAGAAGCTATTGAAGTTGCCGCTTCAGCTGTAAAACGCGATCCTTTCAATTTGGGCGCTTTGTTCGAGCTTAATTTGGCTTACAAAGCTTTAGGTAAGAATGAAAAAGCGGCTTCAAGCTTTGAGCAACTGGTAACACTATCGCGTGGTTACTATCAAAATTACATTGAGTACGCTTTGGATTATGCTAATGCAGGCTTGTATGATGAAGCTTCAAGTTTATTAAGCAACGCTGTTACAGGCAATACTACCAGCCCGATGGTGTATTATTACCTCGGCTATTTCGCCTGTCAGCTGGGTAATAACGAGCAGGCTGCCCAATACTTTAAACTGGCCTCGGTAGCCGATTCATACCTGTGTTTCCCTGATCGTTTGGAAGATATAAGTGTATTAAAACTGGCTGCCGCATTGATCCCTACGGATGCTAAAGCGCCTTACTACTTGGGTAACCTGTTTTATGATAAGCTGCAATATGATGATGCCATTGCCGCCTGGGAAACATCGGCACAGCTGGATGATCAATTTCCAACCGTGTTCAGGAATTTAGGTATCGCTTACTACAACAAACGTAACGATCCTACTAAAGCTTTAACCTGCTTTGAAAAAGCTTTCGAGCTGGATAGAACGGATGCCCGCATATTGATGGAACTTGATCAGCTTTATAAAAAACTGAACTATACTGCTGATGCCCGTTTGGCATTCATTGAAGCTAATTTGGATACTGCCGAACTGCGCGATGATGTTTATTTGGAGCGTGCAACCCTGTATAATTTCCTTGGCGAACATGAAACCGCTTTCGGGCAGGTTTCAGAACGTACCTTCCACCCATGGGAGGGAGGCGAAGGCAAAGCTTCGGGCCAGTATGTTGGTGCTTTGGTTGAATTGGCAAAGCAAAACATTAACGATGGTAAATACCAGGAGGCTATCGATAAATTAACGCAAGCCCAAACGTACCCGCATAATTTGGGTGAGGGCAAACTGTTCGGCACGCAGGAAAATGATATTTTTTACTGGCTTGGTAAAGCTTATAAAGGCCTGCAGGAAACTGAGAAAGCGGCCCTTTATTTTGACAAGGCGAGCACCGGTTTGGAAGACCCAACAGCGGCTGTTTTTTACAACGATCAGCAGCCGGATAAGATCTTTTATCAAGGTTTAGCTAAAAAATGTCTCGGTGACAGTACATCAGCAGAGCGTATCTTTAAAAAACTGCTTAAATATGGTATAGAGCACATGGATGATAATGTAAAAATTGATTACTTTGCCGTCTCGCTGCCAAATCTGCTCATTTTTGAGGATGATCTGAAGGCAAGGAACCAGGTGCATTGTCACTTTTTACAGGGCTTGGGATACCTTGGTCTGCATGATGTTGAACGTGCGCAAAAAGCCTTTGCCGAAGTATTGAAACTTGATGCCGGGCATTTTGGAGCGAGGATACATCAAAACATGATAAACCAAATTACCGAAGTAGCCGGTTAAACCAAAACTTACACGTGAGAACTACTCAAAAAAAAACTTTACCACTGGGCCTGCTTTTCGCAGGCTCAATGCTGTTTGTCGGTAGGGCAGCAGCGCAGGATGTAACCATCCCTGTAGAAACGCAACACAACGCCATCGTACTGCAAACCGATGCCGAAAAACACCTGAACATGGTGTACCTGGGTGCTAAACTGGCCAACAGCGCCGAGTATGCCCGCATCCAAAAAATGTACAAACAGGCCGATGATTCGGGCGTGCAGAATGATGTTTACACCCCATCAGGTTCGGCCAGCCTTGGCGAGCCTGCCATTACCGTTACCCATGCCGATGGCAATAAGTCATTGAATTTGGCTTATGTGAGCCATACGGTAAGCAAGGTGAGCGACGATGTTTCGCTGCTGGTGGTTACCCTGAAAGATCCGGTTTATGATTTTGAGGTAAAGCTGTATTATAAAACTTATTACAAAGAGGATGTTACCGAGCAATGGTCGGTTATTAAGCATAACGAAAAGGGCGTTGTTATCCTTAATAAATATGCTTCGGCCAATTTAAACCTGAAAGGCAATACCTCAGGCGGTTTCTGGTTGAAACAATACCACGGCAACTGGGCTATGGAAGTACAGCCGGAAGAAGCTCGTTTAACTCACGGCATCAAAACCATTGATAGCAAGCTGGGTACCCGTGCAAATTTGTACGAGCACTCGATGTTTGCCGTATCGCTGGATAAACCTGCTACCGAAGATGAAGGTAAAGTACTTTACGGCGCGTTAGAATGGTCGGGTAATTTCAGGGTTGATTTTGAGCTGGATGTGGCCAACAACCTGAAAATTATTGCCGGTATAAACAATGCCGCTTCCGAGTATCATTTAAAGCCTGGTGTTGAGTTTACTACGCCTGCATTTCTGTACACTTATTCGGATCATGGTAAAGGCGATGCAAGCCGCAAGCTGCAAAGCTGGGCACGTCAATACAAAATTGTTGACGGTAACGGTTCAAGGCTTACCCTGCTGAACAACTGGGAATCTACCTATTTTGATTTCAACGAGACTAAACTCGCCGGTTTGTTAAAAGATACCAAGAAATTAGGTGTAGACCTGTTTTTACTGGATGACGGTTGGTTTGGTAACAGCCACCCGCGCAACGGCGATAATGCCGGTTTGGGCGATTGGCAGGAAAACAAACAGAAACTACCAAACGGCATCAGCTCCTTAGTGAAAGAGGCGCAGGCCAATGGTGTAAAATTCGGTATCTGGATTGAGCCGGAAATGGTTAACCCGGCTAGCGATTTATACAAAGCCCATCCTGATTGGGTGATCAAGCAACCAAACCGCCCTGAAAAATATTTCCGTAACCAGCTGGTGCTTGATTTGGCCAACCCTAAAGTACAGGATTTTGTATTTGGCGTAGTTGATAACCTGTTCACCAAAAATCCCGACCTGGCTTATATTAAATGGGATTGTAACGCGGTGATCTATAACGCTTACTCGGCCTATTTGAAAAAAGACCAGTCGCATATTTATGTTGATTATGTAAATGGTTTGTATAACGTGTTAAAACGCGTACGTGCCAAATACCCTAAAGTGCCTTTAATGCTTTGTTCGGGCGGTGGCGGTCGTGTTGATTATGGCGCGTTGCAATACTTTACCGAGTACTGGCCAAGCGATAACACCGATCCGCTGGAGCGCGTGTTTATCCAGTGGGAATATTCGTTCTTCTACCCGGCAATCACCAGCTCAAATCACGTAACTGATTGGGGCAAACAACCTATCAAATACCGTGTGGATGTAGCCATGATGGGCAAAATGGGCTTCGATATCGTGATTGGTAAATTAAGCGATAACGAACTGGCCTTCTGTCAATCAGCCCTTAAAAACTATGATGGCCTGAAAGACGCCATCTGGCACGGCGATCAGTACCGTTTAGCCTCTCCTTGGGATAACGATGCGGCATCTATCATGTATGTAAACGCAGATAAAACGAAAGCGGTAATGTTTAACTATTTGGTGAATAATCGCTACGGCTCGGGAACTAAAGTTCCGGTACGTTTAAAAGGGCTTGATCCTAATAAAAAATACCGTGTTAAAGAGATCAATGTGTTCCCGGGTACAGGTTCTGTACTTGGTAACGAGGACTTAACTTTTACAGGCGATTTCCTGATGAATGTTGGTATTAATCCAGAAACCAATACTTACCATACCAGTGTAGTATTGCAGTTGGAAGCGATTTAATAAAAGCGATTTATCATAAATGAAAAAGGGAGTGGCAAGCCACTCCCTTTTTCATTTTATAACTCACTGGTTGAAGTTTAGCGATAGCGTAACTTCGACCTAAACTGGATTAAGCTTCCAGCTTAACTTTATGATCAAGTTGCCATTCCGGTCTCGGAAGCAGAATGCTTCCAAAAGTTTAGGACGAAGTTACGCTATCGCTAAACTTCGACCAGTAGTTGATTGTTTTAGGAGAGTTAGCTAACTCTACCTCAATTTATCCACCATATCAAAATGCGCTACAGTGCCGTTGCCAGCCGGCGACTTTTCGCATGCCGAATAAAAGATGTACTTTTTATCTTCATCAATTCCCGGAAACATTTTACTAATTGCCACTCTTATTTCCATGTTCTGTTTTTTCACAGCCGTGGTATCCTTAATGTTGATCCTGGTTACATAGTCAATAACCGGGAACCAACCGTCATCGCTTTTTTGGTTGGTCATCCGGAATATTCTCGGTTGTCCGGCTACATTATCTATTACTACCGGGAATTTGTATTTATCCATTGTAATGTTCACGGCTTGTTGATAAAGCTTCCCTACATTGTCTAAATGGTTGTAACGCCAGTAATCATTTGGGGCGTTGCATTGTAAGGCCAGTTCGAGGGTAAGGCGTGCATCGACAAATTTATTTTGGTTGAATTTTGCTTCTGCAACGGCATAAAGCTCGGGCGCGGTTTTGCCGTTTATGCGGTAGGGGTTAACACTTACCGAAGTGATCTTCCATCCATAATTGTACTTAGAATACAGCACGGTTATCATATCCTGGTTTGCCAGTGCGCGGCTTTTAGGGGTAAAAAGCGCGATGTACATTTCGTGCTCAATACCATTATAGATCATTGTATAGCTATTGATCCCCGCCGAATTATTAACTACAGTATCGCCCGAGCGATATTTGTTCACAATGTAGTACTCATCGTAAATGTCATAGTCGGCAGCTTTTAACCTGTTGCCAACCTGTTCCATCTCGCGCAGGGTGTACGGGGTGCTTAACATCTCCTTCGATTCGAGGAAGCGGATATCGTTTTTATTATCGGTTTTTAGATCGTTAAATAATTGCTGGTTAAGCTTGTGGAAATCGTTGCGTTTATCTGTGGGGATTTGTCCGTTTCGCCATGCACCGGATTTTTTAAGGCAGCTTTGAAATAACAGGGCCAGTAAAAGGCAACCCAGTAGTTTAATTGTGTTAGGGAATAGGGGTTTCATATCGGTTGCAATAATAGGAAAAAGGCAGGGGATTTATCGGCTTGCTTATACTGCTTTGTTCAGGATAAATAGCTTTAGCTCTGCTATGTTTAAGCCGGTCGAAGTTTAGTAACAGGGGGAACCTCGACCGGCAAACATACTGCAGGGTACTTACTTCAATCTTTCCACCATATCAAAATGCGCTACCAAAGTTGCCTTCAGCGGCAACTTATTACAAGCCGAATAGTAAACATACTTTCTCCCCTCATTAATACCCGGAAGGATTTTGCCTATTACCTTCTGCATCTCCATGTTTTGCTTTTTTACAGCCGCCGTGTCTGTAATATCTATCTTGGTTACATAAAAAACAGCCGGGAACCATCCTTCGCTGCTCCGCTGGTTTTTTAAATGAAAAATCTGGGGCGAGCCTGTTACTTCATCAACTGTTAGCGGGAAGTGGTATTTATAAATGCTTTCTGATCGCGCCCTTTTAAACATATTATCAAGGTTATCTACCTTGTCGTCGTTTAAATGAATGTATTCCCAGTTTTCTACAGGGTTAACACATTGCTGCGCCAGTTCAAACAGCAGTTTGGCGTTCGCGTAATACCCTTTATCAAATTGCGCCTTTCCTGCCTTGAAAAGTTCGGGAGCTGTTTGTCCGTTGATCTTATAAGCGCCAACTTCTGCCGAACATAGCTTCCAGCCATAGTTAAATTTGGCATATGTGGCCACTATGAGGTCCTGGTTGGCCAATTTTTTGTCTGCTGGGATAAGTAAGGCTACGTAGCTTTCCTGTGCTATCCGGCTATAAATAAATTGATAGCCATTAATGCTTGCTGATGTGTTGGTGAGGGTATCATATCTGGCGGTATCGGAATTGGGTACAAAAGATTTAACTACATAATACTCGTCAAGTACCTTATAATCTGCTGTTGCTACGCGGTTGCCAACAAGTTCCAGCTTGCGCAGGTTATGCGGATCGTCCAGCATCTCTTTCGATTGGAGATTTTTTAATTCTTCTTTGTCTTTGCCGCGCAGCGCGTTAATTAATTGCGTGGTAAGATTGTGAAACTCGCCGCGTTTACTGCTGCTGATCTCGTCATTTTTAAATGTTCCGGATTGGGTGCCGCAGCTTTGAAATAATACGGCTAATAAAAGGCCACAAGCCAGCTTGATCGTGTTAGGGAATAGGTTTTTCATAATGGCAGTAATTATAGTAAAAAACGTTGAAATGAGGATAGTGTTGTTCCCGAACCTTTAGAATTTGTATCAAGCTAAACCCTCAAAAAGGGTACGTCGAATTACAAATGTTACATAAAAGATAAGTGCTTTTCTGAAAGGTTAACAGAACTGACATTTTTCAGAAAAATCCTGCCAAAACGTGCTTTAGACTTACTGATGTGGCAAAAAATAACGTCATTTGAATAAGCCTTTCTCAATTTATAGTTGTATTACTTATCGGTAAACCTGCAAAGCCGGTGGCTGGTACGAGAGGGATTTATATGGAAAATTTCGACAAGATTTTTGATTTAGAGCATTTCTTTCACCTGTCGCCCGATTGGCTTTGCATAGCCGGGTTTGATGGGTATTTCAAAAAAGTTAATCCGGCTGTTGCAAAAACTTTAGGCTATACCGAAAGCGAATTGTTTTCGAGGCCTATCGATTCGTTTGTTTACCCTGAAGACAGAAGTATTACTGCCAGTAAACGCGAAAGCATTAAACGGAACAACCCGCTTATTGATTTTGAAAACAGGTATGTAACCAAAAGCGGTGAAGTAGTTTGGTTATCCTGGAAATCGATGCCGGTGCCCAATAAGCAATTGGTTTTTGCCATAGCCCGCAATATCACCGAACGAAAAAAACTGGAAGAATACAGCAAAACATCGCTTATTAACAATAAGGTAAATAACGGCATACATGTTCTTCAGCATAAAGAAACGGCACAAGCAGCAACACAGGATGTTTTTGATATTGCCAGGCCGCCTAAACCAATAAACGAACTTTCTATAGTTGATCAGTTATGGCTTTATCAGCTTGAAACCCTGGTACGGAAATACATTGGCAAGCACGATCTGGGTATTGTTTTACTTAGCAGCGAAATGGGCCTGAGCGAACGGCAGCTGCACCGCCGGATAAAAAGCGCGACCAATTTAACGCCCAATAACTATATCCGCCGCATTAGGCTACTAATGTCTATGGAGGCTATTAACAGTGGCAGGTACCGTACCGTGGCCGAAATATCATACATAGCCGGTTTTGAAACACCTGCATATTTCCGGAAGCTGTTTAAAGAGTTTTACGGCCGCGATGTGATGGATTTTTTGCAATAGCGTAATTGGCGTAAAGGAGGGGGGATAACTGAAAATGATTGTCGCAAATGCCCCTGTCTATTGTCATTTATAAAACCCTGGTTTATTATTCTTTTTCATGAAATTTGGTTAAAGCCAATAACAAAACCATGGAAAATCCAGCCAGCAAACCAGAAGTTATTATCATTAAAGAAACCCAAAAAGTACTTGATGTAAAATGCGCGGTGATTGATGGTACAACGCTTGAGCAGGTAATGATGAACAATGCCAGCTTTAGGGATGTGTGTATCACTAATCTTAAAATTGAAGATGCCAACCTGAGCGACCTTGAAATACGATACGCACAGCTTGGCGGGGCTTATATTCATGATATAGGTATGCCGCCCGAAGGTCACCCTGCTTATGATCCCGACATAAAACAACGCCCCCTTAAATTTGAAAACTGTTACCTGGCCGGCAGTACCATTACCAATTGCAACTTAAGCAATGTTGAAATTGAGGATTGTAACCTAAGCGGGATGAAGATTGATGGGGTAGAGGTAGCGGAATTACTGCGGATTTTCAGGCAGCGATAACTGCCGATTATCTTCATTTAAAAATGAAAAGCCCTGCCATCACCGGCAGGGCTTTTTTTATCCCCAAAAATAAATTTTAATTTTTATAGTACTATGTATTGTATAGTACTGTGTTTAATACTACCTTTGTTTCTATCTAACAGAAAAACCATTAAGCATTTAAAAAAATGGACACTAAACCGTTACTATATACAGGCATCATTATCCCAATAGTTTTTTGGCTGGCAACTATCATATGCGGTTTTGTGCATGGTAACTACAGCCATATCAGTGGTACAATTAGCGATCTGGGGGCCATCGGCACCAGATCCGAAACTTTGATGGAAACTTTTACCCTGCTTTGTACGGTGTTGAGTGTGTTTTTTATGGCAGGTTTGTTTATAGCCTGCAGTCAGCTCAAATTGAATATCCTTCCAGTGTTTGGAATAATAGGTTTCCCCATCATGTTTGGCTGGGCTGCTATATTCCATTCTGGTAACCCGCTCCATTCGGCATCGGGCCCTGTATTCTTGCTTATTTATATAGGCGCGTTGTTGGCTGCTATTTTATGGAGAGGGAAGGAGTTTAAGCAGCTGAGGTTACAATCGTTATTAAGCCTGGGCGTTATGCTGCTCATTTTTATTCGCTTTATTCCATCTCCTTCACTTCAAAATAATTATACAGGGCTTATTCAACGATTTGCGCATGCGGGCTGGTCAGTTTGGTTTATCTCTTTAAGTATCAACTTTAATAAAATGCTCAGTTTAAAGGAGCAACATCAGTTAAAATAATCATCATAAAAAATAATTAAAATGAAAACATTAGGATACATATTGGTAGTAATAGGCATAATTGCCTTGTTAGATGCTTGCCACATAGGCGGCAGGCACACCGTAATTGTTGAAAACGCCAACGGAAAAGAGCGCAGGATAGAATACCGTGGCTACACTTACTTTACGCCGGATAGCACGGCAATAAGCCGTATTTCTCCCAATGGAACCATGATATACAAAACCAACGACCTGGAGATCCAGGCCGAGAGCGACCATGCGGGCAAAATTACCTATCAGTTTAATGGCGGCGAAAAGCATACCGATTTAGATAACAACGAGAAAGTATCATTAGCTCGCGCTGTTAAGGATATGATGAAGGTGGAGCATGGTACTAAATAGAGTGCTGCTACGGTCGAGAAAAGTAGAAGGCTTCGGGCTGCAAAGAAACAACAAAGCTAAAATCCCCTCTTTGCGCAGCAGAGAGGGGGGACAAACGTAGCGAAGTCGGGGTGAGTAGCCGCCGCCGTTATTTTATCCGCACATAAACGCTGTTAAAGCCATCAGCAATAAAAATGTCATCAAAGTACAGGCTATCATGTCTCACCACATAAGCTACCTGTGTTGAGTTTGTTTCTATCTTAAGCAGATCAACAGCAGGCATGGATGCATCATACTTGTAATTTTTGCTGATATGGTAGTTGGATTGTAAAAGCAGTTTGTCGTTCTGGTAATCTTTAAATACGCTATCGGCCCCAAATTCAAAGCGGTAAGTATAACCATCGGTTTGAGGCGTAACAGTAGTGCCGCCAATACCGCCTACCGATTTTACCCAACGCCATTTACCTACTATACTGGGATTGCCGGGGCCGGGATCATTGTTTTTTGTACAGGCGCTGATGCTGCACAGTATGGCAGCGATAAGTATTAATACTATTTTTTTCATGATTATAGGTTTATATCATACTTTACGCAAAGGCATAAGGCTTTGCTACAGCAGGTTATAAAATAATTTTAGCTGCATGCGCTTGTGTATTCAGCAAAATTCTTTGTATCATTAAAGCATGATTATTGTAATACAATGCCAGGATAAGGTAGGCCTTGTAGCGGCCATTGCGTCAACATTGGCCAAGCACCTGCTTAATATAGTTTCCATGCGAGAGCATGTTGATCATAACGAAAATGTTTTTTTTACCCGTTTAGATGTGGAAGACGGCGATACAACCGGAGTGGAGGAGTCATTACGTAAGATACTACCCGATGGCGCTTACATAGCTGTAAACCCCGAGCCGGTAAAAAAGGTAGTGGTACTGGCCACCAAAGAGTATCATTGTTTAAGCGATATCCTGATCCGTAATCATTTTGGTACCCTGGGTGCAAGCGTACAGTGTGTTATTGCCAATCACGATAAACTCAAAGATATCTGTGCGCGTTTTGATATTCCCTTTTATTACATCAGTCATGAAGGTTTGGATAAGGCTGATTTTGAAGAGCAGGTAATCGGTGCCATTAAACAATACCCGCACGATTATGTAGTGCTTGCCAAATACATGCGCATCCTGTCGCCTCGGTTTGTGGCCGAGTTCCCGAAAAAGATCATCAACATTCATCACTCATTTTTACCGGCTTTTATTGGTGCCAACCCATATAAACAGGCCTTTGAGCGCGGTGTTAAGCTGATAGGTGCCACGGCGCACTATGTATCCGACGAATTGGACGAAGGTCCGATCATCGCGCAGCAAATTGTTCCGGTAAACCATTCATACAGCTGGAAGGATATGGTAAAAGCCGGTCAGGAAGTTGAAACATCAGTACTGGCCAAAGCCCTGAAGCTGGTTTTTGAGGATAGGGTGTTTGTACACAAGAACAAAACGGTGGTGTTTGGGTAGAGGTTATAAGTGCCTTAAAAAAAGCAGGGAAAAGTGCGATTCCCTCCCTTGGGAGGGTGTAGGGAGGGGTTTCTTAAGCGGCTTTTCTATAAGCTGGGCATATAAACCCCTCCCTGCCACAACACTTACCAGCGCCCCCCTCCCTTGGGAGGGAATTGAAAAAAAATCCCCATAAATGATAATGGTGAGCCATAAAATGACCCACCATACCAGAGATTTAGTTGATTGATTAACTAAGATCGTTATATAATTACTCCACAATAAGTGTAGCAATTGAATGCGGCAATGCGGTTGTGTTTGCCGCTTTTCCTTTTATCCAAAGGCTGTAATCTATTTTTTCGTCGGTTTTGTTCATCACTACTACGGCAACTGAGCCATCTGGGTTTTGATAGGCGGTGGTTAAGAGTTTATCGCGACTGGCTACAGCTGCAATGCGTTTTGCGCCCGGGTGAATGTATTTAGAGAAATGACCGATGTAATAGTATGAGCTGGTGTAGATAAGGCTACCGTTGCGCAGATCGGCATGTATAGGCGCGAAACAGAAGTTACCAACGTGGTTTGGCCCGCCTTTTTCATCAAGCAGTACGTTCCAATCTGTCCAGGCTACAGTGCCAGCGTTAAAATCGTTGATCATTGATAAGCCATAACGCTCACCAAGCGACCAGTCATTGATCTTATTAAAATCAAATTTCTCGATACAACCCTCAGTAAATACAAGGTTTTTACCCGGGAATGCTTCGTGCGTGCGGCGGGTTGCCTCAAAGTTTTGACCGGCACCTGTCCATGTTTCATACCAATGGAAACCGATACCCCAGATGTATTTGGCAGCAGCCGGATCTTCCAAAATAGTGCTTGCACGTTGGTAAAGCAGATCACGGTTATGGTCCCAAACAATCAGTTTTTTGCTGGCTAAGCCTTGTTTTTGCAAGGTTGGGCCTAAAAAGTTTTTAACAAAGTCGCGCTCTTCTTCGGCAGTGTACATACACGATTCCCAGGTTTGTTTAGCCATAGGTTCGTTTTGTACCGATAGGCCCCAAACAGGGATACCTTCTTTTTCGTAAGCCTTAATGAATTTTACGTAGAAGTTTGCCCAGCTTTGGTCAAACTCTTTTTTAAGCTTGCCGCCGTGCAATACATCGTTATTATCTTTCATAAAAGCCGGAGGGCTCCATGGCGATACAAACAAGGTTAATTTACCACCAGCAGCAGCTGTAGCTGCTTTAATAAATGGAATGCGGTAAGTTTTATCGTGGCTGATATCAAATGTTTTCAGCTCTTTATCACCTTCTTTAACATAGCTGTAGCTCCCGCTCGAGAAATCGCAGCTTTGGATATTGGTGCGGCCGAAAGCGTAACCGATACCCTTGGTTTTATCATAATAAGCGGTTAAAAACTCTTTTTGCTTATCTTTTGGCAATTTGGCAAAGGTCTCGGCCGAGGCATCAGTTAGCGCGCCGCCAATACCTATCATGGTTTGGAAGGTTTTAGCCGGATCAACAAAAATGGCTACTTCGGTTTCGGCAGGTTGCGGTTTTGCAGCAAACTTAAGGGTTTCAGTTTCCTTAAATTTGTAACCGGCATTTTGCTCAGATACGATCACCTTAACAGATTTATTGGCAACTGAATAAGCTGCTTTGGTTTGCGCACCGGCAAAGCCAACCCTCAATAATCCGCCCGCAATGAAACAGGCAATTAAATACTTTTTTTGCATGGTTTAAATAAATAGGCTTTCCGGCTTGGTTATCAGCCTGGACTATGGCTAACCGGAGTTTTCAAATTTATTAAACTTAATTAAAAAAAAGCAAAAAGTGCAATATAAATTATTCACTAACCGTAGCCTGTATGTAAAAATGATACGCATTAATACCAATTCAATTTTTTATTTAAATATTTGATTTTGAGTTTTTTATGTTGATTTTATTTTTGAAGTTCCTTTATTTTGATGCGCTAAAATGCATTGAAAATAATAGTGTATTTGTTACACGGAAGGCGTTGGCATAGTGTAAAATGTACATCAGTATCAAAACCGGCTATTTGCACGAAAAACTTTGCATTGTAGCGCCTTTGGATATTTTGGTAATTAATGGTTGATTTATAACGCTATGCTTAGTGTAACGTTTGTGCAACGCGCATCAAAATGCTAACTTCGCGCCATGTATCAGCTCATCAAACCCATCCTGTTTAAGTTCGACCCCGAAAATGTGCATTACTTTGTTACCCGTAACCTGAAACGCTTTAACCGTTTTCCGGGTGGTAAAGGTTTGAGTAAGGCGATATGGGATGTTGAAAGCCCAAAATTGGAGCGCGAGGTATTCGGCCTTAAATTCAGAAACCCGGTTGGCCTTGCTGCCGGTTTTGATAAAAATGCCGAAATGATGGGCGAGATGGCTAACCTCGGTTTTGGTTTTGTGGAGATAGGTACGGTAACCCCATTGCCGCAACCAGGTAATGATAAGCCCCGCATGTTCCGCCTGCCGCAGGATAGCGCTCTGATCAATCGGATGGGCTTCAATAATTTCGGCGTAGATGTAGCTGCTGAGCGCATAGCCGCTTTCCGCCGCGACCCGAAGAATGCCAACAAAAAACTGATCATCGGTGGTAACATCGGTAAAAATAAAGTAACCCCTAACGAGGATGCTGTAAGCGATTACATCAAATGCTTTGACCGTTTGTTTGATGTGGTTGATTATTTTGTGGTGAACGTAAGTTCGCCAAATACACCGGGTTTGCGTGCCCTGCAGGAGAAAGGCCCCCTAATGGAGATCCTGAACACCCTGCAGCAACGCAATAGCAAAAATGGCATCAGTAGGCCTATCCTGCTTAAAATAGCCCCCGATCTGACAGATTCGCAGCTGGATGATATTGTAGAGATCGTTCAGGAAACGGGTATAGCAGGATTAATTGCTACCAATACTACCATTAGTAGGGATAACCTGGCATCGCCATCGAAACTAAAAGATGAAATGGGTGGTTTGAGCGGTAAGCCGGTAACTAAACGTTCAACCGAAGTAATAGCTTATCTACATAAAAAATCAAATGGCTCGTTCCCTATTATTGGGGTGGGAGGGATCCACTCGGCCGAGGATGCTTTGGAGAAGCTGGAAGCTGGAGCTTCATTGGTACAATTATATACAGGCTTTATTTATGAAGGGCCTGGATTGATTGGTAGGATTAATAAGGCGTTATTGAATCGTTGATTTAGATGACTGCTTTGAATGCGCTGATTTGATTCTTTTCTGATTATCTGTCCGTGTCTCCACGGACAGATAGATATAAAGTGGGTAAGGAAACATGTGCGCAGGCTTCATGCCCATTGTTCAATCTCAAAAAATCATCGTTTATACTGCGTCGTCATCGCATATCGGCCAAATATCTCGTCCACGTTTTGAAATTTCAGTTTTTTATCCTGTATCAGGGTTACCACTTCTGGCGCATCGGCAAAGGCCTTACTTAATACCTCTATGTAATTTCTTTTACTAAGTTCGAAGGTTGTGCCGCCATCTGCATACATCAGGATCGGATTTACCGACGGATCTATCCCGGAGCCTGGCTTCCACGAAATATTATTGCTTACCCCGCCCGAACTACCAGGTCCACTGTTAATGACCATTGATGGTCCCGATCCGAAGTGGTTAAATTTGTATTTATAATAAAAGCGCATAACAGGTGTAGCCAGCCTGAGTTTGGCGAAATATTTTCTGTTAACTTTATTATCCTCGGTCATTACGGTAAGGCTGTCGTCATTTGTTACCACAGCGCTTACTTGTTCTATTTTTATTTTTTCAGAAAGAGGCCCGGGTTGAGCCTTGAAAAAGAACCAATCGTTAAAGGCGTTCAATTTGATGGTACCGGTAAACTTTTTACCATCATTATCAAAATAATAACCAGGAACGTAGCGAGTAGAAGTTTGGGCTTTTGCGGATAAGGTAAGTATCGTTAATGATAATAGCAGAAACGTTTTGTACATAAGGTTTTGAAAATTACGCCATAAATATAACATGAATCATGTTAACACAAAAAGACTATTAGGTTAAGATAGCTGAGAAAATAATTTTAAATGTGTTGGCGTATAGGTAGAAATCAATGTAATTGCCCAAATTCAACGCTCAACAAAAAAGTCCCGCCGGAAACCGACAGGACTTTTAATTTCTTTCCTTAAGATGGAGATTATTTACCCAATGCGATATCTAAAGCTGCATTGTTTTTCGCGATCTGGCTGTGTTTTGACTCAGCAGAACGGCTTCCGTATTCAAGGTTAGTAGCCAGTTTGAGGAACTGAACTTCTAAACGTGAGAAAGTTTTGTTTCTCCTATCTTTTCTTTTTAAACGAGTAACGCCCATTGTCTTTTATTTTAAATTTTTTTAACCCTGAGGTCGGAAGCGGATTCGAACCGCTGTAAAAGGTTTTGCAGACCTCTGCCTAGCCACTCGGCCATCCGACCCTCTTTTTAAGGACTGCAAAGATAGTAATTATTTTTAGCGAACAAATTTATTTCAACGAATTTCGCTTAATTTCTGAACAAAATATGGCCGTGGCTATCGCTACGTTGAGCGATTCGGCCTGCCCAACGCGCGGAATAGTTATTTTTTTATTGATAAGTGCCTGTATATCGGGGCGTAAGCCGTTGCCTTCATTTCCCATGGCCAATAAACCCTCGTTGCCAAAATTTGTGCTGTACATATTTTCGCCATCAAGCATCGCCCCAAATATCGGCAGCTTTATTTGCGGTAGGGTAGTGGCCAGATCTGTATAATGTACATTTACCCTGGCCAGCGAGCCCATGGTGGCCTGTACTACTTTAGAGTTATAAACATCAACAGTATCTTCCGAACAAATGATATCGGTAATGCCAAACCAATCGGCAGTGCGGATAATAGTGCCCATATTGCCGGGATCCTGCACGCCATCAAGCACCAGCGAAAACCTGTTTTTTAACGTGTTATAATTTAAAGATGGCCAAATTGGCATTTTTACCAAACCAATTACCTCTTGCGGGGTTTTCAAACTGCTGATCTTTTCCAAATCGGCCAATGAAATCTCCTGAAAGTTTATTTTTCGGGATAAATTCAGCAATTTTGGGACGATTGCGGCGGTATGGTAAATGGTATCAACCTGGTATGCAGTGTTAACAAATTCAATAACCGATTTGTGGCCTTCTACCAAAAATAAGCCATGCTCTTTTCTGAATTTTTTATGTTGTAAGGATTTTAATAAACTGATCTGTGATTTTGAAAGCATACTCCAAGCCCGTTATTTTCCGCCTTACAATATTAAGTATTTTGCTGGTTATTATCGGGTCGGGCTGTAGTCTTACCAGAGGGATCAATAAAGATCAGGCGCTGGTACGCAAAATTACCATTAAGGGTGTTGATAAAGAATTTGCTGATGTGGCTGTAAATTATGTAGATAAGGAACAGCAGCCAAACAACGCGCTTAACCTGCAACTTTATTATACATTTAGTAAAAAAGGTAAACGCGATATAGGTGAGGCCCCGGCTATTTTAGATAGCAACCTGGTTGAGTATTCGCGTTTTCAGATAGAAAAGTATATCCAAAACCGCGGTTATCTTAAAGCAAAAGTTACCGATAGCATAGCCATCAAAAAGCAAAAGGCCGAATTGATATTTAATGTGCAGGAAGGCCCGATGTTCCGCATCCGCAAGTTTACAGATAGTATTGCCGACCATAACCTGCGGGCATTATACAATCTTCACAGAAACAAGATGACGCATATCCAGCCGGGTGGGCGTTTTGATACCGATAGTCTGGCGCATGATAGGGATGAATTTTATATGCTGGCCAAGCGCGATGGTTTTTTCGACTTTTATCGCCAGTACATCAATTTTACATACGACACTACGTTTAACCGTAGCGTGGTGGATGTTAAAATGACTGTTGATAACCCTCCGGGCAAAAAAAATCACATTGTTTATTACGTTAACAATACGGTTATTACTATTGCCAACAGCAACGGTCGTACTACCGGTAAGGTTGATACCCTACGCACCGACTCGCAGTTTACGTTTGTTGATTATTCCAAACGGTTTTCGCCAAGGGTAGTTACCGATTTTATTTTTCAGAAAAAGAACGCGCGTTACAATATCGACCTGCAAACTATTACCACTGCCCGGTTATCCGAATTAAATGTTTTCAGGAATGTGCCCAATCCAACCTATCAAAAAATAAACGATAGTACCGACAGGCTAAATTCGCGGATTGATATAGTGCCCTTAAAGCGCATGAGCGACCGTGTGGAAGGTGAGGTGCTGTTTAGCGGCGGGCGCTTTGGTTACAACATCGGCAATACATTTACCGATAGGAACCTGTTTAAACAAGCCGCCATATTGCAACTAAAAGCCAATTGGAGTATCCTGTTTGATAACGGGAACGATGTGGGTACCGATCATAGCATTATCCAAAACCAGGAGCTTAGGTTGGGCGCGCAGCTAACTTACCCGCGCCTATTGTTGCCGTTTAAGTTTCCGTTGCTGGGTAAATTCGCGGTGCCACACACTACGTTCTCGTCAAATTACTCGTTATTCTACCAAAAAGACCTCGTTAAACGCGAAAGTTTTATCAACTCCTTTAGCTGGGATTTCTCGGAAACTACCAAAAAAACGCACATCATCACTCCAATCAATATCGAGTTTTCGCGGGGTATAATTGATCCTATAGCGCGGGATACTTTGTTGGCTAAAAACCGCTACTCGTATATCTACCTTATCGGGCGTACAACGTTCACTACCGGTAGCCAATACACCTTCCAGGTTAACGCTGCCAAACTTAACGGGTATGAAGATTTTACCTATTTCAGGAGTAGTTTGGATTTAGGCGGTAACCTTTTAAATCTGGTAGCTAACCTAACCAACGCCCGTAAAGATACACTTGGGCAGCGCCAGCTATTTGGTTACACGTTTTCGCAATATACCAAGGTAGAACTTGACCTGCGCCTTTACCGTAATTTTGGTAACGAAAAGCAATTCATCATCAGGTTTAACCCGGGTATAGGCATACCATATGGTAACAGTACCCAGCTGATATTTGAGAAAAACTTTTATACAGGTGGTGCCAACGATATCAGGGCATGGCTGCCACGTACGCTTGGCCCAGGGCAATTTAATCGCGGCGCGTACTATGGCTCGGATTCAACAACGCGTAACCGCTTAAAATACCTCGATCAGTTTGGTGAGGTTAAGTTTGTTACCAATGCCGAGTATCGTTATAAACTGGCCGATAACTTTTTTGGCGCTAAGCTAAAAGGCGCTTTCTTTTTAGATGCCGGTAACGTATGGCGCTTGCATAAGCAAAGTGATAACCCTAACGGCGAGTTCAGGCTTAACAACCTTTGGCAATCTACCGCTATGGGTATTGGTACAGGCGTGCGGTTTGACTTAAGCTTCTTCGTATTCAGGCTTGATGCGGCCTTTAAATTTAAAGACCCTCAATTTAGCGGCAGCGACCAATGGGTGCTCTTTAATCACGCCGGCGAATTGTTTAGCAGAGGATCATTCAAAACCAACTACCGAAAAACGAACGGCGAAGAATACAACTTTATGCAGCTGAACTTTGGTATAGGAATGCCGTTTTAGAAAGCTAAAAGCTTAAGGCCTTAAGCAAAAAGCAAAGAACAAAAAAGCCGAAGGTAAAGTATTAAAACTTTGAACCGTCGGCTTTTTGCTTTAAGCCAACAAAAATGCTTTTGGCCTTAAGCCTTCGGCTTTTAGCTTCTCCCTAAAACATATTCTTCAACCCATCAATAATGCTTTCGAAAAACGTTGGGATGCTTAGGCCATTGTGGTAGTTAAAATACAGGAAGATACAGAAGATCACTACCGCGATAATTATAAACCGCTTAAACATATAGGCCAGTAATACCAACAATAGGGGAATAGCAACCAACAAAATCCAGCTGATATGAAAAGGGCTTAGTTTGCTATCGTGTTTGTATATGTAGTATAGTATGGCATGGGTACCGCTATCGTTCATGTGTTTGGCATACAAAAAGCTTGAGCGATCGAGTTTATGGCGATAGAAGGCGGTGCCTTTGTCAAATTTAAGTTCTTCGGTAAAGCCGTTCATTACAAAGGTGAATACGCCGTTCACGTTTTCTTGTATCACACCGGCAGTATCCGTTGCAACTACAGCAACTTCATCAACGGCAAAGGGGTTTTCCTTTATTACAAAATGGTTTATGGCTACTTTATCGGCAAAGGCAAGGCTGTGAACTGCCGAGATCAAACAAAAAATAAGTAGAAACTTTTTCATGGGTTGGATAAAAAGATCTTTATCGGTGTTGTAAATATCTGCAATAAAAATAGTGTTTTTTATCGCTATCGGTTAAGGAAATATATACTGGCGTTAAGTACCGTGGCAAAGCTTACCCAAACAAGGTAAGGAGCCAGCAACCATGCGGCTACCTTGTTGAATTTGCCAAACCAGTTAATATTAACAATAATGCTTACCCACAACAAGGTAATCACAACCAACGCGCCCATTATTTGATGCATGCCAAAAAATACCATCGACCATGAAAAATTGAGTATCAGCTGCACAAAATAAACTGAACGGGCAATGATATACGCCGGCTTTTTACTCCGGTGTTTCCAAACCAGGTAGGCAGCGGTAGCTATCATTATATAAATAGCCGACCAAACCGGCCCAAATAACCACGGTGGTGGATTAAAAGATGGCTTTTTAAGCGTACTGTACCAACCGGCAATTTCTGGCCGGGTAACTAATGAGGCAGTTATACCTATGCCAAATACAATAAGCAGGTTAATGAAATATGGCAAAAACTGAAAGCGTTTTGTAGATACGGGTGCGGGCATAATGTATTGTTGAACCGGTAAAACGATGATAAGTTTTACGGTATAGCTAAATGTTAAAAATAGGTATTATCCCCGTTAAACAGAAGGGATGCCACTATTATGCAATAATTGTGATAAGCTATATTGGTTGTGGCGGCTAAATGTTAGTTTAGCTGCCATGATAAAAGCATACAGGTTATTTACAGGAGAAGACGGCCATTCGCATATTGAAAAGGGTAGGGTTGAGTTAGGGCCGCTAAGTGAGGCGCTGGCTGTCAGGTTCCAGGAATCAGAGCCTCATGCTTTTTACGATTGGCATAACGCCCCTGTTGAGCAGTATGTGATAACACTCACCGGCACGCTTGAGTTTGAAACTTATCCCGGCGAGAAGTTTATCCTGAAACCCGGCGAGATCTTGATCGCTCAGGATACTACCGGCACCGCCCACCAATGGAAACTGATTGATGATGAACCATGGAAACGGGTGTATGTTAGCTATGATCCGGCAAAGCCTATAAATTTTGTCGCGGATAAGTAAAAGAAATTAAAAAACAATCTGCCGCGGGTTTAGCGCAGCGTAACCCGTGGCAGTTGTTTTTTGTAATATTCCTTTCACAAATGCCGATACTAAACCCAACAAAGTTTCAATAACTGAGGTAAATCTGTAAATTCGGCAAATACCTTTACAAACCTCAGATGAAAAATACCGAACAAAACTATCGTCGCCAGTTTTTAAAAAAAGCCGCTGTGGGTACCATTGCTTCTATGGGCATCCCGTCTATCGTTTCATCGGCCTTAGCCAGCGAAATGCCGGCAAAAAAAATAGCTTTTAACCAGGGCGACGTAGTGCTTTTTCAAGGCGACTCGATAACCGATTGGGGCCGCGATCATAACAAAACCGAACCCAATACTACCAGTGCCTTAGGCTCGGGATATGCATTAATTACGGCTTCGCAACTGCTGCTTAAACATGCGGATAAAGGATTAAAGATCTACAACAAAGGCATCAGCGGTAATAAAGTTTACCAATTGGCCGAGCGCTGGGATACTGATTGTTTAGCACTTAAACCAAATGTATTAAGCATCCACATAGGCGTTAATGATTTTTGGCACACCCTAACCGGCGGCTACACCGGTACAATTGATACTTACATTGCCGATTATAAAAAGCTGCTTACCCGCACCAAAGAGGCTTTGCCCGATATTAAACTGGTGATCTGCGAGCCATTTGCCGAAAAAAATGTAAAAGCCGTTGATGATAAATGGTATCCAACATTTGATCTGTTCCGCAAAGCCGCGAAAGATATAGCCGCCGAGTTCGATGCCGTATTTGTGCCCTACCAATCGGCCTTTGATAAAGCCGAGCAAACTGCCCCGGCCACTTATTGGAACCTTGATGGTGTGCACCCAAGCGTAGCTGGTGAGGCACTAATGGCACAAACTTGGTTGAAAGCGGTAGGAGCATAATTGTGAAAGCTATCGTAATATTATTTCTGCTGACCGGTTTGTGGAATAGCGCACCGCCCAAAGATATTGCCGGTAAATGGCAGGTTGACAATGTTGACCTTTCGGGAGAGCACATGAACCTTTCTGGGCAGCAAAAGGAGATGATGATCAAGAAAATTAAATCAATGTTTGCTAATGCTGTATTTGATTTTAATGCCGATCATCATTTTTACTTATCGCCCAATGTGGCAACTATGCCCAAAGGCGATTGGGAATATAACCCCGACCAAGGTATCATCCGCATTAAAGAAGTAAATAAAGCGAGCACAATTATGCTGATCAAGGTAGCTGAAAAAGATGGTAGTACAGTGTTTGAAATGGCCGAGACTCAGCTGGTTTTAAAGGTTCACAGAAAATCTTGATAAAGGATACTGAGTCATTTTTATTATCATGACCTCATTATTCGGTATTAGCTGGTGAGCCTTGAGCTTTCGGCCTTCGGCTTTAAGCTCAAAAAACGTATCTTTGCGCGTAAATGATTGCTATAAATAACCTTACGTTCGAGATTGGTGCGCGGGCCCTATATGATGAAGCTAACTGGCATATTAAACCCGGTGAAAAAATTGGGTTAATTGGTGCCAACGGTACTGGTAAAACTACCCTTTTAAAAATTATTGTAGGCGATTATAAGCCTACTTCCGGAACAATATCCATGGCTAAGGACCTTACCATGGGTTACCTTAACCAGGATCTGCTCTCTTACTCATCTGATAAAAACATTGTACACGTGGCCATGGAAGCCTTTGAGCGCCAAAACCAGCTGCACGATGAGATCGAGAACCTGCTTAAAAAGCTGGAAACGGATTATAGCGAAGAATTATTAAATAAACTAAGCGACAAGCAACACGAGTTTGAACTGCTTGACGGTTATAATATCGAATACAAAGCCCACGAGATCCTGGCCGGTTTAGGTTTTAGCGATGATGATTGCAAACGCAAGCTAAGCACCTTTTCGGGTGGATGGCGGATGCGTGTAATGCTGGCCAAAATTCTGTTACAGGCACCAGATATCCTGTTGCTGGATGAGCCTACCAACCACCTTGACTTACCATCTATCCAATGGCTGGAAGATTATCTGAAAGCCTTCACCGGTGCTATCATCATTGTATCGCACGATAGGTGGTTTTTGGATAAGGTGATCAACCGTACGGTTGAATCGCGCAAAGGTAAGCTGACCGTTTATGCGGGTAACTACACTTTCTATCTGGAAGAAAAAGCGCTGCGTGAAGAAATTCAGCGCGGCGAGTTTAAAAACCAGCAATCAAAAATTAAACAGGAAGAACGTTTGATCGAGCGTTTCCGTGCCAAAGCCTCTAAGGCAAAAATGGCGCAGTCGCGGATCAAGATGCTGGATAGAATGGAGCGGATTGATGATGTGGATGATGATAACCCAACAGTTAACTTCGCGTTCCGTTTCAGCAAGCAATCGGGCAGGCACGTGGTAACGTTGGAGGATATCGTAAAAAAATACCCTGCAATTGATATTTTAAATGGTGGTGAAGCAGTAATTGAAAAAGGTGATAAAATTGCCCTGATAGGTGCCAACGGTAAAGGTAAATCAACCTTGCTGCGTATCATCGCTAATGCCGATAAAGACTTTACAGGTACAATGACCACTGGCCATAACGTAAGTACAACGTTCTTTGCCCAGCACCAGTTAGAATCATTACACCTCGAAAACCAGATATTACAAGAACTGCAATCATTTGCTCCTAAACATACCGATACCGAATTGCGTACCATTTTAGGTTCGTTTTTGTTTACCGGCGATGATGTGTTCAAAAAGATCAAGGTACTATCGGGTGGTGAAAAATCTCGTGTGGCTTTGGCTAAAGCGCTTACGGCCGATGCCAACTTCCTGATACTGGATGAGCCTACCAACCACCTGGATATGCAATCGGTTAATATCCTGATCCAGGCGTTGGAACAGTATGAAGGTACTTTTATCGTGGTTTCGCACGACAGGTATTTTCTGGATAATGTGGCCAACAAGATCTGGTTTATTGAAGATCAGAAGATCAAAATTTACCCGGGTACTTATGCCGAGTTTGACGAATGGAACGCCAAACGCAAACTGGAGCCAAAAGCAGCAGCCCCTGCACCTCAGCCTAAAAAGGAAGAGAAAAAGCCTGAGCCGGTTAAACAGCAACAAGGCGAAAACAGGCATCAGCAACTCAAAAAACTAAACCAGGACCTTGCCAAAATGGAGCAGCAAATTACCGACCTTGAAAAAGAGGTTAAACAATTTGAAGCCCAGCTGGCCGATGAAAAAATATACAGCGACGGTGCCAAACTGAAGCAAACCAATGCAGCCTACAGCGCCAAACAAACCGAACTGAAACAAGTTCAGGACAAGTGGGAGGCGTTGGCCGAGCAAATTTTGGAATTGGAATCGTAATCCCCACCCAACCCTCCCCTAAAGGGAGAGGGCTTTAAGAAGCATAGTTTAAACAAAAAGTCGCTATTGTATTACAATGGCGACTTTTTTATATTGCCTCACCGAACTTTACCTAACATTATTACATGATTAATCAATATCGAGGCATTGTTATCGCTATTCTCATATTCAGTTGCGTTATTTTGGTTGGTATAGGCCATGGAGGTGTGCCAATTATAATGATAGAAGTTGGACTCCCATTTTTGAAAGAGTTAAAATTTTCTTTTGACCCAACTGATAGTTTTAAAGATACAATTGCAGCAGGTGCTTTGTTCCTGTTAATAGGGCAGTTGCTGTTGTTTATAAGTACGCACAAACTGAATTTGTTAATGCGGCTTATTGCAATAAGTATAATGTGGATTGGGTTTTATTATCTTGTACATAATATATTCGCTAATGAAGGTTCTGGATTTACTTTTGCAACCGGCTCACCCTTTTTAATATTATCAATGGTATTGTTTAGCTTTGACATAAGGCAATATTTGCAGCGGAATAAAACAGATAGCGATTTAGAATGAAATTGATACGATTATTTTTGAGTATGGTTATCTTTACCATACTCGTCCAACAAAGCTTCGCTCAATCACCCTATAACAACAACGTTTACTCATCGGCCATAAAAAGCGTTGAGTTTTACAATACCAGCAAGCAAGGTGCTTTTCCTTTGATCAATTTAGGATCGGATGAAAAGGTTTTGTTAACTTTTGATGATCTGCGTGGCGGTAGCCGAAATTATTATTATACCATTGAGCATTGCGATGCCAACTGGAACTCATCAAACCTTTCGCCTGCCGAGTACCTGCAAAATTTTACCGACGATAGGTTGTACAACTACAACTACTCTACCGGTACTATGCAAAAGTACACGCATTATGAGCTTTCGCTTCCTAACAATAATATCGCCCCTAAAATATCGGGCAACTATGTGCTGAAGGTTTATGAAGATGGCGACCAAAACAAAATAGTGTTAACCCGTAGGTTATATGTAATGGGCAAAAGGGTTTCCATCATGGCCGATCTGCTTCCTTCTCCCAACACCGCCACCCGCCAAACCAACCAGAAGGTGAATTTTACGGTTGATTATTCGGGCCTTGTGGTGCAAAATCCGGCTTATGCGTTGCGTACTTTCATTATGCAAAATGCCCGCACAGAAACGGCGGTGCTTAATGGGCAGCCTACTTACATTCGCGGTACGCAGTTAATTTATAACGATGTATCTATAAATGATTTTCCGGGTCGTAACGAGTTTAGGTTGTTTGATTTCCGTACGCTAAAACTCAACTCGCAAAGGGTAGCTAAAATCTATAAAGATTCGACTAATGTGGTGGTGTTATTGGGCGATCCGGTGCGCGACCAGCCTAACTACGTTTTTCAGTACGATAACGACGGTAAGTTTTACATTCTGAATAACGATGGCACCACACCGGCCACCGATGCCGATTATGCCCATGTGTATTTTACACTCTCAACCAATAAAGATCCTAAAGACGGTGCGCCGTACGTAGTTGGCCAATTCAACAACTACCGCCTCGACGAAACCAATAAACTACACCCGCTTGATAACGGCCGCTACACCGTAAACATGCTGCTAAAACAAGGTGTGTATGATTACGAGTACGTGTGGGTAGATGCCAAAACCGGCAAAGCCGACGATGTGCCTTTTGAAGGCAGTCACTTTGAAACTGAAAACGAATACCAGATGCTTACCTACTATCGTCCTCCGGCTGCAAGGTGGGATGAGTTGGTGGGCTTTAGGGAGTTGGAGACTAAGAGGTAACCCGAAAAAATTGTCATTTCCGATAGAGCAAGAGAGGCCAGGGCGCTGGGGCGAAAGAGAAATCTTATACGCCACGCAAAGCAGCAATGCATGCGTAAAAGCAGGGCGCAGAAGATTTCTCACTCGTTCCTCGTTTCGAAATGACATTCATTTATTAATCTCCTATCTTTACCTCAAATAACGACTGACTTATGACCGGAAAATCGCCGCAGGAATCATACACCATCATGAACGAACTGGTATTGCCCAATGATACCAATACCTTAAACAACCTGATGGGGGGGCGCCTGCTGCATTGGATGGATATTGCCGCCGCTATTTCGGCACAAAAGCATTGCAACCGCATAGTGGTAACAGCATCGGTAGATAATGTATCCTTTAAAGCCCCAATTAAACTGGGCGATGTGGTGAGTATTGAAGCGAAAGTTACCCGCGCATTTACCACCTCGGTAGAGGTAAGGATGGACGTTTGGGCGCAAAATATCCCATCGGGTACCAAAGTAAAAAGTAACGAAGCTTATTACACCTTTGTTGCCCTTGATAAAGACGGACAGAAAACCGCTGTTGCAGAACTCATCCCCGAAACAGAAAAAGAACAGGCGTTATTTGAAGGCGCTCTTCGCCGCCGCCAGTTAAGGTTGATATTAGGTGGTAAAATGAACCCGAACGACGCTACAGAGCTAAAAGCGCTGTTTTATGGCGATGAACTGCCACCCAACCTGGGCGAAGAAATTAAGCAGTAACAAATTACCCGCCGCATGGTCTAAATGTTAACTAAACATTAAAACCACAGCCATGCGTTACTTTTTATGCTTTTTATTACCACCGCTTGCCATCCTTACTACCGGCAGGATAGGTGCCTTTATATTGAATATATTTTTAACCCTGTTTTTCTGGATCCCGGGAGTGATCCACTCTATACTGGTAACCAACGATTACTATGATGCCAAACGCCACAGGCAATTGATGAGGGCGACAAGAAGGGCGAGGTGGTAGGTTGGTGAGTAGTGGGTGGTTGATTAGGAGAGTGTTTGTCTGAACCGAGATTTGGGGAGATTTATAGGATTAAACAGGATTTCTGCTCGTCTCATGAAATCAAA
This sequence comes from Mucilaginibacter sp. CAU 1740, assembly GCF_039839285.1. NCBI lineage: Bacteria > Pseudomonadati > Bacteroidota > Sphingobacteriia > Sphingobacteriales > Sphingobacteriaceae > Mucilaginibacter > Mucilaginibacter sp. CAU 1740. Next base: position 161,428 of record NZ_JBDOQS010000003.1, on the reverse strand, counting down.
ACATAAAAAATCAGTGTAATCAACGTAATCATCCCCATCAACGGTTTATCTTTGCCGCTGTTTCATCAACGTAATCAAAATAATAAAGGGTGGGTAAACTATTAATTATCGACGACGAAGAACGCCTTCGTAACCTGTTAGCGCGTATTTTGCAGTTAGAAGGCCACGAAGTAATTACCGCGGGCACAGCTAAAGAGGGTTTGAAAAAACTACAGCAGGAAAGTGTACAGGTTGTTTTAAGCGATGTTAAACTGCCGGATATTGATGGTATTACCCTTTCTGAAACCATCAAGAAAAACTACCCCACTACCGAGATCATTGTACTTACTGCCTACGGTACTATAAACGATGGTGTAAAAGCCATTAAAGCAGGCGCGTTCGATTATATAACCAAGGGGGATGATAATGAAAAGATCATCCCGCTGGTAAGCAAGGCCATGGATAAGGCCATGCTGCAACAGCAGGTGATGGATTTGCAAAGCAAGCTGAATACCCGCTTCGGTTTCGACAGGCTGATAGGCAAATCGAACGCTATTACCGATGTTATTAAACTGGCGCAGAAGGTAGCCCTTACCGATACCACGGTTTTGTTGTTAGGCGAAACCGGTACCGGTAAAGAGATCTTTGCCGAGGCTATTCACCAGGCCAGTACCCGCAGCGCCAAATCGTTTGTGGCGGTAAACTGCAGCGCTTTTACTAAAGAATTATTGGAAAGTGAACTGTTTGGCCACAAGGCCGGTTCGTTTACCGGCGCTGTTAAAGATAAAAAAGGCCTGTTTGAAGAAGCCAACGGCGGTACCATATTTTTGGATGAAATAGGTGAACTTGATCATGATCTGCAAGCTAAACTGTTGCGCGTACTTGAATCGCAGCAATTCATCAAAATAGGGGATACCAAACCCACACAGGTTAACGTGCGCATCCTTGCGGCTACCAATCGCAATTTATTGGCTGAAAGTAACGAGGGGCATTTCCGCTCGGATCTGTATTATCGCCTTTCTGTTTTCCAGATCACGTTGCCAGCTCTGCGCGAGCGTAAAAAAGATATCAAGTTGCTGGCCGAATACTTTATGCAGCACTTCGCCTTAAAAGTGAAAAAGCAAGTAAATGTATTGAGCGATGAGTTTGTTGAAAAGCTGGAAGCTTACGCCTGGCCAGGTAATATCCGCGAGCTGAAAAACGTCGTGGAGCGTGCCGTGATCCTGACTGATAGTAATGTGCTTGATGAAAGTTTACTGCCTTACGAAGTTCAACAGCAACAGGTAAAAAGCGGCGCGCCTATTTCGGCATTTGATCTTTCTTCGGTAGAGAAGCTGCATATCCAGCGGGTGCTTAACCATACGCATGGCAATAGGGCAGAAGCAGCGCACTTATTAAATATTGGTGTGGCTACACTTTACAGGAAGCTGAAGGAGTATAATTTAGAATAAAAAGAAAAGAGTAGAAAAGACAAGAAGCAGACGCTCGGCTCCAGCCGAGTGTCGACTACCACACGGCCTCTGGCCGACTACTAATCGCAGGCCAGAGGCCTGAAAATAGTTGCCACTCGGCAGGAGCCGAGCGGCAGATTTTTTTTTATTAAGACTTACCTCTCTTCCTTCCCGATCGGCAAATCCCTTCTCGACCATTCGCTCCATGAGCCAACATACAATTTTGGCCCGGTAATACCCGCATAATCCAATCCCAACAAGGTATGGCAAGCCGTAACGCCCGATCCGCAATGGACCACTATCTGGTCATGCGCTACATCGCCAATAGCGGCATCATAAGCTTTGCGCAATTCATCTGCGGGTAAATACTTACCATCTGCATCCAAATTGTTAGTATAAGGAAGATTTAACGCGCCTGGAATATGGCCGGCGATCAGATCCAATGGTTCTGTCTGTCCTAAATAACGAGGTGTCTCACGCACGTCTATTACCACGCGTGATGGGTCTTTAGCTGCCTTGCCTGCTTCTTCGATCTCAACAGTATTAGCGTACTCATGCGTTACCGGGTATGGATCAACCGGGGTTGGCGCATAATCTTCGTTACTCAATTCAACACCTGCGGCTTTAGCCGCCTGTAAACCGCCATTCAAAACCTGCACATTTTCGTGACCGATAGCACGCAACATCCACCATAAACGTGATGCCGCGAACGCGCCTGATTTATCATCATAAACCACTACATGACTTGCAGGCGTAACTCCCCAGTTACCTAATTGTACAGCAAACTCCTGTATATTGGGCAACGGGTGACGGCCGCCATAAGCGGGATCTTCCGGTTTAGTGGTAAGGTGCTGGTCGAGGTCGGCGTAAACAGCGTTTTTGAGGTGACCGGCCAGGTAGCGCTGGTGTGAATCCTGCCCTGCACGGGCATCAATAAGAATAGTATCCTTGCCGGCCAAAGCCGGATCGTTGATTTCAATTAATGACGACATAGGTATATCTGGTATGTTATAATACCAAATATAGATACACCGCCCGTAGTTTTTGTAATTTACTGCACTATTTTGTTAGCGCAGTACGAGCTTGCAAAGGCCTCGGGTTTAGCTTTAAACACAAAGCCCATGCTCAGGATGTAACCCATAGCCTCGTGCAGGGCCGCGTTACTTTTAAACATCGGGTTGGTGTTGATATCGGCATGAACCTCAAGGTCAACATCGTACAGGTCAAGCAGATCGCAAAGCTTGTAGGCAATGTCGATCGATTTTTGTACTTCGCTCAGCATCCTTTCTTTGATGCTCATTTTTTGCGAGGTACGTTCCTGGTGGATGAACATAAAGGCACCACGTTTTTCGCGCAGAAAAACGATCACGGTAGCAAAATCCGTTACAGATCCTTTAACTTGCGAGTCGGTACCGATACATACTTTGAGCTTGTTGCCGAGAAGAGATTCGCGCTCGATTGCCTTTTCAACCTCTTCCATAATTGGCGATTGGATTACTTCGCCACTGAATTTTCTCCAGGTCATATAAAAGTTATTTAGGTAAATTTTGAATGACCTGTTTTACGGGTCTATAAAAATAAGCGATAAGCTTTCATATTAACGTAAATAACATGTGATTTATTTGTTAACATTTAGCTGATTGTTAACAGTTTGCGGGTTGGGAGGCTAAAGGGGAAAGGTCAAAGGCGAAAGGTAGAATTAGGAACTGGTCGAAGTTTAGCGCAGCGTAACTTCGTCCTAAACTAAAGCAAGCATTCTGCTTGCGAGGCATCAAAGCAAAAGCCTTATCATCTGCATCGAACTAACGGGAAAATTAAGCTGAAAGCTTAATACAGTTTAGGACGAAGTTACGCTGCGCTAAACTTCGACCAGGGATATCATTTTTTATCTTGATGCCCTACAACTTCTCCTTCGCGGCCAGCTCAATCGGCGTAACGTCAATCAACTCCAGTGATTTTACCATATCCTTAGTCCCGGTTTTGTATTTTTTAAAGTGGGGCGATTGTAAATGCGCCTTATAGGCCGCGGTATCAGCATAAATTTCAAAAACGGTGATATGTGCCGGATTGCTTTTATCGGCTACGGCATGCAAGGTTAATACGCCCGGTTCAACCTTAATGGCGGTTTGGATATGCTCCTTCAAAGCGGCAGTATAGCTGTCCAGTTGTGCAGGATCTATTTCTAATTTCGCTATATGTACAACCTGTCCGGTTTGTTGTTGGGCGGAAACATTTTGTAGCGATAGGATCATGACAAAAACTGTAATTAAGGTTAGTAATAGTGCTCTCATGTTTAATGGATTGGATATGTTATCAAATATCCCCATACCCACTTACAATATTGTTATATCAACTACTGATTTGCTTACCATTTTTACTGATTGCATTTAAATTATCAAAGCCTTAAAAACAGGTTGCTTAATTTTGACTTTATAAAACATCTAACAGAAACAAAATACATGGAAATTAAAAGAAACGGCTCGCAGCCTTCAGGCAAAGGGCCTGCCGAATATTTTACCGGAACTGTTCGCATCGATCCATTGATCAGCCCGCCCGAGCCATCACGCGTGGCCATGGCTTTAGTAACCTTCGAGCCGGGTGCACGTACAGCCTGGCATACGCATCCGTTTGGCCAAACATTAATTGTTACCGCGGGTGCTGGTTGGGTGCAACGCGAGGGCGATGCCAAACAAAATATTTACCAGGGAGATGTAGTTTATTTTCTGCCGAATGAAAAGCATTGGCACGGCGCTACCGATACTACAGCTATGAGCCATATCGCTATACAAGAGAAATTAAATGGATCGCCAGTTGATTGGATGGAGCAGGTGAGTGATGAGGATTTTAAGGGGTAAAACCACCATATAACCCATGTCATTGCGAGGAGGTACGACGAAGCAATCGCACGTTAGCATAGCCGCCCTGTATAGTGTGCGGTTGCCGCGCTACGCTCGCAATGACAAATGGTATGAGTAATCAACCTACTATCGCTCTAATCCTATCTTCAGCCTGCTGCACCAATTCGGCTACGGGAGTTTTACCTGGCTCAATAGGTTCAAGTACAGTCCATTTCATCGGTACAAAAGTATCCAGCGGATAAACACCGTAGCGCACCACCTTCCAGCTGTTTTCGATGGCAATAGGAACCAATAATGCATCGGGGCATTTTTTTAACAACATGGCCACTCCGGCAGACTGAAAAGGTCTCACCACGCCATCTTTTGACCGGGTGCCTTCCGGAAATATTACGGCCGACCAATTGTTAGTCTTCATCCTTTCGCCAAGCTTCATCAGTTCGGTCATTGATTGGCGGGGATCTTTACGGTCGATATTGGCACCGCCGCCGTGTTTCAGGTTATAGCTGATGGAAGGGATACCTTTGGTAAGCTCCACTTTCGAGATAAATTTAGCGTGGTATTTACGCAGGTGATAAATAAGCGGGGGGATATCCAGTAAGCTTTGATGATTGGAGATAAATATGATAGGCCTGCCAACAGGCAGATTTTGTTTGTTAATAAAGGTTACGGTATCGCCTATAACATAAAACGTACTATACAAACATAAATTAAGAAAGTCGACCACACGCTTGTGCGCCGCATATCCAAAAAAACGAAAACAAACCCATTGGATAGGTTGAAAAATAACCAATACCAAAAAAAATGCGATTATGGCAAAGGGCGACAGCAGATAGCCTATTAACTTTTTCATCAATAGCCAAAGTTATAGTTTTTTCAATAAAGCGGTAGTTTACAAACGGTTTTCTGTAAGTAGCAACTGCACTTTTAAAACCGCGGCCACGGTCATGGCGTCGGTTATTTCGCCATCGCAAACCATGCGGTACATTTCGGCAAAGGGCACTTTTTTGATAATGAGTTGCTCGGTTTCTTCGGGTTCGGCTTCAAACTGTGCAAGGCCACGGGCTAAGTATAAAATGCTCAACTCGTCGCTTACCGAATTGCTGAGGTGCAGGCGCTGGATCTCTGTCCACTGTGATGCTTTTAAGCCTGTTTCTTCCAATAGTTCACGTTTGGCAGATGCCAGTGGATCGGTGCCTTCCGGGCCGCCGCCTTCGGGCATTTCCCAGCTGTATTGGTTAAGCGTAAACCTGAATTGGCCTACCAGGTAGGTGTTCAGTTCGTCATCCAAAGGCAAAACTCCAATAGCCAGGTTTTTATAATGAACCTTGCCATAAATACCGGGATTGCCCGCTGGGTTGATCACTTGGTACTCGGTAACATTGATCCAGGGGTTATCATAAACGTTTTTTTCTGAAGTTATTTTCCAGGGATTGTCTTCGGGGTGATGCATGGTTTAAAAATACAGCATCACATGGGGTTTGGGAGAATTAAATTGAATTTTGACGGGTGAAGCGGTCGTGGAGATACGAACTTAGGGGAGGGGAGACAAGTGAAAAAGCATGGGGCAGTGCGATTCCCTCCCTTGGGAGGGTGTAGGGAGGGGTTTCTACGTTGTGCATAATCATTAGGCAGGGCGTAGAAACCCCTCCCTGCCACCGCACTTTCTAACGCGCCCCTCCCGAGGGAGGGAATTGAAAAAACTCCCCCAGCGGTCGTGTCTACACGACCGCTGGGGGAGTTTACGCCGCTGTAATACTCCGCTTCAACGTAAAGCAAAACGTACTACCCGAACCAATCTCGCTATCCACACTAATTTTCCCGGCCTGCGCCTCAATAAAATCTTTAGCTATCGCCAAACCTAACCCAGTACCAGCCTGCTCGGAAGATGCGTTAGGAACTTTAAAATAACGTTCAAACAATCGTGGCAAATATTGTTCTTCAATCCCCTTACCATGGTCGGTTACCGAAAATTCGATCTCATCGTTTTTGTGCTTTTTCACTGTCAACTCTACTACAGATTTTTCGTGGCTATATTTAATAGCGTTTGATAGCAGGTTAATCAACACCCAGGTAGTTTTATCCAGATCGGCATGCACTTTAGGTAGAGTTTCGTCACATTTTACTCTGATCTCTACTTGTTTTTGATCTGCAATAAATTTGATAGCTTTCACGGCGTAGTCCACAATGTTTTGTGGATGGGTACTACCGAAGTTGAGTTGCAGTTTACCGGTTTCTACCTGGGCCATATCCAGTAGCTCGCCGGTAATTAATAACAATCTGCGGGTATCATCATCTATATTGCTGATCAGCTGACGTTGCTCGGCGTTTACATCGCCAATACGCTCATCTTCCAAAAGCTTCAAACTCATTTTAATGGATGAGATTGGCGTTTTCAGTTCGTGCGATATGGTGGCGATGAAATTGGTTTTAGCCTCATCCAATTGCTGGTATTCGGTAACGTTTTTCAGGATGATCACCTTGCCTATCACCTTGTCTTTATTATTTACAGACAATGACTCGCGCGAGTAGAAACCCTCGTGGTTATCGGCAAATATGCGCAGTTTAGCTTGGTCGTTTACCAGTAGTTTGCGCATCAGGTCGTTCTCTAAGGCGATGTCGGGGGCATATTCGCCTGTTAACTGTTCTGCTTTCATACCTATTAGGTTACATGCTACCTGGTTGGCAAATATGATCACCTGTTTCTCATCCAGACCAATAATGGCATCCTGCATAGAGTTGATGATGGTTTCGATCCGTTTCTTCTCGAATAGGATACTTGCAAGGTTGCTATTCTCAAATTCGCCCAGTTTGCGGGTCATGTTGTTAAAAGCCTGTCCCAGTTCACCAAACTCATCGTCCGATTCAAAGTGGATCTGTTGGTGATAATCTTTGTTTGATACATCCCGGATGCGGGCGGTAAGCTCTTTAATTGGGTTAGCGATATACCCTGGAAAATTAACCGCGAAGCTGAAGGCCACCAGGAACAACAAGGCTCCAAAAAATGCCACCAGCCAGGTACCGCGTTTGGAGGTGGCACTGGCCACATCGTTTTTGTGGGATATGGCATCCATATTTACCCGCATAATACTGTACAGGTGCTGGTGCAGGCGTACCCTTAACTGGTTCAGGTCAGCCTCGTTCCCAGTAAAGTTTACCAGTTTATCTAAGGTAACTGTTGCCGAATCTGTAAACTGCTGCTCGCCAACCTCGGTAACGTTGCGCTGCTGCAAAGCCATATTTTTGTTAATGGTTTTAAGCTGTGCCTCCGAAAAACGACCAGAGCGCGAATCAACCGCTGTTAGTATATTTTGAACATACTGCACACTTTTATAATTGTCCTTCAATATGGCACCGGCATCGGCCGAGAGCCTGTTGAGGTAATATATCGACATTCCGCAGCAAATTAATGCCAGTGTGAACAGGAAGCCGATACCTGTGCGGAGTTTATTTTTAATGGTCATGGTTATGAAAGTATTACAAGGTCTATATCCGTTTTCGACATTTTATTTAGCAGCTGTGTAAACACGGCCGTTTTCATGATCAGCTGGTAAAATTTAAACCGCGGCTTGCCAATGCAAATCGTGGTAATATCATATTTTTCGGCCGTTTCCCAAATGGTGCGGGCCACATGGTCGTTTTTTATTTTGAGTACCTCGCCGCCCAGTTGCGTGGCCAGTTTCATATTATTGATGAGGTGCCTTTGCGCTGCTAAGTTAATCTTATCGCTGCTCTCGCGCGAGGTTTGTACATACAACAAATACCATTTGGAACGATAGTATGACGACAGCCTCGCCGTTTTGCGGATAATAACTTTTGCCGATTCATCATTAGTGCTGATACAGGCCAAAAACAATTCGGGCCGCAGTTTAATGGTTTTGGGCACTTCAATATCAATCTTCCGCTCAACCTGGTGGGCAACTTCGCGGAGGGCCAGCTCACGCAGCTGTAGTATTCGCTCTACCTGGAAAAAGTTGTTCAGTGCGGTAGGGATCTTTTTCTCATCGTAGATCTTGCCTTCTTTCAAACGCTCTATTAGTTCATCTGCAGTAAGGTCAATGTTTACCACCTCATCGGCCAGTTGCAAAACTTTATCAGGTACACGTTCGTGAATAGTTGCGCCGGTTATCCGCTCCACTTCCTCGTTCAAGCTTTCCATGTGCTGAATGTTCACGGCGCTAATTACGTTGATGCCTGCGTTCAATATCTCCAGTACGTCCTGCCAGCGTTTTTCGTTACTGCTGCCTTCAATATTGGTATGGGCAAGCTCATCAACAATAACCACCTCAGGGCGCAGGCTGATCACCGCTTTAAGGTCCATCTCCTCCAGTTCCTTCCCTTTGTAAAACAATCTCCGGCGCGGAATTACCGGCAATCCTTCCAGCAGGGCATGTGTTTCTTTACGGTTATGGGTTTCGATGTAACCAATTTTTACGTCGATACCGTTGCGCATCAGCGTTTGGGCCTCCTGCAACATGCGGTAGGTTTTGCCCACCCCGGCACTCATGCCAATGTACACTTTGAACTTACCCCGGCGCGATTTTTTGATCAGCTCCAGGAAATGCTCAACGGATTGCTCTTTGGTGTTTTCCATAACCCCTCTAAATCTTCCGCCAGTTGGCGGAGAGAGTTTAAATTTATTGATTTTATTTTTTGCTCTTAGTACTTCTGCCGCGGGTTTAGCGCAGCGTAACCCGTGGTGCGTAATAGCTAAAGTTTTCAACTTTAGTCCCCATTCTGCGCCGTTGTTGGTGTTGTCATCAATAACGGCAGGGGAGTGTAAGTTGAAAACTTACACCATAGTTCACCACGGGTTACGCTGCGCTAAACCCGCGGCAGATTGTTTTTATTTCTTCAATCCATCCAACGCCACATTCAACTTTAAAACGTTCACTTTAGCCGCACCAAACATGCCTAACAAAGGCTGCTCAGTATGTTCATCAACCAGTTTATTCAAAGCATCAACCGATAAACCACGAACTTTAGCTACACGTGCAACCTGCACCTTAGCACCTGCAGGCGAAAGGTCCGGATCCAAACCACTGCCCGAAGCTGTAACCAGTTCGGCAGGAATCTGTGAGCGGGTTACGCCGGGGTTGTGTTTCATGAAATCATCAATACGGCCTTCAACCTGTTTCAAATAATCAGGGTTTGAAGGGCCTTTGTTAGAGCCTCCCGAACCGGCAGCATTATAATCAACAGCCGATGGGCGGCCCCAGAAATATTCGTCTTTAGTAAATTTTTGACCGATGTTGGCGTAACCAACTACACGGCCTTTGTAAGTGATGGTTTCGCCATCGCCTTTGCCGGGGGTAAATTTACCGATGCCTGCAATGGCTAATGGATATATGCCGGCTGTTAATACAATAAGTATTAAAGTAAGCTTGATGGATGGCAACAAATAAGTTTTCATTTTATTTAATTTTTAAAGATGAGTTTAGGAACGTGGGGCTTGTATCGGATGGGAGTTAAAGCTTATCTGTCGCCTTAAATCCATACCCCACGTCCCCGGCTCTCTTTTAATTTTATATGAATAATGATACAGCTAAGTCAATCAGTTTAATGCCTATAAATGGTATAAGGATCCCGCCCAAACCGTAAATAAGCAGGTTACGGCGTAAAAGTGCGCTTGCGCCAATTGGTTTATATTCCACACCACGCAAGGCCAATGGGATTAGCATTGGAATAATGATGGCGTTAAATATCACTGCCGATAGTATGGCCGATTGCGGACTGTGAAGATCCATAATGTTCAGCGCCTTTAAAGCCGGCATTGATACCATGAACAGTGCAGGTACAATGGCAAAGTATTTAGCCACGTCGTTAGCTATACTGAAAGTGGTAAGCGTACCGCGGGTCATTAATAACTGTTTACCTATTTCTACTATCTCGATCAGTTTGGTTGGGTCGTTATCCAGATCCACCATGTTCCCGGCTTCTTTGGCCGCCTGGGTGCCGCTATTCATCGCCACGCCAACATCGGCCTGTGCAAGGGCGGGGGCATCATTTGTACCGTCGCCCATCATGGCTACCAGTTTACCGCCTTGTTGCTCCTTTTTAATGTAGTTCATTTTATCCTCGGGTTTGGCCTCGGCAATAAAATCATCTACACCGGCTTTTTCGGCAATAAATTTGGCAGTAAGTGGGTTATCTCCGGTTACCATTACGGTTTTAACACCCATTTTGCGCAGGCGTTCAAAACGTTCGGCAATACCGGTTTTGATGATGTCCTGCAGCTCGATCACACCCATTATCTTTTCGTTTTTGGAAACCACCAGTGGGGTACCACCATTTGATGAGATCTTTTTAACATTCTCTTCCACATCGGCAGGGAATGGGTTACCGGCTTTTAAAGCCATGTTACGGATAGAGTCAAATGCACCTTTACGGATGCGCAAACCATCCGGCGTATCCAAACCGCTTGAGCGGGTTTCCGCAGTGAATTTGATAAATACCGAATCGGCAGGGGCGTGAACTTTCAGTTTGTGGGCACCCACTTCAGCAAGCTCGACGATTGATTTACCTTCAGGGGTTTCATCAGCCAACGAACTCAATACGCAGGCCATCACAAATTCCTGCTCATCTACACCGCCTGCGGGGTAAAAGCTGGTGGCTTTACGGTTGCCAATGGTTATGGTACCGGTTTTATCCAGTAGCAGGGTGTCTAAGTCGCCCGCAGTTTCAACAGCTTTACCCGATTTGGTGATCACGTTGGCACGTAATGCCCTGTCCATCCCGGCAATACCGATGGCCGATAGCAGGCCACCGATAGTAGTTGGGATCAAACAAACAAACAACGATATAAAAGCGGCTATAGTAATAGGGGTATTAGAGTAATCGCCAAATGGTTTAAGGGTAACGCACACGATAACGAAGATGAGCGTAAAGCCAGCCAATAGGATAGTTAAAGCGATCTCGTTAGGGGTTTTCTGGCGAGATGCACCTTCCACCAACGCGATCATCTTATCCAAAAAGCTTTCGCCAGGTTGGGTAGTAACCATTACTTTGATCTTGTCAGACAAAACCTTGGTACCACCTGTTACCGATGATTTATCGCCGCCCGATTCACGGATCACAGGGGCCGATTCGCCTGTTATGGCCGATTCATCGATGGTTGCGATACCTTCGATGATCTCGCCATCAGTAGGGATGTTATCGCCGGTTTCGCAAATGAAGATGTCGCCTTTTTTTAGTTGGGATGACATCACCCTTTCTTCCTTGCCGTTAACCAGCAGGCGGGCAGGTGTTTCTTCGCGGGTTTTGCGCAAGCTTTCGGCTTGGGCTTTACCTCGTGCCTCGGCAATGGCCTCGGCAAAATTGGCGAACAATACGGTTAATAACAGGATAATAAATACGGTAAAGTTGTAGGCAAAACTGCCCTGGCCGTTATTGGTAAGCGAAAACACACTCACAATAAGCATTACAACGGTACCGATCTCCACGGTGAACATCACCGGGTTACGGAACAGGGCGCGTGGGTTTAGTTTGATGAAGGATTGCTTTAAAGCCTCCTTCATCTGATCGCCCTGGAACAATGTATTTTGATTTGAGTTCATGATTATTTAAGTGAAAAATGTTCAGCAATCGGACCTAACGCTAATGCCGGGAAGAATGACAGAGCCGCGATAATCACAATCACCGCGAAGATCATCACCCCAAAAGTTGAGGTATCGCTCTTCAATGTACCGGCCGACTCAGGGATATATTTCTTATTAGCCAACAAACCCGCAATAGCCAGCGGACCGATAATCGGCAGGAACCTGCCAAGTATCATCACAATACCGGTAGTATAGTTCCAGAAAATATTACCATCGCCCAAACCTTCAAAGCCGGATCCGTTGTTGGCTGCCGATGAGGTGTACTCGTACAACATCTCCGAAAAACCATGTGTGCCCGGGTTATTTAACCATCCCGATGGTTTAACAGCCCAATCGGCACCGGCTACGTTAACCACAAAATATGATGATATGGCCAAACCTACCAGGATAATAAAGGGGTGCAACAGGGCAATCAATGAAGCAATCTTCATTTCGCGGGCTTCTATCTTTCGGCCTAAAAACTCCGGCGTACGGCCAACCATTAATCCGGATATAAATACCGCTACGATGATGAATATGTAGAAGTTAAGGAAACCTACGCCACAACCACCATAAAAGCAGTTGATCATCATACCCAGCATCATCATGGTACCCGAAACCGGCATAGCGCTGTCATGCATTGAGTTTACCGAACCTGTAGAGATAACGGTGGTCATGATACTCCAGTAAGCCGAGTTAGCAGGGCCAAATCTTACTTCTTTGCCTTCCATAGCGCCGGTTGGCTGACTGATGCCCATTTTAGCGATGGCCGGGTTACCGTTTAGTTCGGCGTTCATGGTTGGGATGAGTAGCATCAGCATACCCAGCGTCATCACGCCGAATATTACGTACGAGAATTTCTTTTTATTGAGATAGAAACCTAAAGCAAATACCAAAGCGATTGGAATAACACATTGTGCTACCAGCTCGACGGTATTGGTTAAGTAGTTAGGGTTTTCGATAGGGTGAGCGGAGTTAGCACCGAACCAACCGCCGCCGTTTGTACCTAAGTGCTTGATAGCAACGAGAGCAGCAACCGGTCCGCGGGATACGTGGACGGTATCGCCTTGCATGCTGATAAAAGTGTCTTTACCGGCATAGCTGGTGGTCATGCCGTTAAAGGCGAAGATCACGGCTATTACAAACGAGATAGGCAACAATACACGGGTTATTGATTTAACAAAGTACTCCCAAAAGTTACCCAGTTTATCGGTAACCTTATCTTTCATCGCCCTGAACACTACCACCAAAGCAGCAATGCCAGTAGCGGCCGAAACAAAGTGCAGGAACATAAACACAAAGTGCTGTGTAAAGTAAGTAGCACCGCTTTCGCCCGAGTAATGTTGCAGGTTACAGTTAACCAAAAAGCTGATGGCGGTATTAAAAGCAGTATCAGCCGATTGACCGGCGTTACCATCGGGGTTAAGCGGCAAATGGCCTTGAGCCATCAGGCAAACAAAAGCATATATTAACCAAACGCTGTTAATGGTAAGCAGGGCCAGCAGGTGCTGTTTCCAATTCATTTCGCGTTTGGTATCAATACCGCTGAAGCGGAAAATGAGGCGATCAAGCGGGGCCATAAAATCGAGCCAGGTTTTCTCGCCCTTAAATACCTTAGCCATGTAGCGGCCAAGGGGAATGGCGATGGCTAAGGTGAGCAGGTAGGTGAAAATTACACCCGTTAGTTCAGTGTTCATAGTTTAATTTTAAAAATTTTCGGGTTTGAGGAGTACGTACACCATGTAAATGAACACGGCTATTGCTACGATGAATAATGCTGCCATGGGGTTAAATTTTTTCGAAGTAGGTTACCGATTTAAAAAAGATCCAGAATACCACTACAAATGTGGCCAGGTAAGCGATTGTGAGTAAAGCATCCATTTTTTACGTGTTTTTGCAAAGGGCTTTGCGAAGGGGATGCCAAGAAAGTATTGATCTATATAAATAATTGATTGTTAGTTATTTATATAGATTTTGAGCTGGGTTTTTATTTATTTAAGCCGAATTGACCTATCATTTTGATAGGTGATTATCAAAGTGGGATTTAGTTTTGGCTTATAGGAACGTTTTGATACCTTCGGTTACTTAAATCTTATTTGATATGTGACACTGCGCCTCGTTACACCATATCACCAACATTATCTTTTTAAAAATAGCCGATAATTTAAACAATGTCTACCTTTTTGGCATCGCCAAATCGACATATAGAGTTCAGCATGACACCCTTTTTTAACTTGTTATTGGTAGCGCAGCGCTGCGGTAATATATTTTAATATCCCGCTGCAGATAAATTTACTGCACAAACTCATCAAAAGCAGCCTTGGCTATCTTGGCAACAACCTCATCTCGCTTATCATCCGGCAAATAAGAATCAGACACAAAAATAGCGATAGCCAAATGCTTACCATTAGGTAAAGTGATCACCCCAACATCATTAGTCGCGGGCGATAAGCCTTTTTCGTCAGTTCCTGAAGTACCGCTGCGGTGGGCAATAACTGTTCCCGAGGGCAACAGTCCCTGTATTCTTTTAGGTGCTACAAAGGTGTGTTCCATCAGGTTGATGAGCATTTTGGTTCCTGAAGCAGATAGAAGCTTGCCTTGGTAAAGCACGCTTAATAATTGAACCTGTGCAGATGGTTTACTCCAGTTTCGGTATTGAAGGCTCCAATCGGCATTCATTTGTGTTTCATCGCCCACTATCATGATATCGATAACACCAACGCCATGAATATCGGCAGTTATTTTTTGCGGTCCGCCGAGTGTGCGCATGAGGATATCGCAGGCGTTGTTATCGCTCAGCGTTACCATATCAGTAAGCATTTCCCTTATCGAAACTTTTTGGTTACCGTTGGGATATTTCTCCAGCAAGGCGCTCACAGTTTTGCGGAGGTCTTTTTTAGTTACCAGGATTTTATCATCCAGATTCAATCTACCTTTTTCAACCGCGCGCAGAATTGATACGGCGATGGGGAATTTGAATACACTTTGCATAGGGTACCGTGCATCGGCATGATAACTTAGCGTATCACCGCTTTCCAGTATCTTGATGGATATCCCGACTTTTCCTTTTGATGATGCCGCAATAGTGGCGATCTCCTCCCGCATCTTACTATGCCCCTTGATTTGGGCGAAGCCAGTGTCTGCAACCAAACAAAAACCGGTTATAATGAGCGCACAACGCAACACGCGCCTAAAGCTTATGGATGGATTTATCTTCATTTACTATTTATCCGGCAGGCATTGTAAGTATGCCCGGGATACAGCAAATTTGATAAATAAATCCTAAACGGCTAATCCCTATTATATGCTCAATTCACTTTTTGAGCGCTCATTTTCAAACAGCTCCAAAACCTCATCCCAATTGTGAACGCGTACGTGTTGGTGCTCATGCTTGTTGTGGTGGGCGTTAAACATGATGGCTTTGCCGGGGCAAAAGTCAAGATTTTTGCAGTGGTCGTCGATCATGTAATCGGTGTTGATAATGCTTTTATCGCCGCATAGCACCACATTGCGCCAGCTGATGAATGGGAAATGCTCTTTCAACCATTCCAGTTTTTCGAATAATGACAGCGGGAACTCAGTGGCAGCCGAAACGATGTACACCTCGTAATCCTCCATCAGTTTTTTAACCGCCTCGATAGCACCGGGCATTAAAGGAAGATCACGGAAAAAGCCGGGCATATTTAATGAGGCTTTGGTTATCGCATCCAATGGAAAAGCCTCGGCGTGCGATAGGCCCTGGATGGCCTCGAGCGTTGTGGTTACGCCATATTGCTGCTCGTAGTATTTAATGAGCTGCGGTTCAACATCGGCAATTACGCCGTCCATATCAATGGCTATTGTTTTCTTTGCTTGCGTTTTCATGCAACAAAGCAAAACATATTTGCAATATTTTGCAAATTAATTATAAATTTGCACAACATTGCAAACATGGTAAGAGAAGAAAGATTACAGATCATACTGGATCACGTATCAAAAGATAACAGGGTTTTGCTAACCGAGCTGAGCGAAAAACTCAATGTATCTGAAGATACCATACGCCGCGACATCAAAGTACTGGCCGATCAAAAGCTGCTAACCGCTGTACGCGGCGGCGCGGTTGCCCACTCCCCTATCCCGCACCATTACCGGGCAAGGGAGCAGCATGATGTGGCCTCAAAAAAAGTAATTGCATCAAAAGTGTTAAGCTTTTTGAAAGACGGACAAGTAGTGATCTTTGACGGTGGAACCTCGACCCTGGCCGTAGCTCAAAGCTTGCCTGACGATCTGCGCATTACCGTTGTTACCAATAGTTTTCCGGTAGCGAATGCTTTGGAAGACCATCCAACTGTTGAAGTGATCTTCGCAGGCGGCAGGTTATTCAAATCATCATTCACCACCATCGGGCACGAAACTATTGCCGCTTTCCGCAACATCCGTGCAGATCTTTGCATTTTCGGTATCTGTAGTGTACACCCCACTATTGGTATTACCACCCGCGATTACGAGGAAGCTGAACTTAAAAAAACGATGCTCGAGATCTCCAAAGAAACCATCGCCCTATCAACCCACGAAAAAATAAACACTGCCGATCCTTATTACATAGGGCCGGTAACCCAACTGGGCACTATCATCACCGATATCTGCCCGCATAATGAACAACTCGCCGCCTATCATGAGGCTGGCATTAATATTTTATAATATCCCCTAAAAACGTGAAAAAAAGCTTACTACCCCTAACCCTTGGCGGCCTCGGCATTGGCACTACCGAATTTGTGATGATGGGCATGCTGCCAGATATAGCTAAAGATTTTAATACAAGCATTCCCGTGGCCGGTCACCTGATCTCGGCCTACGCTTTGGGTGTGGTTATTGGTGCGCCACTATTGGTGGCCTTTACCAGCAGTTATCCTCCTAAAAAAATACTAACCGCGTTGATGATCATTTTTACGGTTTTCAACGCGTGTTCGGCCTTTGCACCTAACCACTATGTGTTGCTGTTTGCCAGGTTACTGGCAGGCTTGCCGCATGGCGCATTTTTCGGCGTAGGATCGGTAGTGGCAGTGCGTCTTGCCGATAAAGGGAAACAGGCGCAGGCCATATCTATCATGTTTGCCGGGCTTACCATTGCCAACCTGCTTACCGTTCCGTTGGGCACTTATATCGGTCATCATTATTCGTGGCGTTATGCTTTTGGGATGATCGCCTTTATCGGTTTACTAACGCTAACCTTTATCCAGCTTTGGCTTCCGGCATTGAAACCTAATAACAGCGGGAATATCCGCTCGGAACTCACTTTTTTCAAAAAGAAGGAAGCCTGGCTTATCATCGGTCTTACAGCTATAGGTACCGGCGGCCTGTTTGCATGGATCAGCTACATTGCCCCACTCATGACGGATGTTTCCAAATTCCCGGCCAGTAGCGTGCCTTATGTGTTGATTTTGGCGGGTTTGGGTATGGTAGTAGGCAACTTCTTCGGTGGTAAACTGGCTGATAAGGTAGCACCTGTTAAAGCTTGTTTGATATTGATGATCACCATGGCTATATCGCTTACTATTATCTTCTTTGTATCCGAAAATCAGATCCTATCGTTAGTGATGACATTTATAACCGGGGCATTGTCCATGTCTATCGGTTCGCCGATACAAACGTTGATGATCAATACCGCCAAAGGTGCCGAAATGCTTGGCGCGGCGGCTACACAGGCTGCTTTTAATATAGGCAACGCCTTGGGCGCTTTTTTGGGTGGATTACCTATTGCATGGGGATTGGGCTTTACCTCGCCCGAAATTGTTGGGGTGATCATGGCGTTAGCCGGCGCAGTGCTGGCTTTAACGCTGAGCAGGCAAAAGGTAGAGACAGGTGAAAGTGAGGTGGTGTTGGCAGGGGACTGATAACTTTCCCTTTATGGTGAGTTGTCGTGAAGCATTATTTAATTGCACTGTTTTTGTCTGAACTCGAATTTATGGAATTTTGGGAATTTTTCGAATTTGCCTGGCATTCTGTCTATTAATTCAATTCCCCAAATTCGAGTTCAGACAAAAAAAGCGACAAGTAGGCGTGAGAAAACAATGAGCCAGCGGTGTTTACAATTTCCCAAACATCTCCTCTATCGCCTTAGTCCGATAATCAAATATGCCCTCAACTTTCCCTTTAACCAAAACTGCGTTAGCAAACCTGCCTATTGGTCCGTATGGAATGGCATAATGCAGCAGATCAGTCATGTGTACACCACCATCAATTGCCTTAAAGTGGTGCTGGTGATGCCACAATGCATATGGGCCGAAACGTTGCTCATCAACAAAATACTTTTTATCATCTACGTGGGTGATCTCCGTCATCCAATCCAATTTGATGCCTAACAACGGCGATATTTTGTAGGTGATGATCATGCCCGCGTACATTTTTGTATCCGCGGTATAATCAGATGTTACTACAAACTTCATATCGTTTGGGGTGATCTTGGCCAGGTTTAAGGGCGACGAAAAGAAATCCCAAGCCTGATAAAGACTGATGGGTATATTTTGCTCTCTTTTTAAAAGGTATGTTTTCACAATGTGGTAACAGAGATCGATGACTAAATGTTGTTCTAAAGCAATAATAAAAGCAGTAATTCGGCTCTAATCGAATGATGGCTACCGGACTCTCTAATCTCCTTAACTTAAGGCAATCCCTCAGAGAGGGAACAGGTTTGTAGCAAAATGTTCCTTTAGATTAGCCGTGCCAGAGGTACGAAACATCGGCGGTGGTCTACCTCTGGCACACAAAAAATGCATTCATTTTATTTCTACAAACCTTTTGCACCTCTGGTGCAGCCTTGCAGATCTCTTAATGAGATTGCTCAAGGTGAAAGGACCGCCAGCCTAACGTCCTATAACTTTCAGAGGCCTCGAGTTTACTTACTCTCAATGATATAGGGCGGATTAAAACAACCCAAAAGTATCTCGCATCCAATGCCCTTCCTGCATTACATAATCCATCGGTACTTCGTGGCCAAGATCCTTAAACACCATGATCTTTTTGTTTTTGGCCGGGATATTATTATAAAACGCGAACTCGTTATTAGGCGGAGCTAAGTGATCTAACAAACCAACACCAACCAATATCGGCGCTTTAATATTGGGGGCGAAGTTCTTGATATCGTAGTAATCCAGGTTATCCAATATCTTATCAAAGCTCAATCCCGGTTTTTCAGATGCGTACTTTTTAAAATCATAAATAGGCCATTCGGCAGATCCTACCAAATTGCGGATATCACCCAAAATAGGGTTTTGTGCCGATGCGATATTGATCCGGCTATCTAAACTGGCCAGCGCGGCAACTAAATATCCACCCATACTACCGCCTGATATTTCAATTCGGTTATGGTCCAGTTCGGGGCGGGAGTAAATAAAGTCGATCACCCGGATGCAATCCATAATGGCGCCGCGCATTACGTATTTATTTTTATCCTCAACATTAAGGGTGATGTAATCCTCGCGTTTGGTGTGGATCACATCGCGGCTGTTGCCTTGTCCGCGAACGTTAAGGGTAATTACGGCAATATCCTCATCCGGGCCAAACATCGGCATTAAATTAACCTGGTAGCCGGGTAAGCCAACCAATACTGAAAACTTACGGCCTTTTGGTCCGGCTTTAGGAATGGTAAGCCAGCCGCGGATCACGATATTGTCCAGCGATCGCATTTCGATGAGGTAAGCCAGGCGGTTATCCTTTTCCATTTCGGGCTTTTCGGTCATCTTAAAATCGGGCTTTACTGCTGCAAGCTGATCTTTGGCGGTTTGCCAGAAAGCGTCGAAATCGGCAGGACGGCTATGGTTTGAGCGGATCTCCTGCGGGCGGATGCCGAATACCCTACGTGTGGTATCGTCATAATCGCTCACATTGATCATGAAGTTGATCTTATAAAAACCGGGCTTCATGGCCGGGATATTGAAGTTGTAGCTATTGCTGCCTCGGGCGGATATCTTAACCTTTACCGAATCTTTAGCTACCAATACACCGGTTGGCGTGGTAACCCGGTACGATACCTTACCTTCCTGCACGGTATTGTAGGTGTTTTTTACATCGAAGGTGTAAGAGGCGTTGTTGCTGAAAAGCGCGTCTTTACTGCGCGGGGTAAGCGTGGTGCTCACTTCTTCGTCGTTAGCAACTTTGTGCAAAATAGGTTTAACTGCAGCATGTAACATGCCTGTACACAATAGCGCAGCGCCAACCAATAGGGCTTTAGGGGATTTAATAACGTTCACAATAAAAAGGGGATGATAAGGCTAAAGTACAAAAAAATTATCGGGTATCTATACGGTAATTAAGTGAGGCTGAAACGCTTGATCCTGCGCCGGTGTTCCTGCCGGTAATAAAATGACCACCGGTTAAAAACAGCGAAAGGTTTTTGGTAAACGAATGCCCGTAACTAAATGATACCTGGTTAAAGGCAAAGTTTTTACTGGCGCTCGGGTTCACGTTAAAATCTTTATTGATACTGCTTGCATAAAAACCGCCAAAGCTTAATGAGATCTGCTCCTTGAATTTTTTATCCAACGTTAAGCCGTAAGTGGCGTTATACCTATCCTGGAAAACGGCTTCGTAGCCAAAATATTCGCGCACGCCGTTCTCCAAAATAAAGAACGAGTTTTTACCAAACAAGTGCCCGCTGCCCGCGAAGGCCAGTTTAATTTCGCCGCCTTTTTGGTTGTAGCCCAAAGTGGTATTGGTGTACATTGGTAAAATGGCGGTAGCTTTTATACTGAAATAGTATTTGTAATTGATATTGGCCAGGTAGTACCTGATACCCACTTCCAGATCCTGGAAACCAGAGCTTTTAAACGTACCCTGGTCGCTGCTGAAATTGTTCATTACATAGGGCGCAAGTACCGACAAGGTAAACTTACGACTGATACCATATTCTGAATAAAGAGAGTAACTCCAGGATGTGAATTTTCCGTTATCATCAAAGGATCCTTTATGGCTATTGGCATCCCAGGCCTTATTAGCAAAAAAGTAAGTTGCCGATGGGGACAGCGAGATTCGCCCCGGCCTCACCGGGAAACCATCTGCAAAACTCTCGCGCACAAAAAGTGAACAAAGGAGGGCAGGGGTGAGTATATATTTTAATAAAGTAGTTTTTAGGGTCATACTATAATAGGCTTAAAATCGTGCTAAAATAATCCAAATGTGTCGCGCATCCACCGGCCCTCGTAGTCTTTATAAACCTGGCTTACTTCGTGGGCAAGGTTTTTAAATACCAATACGCGTTTTTCGGTATGTAACGAGTTATATACAGAGTAACCGTTGCTTGGTGGTACGTATGGGTCCAAAAGGCCTAAACCCAGTATGGTTGGGCATTTTATCGTTGTGGCGAAATTTTTGGTATCGTAATAATCAAGGTTGTTCAGCACCTGGTCGAAGGTTACGCCGGGCTTGCCCAATACGTATTTTTTGATATCGTTAATAGGCCACTCTACAGCGCCTACCAAATTTCGGATATCGCTCATGATAGGGTTTTGAGCCGAACAAAGGGTAATCCGGTGATCTAATCCAGCTAACGCGATAGACAGGTATCCACCCATACTACCACCGGTAGCTAAAATTTCATCATGCCTTAAATTGGGCTGGGCATATATAAAATCGACCGCACGAACGCAATCCATGATCACGCCGCGCATTACGTATTTGTTTTTATCCTCGATGTGGTACGAGATAAAGGCGTCGCGCTCGGTGTGGATCACATCGCGGCTGGTGCCTTGCCCGCGGGTGTTTAAGGTGATGATCACCAGGTCGGGGTCAAGACCAACGATTGGGTATAACTTAACCTGGTAGCCGGGCAAACCTAAAAGTACCGAAAATTTCTTGTCTTTATTTTTGCTGATGGGCACCGTCATGTAACCGCGGATGGTGAGGTTATCGAGCGATTTCATTTCTATCTCGTACACCTTGCGGTTATCGGTGTTCATTTCGGGTCTTTCGGTGATTTTGTAGTTGGGTTTTACCTTGGCCAGTTCATCTTTAGCAGTTTGCCAAAACTGATCGAAATCGGCAGGTTTAGCGTATTGCGATTTAATTTCATCGGGCCTGATGCCAAAAGCGCGACGGGTGGTATCGTCATAATCGCTTACATTGATCATCATATTGAGCTTATAAAAGCCAGTTTTTAATCCCGGAATATCGAAATCAAATTTGGTGGTGCTTTTTTTGCCGAGGTTAACATCTTTTGATAGCGTTTTAACCGTCTGCCCCTTTTCGGTAGTGAGCACGTACGAGATGGTGCCTTCCTGGTTGGTATCGTAATTGTTTTTTACCTCAAAGCTGAATGATGCTGTAGAACCAAAAGAACCATCCTTGCTTTTAATGTTAAGTGCTGTTGAAACCTCATCCTCGCTGTTGGTTTTTTCCTCAGTCTCCGTAGTGTCTTTTTCTGTTTTAACTTCGGAGTTGTGTTGGGCCAATGCCGGGGTAGCTGCAAATAAAAGCAGTGTTCCAAAAGTTATAAGCAGTAATTTGTTCAAATTCTTCACCATCAAAAAATATAGTTAAGCCTTAATTTTTGCCGATTCATTTTCGGGGTTACGTGCTTTATTCTTGATCAGGAAATCAGATTTACGGATATAATGGTTTAGTGGTTCCTCAATCAGTTTAAACAGCGTAACTGAAATGATATTTAAAACGATGAACGCGTATAAAAGGTTCAGACTATCGTACTCAAACGGCGAATGCCAATCTACACCCCATTTGTCGTATAATTCAAAAACGTGATCGTTAAGGCTGTTCATGCCCTCGTGAATATAGTTGTACATGTAGCCCAAATGGATGAGGTAAAATATGTACGAGCTTTTGCCCAATAACTCAATAAACGGATGCGATAAAAACTTTTTAAGCAGGGTAGTTTCGGTAAGTAGGCCGTAAAAGAACACTGCTATTGAGATAGCCAACAAATAGTTGTTAGTAACAATCCCCCAAGGGTTATGCAAACCGGCCTCATATCCTTGCGGGATGGTAAGGGTAGACATGATCCAGACACAAAAGAAGATCAACCCGAAACCCAGGTAAGTAAACTTCTTTTTGCTCGTCCCGTCCAGCTTTTGTTTACGAACTATCAGGGCCAGTTGAATGCCCGCGAAAAACTCAAAACATCTACCTAAAAAGGTATAAAGCATCATGAATGTGAAATTGCCAAAAAAGCCAAACCAATCAATATGGCTAAAAACCAGCACTAACAAAACGCCCAAACCCGTAACTGCTATAGGCTGGATATAAAATTTTTTGTATTTGGTTGCGATGAGGAATATGAAAGGCGCCGAAAAGTAAAAGCATTCCTCCACCGTAAGCGACCAGCCTTGGGCTATCCCCGTAAACTTAAACTGATCAAAAAATCCCCGAAGGAAAACAATATTCAGCCCAAACATCATGGCCGGGTTCTGGCCTGCTGTTACCGTTTGGTTTTGCGTAAAATGATATGCTATGAACGCGCCAACAGTTAATATGGCGTACATGGGGTAAATACGCGCCACCCGGTTTTTCAGGTATTGCTTAAACCAATCTTTAGTAAGCTTAAAACTATCAAAATACCTGAAAGCGATCAAAAAGCCCGATAACACAAAGAAAATAGTTACCCCGATGTGAAACTCGTTGAAGAACCGTTGCACAGAGTGGGGAAATTTTTCATCAAATACATATGAAAAATGCGATATAAAAACCAGGTATGCCGCCATTGCCCTAACCCCTGTTAAAGCCGGAATGTAATTGGATTGCGCTCTTTGTGACAAAACTAACGTGTTTTAACTTTTAGATCAATTTACTTATACGCAAATTAAGGCAAAAGGGATACCAATTGTATAGAGGTAACAGTTGTGAAAGTTGCAGTTTTTAGTAGCAGTAGCAGTTCGAAGTGGGAAGGGGATTTGCTTATTCGTTAAGTGGTTTTTGGGATTACACCGATTGGGTTTTGATTACACCGATTTTGTCTGAACCGGGATTTGGTGGATTTTTAGGATTGATGTATTCAGTTGTAGCTTGTGGTCGGTGTTTTCACCGCACCACTTTCATCGGCTATTGTTTTCGTTTCAAAGGGCGTAAGTCGTGTGGTATGGTGAAAACACCGACCACAGGCTGATTAAAAAAGGGTGTCATGCTGAGCTTGTCGAAGCATGGTGGGCAGGGCCTTTACGCGCGAACCTTCGACAAGCTCAGGATGACAGGCCATCCCGCTTAATGTCATATATCCTTCAGAGGCCTCGGCTTTTGCCTACTCGCAATGACTTGTTTTAGAGATGCTTTACAGCGCGCTCCCCTGCACCACGCCCTTGCTCAAAATCCTTTGATCAATAAAATACTGGATCTCAGATTTTTTCAAACCCCAGTTAGGTGCGATAAGCAGTTCACGATCACTTAAGCCAAATAGGCGCTGGATCACGATATCCGGACGGACAAGCGGAAGCAACTCGCACAAAAAGTCGGCATACTCTTCAATGCTGAACAGGTGGAAAGGTTCGCGTTTGTATTTAACGCCCATCACCGAGCCTTCAACAATGTGCAGGTGGTGGAATTTTACAAATTTTATTTGCGGGAAACGGTTTATTTCGTCGGCATATTTCAGCATCATTTCTTTAGTTTCCCAGGGGAAGCCGAAAATGGTATGCACGCAGATATCCAGTTTGGAGTTCTCAACAAGTTTAAGGGCTTTTATCAACTCTTCGTGGCTACAGCCGCGGTTGATCTGATTGAGGGTATCGTTATAGATACTTTCCATGCCCATTTCCAGGTCTACATCAAAACGGTCGGTATAGCTTTCAAGCAGGGCTATCTTTTCGGCGTCGATACAATCGGGGCGGGTACCTACCGATAGGCCAACAATATCTTCGGTGCCGTAGCTCAGCGCCTCGTCGTACATCATTTTAAGGTAATGCGCCGGGGCGTAGGTATTGGTATTGGGCTGAAAGTAAATGATAAACTTATCGGCCTTGTTGCCTTTGCGTGCGCGCTCCATGCCTTCTTCAACCTGCTGGCGAACAGTAGGGGCATTCCTGCTAACCGATGGGGTAAACGAATCAACATTGCAATAAGTACAACCACCATAACCTTTTGATCCATCGCGATTGGGGCAGGTAAAGCCGCCATCAACAATTACTTTAAAAACGCGATGGCCTTTGTATTTTTCTTTAAGCCAGGGCCCGTAGTTGTTATAGCCTTTTTCCCAGGTTGTTGTTATTTGCTGCTCCACTGTTACTTTAATTTCGCCTGTAAGGGTGCAAAGATAGTGATTTTTGGCGAGGCTGATATTTTGGAACTAGCACAACATAAATTGATTTTAAAACCAGTGTCAAATAAAAAGTCCTATGCCAACGCATGGGGCTTTTTGTTTATGTTTTGACTGTAGTTTAATTAGTAAGTTTGGTATAGTAGTCCATTTCAACTTCTTTATATACGTTGCCTTGCTGATCGGTGTCTACGTTTTCATAACGTGTTACAAATTGTGTTCCGTTAAGCATTTTAATTTCTTCACTATACTCACTTGCAGGATAAGTACTGCCATTATCGTGAATTGGAGGTATTTTATAACTAACGGTTTTATCTGTTATGGTATACGTAAATGGAATGAGGTAAGTCCAATGATCAGCCCCTGTTCCGTCAGCTTTATATTCTACATAAGTATTAGCAATGATTTTTACTACAGTAGTGTGGGTCAGTTTATTGTTGGTATACTCGTAAATTGTATCTTTTTCGTTTACCCATTTGCCTATTATAAGGGATTTGTAATCAGGCTTGTTTGTAGGAGTTGGGTTATTGCTTTTACTACCGCAACCAAAAATAACCAGTGCGGCTGCGCACATGAGCAGGACTTTTTTCATTTTTTGTGATAAGAGATTAAATTTTGTGTGAAGATAGTGAGAAAAGTTGAGAATTTGAAGCGGATTAGGACTTTTGAGCTACCGCAAGGCTGTGCCTTGTGATAACCATGCTAAGTAGTGAATTTGCTTGTTGGAGCAGGGATTCTCTCTATTATTTTATTATTATAAAAAAAAATTACACATTAGAAGTTTTTAATAAATAACAATATCTGAATCTTGAACAATAGTTAATTTATGATAAAAAATTTACCTGACTCGAAGATTATTAAAGCATTAAAGAAAAATGAGAAAAATAGTAGTGCTACTTTAGATTATTTACAGGTACTAAGTCAATTTGCTGATTTAATAAGTAAAGAAGTTAGGTTCATTAGTTTATTGTTTCCCGAGTACACGCCACATGATGTTGATTATCATTTAAATAGACTGTTTTATGTTGCGGATGAATTATTAGGCGAGAAATTGATTAATAACCTCAATTCATCTGAATTGCTGATTTTATCATTGTCATTATATGGACACGATTGGGGAATGGCTGTATCAGAGGTTGAAAAAGAATATATTCAAACAGGTAATTTGAGAAGCGGCTTTTCTAAAGGTGATTATGCATTGTTGCATAATGAAGAGTCTGAATTTGAAAACTATATTGACGGCCTAAATAAATCAAAATCTGATAACATATCATTATTTGATTGGCAAGAATACGTAAGAAATACGCATGCAATTCGTAGTGGACAGCGTATAAGAAATTATTTTAAAAACATTAATCGAGGCCTTGGAGAGGCCACTGCTAAAACTTGTGAGGGACATTGGCTAGAGTTTAAAAGCATAGAGGATAACGTACTATATCCGACTAATTATTCGGTATCTGGCGAAGTCGTCAATTTAAAAGCCTTAGCTGTTTATGTAAGATTGATTGATTTATTAGACATAAGTCAAGACCGAACTCCATATCTAATTTGGAAATTCGTTGCTCCCAAAAATAGTCGCTCATATATGGAATGGCAGAAGCACCGTTCAATTAATTCTGTCACATTTAGTACATATCAGGATGGTAGGATAATTCAAGTAGATGGTGATACTGAAGATAGCGATGTTTATTCATCATTAATTGATCTGAAAAATTATTGTGATCAACAACTTCGCGGTTGCAATGATGTATTAAATCAAATTGTGATGAATTTTAGCAAACAGGGGCTCAAATCTTTGGATCTTTCAAGAACTGAATTTATTGATAGATATGATAATTGGGGAAGAAAGCTCTGGAATCAGTATCTTAAATACATTAAAGCTGAATATGAGAGGGAAATCAATGACAAATCTATTGCAGATCGGCTTTATGCCATTGCTCAATTAATATATTTCAATCGAATTCCAGTATATGATTTAATTGATATTGTTACTATAGAAGAGTGGCCAATACCAATGATTAACAAAGGCGGAAAATTTGAGGTGAAAACAATCGGAGATTTAGAAAACGAAGAAATTCATTTCCAACCACTATTTTTCTTTCACTTTTCTAAGCAGTTACTCACAAATTATCAATATTATAAAATTTCAAAACATATACTTGATAAATGGAAGAATGAATCGTTTGTGCTATACGACAATGATGAATCACCAGATTTTTTTAATAAATATTCTCATCAGGTAAAAATTATATTAAGATTGTCAAAGCAGATAATCGATTTTACGCATGAACTAAAATATTTTAGATTTTTGGAGCCGACAAAGATTGGCACTCCATCATTGATACAACCAATTTATTTGCCAAGAAAGATAGATAATGATGAATCCGATGTATATGTTGATATAGTAGATAAGGCGATAAGCGATATTGAATCATTGCAATACAATGAACTTAATGATTTAATCGAAATAATTAATAACAAATCGGATTCAAATTTCAGAATCACTATGCCTTTGATTGGCTGGTTTAGTTCTCCCAATGACTTTAAGTTTTCGTATGGATATAAGGTTCTTAATTGGCTCTATCCTAATTCTAAATTTCTTGTGAACATAATAGCGTACATTTCAAAGAGAAATATTAGTTTTAATTTGTTGCAGGTTCTTGTGGATACAATTAACGAGTTGCCATTTTTTAATTCAAATGTGTCTTCTGGAGGATTGTTTTTAGAAGATATTGACGATGTGTTTTTGAAGTTAATCGAAATTATAAAGCAAGAAAACTTACCCATTGATTTCTCAAAAGTTACTAAAGTGACATTTGATTTATTTGTCGAAGATTCGATTTTTGAAGATTACGAAGTTGATAGAAAACTGTATGATTTTTATTATAAAATAAATACAGATAGTCTTGATATTAATCCTAAATGTTATAAGAAAATAAAATAGCTTTTCAAATAGACCTTTGTAAATTGTCCGCAAACCTATTGCTGACGTCTATATGGCAACTCTTCCTAATTAGCGAATAAGCAATAAATAAAATACATTTTTTATGCCCGTAACCACCGGAACAACAGATAAATTCACACCACCCTATCCTCGATTTATCTTTGGCTGAACCTTTACCTAAACTATCAGTTCGGAGCCCCAGCTGGTTGTAAGTAAGCAGATGTTTAACATAGTTGCCATTATTAAACAATAGGTTAGGAGTTCTTACCTTCTTCCGGACAAACGAAAAATTGAGACACCGTATTTGTTACAAGTGAGGGGTGTAATCCAAGTACAACCTGGGTTTGCAATACAATGCCTATAATTAGGCAAATTATCCAGCCAAGAAACCATTTAATGGATAGCCCGGTTCGGTACACAGCGGCGTAGCATAATACCGTCATAACAAATAAAGCCAAAAATACAGGGTAGGTGAATTGTTGCCAGCTATCAATGTGGAGGCGGCGGGTAATAAAAATACTGAGCAGCATACAGGTACCCATAAAGCAAGCAAAGCCTATCCGCCTTATAAATTCCCACTTATTGCCTTCAAGTAGCAATATGGCCGCTACAACTATTGCAGCCCATTTAAATACCGATACAAAATTTGAAAACAGGATGGTGAGCGGCGAGGCCAGGTAGCCAAACTTTTGCCCAATAAACCAGGCGGTAACTAACCCGGAAACGGCAAAATAAATAATGGCAATAATGGCATTACGGGTGTTAGCGTGCATTAAAAAATTGTGAAGGTTTTATTATGCGATAAATGTATGTATTTATTACTTGAATTAAAAAGTAGGTAGGGTAACAAGATTGTGTTAAAGTAACACATTGATATTCCTGTTGGGAATATGGTGTGGAGAGAAGCAGTCACCGGCAAAAGCCTTTAAACAACAATAGCGACAGGTTGCCCCGTCGCTATTGCTATACCTATTATATTATATATGGTGTAAATATTATAACCCGAAGGCTGCTTTCACCTGGTCAACATAGTCAAGTTTTTCCCAGGTAAACAATTCAACTTCGCGCTCAAGTTTGCCGCCATCGTGACCAACAAATGTTTTGGTAACGGTTTCGTTAGGGCGGCCGAAGTGACCGTAAGCAGCGGTTTCGCTGTAAATAGGGTTACGCAGTTTAAAGCGGGTTTCGATAGCGTATGGGGTCATGTTGAAAATGCCTTCTACTTTTTTAGCTATCTCGCCATCGTGCAAATCAATTTTGGCAGTACCGTAAGTGTTTACATAAATACCCATTGGCTGTGCAACGCCTATAGCGTATGATACTTGTACCAATACCTCATCGCACAAACCGGCAGCAACCAGGTTTTTAGCAATGTGACGGGTAGCATAAGCAGCCGAGCGGTCAACCTTTGATGGATCTTTACCAGAGAATGCACCACCACCGTGTGCACCTTTACCACCATAAGTATCAACAATAATTTTACGGCCTGTTAAGCCGGTATCGCCATGTGGCCCGCCGATAACAAATTTACCGGTTGGGTTGATGTGATACTTAATATTATCGTTAAAGAAGTGCGCGTATTTAGGATATTTAGCTTTAACACGAGGGATCAGGATGCTGATGATATCGGCACTGATCTTGGCCAGCATGGCTTGCTCTTCGTCAAAATCATCGTGCTGGGTCGAGATCACGATGGCGTCGATGCGTTGTGGTTTGTTATCGTCGCTATACTCTAAAGTAACCTGCGATTTTGCGTCAGGACGTAAATATTTGATCTCGTTGTTTTCGCGGCGGATAGCTGCAAGCTCAATTAATAAGGCGTGAGCGATATCAAGCGCTAAAGGCATGTAGTTGTCGGTTTCAACAGTAGCGTAACCAAACATCATGCCCTGGTCGCCGGCACCTTGTTCTTCTTTTGCTTTACGGTCAACACCCTGGTTAATATCGGGCGATTGCTCGTGAATGGCCGATAGCACCCCGCACGAGCTGCCATCAAACATATATTCGCCTTTAGTGTACCCAATTTTGTTAATTACCTCACGGGCAATTTTCTGTACATCTAAATAGGCTTTTGATTTTACTTCGCCGGCTAAAATAACCTGGCCTGTGGTTACCAGCGTTTCGCAGGCAACTTTCGATTCGGCATCAAATGCTAAAAAATGATCAATCAGCGCGTCCGAGATCTGATCAGCTACTTTATCCGGGTGACCTTCTGATACGGACTCTGAAGTAAATAAATATGACATAAATTTTAAATAAGTAATATTAAGTTAGATGCGGAAGGGTTTATGCGCGGATCGGTGTAAAAGAGAAGCATGGTTTTAGCACTTTTTTACGTGGTTGCAATCCGGTTCCGGGTATTCGGGAACATTAAATCAGTCCACATTCGGGCGGTAAAAATAAAACAAATTTCATAAAGCCGGAAATACATTTACTTTTGACGATTGAAATAAGATATATAGTTGAAACGGAAAGCGTTATTTATAATTAACCCAATTTCGGGCGGGAAGAAGAAGGACGGGGTACCTGAACTGATCAGTGAAACAATTGATGCCGGTGTGCTTGAGCCGGTTATAGCATTTAGCGATGGGGTAGCCCACGCACGCGTTATTGCTGGTGAAGCGATAGGTAAATTTGATACAGTAGTGGCCGTTGGCGGCGATGGTACAGTGAACGAGGTAGCATCGGCCATTGTAGGTACCGAAACATCGTTAGGCATTGTGCCGTTTGGATCAGGAAATGGCCTCGCGAGGTTTTTGGGCATCCCCATGGATACCAAAGAAGCTATTAAAAACCTGGCCTCGGGTAGGGTAGAACTGATCGATTCGGCGAGGATAAACGGACAGGCTTTTTTTAATATGGCAGGCATGGGCTTTGATGCCCATATCAGCGAGATCTTTTCGCATGGTAAAAAAAGGGGCTTTATCAGCTATATTAAATCATCTATTAAAGAGGTGATGGGTTATGAGGCTCAAAACTATCATTTAGATATCGATGGTAATAAATATGATTACAAAGCATTTATGCTCAGCATAGCCAATTCATCCCAATATGGTAATAATGTGCATATTTCGCCAAAGGCCAGTTTGCAGGATGGTTTGCTGGATGTTTGCGTGATCAAACCCTTCCCCTTATGGAGGTTTCCGGAAATGAGTATGCGAATGATATTAAAAGCTACCGAAAGCTCAAAATACGTAAAGATCATCCGTGGAAAGCAAATTATTATAAAACGAGAACATACCGGCCCCATTCACCTGGATGGCGAACCGCAAATGGCGGGTACCGGGGTAGATATCAATATATTGCCCAATTCATTAAAAGTTATAGTTGGTTCACAATATAAAAACTGATTGGCATGGCTAAAAAAAACTTTACAGGCGTAGTTTACTCAACCGACCCTGATTTTCACTACCAGGAAGATGGGGGAGGGGAGGCTCAAACATTACCGCCGCAGCAGCAAAATTTGAAAATATACCTTGATCGTAAAGGCGGCAGTAAACTGGTAACCCGTATTACCGGTTTTATAGGTACCGATGCTGATCTGGAAAGCCTTGGTAAAAAACTAAAAACCAAATGCGGCGTAGGCGGCTCGGCAAAAGACGGCGAAATATTGATACAGGGCGATTTCCGGGATAAAATTTTAACTTTACTCCAAACAGATGGTTACAAGGCTAAAAAAGCAGGCGGCTAACCATATCTAAAATTTATAAACTTTTGTTTAAGGCCGTCGCTAAAATAAATGTATCCTAAACAAAAAATGCAACTCAGCGTTACAAACCTTACGGCTGAGTTAAATGTATCGTAGCTTTATTACCAACTTTTTAAAAAACGATACAATTTTGGCTTGGTAACATAAATTTTATGTGTTATCACTTGCTATTTTTAAAAAAAATGGTTTTCATTGCAAATAATTGTGTTGGCAACACACAATAAATTTGTAATGTTGCGTTAATAAACACCAACCCGATACAGAATGATATTCTGTATTAAAAAATTGTAAAGAATAACATAAATGGTTTTTTTAATTCAATAAAATTCTATTTTTGTTATTCCCAACTAACAGCGCATTTTAACTAACTTATAAAATAAACAAAAACAAAAACTAAAAATTCAAAAGTAATGGCAAACGCACCAACAAAACCAACTACTCCTGTTAAGAAAGAAAGCTCAAGTGCATCGGGCATGTTTGCTTCTTTGACTATTCCAATTTGTATCGCTGTATCTGTATGTATATTCATTTTCATTTTAGGTGACCCAAGCCACTTCGCTGGTGGTGATGTTGAAAAAGGTAACCCAGCCGATATCTTCGGAACTGTACACAAGGGTGGTGTAATTGTACCTCTGATCATGTCATTTTTATTAATGGTGATCGTTTTCTCTATCGAGCGTTTTGTTGTTATCAGCAAAGCTTCTGGTTCAGGTAGTGTTGACGCTTTCGTTAGAAAAGTTCAAGCTGCTTTAAACTCTGGTAACATCTCTGCAGCTTCTGCTGAGTGCGACAAACAAAAAGGTTCTGTTGCTAACGTTATCAAATCGGCTCTTAAAAAATACAGCGAAATGGAAGCTGAACCAAACCTTGACGTAGATCAAAAAACTTTGGCTATCCAAAAAGACATCGAAGAAGCTACAGCTTTAGAAATGCCAATGCTTGAGCAAAACCTTACTATCATTGCTACCCTGGTATCTATCGGTACATTAACCGGTTTGTTAGGTACAGTAATCGGTATGATCGGTGCGTTCTCAACTCTTGCTGCTGCAGGTGCTCCAAACCCAAGCGAACTTTCTGCTCACATTTCAGAAGCCTTGATCAACACTGCATTAGGTATCAGTACTTCAGCTATCTCAATTATCATGTACAACGTATTTACTTCGAAAATTGATAAATTGACTTACGCTATCGACGAAACTGGTTTCAGCATCGTTCAAACATTCGCTGCTTCACACAAAAACAGCAGGTAAAATATATTAGTGGTTTCCGGCCTCAATTTTAGGGCCGGATGATTAATAGCTTATAACACTATATATTTTAAAAAGAGATAAAAATGGCAAAGGTAAAAGTTCCAAGGAAGAGTACAGCAATTGACATGACCGCCATGTGCGACGTGGCGTTCCTGCTGTTAACTTTCTTTATATTAACGGCAAAGCCAAGAACCGAAGAACCGGTTCCGATCGATGTGCCGAAATCTTCTATCCAGCAGCCCGTTCCTGACGAAAACTTTGCTACTATCTCTGTAGGTAAAGACAAAGCTTTCTTCGGAATTGAAGGCACTGATCTTCGCAGGGCTACGTTAACCCAGATGGGTGAAATTTATAAAACAACGTTCACTCCTGAAGAGATTAAAAGATTTACGACCACCGCTTCATTTGGCGTGCCAATGAATCAGTTAAAACAGTTTCTGGCTTTATCAGTTGAAGACCAGAAAAAGTTTACCCAACCAGGTATTCCCCGCGATTCTGTAAGCAACGAGTTGTTTAACTGGATCCGTGAAGCCCGTAAAGCTACCGTAGCGCTGCACCAGGTGCAAATGCGTATAGCTATTAAAGGCGATAACAAAGAAGCATACCCGGTTATAAAGGACGTGATCAATATTTTGCAAAAGCAAAAAGTTAATAAATTCAGTTTGATCACCGCAGTTAGTGGTGGTAAAAAATAAGAAATCATGGCAGAATTAGATACCTCCGGGGGAGGCAAACACAAAGGCGGGAAGGTTAGAAGTAAAAAGCAATCAACCCGTATCGATTTAACCGCGATGGTGGATTTGGCTTTCTTGCTGATCACATTCTTTATCATGACAACAACATTGTCCAAGCCAAAAGCGATGGACTTGAATATGCCTGATAAGGATGAAAAAACAAAAGACCAGCTGGCTGTAAAAGCATCATCATCATTAACGTTGTTATTAGGTAGCAACGATAAATTTGAATGGTACCTTGGTGAAGCAGGAAAATCAGCTCCAACTGTGGATAATTATGGTAAAGATGGCCTGCGTAAGTTACTTGTTGAAAAAGGCAAGGACATTATGACTGCTACCGGCAAACCTATGATCGTTTTGATTAAGCCAAGTGATAAATCAAACTATAAAAACGTGGTTTCTGTATTAGATGAGATAAACATCACCGGAGTACAGGTTTACGCTATAGTTGATATATTCCCGGCCGAAGTTGAGATCTTGAAAAGAGACGGTCTTTACCAATAATATTTTATATTAAATAACGTTAATTAACCATTAAAGCCTAAAAGATGTTAGGATCAAAATTAGACATACTTAAGCAAGAATGGATCGACGTTGTTTTTAATAGCCGCAATAAAAACTACGGTGCTTATGAGTTAAGAAGAGATAACTCAAAAAACACGCTTAGGGCATTGATGATCGCAGTAGCATTATTTGTTTTCATCATTTCATTGCCAACTATTATTAACAAACTAAAAGGTCTCATTCCTAAAGCACCGGAGAAAGTGAAGATAACAGACGTGGTGCTGTTGCCTCCTCCTCCCGTAGATCAAACCAAGAAACCACCTCCGCCACCTCCGGAACCACCAAAACCGAAGGTTGACCAGGTACGTTTCCCTCCTCCGATTGTAAAACCGGATAACGAGGTTAAAGAAAAAGATCCACCAACTGTAAAAGAACTTGCGGTTGCGGATCCAGGCCAGAAAGACCAAAAGGGTGACCCTAACGCCGACATCAGGATTGATGAGCCGGTAGGTAACTCAGACGTTAAGCAAGTTGTTGAAGCCGACCCTAACCAGATCTTTACATCGGTTGAGCAGGTTCCAGAGTTTGCAGGCGGTTTGGAAAAATTTGGTGCTTACTTAAGTAAAAACATCAGGTATCCGGCCGTAGCCCGCGAAAACAACGTACAAGGTCGTGTAATTTGTACCTTCGTTGTGGAACGTGATGGCTCGTTAACCGATATCAAAGTTGTACGTGGTATTGGTAGCGGTTGCGATGAGGAAGCTATTCGTGTATTGAAAAATTCACCAAAATGGAAACCTGGTATTCAGAACGGTCGTCCGGTTCGTGTACAGTACAGCGTTCCAATCAGCTTTACTTTAGCATCTGAAGAGTAAACAATGCATTTTAATTATAATTCAAAGCGAAAATCGCCCCAAAGGCGGTTTTCGCTTATTTTAGGAGCTTGTGCCTTAGTTTGTTTTATAGCTTTAGGCATCATGATTATGTTTTGGGACGCCCTTCCCATACAGCTGGAACACTACCAGCGAATTCTTTTTGGGTTATTTGTGATAGGATATGCCATCCTTCGGTTTTCAAGATTATTTAAGAAAGATCAATATGTTGGTGAAGAATAGCGCTATTTCATTTTATGTTTTTTTTGTACTTGCAGTGGGCGTAGCGCTCCAGTCATGTGAACGAAAAAAAGATAAGCACATTTCTAACGATACATAT
Organism: Mucilaginibacter sp. CAU 1740; assembly: GCF_039839285.1. Lineage (NCBI taxonomy): Bacteria > Pseudomonadati > Bacteroidota > Sphingobacteriia > Sphingobacteriales > Sphingobacteriaceae > Mucilaginibacter > Mucilaginibacter sp. CAU 1740. Next base: position 125,982 of record NZ_JBDOQS010000003.1, on the reverse strand, counting down.
AAATCGGGCAAGGTAACCTTTGTGGTTGATGATTCATTTTCTCCCATCATAAGTCAGGAGCAATATGTATTTGAAAGCCTCAATCCCGATGCGCATATCAACATGCTTTATAAAACCGAGAATGAAGCTGTGAACATGCTGCTCAATGATAGTGTGCGTGTAGCGGTACTATCAAGGGATTTGAAACCGGCCGAAAAGGATATCCTTAAAAAATATGGACTGATACCCGAGGTGGTACGCTTTGCAACAGATGCTGTTACTCTTATTGTAAACAAAGCGTCTGTTGATACTACCATAACCGTGGGTGCTCTTAAAAAGATGCTTAACGGGCAGGAGACTCAGAACAAAACAATTGTTTTTGATAATCCAAATTCGAGCCTGGTAAGGTATTTGAAAGATTTTTCGGGCAACCAGCAATTGAAGGAGAAAAATATCTACGCGCTTAAATCAAACAAAGACGTTATTAAGTATGTTAGCGAACATACAGATGCCATAGGTATTGTAGGTTTTGCCTGGCTTGATGACCCTGATAAAGATTACGCGCCTTATGTAGATAAGGTAAATATTGTTGGGGTTAGGGATGAGGCTAATAAGGCCTTTCCTGATCAGTATTTTAAACCTTCGCAAGAAACTATGGTCTTAAAACAGTACCCTTTAAGCAGGGGATTGTACATGATCAATAATACAAATAAATCGGGCCTGGGTGCAGGGTTCACCAACTTTTTGGCGAACGATCGCGGACAGAGGATCATTTTAAAATCGGGTTTATTGCCTGATTCTATCCCCCCGAGAGAAGTATATTTAAAAAGTAAACTATAACTAAATAAAGATGAAAGTGATCAGTAAAATAGCTACGGCTTCATTAGGACTGGTATTTTTAGGTTCATCATCAGTTTTTGCGCAGAGTCTTGCCGACGCCAAAAAAGCTATTGACGCCGAACAATATCAAAAAGCAGAGTCGATGCTCAAAACCCTTACTACTACCCAACCAACTAAAGACGAAAACTTTTTCTATTTAGGCTGGGTGTACATTAAACAGGACTATTCAGATTCAGCGAAAGTTGTTTTCAATAAAGGTATAGCCGCCAACCCAAAATCAGCTTTAAACTATGCAGGCTTAGGTGCAGTAGCCCGTTTGGATAAAGATAACGCTGGCGCTACTACAAATTTTAACCAGGCTACTACGTTGGCAGGAAAAGATACCAAAGCTTACACTTATGTAGGTTTATCGTACCTGTTACCAACAACTGCAGATAAAAAAGTTGCTCCTGCTGATGCAGACGCTGCTATTGCTGTATTAACTAAAGGTAAAGCCATCAACGCGAAAGATGTTGACCTGCTTATCGCTTTAGGTGATGCTTACCGTTCGGTATTAAAAAGTAACGAAGCTTACTCAAACTACTCAGACGCTTCGGCACTTGATCCTAAAAACCCAGCAGCTAAAGTTGCTACAGGTGTATTGTACAAATTTGCCAATAACTTTGATGGTTCGGAGCAGCAATATAAAGATGCTTTGGCTATCAATCCTAACTATGGTCCTGCTTACCGTGAGTGGGCTGAAACAGATCTTCGTTGGTCATTAACTGATCCTAAAATGGCGTCAGCTAAAATCAAAGAAGCTGTTGATCATTACAAACAATACCTGAGCTTAACAGATCAGTCAGTAGAGTCGCAAATGCGTTATGCGGATTTCTTGATCCTTGCCGGTGATTATAAAACTTTGCAACAGGTAGCAACTGATCTTTCAAAATCAGCAAGCACAAATGCAAGGGTTTATCGCTACATCGCTTATTCAGCTTACGAAAACAAGGATTACCCTACAGGTATCACTGCTATCAATACCTGGTTCCAAAAAGCTGATCCAAAACGTATCATCCCTCGCGATTACCTGTACCAAGGTCGTTTGCAATTAGCTTCAGGTCAGGATTCAGTAGGTATCAACACCTTGAAAAAAGCTTTAGAGCTTGATAGCACCCAAGTTGATGTTTATGGTGAAATTGCCAAAGCATATTATGGTAAAAAGAAATATGTTGAGGCTGGCGATGCTTACAGGCAAGTAACTTTAAAAGGTGGCCGTAGCGTAACCTTGAATGATTACCTGCGCGAAGGCTTAAGCTACTTTTTCGGCTATCAAGGTCAGATAAAAGGTGGCAAACCTGATACCGCGTTGTTAACTAAAGCTGATTCGGCATTTAGCTATATCAACCAGAAAAGCCCTAACGTTGCTGCAGCATACCAGTTCCGTGCTTATGTAAATGACTACAAAGAACCGGACCGTAACAACATTAAAGGTTTAGCAAAACCATTCTACGAAAAATTCATTGAACTTACAGTAGCTAAAGGTGCTCCGGATGAAAGGGCCAAAAAAGATTTGGCCGAAGCATATGCTTACTTAGGTACTTATTATGAGTTTAAAGAGAAAGATGATGCTAAAGCTTCAGAAAACTATACTAAGGCACGTGAAAACGATCCTACAAACAGACAAGCTTTAAACTACTTCCAACGCAAAAGCGGCGGTGGTAAAGGCAAGTAATTGAAAGTATAATGTATAATAAAAGGCTTCCCGGATAGGGAGGCCTTTTACGTTTTATATCTATCCTGTTTTAGCAAGAATTGTCCAATCGGTACAATTGCCTATTAAGATTAATAATTAATAAGAGAAATGATTGATAACCTCACAAAACATACTTTTTTATTATTAATCCATTAGTATATTTGCGGCATGGAAGCACACAGTTTACCAGTTAATTATTTGCCCATCATATTTCAGATGTTGGTGGCGTTAGGCTTTGTTGTAACAACCATGTTTGTTACCCACAAAATAGGCCCTAAACGTAAAACTAAAGATAAACTAACCCCTTTCGAATCGGGTATTGAAGTAGTAGGTAACGCCCGTACACCAATCTCCATTAAATATTTCCTTGTAGCTATCTTGTTTGTGCTGTTTGACGTGGAGGTTATTTTTATGTATCCATGGGCTGTAAACTTTAAGGCATTAGGTACTACCGGCCTTGTTGAAATGTTCATCTTCATGGCTACCCTTTTATTAGGCTTTATCTACGTAATAAAGAAGGGCGCGCTGGATTGGGATTAAGTTTAGAACGATTCTAAATATAGCCCCCGTAAGGCCATTGTGTACCTTTTACATCGTTATTATTGTAAATTTGCTCTCGTTATTTGCGCTTTGCGAATGATGATTTCTCTATCAATATAGTTCAATGAGTGATATTCAATTAGTTGATGCCCCTGCCGGAGTTGAAGGCGCCGGGTTTTTTGCTACCTCGCTTGATAAAGCAATAGGTATAGCACGCTCAAATTCACTGTGGCCTTTGCCTTTTGCCACTTCATGCTGCGGTATCGAATTTATGGCCACTATGGCTTCCCACTATGATCTTTCGCGTTTTGGTGCTGAAAGGCTGAGCTTTTCGCCACGCCAGGCCGACTTGCTGATGGTTATGGGTACTATCTCAAAAAAGATGGCCCCTGTACTGCGTCAGGTTTATCTGCAAATGGCCGAGCCCCGTTGGGTTATAGCCGTTGGTGCCTGCGCGTCAAGCGGTGGTATATTTGATACTTACTCAGTATTGCAGGGTATTGATGAGGTTATCCCGGTAGATGTTTACGTACCAGGTTGCCCTCCGCGCCCCGAAGCAATTATAGATGGTTTTATGAATATTCAGGAACTGGTAAAAACGGAAACGCTACGCAGAAGGAGCGAACCTAAATACCAGGCATTATTAGCTAAATACGGAATCCAATAATGGCTAAGATCCCTAACGAACAACTGATTAAGGCGATTGCCGATAAATTTGATACCCAGGTAACCGTTGTTGGTGAGCCATACGAGCTACTAACAGTTGAAACCGGCCGCGAGCAGATCATCGACCTGTTAACTTTCCTGAAAACAGACGTTGAATTAAAATTCACTTTCCTTACAGATATTACAGCTATCCACTATCCTGAACAGGAAAAACAGATAGGGGTTATTTATCACCTGCACAGTCTTACTACCAATACCCGCATCCGGGTAAAAGTGTTTTTGACTGATGGTGATGTGCATATTCCGAGTGCTACTGTGCTTTGGGATGGTGCCAACTGGATGGAACGTGAAACCTATGATTTTTTCGGGGTAATATTTGATGGTCACCCAGATCTGCGCCGTATTTTGAACGTAGATGATATGACCGCTTTCCCGATGCGTAAGGAGTTTCCGTTGGAAGACCCTAACCGTGTTGATAAGAAAGACTTCTATTTCGGAAGATAGTATATTATAGAAACAAGAAAATGAGAAACAAGAAGTAAGAGATAGAAAATAAGAGAGAGGAAGTAAGACAAATTCCCGTCTTGACTCTTGATCTCTTGGCTCCTGACTCTAAAAGTTCCTGACTCTAAAAACAATACTGATGCAAAACCATCCTGTATTTACAGATAACGATCCGCAAAGCGAACTATCAACCCTAAACCTGGGGCCAACACACCCGGCAACGCATGGTGTGTTCCAAAATGTGCTCCAACTGGATGGCGAGCGTATTGTTAGCGGCGTATCAACCATTGGTTATATACACCGTGCCTTCGAGAAAATTGCCGAACACAGGCCATTTTACCAGATCACCCCACTTACCGATCGTTTAAACTACTGCTCATCGCCCATCAATAACATGGGCTGGCACATGACGGTTGAAAAGCTTTTAAATATTCAAACTCCAAAACGTGTCGATTACCTGCGTGTAATTGTAATGGAGTTGGCCCGTATTGCCGATCACATTGTTTGTAATGGTGTATTGGGTGTAGATACCGGCGCTTTCACAGGCTTCTTGTATATGATGGAGCACCGTGAGGCTATTTATGAGATCTATGAAGAAGTTTGCGGTTCACGTCTTACAACCAACATCGGTAGGATAGGCGGTTTTGAGCGTAACTTTAACAGCAAAGCTTTTGATAAGCTGCGCGCATTTTTAAAGAATTTCCCTAAAACCCTTAAAGAGTTTGAAACACTGTTTAACCGTAACAGGATCTTTGTGGACCGTACCCGCGGTGTAGCAGAGGTAACAGCCGAAACAGCGTTAAGCTACAGCTGGACAGGCCCGATCTTACGCGCAACAGGTGTAGATTACGACGTAAGGGCGATGAACCCATACTCATCATACGAAGACTTTGAATTTGAAGTACCCGTAGGTGATACAGGCGACGTTTACAGCCGCTTTTTGGTTCGTAATGAAGAAATGTGGCAAAGCATGAGGATTATTGAGCAGGCGTTGGCCAAGCTTGATAAAGAGGACAGCACTATTTTCCACGCTGATGTACCTGAATTTTACCTGCCTCCAAAAGAGGAAGTATATAACAACATGGAAGCTTTGATCTATCACTTTAAAATTGTGATGGGTGAAATTCCAACCCCAACTACTGAAGTTTATCATTCGGTTGAGGGCGCAAACGGCGAGCTGGGTTTCTACCTGGTTAATGATGGTGGACGTTCACCGTACCGTTTGCATTTCCGCAGGCCAAGTTTCATCAATTACCAGATGTATGCACCAATGAGCCGCGGTATGTTATTATCAGATGCTATTATTAACATGAGTAGTTTAAACATTATAGCCGGAGAGTTAGATGCTTAGAGTTGACGAAGCACAGGAGCCGGTTGAATTTTCGCCGGAACTGATCAGCAAATTTGATGAGATAGTTAGCCGTTATCCGCAGGGAAAACAAAAATCGGGCTTATTGCCTATCCTTCACCTGGTACAGGCCGAGTTTGGCTGGGTGAGTGCCCCTGCAATGGATAAGGTTGCCGAATATTTAAGCATCCTGCCTATCGAGGTATATGAGGTTGCTACTTTTTACACCATGTACTTTTTACGCCCGCAAGGCAAGTACGTACTGGAAGTTTGCCGTACAAGCGGCTGCTGCCTGGTAGGTGCCGAAAAGATCATGGATCATATTGAAGAAACACTTGGTGTAAAAGAAGGTGAAGTTACTCCCGACGGCTTATTTAGCTGGAGAGGGGTGGAGTGCCTTGCAGCCTGCGGCTTTGGCCCGGTACTGCAAATTGGCCCTGAGTACACTTTTTATGAAAACCTGACCAACGAGTCGGTAGATAAACTGATTGGTGATTTAAAAGCGAAAGCTAAGAATTAAGCTATGGGACGGAAATTACTTTTAGAACATATAAACGTACCCGGCATCAATACATTTGATGTTTACCGCTCAAAAGGTGGCTATTCTTCTGTTGAGAAGGCATTGAAAATGACCCCTGAAGAAATTGTTGAGGAGGTTAAAAAGTCGGGCTTACGTGGTCGTGGCGGTGCGGGTTTCCCTACAGGTATGAAGTGGAGCTTTTTGGCTAAGCCGGAAGGTGTTGCACGTTACCTGGTTTGTAATGGTGACGAATCGGAACCGGGAACTTTTAAAGATCGTTATTTGATGACCTATATCCCTCACTTGCTAATTGAGGGGATGATCGTATCGAGCTTTGCGCTTGGTGCAAATACATCATACATCTACTTGCGTGGCGAGATGATGCCGCAGGTAAGGATCCTGGAGCGTGCCATCGCGGAAGCGAAAGCAAAAGGCTTTTTAGGTAAAAACATATTGGGTACCGGTTACGATCTGGAACTTTACGTTCAACCAGGTGGTGGTGCTTATATCTGCGGAGAAGAAACCGCTTTATTAGAGTCATTGGAAGGTAAACGTGGTAACCCGCGTATCAAACCGCCATTCCCGGCTATCGCTGGTTTGTATGGTTGCCCTACAGTGGTTAACAACGTAGAATCTATTGCTGCTGTTGTGCCTATCATTAATGAAGGTGGCGACGAGTATGCTAAAATAGGTATCGGCAGGAGCACAGGTACAAAACTGATCTCGGCTGGTGGTAACCTGAAAAAACCGGGTGTTTACGAAATCGAACTGGGTTTACCGGTTGAAGAGTTTTTGTATTCGGACGAGTATTGCGGTGGTATTGCCAATGGTAAACGCCTGAAAGCAGTTGTTGCCGGTGGATCATCAGTGCCAATTTTGCCTGCTAACCTCATCCTGAAAACTATCAATAACGAAGCCCGTTTAATGAGCTACGAGTCACTGTCTGACGGTGGTTTCGTAAGCGGTACCATGCTGGGTTCGGGTGGTTTCATCGCTTATGATGAGGACGCCTGTATTGTGAGGAATACCTGGAACTTCGCCCGTTTTTATCACCACGAAAGCTGCGGACAATGTTCGCCTTGCCGTGAGGGTACTGGTTGGATGGAGAAAGTATTACATCGCTTAGAGTATGGCCATGGCAAAATGAGCGATATGGACCTGCTGGTTGATGTATCTAAAAAAATTGAAGGAAATACGATTTGTCCGCTGGGTGATGCTGCGGCCTGGCCGGTGGCCAGTGCTATCCGCCACTTCAGGGATGAGTTTGAGTGGCATGTAACTAACGCGAGCGAAGCAACTTCAAGAAACTACGGTATAGCACACTATGCTGATCCGTTGAAAGTTGTGGAGACTGCGTAAATAATAAAGCGTCATTGCGAGGTACGAAGCAATCCCCAACTATACAGGGCGAATTTGCAATTGGATTAGCAACGACGGAGGTTTTTGAACTTCGGTTTAAAAACAGAGATTTTAGAAATTAACAAACGACGTTATTATTAAATGTCAATGAAAGTAACAATAGACGGAATAACCGTTGATGTAGAACCCGGAACAAGCATCCTAAATGCCGCAAGGCAGATAGGTGGCGATATTGTTCCGCCTGCTATGTGCTATTACTCTAAACTGGCAGGTAGTGGCGGTAAATGCCGTACCTGTTTGGTTAAGGTTACCAAAGGATCTGAAAAAGACCCTCGCCCAATGCCTAAGCTGGTGGCTTCATGCCGTACCGGTGTTATGGATGGGATGGAGGTGCAAAATATCACTTCGCCCGAGGTTGTTGAGGCCCGTAAAGGTGTAGTAGAGATGTTGCTGATCAACCACCCGCTTGATTGCCCTGTGTGTGACCAGGCCGGCGAGTGCCACCTGCAGGATCTGGGCTTTGAGCACGGCGCTGCCAAAACCCGTTATGAGTTCGATCGTCGTACATTCGAGAAAATTGATATCGGTGATAAGATCCAGTTACACATGACCCGTTGCATCCTTTGCTACCGTTGTGTTTTCACTGCCGATCAGATCACCAATACCCGTTTACACGGTATCCTGAACAGGGGCGATCATTCTGAAATTTCAACCTATATCAGCAAAGCTGTTGATAACGATTTTTCGGGTAACGTGATTGATGTTTGCCCTGTAGGCGCTTTAACCGATAAAACTTTCCGCTTTAAAAACCGTGTATGGTTCACCAAACCGGTTGAGGCACACCGCGATTGCGATAAATGCTGTGGTAAAGTTACCTTATGGTACAAAGGTGAAGACGTGATCAGGGTAACCGGCCGTAAAGATGTTTATGGCGAGGTTGAAGAGTTTATCTGCAACACCTGCCGTTTCGACAAAAAGAAAACTGCCGATTGGGTAATTGAAGGCCCACGCAAAGTATCTCATCAATCAGTGATCAGCTCTAATCATTATGAGTTTACACCGCTGCCGGTTGTTAAAACCAACCCGGTATTGATCGAGGCTAATAAAGAACAATTTGAAAGGGAGACCCGCTTATAATGGAAACGCCACAATTAATATTCAGTATCGTATTGATCGTAGTGATCTTCGCTATCAGCCTGGTTGTTGCTATGTACTCAACTTATGCCGAGCGTAAAGTAGCCGCGTTTTTCCAGGATAGGATAGGCCCTAACCGTGCCGGTCCCTGGGGTATTTTACAGCCTCTGGCCGATGGTGGTAAGATGTTTTTGAAAGAAGAGATCATCCCTACTAACGCAACAGGCTTTCTGTTCATTGTAGGCCCTTCGCTGGCTATTTTAACTGCCTGTATTGGTTCTGCTGTTATTCCATGGGGTTCGGCAATAACTATCGGCGGTAACACTTTTAACTTACAGGTTACCGATATCAACGTAGGTGTATTGTACATTTTTGGTGTGGTATCATTAGGTGTTTATGGCATTATGATAGGTGGCTGGGCATCTAACAATAAATACTCGTTATTAGGTGCTATCCGTGCTGCATCGCAAAATATCAGCTACGAAATTTCGATGGGCTTATCTATCATCGCCCTGTTAATGCTTACCGGTACGTTGTCCCTGAAAGAAATTGCAGAGCAACAACATGGTTTTCATTGGAACGTATGGCGTCAGCCACTTGGATTTATCCTGTTTTTGGTATGCGCTTTTGCCGAAACCAACCGCTCACCATTCGACTTACCTGAGTGCGAAACCGAGCTTGTAGGCGGTTACCATACCGAGTACTCATCAATGAAATTAGGTTTTTACCTGTTTGCCGAGTATATCAACATGTTCATTTCATCGGCAGTAATGGCTACCCTTTACTGGGGCGGTTACAACTATCCGTTTATGGATAATGTTGCGGCAAGTCTGGGTGCTAACCCTGCAGCTATCATTGGTGTAGTTGTATTATTCGGAAAAATATTCTTCTCTATCTTCTTCTTCATGTGGGTACGCTGGACAATCCCTCGTTTCCGTTATGACCAGTTGATGGATCTGGGTTGGAAAATTTTAATACCATTAGCCATTGCCAACATAGTGCTTACCGGCGTGGGCAGCACATTACTTACACACTTTGGATATTAATTAAATGGAACCATTAAGTAATAAAAGAAAAGTACTGGAAGTTAAGCCACTCAACTTTTTAGAGCGCGCTTACCTGCCGGCTATTGTGGGCGGTTTATCAACCACCATGAAACACTTTTTCAAAAAGCCGGTAACTATCGCTTACCCGGAAGAAAAACGTGAGTTTTCTGAAAACTTCCGTGGCATGCACTCGCTTAAACGCGATGAGAATGGTAAAGAGCGTTGTACCGCCTGCGGCCTGTGCGCTTTATCATGCCCTGCCGAAGCTATTACCATGACTGCCGCCGAGCGCCAGAAAGGTGAAGAGCATTTATACCGCGAAGAGAAATATGCCGCTGTGTATGAAATTAACATGCTGCGTTGCATTTTTTGCGGTTTATGCGAAGAGGCCTGCCCTAAAGAAGCTATTTACCTTGACGGGGATATTGTACCTGCCGATTACCTGCGTAAAGATTTCATTTACGGTAAAGACAAATTAGTAGAGGCGCCCTTAAATCAATAAAGAAGTTTTATACCTTTGCCTTGCCTAACAGGGTAAAGGTATTTTGTAAATAAAAACATGAGTACATTTTACTTCATCGCATTTTTGTCCATATTCTTTTCGATATTGGTGATCTCGGCCAAAAATCCGGTACATAGTATCCTTTATCTGATCCTTACCTTTTTTACTTTCACCATTCACTACATTTTGCTTAACGCGCAATTTTTGGCGATTGTAAATTTCATTGTTTACATGGGTGCCATCCTGGTACTGTTCCTGTACACACTGATGCTCATCAACCTGAATAAGGAAAGCGAACCTGTTAAGCCTTTTATGGTGAAACTGGCAGGTGTGTTTGGCGGCGGCATATTAGCTGTAGCCGTAGCATCATCGCTTAAACTGGTTGGTACATCAAACCCGGTATTGTTGCAAAACCCTGATCTGGGTTTGGTGAAAAACCTTGGTAAGGTATTATTTGATGAGTTTTTACTGCCTTTCGAAGTATCGTCGGTACTGTTGCTTTCGGCAATGGTAGGGGCGGTGTTATTGGCTACTAAAGAAAAAGAACCTAAAGCAGCATAATGGAAAGTTTAACAAATACTATGCACGCCGTGCCGCTTAATCACTACATTTTATTAAGCACCATCATTTTTGCTATAGGCGTAATGGGCGTATTGATCCGCCGTAATGCTATCGTGATCTTCATGTCGGTTGAGTTGATGCTTAACTCGGTTAACCTTTTGCTTACCGCTTTTTCGGTTTACAGGGGCGATGCAACCGGGCAGGTGTTCGTATTCTTCATTATGGCGCTGGCCGCTGCCGAAGTTGCAGTTGGTTTGGCTATCATCGTAATGATTTACCGCAACACCAACTCGATAGACATCAACGTACTGAACAGGTTGAAATGGTAGGACTTTGATCTCGGATTTCGAAATTTCCATTTCGGAATTGGATTGACAAGTTATCCTGATAAATAGAATATAAACACGTCATTATAACAGACGAAGCTATTTGCTTTTTGAGTAGATAATAAAAGTCGATGACGGATCTGATAATTAAACACGTATAGCTTAACGCTTAAAACGTACAACATCGAACATGGATAAATTAATCTGGCTTATTCCAATATTACCCTTAGCTGGTTTTATTATTAACGGACTTGGCCGTAATTCATTATCAAAAAGTGTAATTGGCTTTATCGGCAGTTTGCTGGTATTAGTATCATTTGGTTTAAGCATCGCTGCTTTTTTCCAGGTAAAATCAACAGGTGTACCTATCAACGTTAACTATTTTACCTGGTTTGCCGTTGGTACATTAAAATTCCCTTTCGCGTTTCTTATCGATCAATTGAGCGCTATCATGCTACTGATCATTACCGGTGTTGGTTTCCTGATCCACCTGTACTCGATAGGTTATATGCACGATGATGAAGGTTTTGGTAAGTTCTTCGCCTACCTTAACCTGTTCGTGTTTTTCATGTTATTGCTGGTTTTAGGTTCAAACTACCTGATATTGTTCATCGGTTGGGAAGGTGTAGGTTTATGCTCATACCTGCTTATTGGTTTCTGGTATACCAATCCGGATTATGCCGATGCCGCTAAAAAAGCTTTCGTAATGAACCGTATCGGTGACCTGGGCTTTTTGCTGGGTATGTTCTGCATTATTCACTTCTACAACAGTCTTTCTTTTTCAGAAGTATTGCCTGCTATCGCCACATCAAAAAAAGGTGTTGAGATTATCGCTATATGTTTATTCATAGGTGCCTGCGGTAAATCTGCACAGCTGCCATTGTTTACCTGGTTACCAGACGCGATGGCCGGCCCAACCCCGGTTTCAGCCCTCATCCACGCGGCTACCATGGTTACAGCAGGTATCTACATGATAGCCCGCTCAAACATTTTGTTTACACTGGCTACCGATACTACAGAGGTAATCGCTTACGTAGGTTTAGCAACAGCGCTTATCGCGGCGTTGATCGCGCTCACGCAAACAGATATTAAAAAGGTACTGGCTTATTCAACGGTATCGCAATTGGGTTATATGTTTTTGGGTTTAGGCGTTGGTGCTTACACCGGTGCATTCTTCCACGTATTAACTCACGCTTTCTTTAAAGCATTATTGTTCTTAGGTGCTGGTTCTGTTATCCACGCTATGAGTGGCGAACAGGATATGCGCAAAATGGGCGGACTGAAAGGTAAGATCAAAACTACTTTCACCACAATGATGATCGGTACCGTTGCTATTGCCGGTATCCCACCATTAGCTGGTTTCTTCTCTAAAGATGAGATCCTGGCACATGCTTACGCGCATAGCCCTATATTCTGGGGTGTCGGTGTATTGACCGCCATGTTAACTTCGTTCTATATGTTCAGGATGATGTACCTTACTTTTTACGGAAAATTCCGCGGTACTCATGAGCAGGAGCATCATTTGCATGAGTCACCTCCAACCATGACCATCCCTTTAATTGTATTGGCTATCCTTTCATGTTTAGCTGGTTTTATCGGTGTGCCGGAAGTATTGCACGGTCATCACGAGTTGGCTGCATTCCTTGAGCCGGTGTTCAAAAAATCGAACGAGATCCTGGGCGAGCATCATCTGTCTGAATCATTAGAGTATGCTTTGATGGGGACTTCAGTAGTATTGGCTTTGGCTGCTATGGCTTATGCCTATATGAAATATGCTAAAAACGGAAGCGTACCGGTAGCTGATACCGAAGAGCGCCCGGCATTGACCAGCATATCATACCACAAATTTTATCTGGATGAACTTTATGACCTGATCATCCGCAAACCGCTGGATTGGTTGTCTACCTTCTTCTATAATATAGTTGAGCGTTTAGGTATCGATGGTTTGGTGAATGGCATTGGTAAAGGCACTATCGAAACCAGTAAAGGTTTGCGCTTACTGCAAACCGGTAACGTAGGTTTCTACATATTTATCATGGTACTGGGCATTATCGCAGTGCTTTTGTACAGCGTATTTGGATTAACTAAAATATAAACGATAAGCGTTTAGCAACATAACATGACCGTTAGTATATTACTCTTTTTGCCAATAGTTGCCGCAGTAATAGTAGCCCTGCTTAAAAATGGGGTGGCTAAGCATGCAGCTTTATTCTTCTCTGTTGCCCAACTGGTAATAGCGCTTATATTTTTAAGCAAGTTTGTTCCGGATGCCTCTACACAATTCAGGATCGATGCACCGTGGATCCCTAAATTTGGTATCTACTTTAGTGCCGGTATTGATGGCATCAGCATGGTGCTGGTTTTATTAACCACCCTGCTTGTACCGATCATCATTTTAACCACCTATACCCACGAATATAACAGGGAAGGCGCTTTTTACGGTTTGATATTATTTATGCAGGCCGGCTTGCTGGTAGTATTTACCGCGCTTGATGGCTTTTTGTTTTATGTGGGATGGGAAGCAGCATTGATCCCGATCTACTTTATCTGCGCGCTTTGGGGCGGAGAAAACCGGATCCGGGTTACCATCAAGTTTTTCATCTACACTTTTGCAGGTTCATTATTTATGTTGGTAGCATTGATCTACCTGTACCTGCAATCACCTGCCGGAACTTTTGATCTGCATAACTTCTACACCATGTCGTTAGATGTTAAGCATCAAACGTGGGTGTTCTGGGCGTTTTTCCTGGCATTTGCTATCAAGATGCCTTTATTCCCATTGCACACCTGGCAGCCGGATACTTATACCGAAGCACCTTCGGGCGGTACCATGATGTTATCTGGTATTATGCTTAAAATGGGTATCTACGGTATCCTCCGTTGGATGATTCCGAACGCTCCTCTTGGTTTCTTCCATTTTCAGACATTAACTATTATCCTTGCCGTTATCGGTATTGTATATGCTTCAATTATTGCCTTTAAACAAAAAGAGGGCAAACGTTTGGTAGCTTATTCATCTATTGCTCACGTTGGCCTTATTGCTGCAGGTATTTTGGCCTGGAACATTCAGGGTGTACAAGGTGCCATGCTGCAAATGCTTAACCATGGTATCAACGTTGTTGGTATGTTCTTTATCTGGGATATCATTATCCGCCGCATGGGTACTCAAGATACAGACCAACTTGGCGGTATCGCTAAAGTAGCGCCGAGGTTTGCTATCGGTTTCCTGATCATTGTTTTGGGTACTGTAGGTTTACCATTAACCAATGGTTTTGTTGGTGAGTTCTTGTTGTTGAAGAGTGTGTTTACTTATGGTGCCGGTCACTTCGGTAACCTGGTGATCGCTGCATTTGCCGGTTCTACAATTATCCTGGGTGCTGTTTACATGCTGCGCATGTACAAGAAAGTAATGCAGGGCGAAACTAACCCGCTTACTGCTACTTTTAAGGATGTAAGCGGAGTGGAGAAATTTACGCTGTGCTTAATCTGTGTTTTAGTTATTGCTTTGGGTATATACCCGCAACCTATCCTGCATATATCTGAAGCTGCGGTTACCCAGCTGGTAAATGAAATAGGTGCAAAATTTACAATGTAGGTTTAAGATTTTAAAAAAAGAATGAATACTATAATCATCATATCTGTTTTACCTATAGTGCTCCTGTATTTAGGTTTATATAAAGCGCAAAAGGCGTTATTACCTGTTACTGTTATAGGTTTACTGGTTGCTTTGGGCGCGGCTTTATGCCAATGGACTCCAAAAGACTCTGCCGAGACACTTTACAGCGGTATGCTGCTGTTCAATAATTTTTCGGTTGTATTTTCAAGTGTAACTATCATTTCTACCATACTGATCCTGTTGCTTTCAAAAGGCTATTTTGAAAAGATCAGCAGGCATACGGCCGAGTACTACGCCATTATACTGTTTTCGTTAGCAGGTATCATTGTAATGGTATCGTTCAATAACCTGGTAATGATGTTTATCGGTATCGAGATCATGTCGGTAAGTTTATACATCCTGGCAGGTATCAAGAAGAGCGATTTCGCATCTAACGAGGCTGCCCTTAAATACTTTTTGATGGGTGCTTTTTCAACCGGCTTCCTGTTGTTTGGTATGGCTTTGCTTTACGGTTCTTCGGGTTCATTCAACATGGATGCTATCCGCGGTTATGTAGGCGAACATCCTCATATCGACCCAATGTTTTATACAGGTATCGCGTTGATCATTGTAGGGCTTTGCTTTAAAGTAGGTGCTGCTCCGTTCCACTTCTGGACACCAGATGTGTACGAAGGTTCGCCAACGCTGATCACCGCTTTCATGTCAACCGTAGTTAAAACGGCTGGTTTCGCAGCTTTCCTACGTTTGTTTTCGGCATGTTTCCAGCCGCTGTCTGATTTCTGGACCCCGATATTGATCGTTATTACTATCATCACCTTGTTTATCGGCAATATCACCGCTTTATATCAGCAAAGCTTTAAGCGTATGCTGGCCTTCTCAAGTATCTCGCATGCAGGTTACTTATTGTTTGCTATCGTTTCCTTAGGTTCGTCTTCAGCAAATTCAGTATTTGTATATGCTACTGCTTATTCAATTGCTTCTATCATCGCCTTTGGTGCATTGATATTGGTGCAGCAGCAGAATGGTAGCGATAACTTCGAAAGCTTCAATGGCCTGGGTAAACGTAATCCGTTTCTGGCTTTTGTACTTACGGTAGCAATGCTTTCATTGGCTGGTATCCCGCTTACAGCTGGTTTTATAGGTAAATTCTTCATGTTTACCGGCGCTGTATCCCGCTTCCATATTGGATTGGTGATCGTAGCGGTGATCAATGCTATCATCAGTATTTTCTACTACTTCAGGGTTATTATCGCTATGTATTTCCGTAGCGCCGAGCGCAATGAGGTTGCTGTTCCTGTTTACTATAAAGTGGTATTCGTGGTATCTGCAGTAGTTACTATCTTAATAGGTGTGTACCCAGATCTGATTGCCAGTTTCATTTAATCGGTATTGATAACTGCAAATTGATTTAATATTTGTAGTTTTACAGATATAGTGAATGGAAAGTTTTTGGGAATACCTTCAAAATTTAACGGACGCTCAATCCATAATAAGCAGGGGTGGTTTTTATCTCTTGCTTATTGTTGTTTTTGCTGAAACCGGTTTATTCTTTGGTTTCTTTTTACCGGGCGACTACCTGTTGTTTATGGCAGGTTTATTATGTGCAGCGGGGAAAGTTGATGTTTCCATATCAACATTGGTGCTATCGCTGATAGGAGCGGGCATATTAGGAAATTTTACGGGGTATTGGTTTGGCCGCCGAACGGGACCGGTTCTTTTTAATAAGAACGATTCACTGTTTTTTAAAAAGCGATATGTGACCATGGCCAGCGACTTTTACAACAAGTATGGCGGTATGGCACTTATTTTAGGGAGATTTTTCCCGATTGTTAGAACATTTGCGCCTATATTTGCAGGTGTTGTTAAGGTTGATATCAAAAGGTTCAGCCTCTATAACCTTATCGGTAGCGTAACCTGGGTTTGCGTGTTTACTTTAAGCGGGTTCTTTTTAGGGCGACGGTTCCCTCAATTAAAAGATTACCTGCAGTACATCATACTCGGATTAATAATAATTACAACAATTCCGTTGGTTATTGCTTTCGTTAAAAAGAAGGTCCTCGAAAAAAAGGACAGAACAGATTAATAAACTTTATATCTATTAAAATACATGAGCACTCAACATCCATGGCACCAGGTTTCGCCAGGTGACAACATTCCTGAAGTGGTAAACGCTATTATCGAGATCCCTAAAGGCTCGAAAGCAAAATATGAAATTGACAAAGAATCAGGTTTGTTAAAATTAGACCGTGTACTGTTTTCATCAGTAATGTACCCGGCTAACTATGGCTTTATTCCGCAAACTTATTGCGACGATAAAGATCCGCTTGATATTTTGGTGCTTTGCTCTATCGACGTATTCCCAATGTCTATCATCGAAGCAAAAGTTGTAGGTGTAATGCACATGGTTGATAACGGCGAGCAGGATGATAAGATCATTGCGGTAGCAAAAAACGACATGTCGGTTAATTACATTAACGATTTGAATGAATTGCCTCCACACGCCATGACTGAGATCGTTCGTTTCTTTAAAGATTACAAAAAGCTTGAAGGCAAAAACGTAACTATCGAACATTTGCTGGGTGTGCGCTATGCCCATAAAGTAATAGCCGAAAGTTTGGAATTGTATAAGAGTACATTCCCTGTTTACCAATCATAATTAAATGGGCCCCGAACATTACGAGATCAACGTATTTTATATTTTCGCTACCATATTTTTGGTATTACTCAATGGTTTTTTTGTGGCCGCCGAGTTTGCCATGGTTAGGGTTCGGGGTTCGCAAATTGAAATAAAAGCCAAGGGCGGCAGTGGCGTGGCCAAAGTAGCCCGCGGCATACTGCATAATTTAGATGGTTACCTGGCTGCAACGCAGCTGGGTATTACTATTGCCTCACTGGCCCTCGGTGTTGTGGGTGAGGAGGTGGCCACTAACCTTGTGGTACGCGGCTTTATGGGTGTGGGGATCACACTTTCGTCAGGTTATATTACAGCAAGCCATATTCTTGCATTCAGTTTCATTACTATAATGCACATCGTTTTTGGTGAGCTTGCGCCTAAATCGCTGGCTATTCAAAAATCGGTTCGCACGGTATTGGCGATTTCTTTGCCACTCAGGTTTTTCTTTATTGTTTTCAGGCCTTTTATCTGGGTGCTTAACAACTTTGCTAATTTTATTTTAAAGTTATTAGGTATCAGTGCTGTTGAAGGTGGAGAAAGTCACCACAGCTCGGAAGAGTTACAATACCTTTTGGAACAAGGTAAAGAAACCGGTGCTATCGATTCGAACGAGCATGAGCTGATCCAGAACGTATTTGATTTTAATGAGCGCGTGGTGAAAAATATCATGGTGCCCCGCACCAAGATCTCGGGTTTGGAGCTTACATCAACAAGGGAAGAATTGCTGGATATGATCATTGACGAGGGCTATTCAAGGATGCCCGTTTATGACGATGTGATCGATAAGATCATTGGTATAGTACATGCCAAGGATATCCTGCCATTGTTGGCCCGTAATAATGAGATCATCCTGAAGGATATCATCCGCAAACCATACTTCATCCCCGAAACCAAAAAGATCAACGATCTGATGGCCGAAATGAAGCTTAAACGCATTCAGATTGCAATTGTGCTTGATGAGTTTGGCGGTACTGCGGGTATGGTTACCCTTGAGGATATTGTTGAAGAATTGGTAGGCGATATCCAGGATGAGTATGATGAGGAGAAGCCGATAGTTGAACGTGTAAATGAGCGAGAGTTTATTGTAAACGCCCTGGCATCTATTTATGATGTGAATGAGCATTTGCCTCACGATCTGCCCGAAGATGGCGACTTTGATACCGTATCTGGCTGGGTTGGCGATATATTCGGAAAGATTCCGGATGTAGGCGAGCAGCGTGAATCTAACGGATACAATATTACTGTACTGAAAAAATCAGATCAAAATATTGAAGCGGTAAAACTTGAATTGCTGATCAATGAAGAAGATGCTGTAGATTTGCATTAATCTGCTTACTACTATGCATCTTTTTTATACACCCGATATCGATCCTTCACATCCCCAATATTTTCTTAGCGAAGAAGAGAGTAAGCATGCTATCCGTGTGTTACGTCTTGAAATAGATAGCACCGTTCAATTAATCGACGGAAGGGGAGGTTTGTACGAAGCGGTTATAGCAGATGCACATCCTAAGCGCACTATTCTCAAAATTACATCTGTAACTACTGATTTTGATAAGCGGAATCATTATTTACACATTGCGGTGGCACCCACAAAAAATATTGAGCGCCTGGAATGGTTTCTGGAAAAAGCTACTGAAATCGGTATAGATGAGATCTCGCTCATTATAACCCAGCGTTCGGAACGGAAGGAGGCAAAGGTTGATCGTTTAAATAAGATCATCACTGCTGCCATCAAACAATCGCTCAAAGCATATCATCCTATACTGAACGAGCCAATATCATTGAATCAACTGCTTGATAAACCTTTCGACGGGCAAAAGTTTATTGCGCATTGTGAACCGGGAGATAAACATGCCCTGAAAGACGTATTAAGCTTGCAGGGGCGTAGCCTGATACTTATAGGCCCCGAAGGAGACTTCTCACCCGCCGAGATAGATAAAGCTTTGCAAAACGGATTTAAAGCGATAACTTTAGGTACAAGTCGCCTGCGCACAGAAACTGCCGCGCTTGAAGCTTGTTTTGAGGTTAACTTTTTAAACCGGGTATGATAAAAGCAAAATTAGCAATGATTGCCTTACTGGTATTTATGGCAATGAGCAGCTTTAAGGCTCCTGCTTATAAAATTGCCCGGCTTAAATACAGCGGAGGAGGCGATTGGTATGGCGACCGCACCGCTTTGCCCAATCTCATTAAATTTTGTAACGAAAACCTGAAAACTAATTTCGACGAAGACGACGAAGTGGTTGAAGCAGGTAGCGCTTCACTATTCAATTACCCCTTTACATTTATGACGGGCCACGGCAACGTGATCTTTTCGGACCAGGAAGCCCGTAACCTGCGCAAATACCTCACCGGTGGTGGTTTCCTTCATATCGACGATAATTACGGGCTTGACCAATACATCCGCCCGCAAATGAAAAAAGTATTTCCCGAGCTTGATTTTGTGGAGCTTCCCCTTAATCATCCCATCTACCACCAAAAATATGAGTTCCCGAACGGCTTACCCAAAATTCACGAACACGATGGTAAACGTGCCCAGGGTTTCGGCCTCATTTATAATGGCCGACTGGTTTGTTTTTATACGTACGAATGCGATTTAGGGAATGGCTGGGAAGATTTTGGTACCTATGCCGGGGATACACAAGAAGCACGCCTTAAAGCGCTTAAAATGGGTGCCAACCTAATACAATATACGTTTACGCAATAGTTAGCTCCCGTTAGCTTATAGTAGGCGAAATAGGCGAGGCATGTACTTGATGGTTACATTTATTTTTAGGAATTATTAACTTAATAACCTAAATTTATAATATACCGATAACGCATCACCAATAATAACCTCCCGCATGTATCAGCTAAAAGTTAATGACCGCTACAATATAGAAACAGAAAATACCAACGGCGAGTTGCGTTTTAACGGGATCAAAAGCGAGGCGAACATTAGTATGCTGACCAACGGTATTTATCATGTCATAGATAATAACCGTTCATATAATGTAGAGGTAGTGAGTTTTGATGCGAATGGCAAAACTGCCGAAATAAAGGTTAACAATAACACTTATCACATTACCGCAAAAGACCAGTTTGATCTGCTGCTTGATAAGCTCGGCCTTAGCAGCTTAACCAGTGCGAAGGTTAGCGAAGTAAAAGCCCCCATGCCCGGTTTAGTATTAAAGATATTTGTTGCCAAAGGCGATGTTGTACAAAAAGGGGATAACCTGTTTGTGCTGGAGGCTATGAAGATGGAAAATATAATTAAGGCTCCCGCCGATGTAAATGTTGCCCAAATTTTAATAAAACCTGGCGATAAAGTAGAAAAAGGGCAGATATTGATGCAGTTTTAACTCCTGGTTATCGTTTTAAATATGCGATAATGATATTTTTTTAAGAAACGCAACGTGTTTTTGCGGTTTTTATTGTTTTTGCATATTTTTTTTACGAACTTACTGTCATACTTAACAATATTAACTTTTATGAAGAAACATTTACTAACAATCCTCTTGTTATGTACTTGTGTTGCCTTTGGTTTTGCCCAAACCAAAGTAATTACAGGTAAAGTAACAGATCAGAAGGACGGTTCGCCCTTACCTGGGGTGAGCGTGACCGTAAAAGGGGCAACCGGGGTGGGAACACAAACCGATATTAACGGTGGGTATAAACTCTCGGTACCTGCATCAGCAAAAGTGCTTACGTTTAAATTTTTAGGTTATAACGTACTTGACGTGCCTATTAATGGCAATACAGTTAACGCCGCACTTGGTGTTGATTCGAAAGTGCTTAATGAGGTTGTGGTAGTTGGTTATGGAACGCAGAGCAAACGTTCGTTAACCGGCTCTGTTTCCAAAATAAAAGGGGCTGATATCGAAAATATACCTGTTCCGAGTTTGGAATCGGCTATTCAGGGCCGTAGCCCCGGTGTTTACATCCAGGCGCAAAACGGTAAGTTGGGGCAGGGCATCCAGGTGCGTATCCGGGGTGCATCTTCTATATCGGCCGGGAGCCAGCCATTATACGTAGTTGATGGTTTACCTATTACGGTTAATGATTTTTCGAGCAATGGCGCGTCAACCAACCCGCTGGTTGATCTTAACCAAAACGATATCGAATCGATAGAGATATTGAAAGATGCTTCCGCATCTGCCATCTACGGTTCAAGGGCATCAAATGGCGTAGTTTTGATCACCACTAAAAAAGGTAAGGCCGGAGCTACTAAAGTAACCTATAATCAATATTATGGTTTCAGTAAACCAACCGGCGAGCGTAAGTTTCTTGATGCCCAGGAGTATGTTACTTTATTGCGCGCGGCAGGTGCGGCCGGCGGTTATTCAACCTCTTCGGTTGAGGCCCGCTTACAGCGTTATGCCGCGGGTAGCGATGATTATAAAACGTATAAAGTAAATACCGATTGGCAACAGGAGATCATCCAACACGCGCCTGTTCAAAATTATAATCTTGTAGTAGCCGGAGGTAACGAAAAAACAAAGTTTTATATATCTGGTACCTATAACAATCAAAAAGGCTGGATATTAAAAAACTCGCTTAACCAATACAGCTTACGTACCAATATCGAAAACCAGGTGAACAATTGGTTTACGGTTGGTGCCAATTTAAGTGTATCCCGTACCGTTAACCAGCGTTTGGATAATGACGATCAGTTTTCAACGCCAGAGCAAATTGTGGCGTTATCGCCTATAACTCCGCTTATCGACCCGCGAACCGGATTAACCAGTGGTGCGCTCGATCCGGATACAGGTTTGCCAAACGGTAACTTTCCTATTTATTTTAACCCATTATTAAATTCGCAAAGCAGTCATTTTACCAGTACCGATTACCGAAATCTTGGTAACTTATTTGGTCAGGTTAAGTTCTCATCAGCTTTAAGCTTCAGAACTGAGGTTGGTGTGGATATATTAAACAATAGCGAAGATAATTATTCAGGAAGCCTTACGCTGCGTAATACAGGCCCGTTAAATAACGTAGGCCTTAATAGTTCGGTAACCTCGTTGAATTTTAACACTAACAACTTTTTACACTTTTTAAAGGATTTTGGTAAACATAACATCGACGCGGTTGGAGGTATGACCTATCAAAGGCAACAAAACGATCTTAACTCTATCTCGGGCGATCAGTTTCCGAGCGATGCTTACAAAAAGCTAACCAGTTCGGCCGATATTACCAATGGTATCTCATCAAGTACGGCGTATTCATTGCTATCATATTTTGCGAGGGCAAACTATAAGTTTGATGATAAGTACCTGTTATCGTTAAGTGGTCGTGTTGATGGTTCATCACGTTTTGGGGCTAACAACCGCTATGGCTTTTTCCCTGCAGGCTCGGTAGGCTGGGTAGTGTCTGAAGAAGGCTTTATGAAAAAACAGAAACTGATCTCAGAGTTGAAATTACGTGGAAGTTATGGTATAACAGGTAACTCCGAAATAGGTAATTTCCCGTCGAGGGGTTTATTCCAGGCCTTTGGTTACGCCGGGGTAGCTGGTGCAAGGCCCATACAATTGCCTAATCCCGATTTAAAATGGGAAACAACAGCCACAACAGATATCGGTTTAAATATTGGTTTCTTCGACGGTCGTTTATCGGGCGAGTTTGATTATTACTATAAGAAAACTAAAGATCTGCTGTTGAATGTACAGGTTCCGGCTACATCGGGTTTTACAACTATAACACAAAACCTTGGTAAAATGCAAAACAGGGGCTTTGAGTTGCAGATAGATTCAAAAAATATTGTTGGTGTGGTAAACTGGTCAACAAGCCTTAACTTTTCGCTTAATCGCAATAAGGTTACCGATTTGAAAGGGCAAGTAATACTGGGTGCCGGCGACCAGGTTAACAGGGCCATTGAAGGACAACCCTTAGGCGTATTTTATACCGCTGAGTTTGCCGGAGCCGATCCAGCTAATGGCGACGCGCTTTACTACAAAAACACTGACCTTGGCAATGGTAAACGCGACAGAACCAAAACCGCTGACTATAACCAGGCCGTTCCGGTAGTTGTGGGCGATCCTAACCCTAAATACCTGGCTGGTTTAAATAACTCTGTAACCTATAAAGGCATCGAATTTAGCTTTTTGTTACAGCAGGTTAACGGTAATAAAATTTACAACGGCGCAGGTCAGTACATGTCGGTAGGTTTTAATAATGGTGCTGATAACCAAACCATCGATCAATTAAACTCATGGAAAAAGCCCGGACAGATCACCAATGTGCCTGAAGCCCGATTATTTGGCGGTAACGGTATTAACCCAAGCTCAAGGTTCCTGGACGATGGTTCATACGTGCGTTTAAAAAATGTGGTGTTAGGATATAGTTTTCCAAAAGCGTGGCTCACCAAAATCAAGTTGTCGAGTCTGAGGGTTTACGCGCAGGCAACAAACCTCATTACCTGGACCAAATATAAAGGTTGGGATCCTGAGTTGAATTCCGATGCTTTTTCGGGTAATATTACACAGGGCTATGATTTTTATGCGGCTCCGCAGGCAAAAACTATAACTTTTGGAATTAACGTGGGATTTTAATTTAAGCAGACGAAAATGAAAATACATAAATATTCGGTTA
Source organism: Mucilaginibacter sp. CAU 1740 (assembly GCF_039839285.1). Taxonomy (NCBI): domain Bacteria; kingdom Pseudomonadati; phylum Bacteroidota; class Sphingobacteriia; order Sphingobacteriales; family Sphingobacteriaceae; genus Mucilaginibacter; species Mucilaginibacter sp. CAU 1740. The sequence continues at coordinate 102,062 of NZ_JBDOQS010000003.1, read as the reverse complement.
TAGCATTAAGTACTTTAGTTATGCTATACAGTTCGGGCTGCCAAAAGCAGTTAGATATAAAGCCAGTTGATCAGGTTGAACAAAATGATGCCATTAAAACATCTAAAGATGTACAGGGTGTGTTAATAGGTGCCTATACCGCTGCTACCTTAAGAGGTTTGTATGGTGGAAGGTTACAATCAACCACCGATTTTTTGGCAGATGATGGCGATTTTTCTTACTTCGGTACGTTTAATGAATATACCGAGCTTAGCGACAAAGCTGTTACTATCGTAAATCAATTTGTTGAAGGGGTGTGGGATACGGGTTACAATACCATTGGTGTGTGTAATAACGTTTTGGCCCATATTGATCTTGTTGATGAAGTTAACAAGAAAAGAGTTGAAGGCGAGGCCAGGTTTTTACGTGGCATGGTTTACTTTGATCTGGTAAAGGCTTTTGGCAGGGATTGGAACGATACCAATGGCTCACCAACAACTAACCAGGGTGTACCAATTGTGTTAACGCCAACCACTACAATAGCGGGTATTCAAAAAGTTAGCCGTAACACTGTTGCCGAGGTTTATGCTCAGGCAATAGCTGATCTGAAAGTTGCTGAAGCGAATTTAGATGTTAGTAACGGTGTGTATGCAACATCGGGGGCGGCATCAGCTGTGTTAGCGAGGATTTATCTTCAACAAAAAAATTATGCGGAAGCTGAAACTGAGGCTTCAAAAGTAATAGCCAGCGGTAGATATAGTCTTATTGAGCATTTTGCAGACGAGTTTCAATACCCGGGACAAGCTACGCACGTATTTAATACAGCTGAAGATATATTCGCGGTGCAAATATCCAATCAGTCTGGTTTTAATGCATTGAACGAGGTTTACGCCGCGGTAGCCTATGGTGGGCGTGAAGAGACCTATGTAAATGACCAGCATTTTGCCCGTTATGAAAGCGGCGACACCAGGGCGGATATGTTTTTTGATGACGATGGTGAGTTTACTACCAAATTCAATAACCTGTTCGGCAACGTGGTTGTAATTCGTTTCGCCGAAATGTATTTGATCAGGGCTGAAGCCAGGTCGCAAAAAGCCAGTCCGGATTATGCTGGGGCTGCAGCTGATTTAAATGTGGTGCGTAAAAGAGCGGGGATAAGCAATATTGTTCCTGCTACAAGCGCTGCTGGTTGGATAGATGTTGTTGAACGCGAACGCAGGGTTGAGTTACCTTTTGAGGGTTTCAGGTTAGCTGATCTTAAACGTTATAAAAAATCAACAAATTCTGTTGATGGTGATGGTAACGTGGTTGATACTTTTCCATGGAATTCGCCAAAACTGATTTTTCCGATCCCTAAACGTGAACGTGATGCCAACCCTAATTTAACCCAAAACGAAGGGTATCAATAAAACGACCTATTTATAATATATATACTTTTATTCAACCTCGGCGGTATTATCGCCGGGGTTTTTTGTTAAAATAGGGACAGCGCACCGAAATAGATTTGGTGATCTGCATGTATCAGCCACATCTTTCAATTGCGCGCGGGCATCATATAATTCCTCAACTCTTTACTACCATTTTGCTTATTGGGATTTTCTTTGCGATAGTGAAAGGGGGGATTTCTAATTATATCATAAGTAGGGCTGTCAAAGGAGCTTCCGCAAACAATCAGGCAGGTTTACTGTGGACAGGATTACAATTTAAATCCACCTTCAGGTATTTCAGGAATTTGATTTATAATAGCCATAGAACACCCATAAAACAAACAAGGCCTCTCATTACTGAAAGGCCTTGTTTAAAATATCTGTATTAAAAATTATCTCGCTTTGTACGGTTTAGCTTTTTTAACCGGATAGTGCGGTTTACCGTTAGGGTTAATTTCAGGCGCGCCAACCAAAGTCATCGCGCAGCGGAAACCAACTTCGGCACTTGATTCGTCCTGATCCATAAAACGACGGGTTGAAGGGTTTAACCAGTAAGCCATATCATTCCATGAACCACCTTTATAAACTTTCGAGTGGTCGTTAACCAGGGTTGTGGTACCGTAAAGGGCTTTGTTAACTTCGTCTTTTTCGCCCCTTGCATCCGGGTTGTAAGTTTTGCCCGAGTTTTTAGGAAGCAGTGAATCGATAGGTAACGAACCGTTTTGGCTGTTTGTAAGTGGCGCATTAGGGCTTGCAGCCTGTGCCGCGGCACTTTGTTGTTGCAAAGCTAACAACTCGCTGTATTTTAATTTTTTGTTTGAGTGTGCAGGATCCTTGATAGGTTTGCCATATTTATCTTTAGCATATAAACCTTTTGAAGGATCGGCCAAGCGTTTGTTGGTAAATTCGTTACCACGGAAAGGGTTGAAATCTTCAAACTCCTCGAATGAGGTTTGGCGATAAGTATCGGCAACCCATTCGTTAACGTTACCCGACATGTTGTACAAGCCAAAATCGTTAGGTGCGTATGAACGTACAGGGGCCGTAATATCAGCCTTATCATTCAGGTAACCACCAACACCTGCGTTATCACCCTGGCCACGTTTAAAGTTGGCCATGATCAAACCACGTGTTTTGCTTTTTGCCGAACGTACACCAAGACCGTTCCATGTATATACTTTACCGTCGTCGATGTTTTCGAACTGGGTGTTACCGGCTAATGCTAAGGCGGCGTATTCCCACTCTGCTTCAGATGGTAAACGGTAGTTTTGTTTCAGGATACCATCTTCCATACGCACCGGACGTACGGCTTTGCCACCTTTACCTGTACCGGCCTGAGCGTTAGGGCTAAGGTTAGGCATCATCTTTTTACCGTCGATACCGGCACCTGTCATCTGGCCGTTTAAGTAAATATCGGTGTTGAATGGTTGTCCGTTAGCTGCTATACCTGCATCGCCGCCGCCACCTTTTTTACCTTGGTCTTTCCAGGCTACAAGTCGGCCGGTTTCACGTAAAATATTTTCGTTGGTACGGTCGGTTCTCCACTGGCAATAAGCCTGTGTCTGATCCCAGGTTACACCCACAACAGGGTAATCCTGAAAGCCCGGGTGACGTAAATAGTTATCTACGTAAGGCTCGTTATATGATAACTTCCTGCGCCATACCAGTGTATCCGGTACTGCATTGTAGTATAGTTCTCTGTCTTGAGGGTAGGTAATATCTATCCAGTGCAGGTAATCAAGCCAATCCTGGTTTGATACCTCGGTTTCGTCCATGTAAAATGAAGGTACGGTAACCCTGCGACGTACGTTGTTGTAGTCAAAAGTTACATCCTGATCGGCACTACCGCCCATAACAAAAGTACCTCCCTCAATTGGTACAAGGCCTGGTCCGGGAGCCGGATGTGTTTGCCTGAAACGCTGGTAACCGCCGTTGCTTTTATCGTTATAGGTGATACCGGTTTTTTGCGATTGCTCACGTTTACTGCAGCTACTCACCAGGGCGCTTAAAGCAAACAATCCCAGAGCAGTTTTAGTAAAAAGTACTTTCATATTTTTACAGTTATATTAAGTGGTAAATTTATAAAAAAATGAACACAGTGGTTGTGCTGAAGTTTCACAATTTATAAATAAATGGTACAGTTATCAGTCGTTTTAACGAAAAATTGATGAAATTAGTTGCGTTGATTTGATTTTTTTGATTTACCTTTCAATAAAAGGGTGGGGCAAAAAGTTAAATCAAACTTTTACCCTAACTTTGTTAAACGTAATAGTTACAGCCTAACTCCCATCAATGAAATTTTTTACATTTCGCAGTGTTGTTTTTATAGTTCCGTTTTTATTGCCTGTTGCAGTGGCGGCACAAACCAACACTAATCCCAACGGAAGTAATATTAATGCGATACCTACTGAAGTGCCTTTTCTGAACATCTCGCCCGATTCGCGTTCGGGTGCTATGGGTGATGCAGGTGTGGCTTTGTCGCCCGATGTGAATGCCAATTTCTGGAACCCGTCAAAACTGGCGTTTTTGGAAAGCAGTGACGCGCTATCTGTATCATACAGTCCCTGGTTGCGCCACCTGGTGCCTGATATCAGTTTATCATATCTGAGCTACGCGCATAAAATTGATGAGCGGAATACCCTTGGTGCCTCATTAAGGTATTTCAACTACGGATCGATCCCATTTACTGACGAAAATGCCAATAACCAGGGTACTTATACACCTAATGAATACTCGTTAGATGTTTCATTTGCCCGTAAGTTTGGCGATAATTTTTCGTTGGGTTTAAGCATGCGGTATATCCACTCTAATATATCAAGTATCTCGTTTGCTACCGGATCGGGACAAGCTACCAAGGCCGGTAATGCTATTGCTGCTGATGTTTCCCTATATTATAAGGCACCTTATGGTGATGGTAATACCTTTGCTTTTGGTACGCATATTTCAAACATCGGCTCAAAAATTAGCTATAGCGATGTTGGTAATAAATACTTTTTGCCTGCCAACCTAAAAATAGGTGCTGCCAATACCTGGCAACTTGATGATGTGAACGAGTTTACCTTAACGTTTGATATCAACAAATTGTTGGTGCCAACCCCGCCACTGCGCGATGCCAATGGTGCCATTATAAAAGGTAACGATGACAATGTATCGGTACCGGCAGGTATTTTCCAATCGTTTGGTGATGCGCCGGGTGGCTTTAGTGAAGAGTTAAAGGAGATCAGTTTTTCGCCGGGTGCCGAGTACTGGTATAACAAGCAGTTTGCATTACGTACGGGTTATTATTATGAAAACCCGTCTAAGGGTGGCCGTCATTACCTTACTTTAGGGGTAGGCTTTAAATACAATATTTTCGATTTTGATTTTTCATACCTGGCAGCCAGCCAGCAAAACAGCGCCCTTGCCAATACTTTGCGCTTTAGTTTATCGGCAAATTTTGGGAGCACTAAATAATAATGGGTAAAATAAAAGTAGGTTTTGGGTTTGATGTACACCAGTTAAAAGAGAGTCACCCATTTGTTTTAGGCGGAGTTAAACTGGAGCACCATGCAGGCGCTTACGGTCACTCGGATGCCGATGTGTTGTTACATGCTATTTGCGATGCCTTATTAGGAGCGGCCAACCTGCGGGATATCGGCTTCCATTTTTCAAATAAGGATGACCGATGGAAAGGCATTAGCAGTCTGATACTATTGCAACACGTAGTAGCGCTGTTAAAAGAAAAGAATTTTGTTATCGGTAATATTGATGCCATGGTGTGTCTTGAGGCACCCAAGATCAATCCGCATATCCCGGCCATGCAAGCTTATATTGCCGAAGCTGCCGGTATAAGCGAGGATGATATTTCTATTAAGGCTACTACTAACGAACAATTAGGTTTCATTGGTAGGGAAGAGGGCGTTGTGGCCTATGCTGTTTGTTTGATTGAGCGGGAGTAAGGTGCTGGAGTTGCAAAATCCAGTTATAAGGGGCCGAAGTTGAACATTTCGGATAACAAGTAATACCTGCCGCCTACTTTTTTACTAATTCATAATATCAGTTCTTCAAGGCAATTTTATCAAATTCGCTTTTCGGGTAAATTGTAGCGATTTTAATAATATGTTATACATTTTATAAACTACCTGTAGAATTATTTTATGCGCAAATCATTACCGTTTATAGCGATTGTTTGCCTTTTGTTTTTTGCCCAAACGGTTTGGTCTCAAACCCCTGCGGTTAAGTTAAAAACTAATGCAAATGATACGCTTACAGTTAATGAAATGATCTCTACAGGAAATGGCGGAATTGGAGAAGGTGTAAGAACGTATAAAATATTAGGTAAAGATTATGCTTACAGAATGTCTGCAGTTGATTCCATACCTAATTATCCTGGAGGCGAGGATAAATTTAAGGACACGATAAATTACAAAGCTAAAGCCATATATCCTGAACAAAGGCGCGCTTTCAAAATAGAATTTATAATTGATTATGGTGGTAAACTTATTGATTTCAGGCTTTTATCGTCCGGACACCCTAACATCGATAGGAAGTTAATAAAGTTTATAAAATCCCAGCCTAAATGGACGCCCGGTATAAAAGATAATAAATACGTAAAAGTTAGATATGATTTTATGTGCAGGCCGTTTTAATTTTCTGGTACAAGGAAATCTGCTGATAAAAATACGTGTGGCTTTATCGTTGTTGTTGCTGGGCGAAATTCGAACGCTCATTGATGGGCACTGTATTATCAAGTTTTAAAAGCATATGCGTGCGAAGTTGGAAACTTCAGATAGCGAATAATAAGAAAGGCCCGTAATTTATTCATTTACAGGCCTTTTATTGTCAATCTTTTTTGCTTAACTAAAGTGCCTATACAACAGATACCCGATCATTATTAGTACAGCAACCCCGATTATAATATATATAGGCTGTGTTTTTTTACTGCTGCCTCCGTTAACATTAACATTACCGGTACGCTTCAATACTCCCCAACCACTTAGCTCGCCTTTTAATGCTTTACGTAACGATTTAAACAGCACGTAGTACATCAGCTGCCTCCACATAAAGCGCTGCGGAATAATGTATATAAGCTTTTTGTAATCCTCTTTTTCCATCCGGAAGGCGATGATGCCCACAATAAAATCAACAATTACAAAGGCAAAGTAGTATGTCAGCATCTTCTCCGGCTTTTCGCCAAATAATGCGAATAGCATCATTAAGTCGGCAAGCGGGGAGAACAGCGGCAATATGATCTGGAAGATTAGGATATTAGGCATACCCACCATCCCGAAGAATTTATACTTTTTGTTGAACAGCGCGTCGCGGTTTTTCCAGAAGCTTTGCATTACGCCAAAGCTCCAACGGAAACGCTGTTTAAGTAGCATATTAATAGTTTCCGGAGCCTCGGTATAGGCAACAGCCTCAGCGCAGTTACGCACCACGTAGCCTTGTTTAAGGATGCGCATGGTCAGATCGCAATCTTCGGCAAGGGTATCGTAAGTAAAGCCACCGGCTTTAAAAATAGCTGATTTACGGAACGCGCCAATAGCACCCGGAACTACGGTGATACTGTTGATGAGGTCAAACGCCCTGCGGTCCATATTTTGGGCGGTGATGTACTCTATCGATTGCCAGCGGGTAATAATATTGGTTTCGTTACCAACTTTTACCGTACCTGCTACCGCGCCGATCTCGGCATCGGTAAAATAGGTCATGAGTTGATATACAGCATCTGATTTTAGCTGCGTATCGGCATCAATACAAACCACAAAATCATTTTGGGCATGGGTTATACCAAAGTTGAGTGCCGATGCTTTGCCGCCGTTTTGCTTGGTGAATATCTTAACCAAGGGGTTACCGGCATAAGCAGCCTCTACAACCTCGTATGTTTTATCTTTCGATCCATCATCAACAAAAATGATCTCGAACGATGGATAGTCAGTTTTTAACAGACTTTGAATGGTGGCTACCGCGTTCACCTCCTCGTTGTAAGCTGGTACAATAATGCTTACAGGAGGCATTACATCTTTATCGCGGTTCAGTCTTTTCGATTTTTTATCTTCACTACGTTGCCTTACCGCCAAAACGCCGATCAGTACTATCCTAACCATGGCCAGGAATATGGCCGACAGGAATATGTAAACCAGCGTCCAGTTCAGGTAGTAATAACCGTGCACAAACATATCATAAGCCGGACCGAAAATGCCTGGTTCTGATTTGATAGGAGGCATCAGATCGGCCTTGGTTTTACCCAATACATCCGCAATGGTAGTAAATTGGTAGCCGTGCGATTTAAAGTAATGGATAATGGCCGGAAGCGCTTTAACGGTTTCCTCGCGGGTATCGCCACCGGCATCGTGCAGCAATATCATGGAACCATTATCTTTTTGACGGATGGTACGTGCAATGATGCTATCGGCGGTTACGCCTGGCTGCCAATCCCATGGGTCGATAGATTCGCCGATGGTGATATAGCTTTGGCGGCGGCTTTCGGCAACCGGGATAACTTCGGCCAAGGTTTGCGGCTCGGCATCAGCATTGAACGGAGGCCTGAACAATATTGTACTCCGCCCTGTAACCGATTCGATCAGTTTACGGGTGGAGTTAAGCTCCAGGATCACCCTTTTTAAGCTTATGGTCGAAATATCTGGGTGGAAGAAGGTATGGTTACCTATTTCGTAACCTTCTTCATATTCCCGCCGCAAAAGCTGGATATTTTTTTCGGCCATCGATCCTACAACAAAGAAAGCTGCGGGAACATTTTCCTTTTTCAGGATATCTAAAATCCGTGGTGTAAAATCAGGATCGGGGCCATCATCAAAAGTTAAAACTACTTTTTTAGGCGCATAACCATACCTGCGGATCACGTATTTGGTAGGCAGCTTAATATAACGCTGATCAAGAATGGTGAAGTTACTTGTATCCATCTTCACATCGATCTCGCCTGTAGTAGGGGTAGTGATCAAATCAAGCACCTCACCATCGCCGTCGTAATCAACATTTACGCGGTTGTTCAAACCTACGGTAGTAAGTTTCCGCATATCGATACCGGTTTTCCTCAACGAATCGATAGATAGGTTTTTCTGGAAAAACGTCCACAAACGTGGGTCTTCAGTACCTAAACGCCATAGTGATACACCGCCGGTAGCCCAATCATCGGCCATACGGATCACGTTGAAGTTGGTAGCGGCATCTGTAAAGTAAATGGTATGGTCAAGACTATCCTTGTCCATATAGGTAAAGTGCAGGTTGGCCGAAATAGGATCGAAATTGATCTTGCTTTTTTGCTCCTCGGCCGTACTGATAGCCTGCTGATAGCCTATGGTTTTACCAACGCTGCCTTCGGTCCAGTCGTAACCGCCACCTGCAAAGGTTAAAATGATCTTTTCACTTGGTACTTTTGAGCATACGTCATCCAATATCTGTTCAACCCAGTGTTGGTTTGATAGATCACCGGCATTAGTGGCTTCATAGTGCTCATCAATAGCCATGATAAACAGGAAGTCATTTACATGCTGAAGCCTTGATATATCAAAAGTTTCATCTTCGGGTACAACGTTTTGTGTAACTAGGAAACCTTTGGCATGCAATGTTTGGTATAGTTCGTTTTGGAAAGCTACGTAGTTTTTGCTGTTACGATCGCGCAGTTCGTCAAAATCAACGTTAATACCTTTAAGCTTGTATTTAGTGAGGGCATTGAGGATACTGTTAATAAATCCGGCACGGAGTTTTTTATTGTCGACTATACGGTCAATATCTTTAGTATCGTAACCACCACTCGCGTTATCCTTATTTACATAGTTTGATAGCGAAACAACAATGGGCTTTTGGTACTTTTTGTTGAGGTTCATAAGCCCGGTATCGAGCTTGGTGATAACGGTATCAACCTTAGGCAGTATCGAAAAACCTTCACTTACCACCATATCAAGGTGGCCAATGTTCACTACCAGCGAGTTATAGGCCTGGGGTTCCCAGGCACGGTAAAAGGCGGCATTTATCCTGTCTTTATTGTTAGGTTGTTTAAGCTGGTGCAAGCGTTTTGCTTTTTCAAGCGCTTCGATCTCTGATTTCTGAATACGGAACGACTTGAACTTAGTCGATTTTTTTAACTTATCAAGCTCCTCCTTCGACATCTTTTTAGGAGCCGGGTTGAGGTTTGGAAGATCGGGATAATACGTAGAGCGGATAGTGACAATTACGGCTATAATACCTATAACCAATACCACCAGTAATATACGGCTTAACCATTTAAAACGGTTCCACCTTCCCGGGTTATCGGCCTGAAAAACTTGCTTGCTTGATGCCATTAAGAGATTTTACTTTATTAAAAGTATAGGTTGCTTATGAAGATATGATGAAATGGTTTATTGCTTAGTTTTTGGCAGTTTTGCCCGGCTCAATGCCCGAAAAATCAACCCCACATTTGCAATTACCACCGCAAGCCTTTTTGGCAGTAAGGCTTTTATACATCATGCGGCCCAGGTAAAAAACAGCACCGGCAAAAAGTAAAACAACAATGATGATCTGCATATTCATATCGGCAAAATTAAACATTATTTAATATATACGTACAGACGCAACTGATAGTATAAGGTTTAACGTGGCATAAAGGCAATGGTGCCGCCAACCCAGTTAAAATCTTTATTATATCGTACGCCAATCATTTTTCCGCGGCTTAACCTTGCAAGGTTTATAGCCAGCGTTGGCTTTTCATCGCCATTAGGCCAAAGGTATAAAAGCCTGATCTCGGCTTTAACGCCTCCCTCTGGCGATTGCACAACAGGTTCGTAATTAACCTTTTGTTGCAGTATCCAGTTTTCAGGATCAGTAATGGCTTCAATATCATGCTTACTAATATCAATGATCACGCCCTGACCTGCAAAAGAGAACAACGGTTTTAGTACATAGTTTTCCAGATCGACAGGAATTTGCTCAACCTGGTGCAAAAACTGCGTTTTCGGAACGTAATTGCCGCTTAAAAACGGCATAGTGAACTTGCTTACGCGATAAAACCAATTAGGGTGCGTTACCCATTCCACTTCGAGCGGTTGGCGGATATCGGCTACTTTGGTAAAGATCTCCGGATCGCCTGCTATCTCATCAAATATCAAACGGTTATAGATGCGTTTGATCTGTTTCTTTTCATCGCCGGCCATGTAATAAAGCTTTTTGCCTTCCTGTATCAGATCGGCAAGGGATACTACGGGTGTACCGATGTATTTTTGGGTGAGATAAAAATCAACAGCTGTTTTTTGTTCGGGCGCGTTCACATCCATCAACACTACCTCTTCAGGTTGATAGGGGCCGAGGATTGTTTTTTTCAGCAGGGCGAAGTAACTTTCTTTATCTAATTCACCGAAAAAAATGGTTTCATCTCTTGGTACTTCATAAACATCGCTATATATATCGCCCAAATGTACCTGGAAACCATAAAGCGATGGAAAACCCTGAAGTTCTATTAATTTAGGTACAATGTTTCCCTGTTCATCTTTACAAATGCCGAAATCGAGCGCGATAAAATGCGGGTGATCATTTTCATTAGCAACCCGCCAAAAATCGGGGATAGCCCGTTCGGTTAGTTCTTTAAAATTGGGTTGGAGGATGGTATTAATAATATCATCGCCGGCAGCCACCAGTTTATCCCTGAAATCGAGAGTTAAAAAAACTGGTGTTTCAGCTACGCGGAACGGTACGGGTTCTTTTAAACCCTCATTGAGTTTGGTGAGAAATTGTTGGTATTTCTCCTCGCTGAAGGTATCGTTAAATGTTTTTCTGGCTGATGGGTTCATAAGTATTGGCCCTCATAATTGTCAAACTCGAATTTGGGGGAATTATTAGAATTTTCTGAATTTGCTTTGCATTCGGGTAATTCCTTAATTTCATAAATTCGAGTTCAGACAAAATCGGTGTTATCAAAAAAATCAATCGGTACAATCCCAATAAAAAATCCGAAATTGAAAATCCGAAATCACTTTACACTACGCCTAACACATTTTCCAAAGCCGCATCCAAAAAGTTAGGTATCAGCGTGTTTTGCGTATGCGTTATCTTATCCGGATCATCAAGGCGTTCGAGCATTTCGCGGTATTTAACTTCGCCGTGCTCGTTAACTACTTCGTTCTTTTTCTCTTCGCGTAGCAGCATGCCTTTCATGCCCATCGCATCGGCCTCGGGATGAAATTGCGTGGCAAAAAAGTAGTCACTATACCTAATGGCCATCATGGCGCGCGGCAGATCAACATGCGGGCGTTCTTTTTCAATGGCTACCAACTGCATGTTCAACTCTTTAAAACGTTTTTCATCAGGATTGATCACCTGCCAGCTCCGCGAATCGACAGCATAAAATGGTTCGGCCAGGTTTTTAAACAAAGGCTCGTTAAATCCCTCTGTTGTTTTATTAACCGGCAAGATCCCAAATGATGGCGACCGGCGCATATTAATATCGCCCAGTTTATACTTGCGGCACATCAACTGAAACGAATGGCAAACAAAAAACACATGCTTTTTATCGCTATTGTTTGATAAGTTATGATCTTCCAGCTTGTCGATCAGCCTGAAATATTTCTTTTCCCATTCGGTGCCTTCGGTATCCAAGGGGTTGCCTGGTCCGCCGCTTGATATGTAGATATCAAAGTTGAGGTCGGCCATTTCGCATTTTTTGCGCACATCGAAGATCTGGTAGTCCAGGTCAAGATCATGTTTGACCTTGTACCGTTTTAAAATATCCTGGAAACCGCGCATGCCTTCGTTCGCTATCCCATCATACAGATCAAGTATGGCTACTTTTATTGCTGGTTTCATACCCCCCCTCTAAATCTCCCCTGAAGGGGAAGACTTTTTATTTTTACTTAGTTAAATAATATATCTCCCTGATTTTTTAAGCACTCTCCCTTTAGGGAGGGTTTGGGTGGGACTATAACCCCTTCAACGTTTGTGATGTGATATAATCAACCACATCGGCAAAGTTATTATTTTGCTGGTAAATGGCCAGTTGCCTGTCGGCCCCGGTACCGTGCTCCAGTATGTTGTGCACATATTTGAGGTCGTCGCGCGAGCCGAGTTCATCAACCACATCATCAACAAAATCCAATAATTCAAGTACTAACGAGCGGGTGTTAACCTCCATCTCTTTTCCAAAATCAATCATTTTACCATCGATGCCATAGCGGGCAGCACGCCATTTGTTTTCATTAATGAGTGCACGGGAGTAGTTGATAAACTTCATGTTTTGAGCACGAAGCTTATACAGCTTAGCGCATAATGCCTGGAATAAAGCGGTAAAAGCGATGGTTTCATCAACCAGCATAGGGCAATCGCAGATGCGGAACTCGATGGTTTCGAAAAAGGGGTGTACCCGGATATCCCACCAAATTTTCTTGGCGTTATCAATGCAGTTGGTTTTTACCAGCAGTTTGATGTAGCGATCATACTCTTCAATACTGTTAAAATAATCGGGGATGCCGGTGCGTGGGAACTTGTCAAAAACCTTGGTGCGGAATGATTTGAACCCTGTATTACGCCCTTCCCAAAACGGCGAATTGGTTGATAGCGCGTACACATGTGGCAAAAAGTACCGCACCTGGTTAGCGATATGAATAGCCATATCACGCGATTGGATTCCCACATGCACATGCAAACCAAAAATAAGGTTGGAGCGGGCGGCTTCCTGCATCTCATCTACAATTTCAAAATACCGTGGATGATCGGTAATTAGCTGGTGCTGCCAGTGAGAAAATGGGTGGGTACCTGCCGCGCCAATACGCAAGCCTATATCACCGGCCAGTTGGGCAACCGTTGTGCGGAGCTTGCTTACCTCTTTGCGGGCTTCCTGCGTATTACGGCAAATGTGGGTGCCAACTTCAACCACGGCCTGGTGCATTTCGGCCTTTACCTGGTCTTCGTGGATCTTTTGCGCGCTATCCACAATCCGTTGCTCATGCGATTTCAACTCCCGCGATACGGGATCGATCACCATAAATTCTTCTTCAACACCTAAGGTAAACTCGTTCATAATTGGTTTGGTTAGCTGATATTTTATAATTCCCCTCTCGAGAGGGGGCGCGTAGGGTAGGTGTGAAGGCAGGGGTGTGTTTCTACGCGAGGTAACACACCCCTACACCCCTCTCGAGAGGGGAATCGCACAAGCCCTTATTTCTTAGCTGCCTTTTTAGGTGCTGCTTTATCTTTCACAGCGGCTGTTTTAGCAGGTGCCTTAGCTTTTGCAACCTTCGTTTTCCCTTCCGCCTCAATAGCATGGTCAACCACAGCTACCGAAACATCGGCCTTAACAGCTTTAGTAACAGCCGCCACCAATGGCGATTTAGCTGCCGAAGTTTTTACAAACTCGCCCCAGGTAAGGTTATCCAAACCGTCTTTCTGTTTTTTAGCGCGTTCAATAGCATAATCGGCAGCGGTTTCAACTACCCATTCAAAATTTTCCTGGCCAACGCTGTTCACATCGGCATCGGGGGCCGGGTTGCAGAAATCAATTGCGTAGGGGATGCCGTCGCGTACAGCAAACTCAACGGTGTTAAAATCGTAACCTAAATACTGGTTTAGTTTTATTACATAATCTGTAACTGTATTCAGTAGTTTTTTTGCCGCGGGAGCTTTGCCATGTTCGTATCGTAAATGATGTGGGTTGCGCGGCTCGTATTGCATAATGCGTACATGTTTGCCGCCAATGCAATAGCAGCGGAAGTAATCGTCAAAAACAACTTCTTCCTGCAGCATCATTACGTACTGTTTGGTTTTGTTGTACTTGTCGAAAAAGTCTTTGCTATCCTCTAATTTATAAACTTCTTTCCAGCCGCCGCCGTCAAAAGGTTTCATATAAGCCGGGAAACCTACATAGTTAAATATGCCATCCCAATCAAGCGGGTAGGCAAGGTTGCGGAACGATAGGTTGGTGGTATCGTCGGGTAATTCTTTTGATGGCAGGATCACGGTTTTAGGTACAGGTACACCAATTTTAACAGCGAGCGCGTTGTTGAAAAACTTTTCGTCGGCACTCCACCAAAATGGGTTGTTGATAACCGCGGTACCGCAGATAGCCGCGTTTTTCAGGGCTGCGCGATAGTACGGCACATCCTGCGAGATCCGGTCGATAATCACCGAATAATCCAACGGTTCGGCCTGCATCACTTTATCCAACCGAACAAATTCGGCGCTGATACCTTTTTCTGCCTTTTGGTTCACGCGGTCCACAAATGCATGCGGAAATGTGTTTTCCTGTCCGAATAAGATGCCAATTTTTTTCATGGTAGATGGTAGTTTATTATTATGTTTTAGCTGTTGATATTTGCGAATGGCTTGCTACCAAATTGATTGCTGAAATCGAGAATAAGTTGCTTTTCAACATCTCTTGGATTTTCATCATTTAGCACTTTCCAACAAATGATTAAATTGGGTGAGTGGGCTAATTGCCAAATGAGCCGACCTCCGTAATGTCCAACAGGTTTGCCATTCCCAAAATCCAAGTACAGTTTTAAACGAGATCTTAAAGTTGAATTGTTATTCCCGCCAGCCTTGCCGATGTACACTACGTGTGTATCATTTATCCATTTTGCTTTTAGATAATTGAGGTCTTTATTAGGGTTTTTACTTTTAAAATGCCCACCTGTTCCAATGGCTAAAAACTCAGGAACTGATTGGTTTAAGTTTAAAACTAAATAAACACCTGGTCTTTGAGGGATTAAATCGATGTTTTCTTTTAATTCTTTTATCGACTTAAAGCCTTCAAAGTTAATTTCTTTTAATTTTTCAATTGATTTAAACATTTGCTAATTACTTAATGGTCGACAAATAATGTGGAAACATCTCGCGCCATATCGGCCAGTCGTGATTGGCAAAGGGGCGGATATCCAACCAATGATTAATGTTTTTTTGCTTTAAAATGTTTGATAGCTCAATATTATAGCCTTTGCAAATATCATACTCGGATGTGCCGAGGATGATGTTCATCTGCCATAAATCGCTGTGATTGCTGCCGGGCAAAAAGTCTACCGGGTTGTTGTAAAAAATGGTATCATCATAATAGCCATCGGTAAACATTTTAATGTTGAACGCGCCACCCATGCTAAACAGGTGTTTTACCTTTTCGGGATGTTTAAAGGCGAAGTTAGCCGCATGGTATCCACCAAAACTGCATCCTGCTACAGCCACCTTTTTTACCCCTGTTTCGTGAACCGCCCAGGGGATTAGTTCGTTCACCAGCATACGATCATAGCCCTCGTAAGTTTTAGCCCTATCTGCCGGGTGGATACTTTTGTTATACCAGCTGCGGTCGTCGATAGTATCGGGACAATAGATCTTTACCAGGCTGTTATCCACAAACCATTGCACACTTTCTATCAGGCGGAAATCCTTATTTTGATAGTAGCGGCCTTTGGTGGTAGGAAACAGGATAACCGGGTAACCACGGTCGCCAAATACCAGCATTTCCAGGTCGGTACCTGTATTGGGGGAGTGCCAGCGGTGATATTTTTCCGTCAAGGTAGTGTAGTTTTTATAATGATTGTAAGTTAACAGCTTTGTTTCAAATAGGCAACAGCCTGATAATATTAATCATCGGCCCCAAAAAGTAAAATGGATAGTTTAATTTTGCGCCCTTAATTTTAATTTAGACTGAGAGATGTACCCGGGCTGGCTTGATACTGAAATGACGATTACCCAACAAAATATAAACATAACCTCCAAACTGCTTGGCAGGGATGTAACCTTAACCATCCTGAAGCCTGAGGAGGGTGACATTGCAGAGCCGCTAAACCTGCTATTGCTTAACGATGGCCAGGAACTGGAAAACCTGGGATTTATAAACACGTTAGAAACTCTGTACAATACGCACCGCATAAAACCAATAATAGTGGTTGCTATCCACGCCGATGAAAACCGTATTGATGAATATGGCATTGCCGGTAAGCCCGATTTTAAAGGCAGGGGTGGCAAAGCTGATACCTACACACAATTTATTAAGCAGGAGCTATTACCTCAATTAGAAAACCTGACCGGCTTCGGTGAATTTGACACAACTGCGTTCGCGGGCTTTTCGTTAGGCGGCTTATCCGCTTTTGATATCGTTTGGAACAACCCTGCATTCTTTAATAAGGCCGGTGTTTTTTCTGGTTCGTTTTGGTGGAGGGGAAAAGACCTGGCTAAAGGCTATACCGATGCCGACAGGCTTATGCACCAGGTTATCCGTGAAACAAAAAACAAACCTTCCATTAAAACCTGGCTGCAAACCGGCACCAAAGATGAAACCAGCGACCGGAACAAGAATGGTATTATCGATGCCATTGACGATACCATCGACCTGATCAGCGAGATGGAAGCTAAAGGTTTTTCCCGTCTCAATGATATTCGATACGTTGAAGTAGTAGGCGGCACGCATAATACCGATACCTGGGGTAAAGCCATGGCTAAGTTTTTGGTTTGGGCTTTTGGGAGATAGGGTAGATGGTTTTTGATATTAAGATTACATTAATTATCAATTATAACTTGCAAACGCTTTATAATCTCATATATTAAGCGTACCTTTGCGCCAAATTTATAGAGGCATTTTCATGCAAAAAATCAGAAATATTGCGATCATCGCGCACGTTGACCACGGTAAAACTACTTTGGTTGATAAAATCCTGCACAGCTGTGCCATTTTTAGGGACAATGAGCAAACCGGAGAGTTAATCCTTGACAACAACGACCTTGAACGTGAGCGTGGTATCACCATCGTTTCAAAAAACGTATCTGTAAGGTATAAAGATGTTAAGATCAACATTATCGATACCCCTGGTCACGCCGATTTTGGTGGCGAGGTTGAGCGTGTATTGAAAATGGCTGATGGTGTATTATTACTTTGCGACGCTTTTGAAGGCGCCATGCCTCAAACCCGTTTCGTAACTCAAAAAGCTTTGGCTTTAGGCCTTAAGCCAATTGTGGTTGTAAACAAAGTTGATAAAGAGAATTGCCGTCCTGAAGAGGTTTACGAACAAATTTTCGAATTATTCTTCAACCTTGAAGCTACTGAAGATCAACTGGATTTCCCGGTTATCTACGGTTCATCAAAACAAGGCTGGATGAGCACAGATTATAAAAAACCAACAACGGATATTTTTCCGTTGATGGATGCTATATTAGAAAACATTCCGCCGGCACCTATTGCTGAAGGTTCTTTACAAATGCAGATCACCTCGTTAGATTATTCATCTTTCGTAGGTCGTATTGCTATCGGTAGGGTTGCACGTGGTACTGTTAAAGAAGGTCAGCCGGTATCGTTGGTAAAACGCGATGGCACTATCCAAAAAACAAGGATCAAAGAGCTTTATACTTTTGAAGGTTTAGGTAAAGTACGCGCTACTGAAGTTAGCTCGGGCGATATCTGCGCTGTAGTTGGTATCGATGGTTTTGACATTGGCGATACCATTGCCGATTTTGAAAACCCGGAGCAACTGGAAGTAATTAAAATTGATGAGCCAACAATGAACATGTTGTTCACCATCAATACTTCACCTTTCTTTGGTAAAGAAGGTAAATTTGTTACATCACGCCACCTGCGCGATCGTTTGTACAAAGAGATGGAGAAAAACCTGGCGCTTAAGGTTGTTGAAACCGAATCGCCTGATTCATACTTAGTGTATGGTCGTGGTATCCTTCACTTGTCGGTATTGATCGAAACTATGCGTCGTGAAGGTTACGAGTTGCAGGTTGGTCAGCCACAGGTTATCGTTAAAGAAATTGACGGTGTTAAATGTGAGCCGGTTGAAACCCTGATTGTTGACGTACCGGGCGATGTTGCCGGTAAAGTAATTGAGCTGGTAACACAACGCAAAGGTGATTTGTTGATCATGGAGCCAAAAGGCGATTTGCAACACCTTGAGTTTGATATCCCTGCACGTGGTATTATCGGTTTACGTAACAACGTATTAACTGCTACAGGTGGCGAGGCTATCATGGCACACCGTTTCAAAGCTTACGAACCATGGAAAGGTCAGATCCCGGGCCGTTTAAATGGTGTATTGGTATCAATGGATACCGGTAAAACTACCGCTTTCGCTATTGATAAATTACAGGATCGTGGCAGGTTCCACGTTGATCCCGGAGTTGATATTTATGAAGGCCAGGTATTAGGCGAGCACATCCGTGATAACGATTTGGTTATCAACTTAACTAAAGGCAAGCAGTTAACCAACATGCGTGCATCTGGTAGCGATACTAACGTACGTATTGCTCCGGCTATCAAATTCTCGTTAGAAGAATCGATGGAGTATATCCAGGCTGATGAGTACATTGAGGTAACACCACAAAGCATCCGTTTACGTAAAATTTTCCTTAACGAAAACGAACGCAAAATCAATGCTAAAAAGTTTACAAGCCAATAATAATTGATATAATATGTTTTTTTAAGCCTCCTATGCAAATAGGGGGCTTTTTTGTGTTTGATAACCAATATGCTATTTGCTAAATTAGTTTTATGGAACACCACGATAACCGTATCGATGCTTACATTGAAAAATCAGCCGACTTTGCGCAGCCAATTTTAAAATACATCCGTGCTGTGGTACACGAAGCTGTACCAGGAATAACAGAAACCATGAAATGGAGCATGCCATTTTTTGATTACAAAGGTGTGGTTTGTAATATGGCAGCTTTTAAGCAGCATTGTTCGTTCGGGTTTTGGAAGGCTTCATTATTGCACGATCCGGATAAGATATTAAGCCTGGCCGATCAGGCGGCGGGTAGCTTTGGCCGGTTAACCAGTATTGATGATCTGCCGAAAAAAGAAGTGCTTATTGAATTTATACTACAGGCTGTAGCCTTAAATGAAGACAATAAACCGAGACCTGCATCTCAGAAAAAAACTCCGGCCCAACGCGATGAATTGGAGGTGCCCGATTACTTTGTTAAGTTTTTAGAAGCCCATCCGCAGGCCTGGCTTAATCTGAACCAGTTTAGCTACTCGCAGAAGAAGGAATATATCGTTTGGATAACCGAGGCTAAAAGCGAAGACACCCGGCTTAAACGCATGGAAACGGCCGCAGAGTGGCTTGCTGAAGGTAAGTCACGGCATTGGAAGTATAAAAAGTAATAGATGGTATCGTAATGTTTGATGAATTAAATAGATACAAAGATAATGGGCATTTTTTCTTTACAAGTAAAGTCAAATTGTCGGAAGCTTGTAATGCGCCTTCAAATCAGAGTGGGGTTTATTTAGTTTACGCTTTAGCTAAAGGCAGAATTGAACTTATTTATATAGGTAGATCAGGTAAAAGGGGCAGTGATGGTTTGGTTTCTGTTAGAAAAGCGGGGCTCGGTGGAATAAAAGATAGAATTGTTAACGGGCATCAGTTTGGGAAGGTTGCCCGAAAAAATTCCTGGCCAAGCCAAATTTTGATAGAGGATATTGAAGCGCTGGATGTTTATTGGTATGTAACAGACGATAGTAAAAATGATGATTGTCCAGCTGTTATTGAGAACTTATTGCTGAAAAGACATTTGGAATTCTTTGGCAAATTGCCCAGGTGGAATAAGATCTAAGGGATTCCACCTAATAGGTTCTCTTTTCATTGCCGTCCCTTTTAAGGGACGGTTAATTGTGTTATAATAGTTGGCTTCAGCCAAAATACGCCATGCTTTGATTTATGCAGGAAGCCCCATCGATCCTAAAAATCCAATGGCCCCAACCTGCGCATGTTTTTCATGATCAAGTACTGCCTGTGCTTTAAATACTTGGTTGGATTAGTAGCCGACCATTTTAGCGGGCTTGGGAAAATCACCGCGATGGCGGCGGCTTCCTGACGGGTCAAATCAGAAGCCGACTTATGAAAATAGGCTTGAGATGCAGCCTCAACACCATAAATACCATCGCCCATTTCAATCTCATTTAGATACACCTCCATAATGCGCTTTTTGCTCCAGAAGGTTTCTATCAGCACGGTAAAATAAGCTTCAATGCCTTTGCGAAGTAATGAACGCCCTTCCCAAAGAAAAACGTTTTTAGCTACCTGTTGCGATATGGTGCTACCGCCGATCAATTTTTTACTGTGCGAGTTTTTTTCGATAGCTTTTTCAATAGCGTTAAAGTCGAAACCGTGGTGCTCCAAAAAAGTCTGATCTTCGGCAGCAACGGCGGCGCGTTTCATGTTATCCGAGATATCGTCAAAATCCTTCCACTTTTTATCTATCTTCCAATCCTTGCCATCAGATTTACGCTGAAAGCCGCGCTCTATCATTAGCCAGGTAAAAGGAGGGTTAATAAAGCGATAGCCAATTACGCCAAGCAAGCTCAATCCAAAAAAAAGGATGAATACCAGTTTAAAGATCCTGAATATGAGTTTGGGGATACCGTAAAACTTCGAATCCGTTTTTGGATTCCGTTTACCTGATTTGGATTTTTGGTTGGTTTTGTTGAAAAACGTTAGCACTGTTATAAAATTTCCTTATAAAAAAGAAGAGGGTGTTTTACCATTGGTAAAACACCCTCAAAAATTATAATTTTTTCCAGAAATCCGAAATCGAAACTTCGAAATCCTGAATATAATTATTCCGCTACTACTGCAAACGGAACTTGTACTTTAACCTCTTTGTGCAGGTTGATGTTGGCTACGTATTCACCAACAAATTTAGGCTCCTGATCAAAAGTGATACGACGACGATCAACTTCAAAACCTTCTTTTTTCAATGCATCAGCAATTTGGATAGTGTTGATAGCACCGAAGATTTTGCCTGTTTCGCCAGCTTTAGCACCAATGTTTAATTTAACACCTTCTAAACGGGCTGCAATAGCATCAGCATCCTTACGGATCTTTTCTTGCTTAAATTGAGCTTGTTTAAGGTTTTCGGCCAAAACTTTACGGGCACTTTCAGTAGCTAATATGGCGTAACCTTTAGGTAAAAGGTAGTTACGGCCATAACCTGGTTTAACGTTTACTACGTCGTCTTTATCACCCAGGTTTTTTACATCTTGTTTTAAAATAACTTCCATTTTCTTAAATCTCCTATTATTTTAATGAATCTGTAACGTAAGGTAATAAACCGATGTGGCGAGCACGTTTAACAGCTTGAGCCACTTTACGCTGAAATTTTAATGAAGTACCGGTTAAACGACGTGGTAATACTTTACCCTGATCGTTAATGAACTTTAATAAAAAGTTTGCGTCTTTGTAATCGATATACTTGATACCATTCTTTTTGAAACGGCAGTATTTTTTGCGGTTATCCTCCACTTTTGGAGCGGTAACGTATTTAATTTGTTCGTTAGCCATTAGTTTGCTGCCTCCTCTGCTTTAGGTTTTTTGTTAAAAGCACCGCTACGTTTTTTGTCATTGTAAGCAATGGCATGTTTATCCAAAGCAATGGTCAGGAAACGCAAAACACGCTCATCGCGCCTTAACTCAACCTCCAATTTGTTAATTAATTCACCTGGAGCCTTAAATTCAGTTAAGTGATAGTACCCTGTAGTTTTCTTTTGGATAGGGTACGCTAATTTTCTCAAACCCCAATTATCCTCCTGGACAATTTCGGCTCCGCCATCAGTAAGAACTTTGCTGTATTTGGCATTTGCCTCTTTAGCAATCTCTTCTGAAAGCAACGGGGTTAGAACGATCACGATTTCGTACTGTTGCATTATACTTGATTTTTAATTATTTACCCGTTATATCGGGGCTGCAAATGTATAAATAATTATTCAAAAAGCCAATAGTGATTTCTGTATAGTTGGCTTGGAATTTATTAGTAGTTATTTGTTAACATTTAATGTGGTTTGGATTTGTTTCAGGATTATTGCGATTTTCGAAAGTGTAAATTATTATTTTGTTAAAACAAAGGTGTTTAAATGTTTTTATTGTTGTTAAGTCTGATGTTTGTTATCAATTAATTATTAAATTATCATTTTTAATATGATATTTTTAATTAATTAATGATTAATTTGTATATTGAGGCAATTATCTATACTATGAAGAAAATATATTTGCCGCTACTTTTATTGCTGTCTTGTGCATTTGTAAAAGCACAAACTAATAATTTGCATATTAACCTGGAAACGCAGGCTGGGATTACAACAGATGGGACCGTTCCATTTTGGTTGCGGGCAAATAAGTTTGGGAGTGTGCCGGTTTCGGGTGGCTCTGGTATCTTGATTGGCCGTATCAGAAAAGACTATGATACAACTAAGACTTTCGGATGGAGTGCATCGTTTGAAGGCAGGGGAAATGTGGGCAGTAATAGTAATTTTACCTTAATTGAAGGATTTGTTAAGGCCCATGCAGGCTTACTTGAACTTAAAGCTGGTCGTTCCAAAGATATAATTGGTTTGGTTGATTCTTCATTATCATCCGGATCGTTCGCTATTTCAGGTAATGCGTTGGGTATTCCTAAAGTAAGTATTGGTGTGCCTAATTATTATAGCTTACCCGTTTTTGGCAAACTATTGGCAATAAAGGCGGTTTTTGCAACGGGTTACGCAGGTACAGTATCAACAAAATATGGTAAGCAGCCAGACGGTATTAAATCTTTTTACCTCGAAAATTACCTTTACGCTAAAATCGGCAAGCCGTCATGGCGTTTTAGTTTCGAAACCGGTTTTAATCATGAAGTTTTGTGGGGCGACGAAAGACGTGTTTTGGGGCCGAGTTTTACGTTGTCGGGACTTGAAACCTATTGGTATGCCATCAGGGGAAAGGTTTTTAACCAGTCAAAAGTAGGTAATCATCTTGGTTCGCTGGATGTAGCAGCAGAATATAGGTTCGACGCGCTAACGTTAAGGCTTTATCGGCAAAATTTTTATGATAAGGGTGCGCTTGCTTCACTCGCCAATATTAGCGATGGTTTGAATGGGATAACTATTGCTAATAATCAACCTGTATCCGGTAATTTTTCCTGGCGCAAATTGTTATTTGAGTTTTTGTACACTGCTAATCAGGCGGGTTACTTAAAATCAAAAAGAACAGAATCGGGGGCAGAAGATTATTATAATAACTATGAGTATACAGAAGGATGGTCATATAAATTATTCTCTATGGGCACTCCTTTCATAACTCAGACTTATGATGGCCGGGCCGACCTGGGGCGTAATAAACAACAATTTTTTATTAATAACAGGTTATGGGCACTGCATGGTGCGGCTCAATTTTATCTGTTTAATTGGTATTACACAGGCAAGGTGTCATTTTCTCATAATTTAGGCACATTTGCAACAGGGCCGGATCCCTATAAAACATCTTTTGGAGCGATAGCCAAGTCCTCTGGTACGTTTAAGCCGGTAAACCAATTGTCATTGTATTTAGCAAGCAACAGATCGCTGCGAAATGGCTATGCGGTAGGATACGAATTGGGATGTGACAGAGGAGCTTTACTTTATAATTCGTTTGGTGTTATTTTAAAGGTGTCCAAAACATTTTTATAATGTCTTGAATATTGTTAGTTGAGAAAAACAAACAATCACAACTAAAGTTGTACTAATAAAAACAAACGCTATGCAAGTTATCGATTTTAAACCTGCTAACGCCTGCGGGGAGGAGCTTACTTTTGATGAAATACTAATGTATGGTGGCGGAGATGATGCACAGGAAGGCGATTGGAGCGATGAAGATGATGAAGACTTTGACGATATCCTTGATGATAGAGACGACTTGCACGAGGTGCAGGTAGGTGACGATGTTGATGAGCCCGACCCTGAGGATGACGATCATTTGCCTGATGATGATTTTTAAGCAGAAGTTATCATATAGGGTGTGTAAAAATTTTAGCAAAGCAGGGGTTTCACCAAACCTAATTTCTCACTACCTTAGCACTTGTGGATAATTTCATTGTTTCGGCCCGTAAGTATCGCCCGGCTACTTTTGAAACCGTTGTTGGTCAGCAACATATAACCAATACGCTCAAAAACGCCATTAAAAATAACCAGCTGGCACAGGCGTTTTTGTTCTGTGGTCCGCGTGGTGTGGGCAAAACTACCTGCGCGCGTATCCTGGCCAAAACCATCAATTGTACCGATTTACAGCCCAATGGAGAAGCTTGCGGTCAGTGTGCCTCTTGCAAAGCTTTTGAAAATGGTAACTCGTTCAATGTGCATGAGTTGGATGCTGCTTCAAACAACTCGGTTGATGATATCCGCAGCCTGATTGAGCAGGTTCGCATCCCGCCGCAGGCCGCCCGTTACAAGGTTTATATTATTGATGAGGTGCACATGCTATCGCAGGCGGCGTTTAACGCTTTCCTGAAAACCTTAGAAGAGCCGCCTCATTATGCCATATTTATATTAGCTACTACCGAGAAGCATAAGATCCTCCCAACTATCCTTTCGCGTTGCCAGATCTTTGATTTTAACCGCATCCGTGTGGAGGATATGGCTAACCACCTGGCATCAATAGCCGGTAAGGAAAATATCAGCTACGAACCCGACGGACTGCACATCATTGCCCAAAAAGCGGATGGTGGCTTGCGCGACGCGCTATCGATGTTCGATCAGATCGTGAGCTTTTCGGGTGGGAAGGTAACTTACCGTTCGGTTATTGATAACCTGAACATCCTTGATTACGATTATTATTTCAATATAACCGGCAGTCTGCTGGGCGAAGATACCGCTAAAGCATTGTTGTTTTTTGACGAGATCCTTTCGCGCGGTTTTGATGGGGCGCATTTTATTGCCGGCTTGTCTGAGCACTTCCGCAACTTGTTGGTAGGTAAAGATCAATCAACCTTAAAACTGCTTGAGGTGAGCGAGGGTATTAAAACAAAATATCTGCAGCAATCACAACAGGCCTCGGTGTCGTTCCTGTTGTCGGCCATGAATATAGCCAACCAGTGCGATATCAGTTACAAGCTAAGTAAAAACCAACGATTACAGGTTGAGCTGGCGCTGCTTAAAATGTGCCACCTGCCATCGGTTTTTAATCTGGCAACTATGCCACTAACAGTAACTTCCGCAGCAGACGGGGGGCTAAAAAAAAAACCTGATACCTCAGCACCCGTAGCAGTAAACGGAACTCCGGCAAGCGCTGCTCCCGTATCAATGGTGAGCGAAGCGCCGCCTGTTTATAATACAACAAAACCCCAGACTCCACCAGCGCCTGCATCAGCTCCCGTAAAAGAAAGTCCGGTTGCCGAAAAGCCAAGAGTTAGCCTGATGCCCAGCACACTTACCCCATCATTAACAGGTGAGGTAAAAACCAAGGAACAAGTACAGGAAGAAGAAGACCCATATTTAAAAGGCGACGATAATGAGGATTTTACCATAGAAGCCTTTTTAAAATGTTGGGATGAGTTTGCTGTTAAAGCCAAAAATGAAGGCAAAAAAAACCTCGCTACCATTTTTGTTGCCAATAAACCTAAAATGCTCAAGCCTTATATATTTGAAATTTTAGTTGGTACGATGGTGCAGGAAGCCAGTTTTAGAGATGAACGGCCTAATATGTTAAACTATCTGCGCAGCGAACTTAAAAATTATAGTATTGAAGTGCATGCCCGTGTAGATGAGCACCAGGTAGTACGTAAGCCTTATACCGCGCCCGAAAAATTTCAGCACATGTTAACGCGTAATCCGCAGCTAATGGAACTTAAAACCCGCTTCAATCTCGATTTTGATTAATATCAAATTTGATTTTTGCGTAACAGATCAGTATTGATCCATTACGCAAAAATCTGATCTTATTTATTGTATTTATCGTCGTTTTTAGGATAGCCTTCTTCGTCAAGGTCGTCGCGGTCGTCTTCCGGGGTGTGGGCCAGTAGGGCATCTGCCGGATCAACTTCTACACTTTGGCCATGATCAATGTGCATGCCCAGCTCATCAACATCGGTTTCGAGCGAACGGTCTTCATCAAATTCGCCATCAACATCGTAAGGGTTTGCCTCATCATATGTTGAGTTAATATCCTCACCGTTTTTAGCAGTGGTATTGTATGGATCGGGGTGGTCATAATCCGGATCGTCGCTCGCTACATCGTATTCGTAGCTATTGGTGTCGGGATTATATTTCAGATTGTCTTTATCAATGGTTTCACCCAATTCATCTTTTAAGGTTTCGTCCCGATCTGGCAGATCGTCATTGAAACCAGCCTCATCAATTTGCTCGTTGTTCATAGGTTTTGTTTTTATAGTATAAATATACGCAGTAAAAACCCTGCCAAAAAACAAAACAACGGGCAAAAAAATGATTTTACGTAAAGCTTAAAAAGGGATCTGTTTTCTGTACGAAGTGACGCCGCCTATGGCAAACTTAAAGCCTACGGTAAATTGTGAGTAGGCATCATTGTGGGCACCGGCTATATAACCGTCAAGCTCATCACCCATAACAAAGTTGTATTGGTAGCCCAGATCAATTTTTACAGAGGGTTGATTATAGCTATTGAAGATCTTAATCTCATAACCCAACCTTACCGGAACAAATACTTCGTTGGTTTTCCTTTCGCCAGCCAACACGCGGCCTCGTAAATAAAGTGGTACATCAAGGCTGCGTGCTACCACGTTGTTATTAATGTAGCCTAAGCCCGACGACACGTAAAGATTTTTAAACGCGTTTGCAAAAGCGCTTTGTGAATAATCAAAAAGCTCGCCCGCCTGCAATTGTATCCTGAAACTGAAAGCCCTGAAATGATTTTCAAATTCCCTGCCCGATGAGGTGCGCAATGAGTCGCCTCCTTTTAACCGCCCAAATTCTGCTTCAAAAACATAGTTTACAAAGGGGCCTTGATTGTAAGTAAAATTAGCACGGAAAGATGGGGTAGTTTTCAAGGTTTGCACATCTGCCGAACTGGCTTGGTTTATCCCTGCCGCGAAGCCAACATCATACTGCGCGTAATCAAAACCTATTTGGGCTTTGGCAAAAAACGATACGGAACACAACAGAACTATGATGGAGATTTTTAGTATATTTTTTATCATAAATAAACGGCAGCGCATGTTTTACAAAGCACTTGTTTTTAGGAGCGTTTTAATTTTATAAAAATAGCACCAAAGTTTATAAAAACAACAATACTCAACTCAATAATTGTCATTACAACGAAAACTATTATTTTTCATTGTGTTATTTGTTAAAATTGATAAAGTCAATTTATATATTTGGGGCCATTGTAAACAAAACCACATCTGGTATGGCAAAAATAAAAGTAGAGAATCCGGTAGTTGAGCTGGATGGCGATGAGATGACCCGCATCATCTGGAAATTTATTAAAGATAAGTTGATAACACCGTATTTGGATCTTGATATTAAATATTACGATTTGGGTATTGAGTACCGCGACCAAACTGATGATCAGGTAACTATTGATGCCGCTAATGCTATCAGAGAGTATGGCGTTGGTATTAAATGTGCTACCATCACTCCGGATGAGGCCCGCGTTAAGGAATTTAACCTGAAACAAATGTGGAAATCGCCAAACGGAACTATTCGTAATATACTGGATGGTACTGTTTTCCGCGAGCCTATCGTTATGTCTAACGTACCACGCCTTGTTCCTAACTGGACAGCACCTATCTGCATAGGTCGTCACGCTTTTGGTGATCAGTACCGTGCTACCGATTTTGTAACTAAAGGTAAAGGTAAACTTACCGTGAAATTTACTCCGGAAGACGGCAGCCCTGAACAATCATTTGAAGTATTTAACTTTAAAGGTGATGGCGTTGCATTAACCATGTACAACACCGACGAATCTATCATTGGCTTTGCTCACGCTTGTTTTAACCAGGCATTGGCTAAAGGCTGGCCTTTATACTTATCAACTAAAAATACCATCCTTAAAAAATACGATGGCCGTTTTAAAGATATTTTTGAAGAGATCTATCAAAACGATTACAAACAAAAATTTGACGAAGCTGGTATCGTTTACGAGCACCGTTTAATTGATGACATGGTTGCCTCGGCCCTTAAATGGAACGGTAACTTTGTTTGGGCTTGTAAAAATTATGATGGCGACGTACAATCAGATACTGTTGCACAAGGTTTTGGCTCGTTAGGTTTAATGACCTCAACATTGGTTACACCTGATGGTACTGTAATGGAAGCTGAAGCTGCCCACGGTACAGTAACCCGTCACTACCGCGATCACCAGGCAGGTAAACCAACTTCAACTAACCCAATCGCGTCTATCTTTGCATGGACCCGTGGTTTAGAGTTCCGTGGTAAACTGGATGGCAACCAGGAGCTGATTGATTTTTGCCAGGCTTTAGAGCAGGTTTGTATTGAAACTGTTGAAAGCGGCAAAATGACCAAAGATTTGGCTATCGCTATTAAACCAAAAGTTGAGCACGGTACAGATTACCTGTACACCGAAGAATTTTTGGCCGCGATTGACGAAAACCTGAAAGCTAAATTAGGTTTATAATAAAACCTTGAAGCATATAAAAAGGCCTGCGTTTAGCAGGCCTTTTTTGTAGGTTATAATTTAAGTAAAACAATTTAGCATTTTCAATTATCTATATAACTTCTAACTTAGCGGTTAAATACACAACACCATGTCGGCATTATATCCATTAAAATTTAAAACCATATACAAAGACAAAATATGGGGCGGTCAGAAGATCAAAACCTATTTGCATAAAGATTTTGGCGATTTGCCAAACTGCGGCGAAACCTGGGAAATTTCCGGCGTGAAATCGGATGTTTCGGTAGTAGCTTCAGGCGCGCTTGAAGGCGAATCGTTAGCCGATTTGCTGGAGCAATATAAAGATGAACTGGTAGGCAAAAAGGTTTATGACCATTTTGGTAATATATTCCCGCTGCTGGTAAAGTTTATTGATGCTAATGATGATCTATCAGTACAGGTACACCCTGATGATAAACTGGCTAAAGAGCGACATAACTCATTCGGCAAAACTGAAATGTGGTATATTATTGAGGCTGATAAAGGATCAACCCTAATCACCGGCTTTAACCAGGAAATGACGGAAGAGAAATATGTTGAAGCTTTAAACAGTGGCCATATTATGGATATCCTGAATAAGGAAGAGGCCGTGGCTGATGATGTTTTCTTTTTACCTGCAGGCCGTGTGCACACCATTGGTAAAGGTTTGTTGATTGCCGAAATTCAGCAAACATCAGATATCACTTATCGTATTTACGATTTTGACCGTGTTGACGATAAAGGCAACAAACGCGAGCTGCATACCGAAGAGGCCCTTGCCGCTATTGATTATAAACACTATCCGGAGTATAAAACATTATATGAGCCAAGGGAAAACGAAACCGTAAAATTGGTTAGCTGCCCTTACTTTACCACCAACGTGCTTGATTTTGACGAAAGCACATCTAAAGATTATTCCGCTTTAGATTCGTTTGTGATCCACGTTTGTGTTGAAGGTGGCTACACTGTTAAATACAACGATCAGGCTTACGCTGTTAAAATGGGCGAGTGTATCCTGCTGCCAAAAAGTATTGATAAAATTGAACTGGAAAGTACCGGTGGCTTCAAAATACTTGAAAGCTATATTGAGTAGTAATATATGATATTAGATATGGAGCTTATATTAAGCTCCATATCTATATATTTTTCCATCTGTAGGTGATGGTGAGTTATTATAAATTTGATTTAATTGCCTGCTTGTTACCGGTTTAAAAATATAATCAGTAACTTCAGAAAAACTTTTAGCCCGATAGATATCATCAAGGCTAATTGATGAACTCACAAAATAAATTGTGATAATTTTCCCCAATCGAGACTTTATTTCCGCAAAGTCATTCATAAATTCCCAACCATCCATAACGGGCATATTGATATCAAGCAATATTACATCGGGTAATTGGGTATGATCATTAGTGTTTTTCAGCTCGTTTATGGCCTCCTGTCCGTTAATAAAGTGGCTCATTGTTGTGTTAACCCCCTTTATGTCTGCCAGTTTTTTAAGTCCGTAAACGTAAATATCATCATCATCCACAATCCATGTATTAACAGGATTTTTCTCAGCAGTCATCTCTTGCATTATTATTATACCAGTCTGATAGTAAATTTAGTGCCAACATTTACCGTGCTTTCTACTTTGATAGTTCCTCCCAAAGCTTCTACCTGGTTTCGCGTAATAAAAAGACCAATTCCTTTAGCATCAGCATTTTGATGAAAAGTTTTGTACATGCCAAAAACCTTATCGCCGTGTCTGTCAAGGTCTATCCCTAATCCGTTATCCTCAAAAATGAGATAAATGTGATTTTTATCCCGCCATGTGTAGCATTTTATATGAGGCTGACGGCCAGGGAAGTAATATTTTAACGAGTTGGTAAGCAGGTTTTGCAGTATGCTTTCCATGTAAGCCGGTATGTAACTAACTTCCGGGCATTGGCTAAAATCGTACTCTACAATAGCGTTTATAGCTTCGATGTTGTTTTTTAAGGCCGATCGGATGCTTTTAAACAACGGCTCAAATTCAACCAGCTTACGTTCTTTTGTTGTTTCGGTTTGAATTTTAACTATCTCGTTAAGGTGCTCGATAGTAAGGGTAAGGCTGTCGCTGATGGTTTTAAGATGCGAGAAGATTTCGTTCTTTTCTTCCTCTTCCTCAGTTTGTTCAAACAGGTTAACCATAAATTGGAGGTTACCCGTATGCGACCGCAGGTTATGCGAAACAATATAGGCGAAGTTTTGCAGACGGCGGTTTTGATCGGTAAGCAAATTTACCGATTGCTCGAGCTTAAGCAGCTTCCTTTTATCGTTATCAATATCCTGTATAATGCCGCGTACAGTTGTGCACGTACCGCGATCATTAATAATGGGTAAGCCTTTTACATTTAGCCATAACAGGTTGTTTTTGGCCGAGCGAAGCAGTAGTTCAATATCAAAAGGCCTGCAAAACTGAATGGCATTATCAATAGCGCTTTGTAAAACGGGCCGGTAGGCAGGCTCAAAAAAGCTTATAAATTCCTCAACGTTAAGTTGCAGCCGGTTTTGGATATCATAAATATCATATACCTCGTTAGATAAGGCGATGTTATTGGAGGTATGCGCGCTGATTTCCCAACTGCCCAAACGGGCAACCTGTAGTATCTCTTGTTGTGTAGATTGTTTATCGGTAAAGGATATTTCGTGCTGCCTGTAAGTGTTGATATTGATCAACGAGCCATACACAACATTGCTATCTCCCTGGTCTGATTTTCTGATAGTACTTTCAAACCATTGATATCCATGTGCTTTGGTAAGCAGCCTTATTTGAATAGGCGAGGCATCATCGGATAAACGCGAGTTATACAGGGCATTGAAAAAAGCCGGTTTATCCTGGTGATAAAGCAAGTGGTTAAAGAAAACCTGCGATGAGTTTTCAATTTCGGTATAATGATACCCCAAAATAGCATAAAACCCGGCCGACCATTTTACTTCTTTGGTAGCCGAGTTGTATTCCCAGATACCAATATTAAGATCGTCAACCAATCGGGTAAGGTGTGCATTATCGCCAGGAGGTTTACCCTTTTCAGAAAAACTCATATCAACTTTCTGTTCACTAATTCAATTTATTTTGCATGTGCTACATGTAAAATATGTGCCATAATTTTAAACGATAAAAATTACAACCCGAAGTTGTGAACCTGTGCGTTTTTTTATCAGTCATAAATTAAAACTTACCCAACTCCAAATATAATACTTTTAACAGGGTATAACGCATTCTTTTACTGATAATTGCATTTGAAGCTTGCGTTTGTATGTAAATATTCTTATTTGAAGTATCTTAATAAAATATATTGATAATACGTTGTTAAATACCGTAGGGTTTGTTGGGGATGAAAGTATTTTCAATAAAATACTTTAGCGTAATTTGAATGTAAAAAAGAAAATCCAATGTGCGAAGGCACGAATGACTAAATAATGGCGCATTTTTATAATGTCCTATTTTACAGGCATTTTGACTGTTTTTAACTTGATGGAAAGTTATGAGATGTTTATTTGCTTAATAGTTCATTGAGTGCGTTGGTAGCTATCCATTTTGCCGATCGGGTAGGTTGTAATAATATTTTATTTGCCGTTTCAATAGCCGTTAATTTTAATATATTATTTCGTTTACCAATTTGCCGTAAAGCCCAGTTTATGGCCTTTTTAACAAAGTTTCTTTCGTCCCAGGCTTCGCGCTCAATAACTGGTAAAAAGGCTGTGAATATCTCCTCTGGCACTTTTTTTTGATGTACGGCGTATTCGGCCATTAAAACAAAGCCTGCCCTTTTTACAAATTCGTGGTTGCTGGTACTGTATTTCATAGCCTTGCCGAGCGCGAAGGGAGTATATACAAAAAGGTTGCCGCAGGCCTGGTCACAAATATCCCAGGAGTAAAAATCATGCGTCCATTTATCTATTAACTCAGAGGAAACCTGTTTTGGGTCGGCTATGATGGTGGCCAGGATCCTGGCTTCGTGAATGCCGGTATCCCATAACCCAAGCGCCAGTTCATGATCTTTTTTAATTACCCGGGCCAGCTTACGGATATGCGGTAGCCTAACGCCAAGTGCCGTGGTATTATCAATGCCAAAGCGTTGCATTCCTTTAAGATAGGATGGTTCGGCAAGCTGCTTAAGCTCGTCGATAATTATCTGTACATCCATTTAATCAGTCATGCTTTGTTTTTGCAGGGTATTGTGGATAGGCACTACCTGCATTAGCGCGGCACTGCAATAAAACGGGTGTAGCTCCATCACTAACGTGCCTGCTTTGATGGCTGGGTCGGTTTCTGTTAGTTTTTTGGCTTCTTCAACAGATTCTACATTAAAAATAAAAATACCCCTGATTGGCTGGTCATCCAGAAATGGCCCTGCAACAACAAGCTTACCCTCGGCAGCTAACTTGCCGATATTTTTAAGATGGGCCATTTGTAGCTGCATCCGTTCGGTAGAGTCTTTAAGTTTTGTGGGGCCGTCCTTTAAAAAGGCCATAACATACTTCTTCATCCCATAGCTATCCGCACCGAGCTTTTTGGCGAGGGCGGCATCGTAAGCTGGTTTGGGGGATGGGGTAGTTTGGGCAAATCCACAATAAGTTAAAGCAAGCAGGGCGAGGCTGAGTAGAGTTTTCTTCATAAAACGGTGGGATTGGTATATCAAATATAATTTGTTTACGGGCAAATAAGAAGTTGGCCTACTGTTTTGTATTTGCCAAAGCAATATAAATCTCCCGGTTGGCGCGTCTCCACGGCAACATGCCTGTGGTAGTTGGTTGGCGTGGAGACACGCCAACCGGGAAGGGTAATTAGTAGGACAAATAAAAAGCCGGACAACTGGCCCGGCTTTTTATCAATATCTAAGAGAAATCCGAAATCAACTTACAAATTACCCCTCGCTTCCTGTTCGCGCTCAATAGCCTCGAACAAAGCTTTAAAGTTACCTGCTCCAAATGATTTTGCACCTTTACGTTGAATTATCTCGAAGAAAAGGGTTGGCCTGTCTTCAACCGGTTTAGTGAAGATCTGTAACAGGTAACCTTCGTCATCCCTGTCAACCAGTATGCCCAGTTGTTTCAACGGTTCAAGGTCTTCATCAATATGGCCAACGCGGTCAATCAAATCATCGTAGTAGGTGGTTGGCACGGTTAAAAACTCAACACCACGGTTTTGCAGTTCGGTTACGGTGGCAACAATATCATGGGTAGCTAACGCGAGATGTTGAACCCCTTCGCCTTCATAAAACTCCAGGTACTCTTCAATTTGCGATTTCTTTTTGCCTTCGGCCGGTTCGTTTATCGGGAACTTAACATAGCCGTTGCCGTTGCTCATCACCTTGCTCATCAGGGCCGAATACTCGGTCGAGATCATTTTATCATCAAAGGTGAGGATATTGCGGAAGCCCATAATATCTTCATAAAAGTTAACCCAATCGTTCATTTTGTGCCAGCCTACGTTGCCTACACAATGGTCCACATACAGTAAACCTGTATCGGTAGGGTTGTAGTTGTTTTCTAACTTTTTGTATCCTGGCAAAAACAAACCTTTGTAGTTTTTACGTTCGATGAAAAGGTGAACGGTTTCGCCGTAAAGTTTAATGCCGCTGGTGCGTACCTCACCATGCTCGTCGGTAAGGGTTTGCGGTTGTTGGTACGGTTCGGCACCGCGTTTGGTGGTTTGCTCAAAAGCGTCGTAGGCATCATCAACCCAAAGGGCTAATACCTTTACACCGTCGCCGTGTTTTTTGATATGCTCGGCAATGGGATGTTCGGAGTGCAGGGGAGTGGTAAGCACTATCCTGATCTTGCCTTGTTGTAATACGTATGATGCCCTGTCACGTACACCGGTTTCCGGGCCAGCATAGGCCAGGTTTTGGAAACCGAATGCGGTTTTATAATAGTGAGCGGCCTGCTTGGCGTTGCCCACGTAAAATTCAACATAATCAGTACCGTTAAGAGGCAGAAAATCTGTTGAAGTGGTTGGTATATCTAAAGTTTGTGTGGTCATGGTTAATTTTGATTTAGTGAATTATTGAATTAGCGATTTGAAGCTTTTGCATCCAAAACCTTTCAGCTTTTACCTTTCGCCTTTCACCTCAAATTAATATTGCCAGCTTTTATAATAGTTTTCATCCTCAATCCTGATCGCATCCTCGGTAAGCATCAGCGGGCGGAACGGATCGATCATTACTGCTAATTCATCTGTTGATTCTTTGCCTATTGATTTTTCTACCGAACCAGGATGTGGCCCATGCGGGATACCGCCCGGATGAAGGGTGATCTGTCCTTTTACCACGCTTTTGCGGCTCATAAAATCGCCATCTACATAATATAAAACCTCATCACTATCTACATTGCTGTGGTTGTACGGTGCAGGGATAGATAGCGGGTGGTAATCATATTTGCGGGGAACAAATGAGCAGATCACGAAGTTATTCCCTTCAAACGTTTGGTGCACAGGCGGCGGTTGGTGCAGCCTGCCGGTTATCGGCTCAAAATCATGAATTGATAGTGCCCATGGGTAATGGAAACCGTCCCAGCCTATAAAATCAAAAGGATGGGTACCATAGATATAAGGATAAATTAAGCCTTGTTTTTTGATCAGGATCTTAAAATCGCCATGCTCATCATAAGTTTTCAGATCTGTTGGCCGCTTAATATCACGCTCGGAATAGGGCGAATGTTCCATTAGCTGCCCGTACTGGTTGCGATAACGTTTTGGCGGGCGGATAGGGCTAAAGCTTTCGATAATAAAAAGTCGGTTAGCCTCGCCATCAAACTCCATTTGGTAAATAGTGCCGCGTGGTATTACCAAATAATCGCCATACTGAAATTTGATATTACCGAAGCCCGTTTTTAATGTACCCGTACCTTCGTGGATAAACACCACTTCATCGGCCTGACTGTTTTTGTAAAAATAATCAGTCATGCTTTGGCGTGGGGCTGCTAATGAAATATGCAGATCGCTGTTTACCAATACCGGTTTGCGGCTTTGCAGGTAATCATCCTCTGGCGATACATTAAAACCTATCAGGCTGGTATGCTTCAGGTGCTTTTCGCGCGCTATTTTCGGTTCTACGCTGTAAGGCTCACCAAGGGTTTTAACAATGGTGGGCGGATAGGCGTGATAAACCAAAGAGTACAGGCTCGAAAAACCTTCGGTTGATACCAGTTCTTCGGCATATAAACTGCCATCGGGCTTACGGAATTGCGTATGCCGCTTAGGCGGAATTGATCCTAAACTATGGTAAATAGGCATGGCTTTGTTTAATTGGTTAACAATAAAACGTGTAAAATGCTGATTTGTGTTCGCGGCTATAAAAGTCGGGAACACATAGTTTTAACCATTAATCAGTAACGGTTAAATAATGAAAAGAAATCGGGGAGGTAATTAGTATTGCGCCAACACAATTTTGGCCAACACAGCATCCCTAAAGGATGATGCGTCGCTCATGGAAGTGAGGCCAAGCGAAAATAGAAAGTGCATTTGGATGCGTAGCATGTTATAAAGGTAGGAGATTTTATTTGGAATGCAAGTGGGGGAGGTGAATGGTTGATTGGGTTGATTAGGTGAGTGGTTGGTTGTCTGAACTTTCCGCTGTCCGAAGTCTCTGACTTCGGACTACTATGCTTGTAGTCTGTGACTACAGTATTAAGTTTAAAATGTATAGCAATGCCTGGAGTTACAAACTCCAGGCATTGCTAATTGGAAGTTGAAAACTTCGAACAGCGAAAAACCGCCCATCTAATAAAACACTCAACTAAAAAATAACCATTCACCTAATCAACTCAATCAACCATTCACCCAAAAATCATTAGCTTTGATCATACCAATTACACATTCTCTATGAAATTAGTATCCTATAAAACCGAAGACCGCGAGCACCTCGGCGTTTTTGTTAATGGCCATATCTATAACCTCAACTCCTGCGATAAGCTGATCCCCGATAATATGAATGAATTTTTATGGGGAGGTGTTGAATTGATGGAGCATGCTATAAGGGTTAATGAAGACATCCGCTCCGGAAAGATTGAAGCCAAAGAGGAACTGTTTTTTGAGTTGATGGCACCGGTACCGCATCCAACATCGTGCAGGGATGGATACGCTTTTCGACAGCATGTGGCTTCGGCCCGCCGTAACCGCAAGCTGGATATGATACCCGAGTTTGATCAGTACCCGATATTTTATTTCACCAACCATAATGCGATACAAGGCCCCGGCGAAATTGAGTGTATGCCCGATCATTTTCAGAAACTTGATTTTGAACTGGAAGTAGCTGTTGTGCTGAACAAAAAAGGCCGCAACATTACCGCTGCCGAGGCAGATAGTTATATAGCGGGTTACATGATCATGAACGATATGAGCGCCCGCGCCCTGCAAATGGAAGAGATGCTGCTGAACCTTGGTCCGGCTAAGGGGAAAGATTTTTCTACCGTGATCGGTCCGTGGTTGGTAACGCCTGATGAACTGGAGCAGTATAAAGTTGCCCCTAAACCCGGCCATACCGGCAATGCCTATAATTTAGAGATGAAGTGCGTGGTAAACGGAAAACAAGTATCGGCAGGTAACATGGCCGATATGGACTGGACCTTCGCCGAAATTATTGAACGCGCCGCCTACGGTTGCGACGTGCTACCCGGCGATGTGATTGGTTCGGGCACGGTTGGTACCGGTTGCTTCCTTGAACTGAACGGCACTGGTGTGCTCAATAATGCGGATTACGAACCCCAATGGCTCCAGCCCGGCGATTTAGTTGAGATGGAGATAACCGGCCTTGGTATGTTGGGTAATATCATTGAAAAAGCTAATAGCGATTTTTCGATATTGAAATCGAAAAAGTAACGTCATATAATAACCCACCGTCATTGCGAGGTACGAAGCAATCCCCGATAGGCAAAGAAACCATTCAGGTCGCCCTGTAAAGTTTGGGATTGCTTCGTACCTCGCAATGACGTCTTTGAGAGATCTCATGCCCATCATCAACCCATCCGATATTTCACCAATTCAGCTTCAAGGCTATCTTAATTTCATAATTGCACCACGGCCAATCTGCCTGGCATCTACCATTGATAGTGATGGAAATGTAAATCTCAGTCCCTTTAGCTATTTCAATCTTTTTAGTGTAAATCCGCCGGTATGTGTTTTCTCTCCGTCGAGAAGGGTAAGGGACAACACCACTAAGCACACACTCGAAAACATCCGTGAAGTGCCCGAATGTGTGATCAATATTGTGAATTATGATATGGTACAGCAAACATCGCTTTCGAGTGTGGAGTATGCGCAGGGCGTGAATGAGTTCATCAAATCAGGCCTTACACCAATACCATCCGAAGTGGTTAAACCTCCGCGCGTTGCCGAGTCGTATGTTCAACTGGAGTGTACTGTAAAAGAAATGATCGCTTTGGGGGATGGTGCCGGTGCCGGAAACCTGGTAATTGCCGAAATTAAACGGATCCATATCAATGATGCCGTTTTAGGCGCGGATGGAACCATAGATCAGGCCAAAATGGATCATGTTGCCCGCTTGGGCGGTGATTGGTATTGCCGGGTTAACCAGGATAATTTGTTTAAAGTAGCAAAGCCAAATATTAAAATAGGTATTGGTGTTGATGCTTTGCCCTATGCTATCCGCAACTCGCGGGTACTAACAGGGAATAACCTTGGGCAGTTAGGTAATCTTGAAACTATTCCTTCAGATGAA
Source organism: Mucilaginibacter sp. CAU 1740 (assembly GCF_039839285.1). Taxonomy (NCBI): domain Bacteria; kingdom Pseudomonadati; phylum Bacteroidota; class Sphingobacteriia; order Sphingobacteriales; family Sphingobacteriaceae; genus Mucilaginibacter; species Mucilaginibacter sp. CAU 1740. Next base: position 63,644 of record NZ_JBDOQS010000003.1, on the reverse strand, counting down.
GCTATCGAGGCTTTTGCCCTAACACCAGAAATAAAAGAAGTACTCGACGCGACAATTGGCGATAGCCAGACACGTGAACTGCAACTGCACCTTAAAGCAAAACAATTGCTTAATGAGGGTAGGGTGGAAGAGGCGTTGATAGTGTTGTTAATGGAATAAGTAGAATTGCTAAATGCTTGTTTGAAAAATATACCAACACAAAGCAATTACCGCAACTATACTTAAAGTAACGGAGAGTATGGTTTTATAAAGAACTTTTTTAAGGTAGAGAATAACAATCGCTAATATTTGAATGACCGCTAATATAAACAACCATTTGTCGTATTGCTTGTCTGCCGAAACTCCTTCACCGTATAAAAAGAACACTATAAAAGTCCTCAAGAACTGTAAAACATAAAATATGGCGAGGCTTAGTAATAGTAATCCGGTTTCAATTAACGCTTTCTTCATTTATTAACTGGTGATTGCATAGGCTGTAACATTATATGGTTATTCAAAGGTGCAATAAATACTACTTAGTTAAAAGGTATAATCCTTTCCTTTTACATGATACTCTGCTGGCACATGGTTCTTCTCAAATAAACTATACCCTGGTTTAAGTGTACGCCAAAAAGCGGTTTGGTTAGGATAGTAGGCGTTATAAAGTTTTAAACGCGTTTCATCCATTCTGAAAGGGAAAATATCAACTCTGATCTGTTGTTGTCCTGCGGCAAAAGCCTGGTAAACTAAGGTGTAAATTTCTTCAATTCGCGCGTCGGTCATAGCGTAGCAGCCTATGGAAGCGCAGTTGCCATTTACCATAATCGAGTTGCCGGTGTAGCCTTTTAGCTGCTCAACTTTATTTGGATAGCCAACGTTAATGGCCAGGTAATAATTGCTTACCGGGTTAAGTTGTTTCGGCTCGATGGTGTAAAACCCTTCCGGGCTTTTGCCATCGCCATCGTGGGTTTTGGTTCCCAGGCCGCCAGAGTAGGTGCATACATCGTAGGTTTTAAACAGTTTGTATTTGTTGTCTTGTTTTGCCCAAAGCTCTAATATACTCAGGTCTTTAATAATGCGGATGTAAACTGCTGGTCCGTTAGTGGCAAATCCTTTGGTTTTAAGTTCCTGTTGTAGTTTGGGCCATACTTTACTGCGCACATCGCTGGCGCGTTTGCTATCAGGGATCTCAGTTTTGGGTGGCGCTATTAACAGTAACAATAGCAGCAGGGTTAGGAGTTTAGGCATTTATTGTGATTGGTTTTCATGGATAACGGAAAATCAGGGGAATGATTATGTGGGGGTGGAAAAATAAAAAATGTCATTAAGCTTGTGGTCGGTGTTTTCATCACAGCTGTTCGGAAGATTTTTAGTTCCCTCCCTCGGGAGGGGAGCGGTGGATTGCGTAGTGGCAGGGAGGGGTTTGTTCGCCTCGCTTAACGGATAAGCATATTGTATAAACCCCTCCCTACACCCTCCCAAGGGAGGGAATCGCACTTTCCCCCGCTTCTTTTATTTCTTCCGAACAGCTGTGATGAAAACACAAGCCACAGGCTTAAGAAGAGAGTTGGAAAACTTATATCGTAACCACCAACCGTTTCCCACCCGGCACATCCAAATCCCACAATTCGGCAATATCTTTCAGTTTGACATTTACTGTTTCAACTTTCAGTTTACCTTCAACGGCCAATTGAAACATCTCCGGCAAAATCTCAGTAAAAACTAAACCGACCTGCTTTTTAGACCAGGCCCCAAGCCCCGATCCGCTTAATTGCAAATCAACACTCCGCATGTTGGCTGCCGATAGTTGGATAATATCACCACCCATACTGCCCACAGAAACATACCTGATGCGGTTAGTGAACGAGCCTTCACCTTTTAAACAACATAATATCATTTCGGCAGTGTGGCCCCATAAGTAATCTATCACCACATCGATAGGCGTTTGTGCATGGATGGTTTTGACCTGGTTGATAAACTGTTCATCATCCTGCAAAACAGAAATAACTTTATCAGCACCCAGCGCCAACAAATCATCTAACGATTGCAGGTTCCTGCCCGTAGCGATAACTTTTCCCGCGCCATAGTGTTTGGCAATTTGAATGGCTACCCGGCCGGTAAAACCGGTAGCGCCGTTTATCAGTACCACATCGCCGGGTTGGATATCCGCTTTAAATCGTAAACCCATAGCCGCGCCAATTATGGCATTAGGCAGGGCTGCAGCCTCGACATCACCAAGGCCTTCGGGTAGTTTTACCATCCGGTTTTTGTTAATGGTTCCTTTTTCGGCTAACATGCCGCTTACGCCCATTCCGTACACCCGAGTTCCGTCGGCTAACAGACACACGCCGTCGCCGCCTGGTACCTGTCCGTTGGTTTTAGACTTCTCGCTCGCATAGTGTGTACCCGCTGCACGGCCTTTATCAAAGTGTTTTATGGCTACGGCTTTAATGGTTACCAATAGTTCGTCATCGTTTTCTACTATCGGTTCGGCAAAATCTGTGTATTGTGGCATTTCGCCTTTTTGATATATTACTGCTGCTTTCATTATTGCTTTATTTTTGATAGAACAAAATTAGGTCGGCCAGTAATGCTACAACGATAACATATGTTATCAAGTTTAAAAATGGGGCTTGCCTTTAGCCAGCTTGCTTTTAATACGGCTTAAGTGCACGGTGCTTACACCAAGGTACGAGGCAATGTAATGTTGAGGCACCCGCTGTACTATATGAGGGCGTTCGGTAAGCAGGTTTTGGTAGCGCTGTTCGGGAGTGTCGCGGATAAAAGAGATCAGTTCGTTGGTATAATGCATTTGGCGGCGTGAGAAGATCCGGAGCATCATTTTTGAAAAGCCGGGTTCGTGGCTTATCTCGTCCATCAGCTGGTCTACGTATTTTTTGTGGAGCAGATATACTACCGAGGGTTCCAGTGTTTCTACGGTAAAGGCGCTGGGGGTATCGTTAACAAAACTCTCCAGCGAGGTCAGGCCTTCGTTCTCGAAAAAGAATTGCACTGTTTTTTCATCGCCGTTGCTGTTGAAAAACATTCGTACACAACCTTTTTCTATGTAGATGTATTGTTGGGATACTTTTCCTTCTTCCAGTAAAATGGTTTTGGCCGGTACTTCAAGACGCTTTTGGTGGGGCAGGTATTTATCCCAATAAGTGCTCAGATGCGGAAATTGATCTTTGAAGTGGAAAAGCATGTGCTAAGATAAAGATGGAAATATGTTTTTCTATGTACGATAAAAACGAATGTCATTTCGACGAACGAGCGACGGCCTGTGGGGGGCGTGAGGAGAAATCTTGTACGCCCTGTTTTTACGCATACATTGTGGCCTTGCAGGGCGTACAAGATTTCTCTTTCGCCCCTGCGCTCAATCCCACCCCAGCTCTATCGAAATGACATACTTCAATTTATGTACTTCTAAATAACTTATATCCCCAAAACCTGCTTCAACTTCACATATCCCGTTTTGCTAACCGGGATCTTAGCACCCGATTTTAAAATGGCCAAATGGGCGTCCTTCTCATACGGGTCGATACGGGTAATTTGCTGGATAGCTACTATATATGAGCGGTGCACACGCACAAAATGATTAGGATCAAGTGTTTGCTCAAAAAAGCTCATGGTTTTATTTTTAAGGTATGAGCCTTCTTTGGTGATCACGCTTACATAATCATCATCGGCCTGCAGGTACTCAACGTCAGCTACCGGGATGATCTTTACTTTAGTGCCTGTTTTTACCACAATGCGCTCATGCTGGGCTGGCGATTGCGTTGCCGCGGTTTCCAACAATTCTTCGGTTTGCTTGGCTGCGGGTTTTGGCGCGGCTGTAGCCAGGAATTTCTCCACGGCTTTATTAAAACGTTCTTTGCTGAAGGGTTTTAACAAATAATCAACAGCGTGGGCTTCAAAAGCTTTTATGGCGTACTGATCAAAGGCGGTAGCGAAAATTACGGCAGGGGGCTGCTCAACCAGTTCCAGCATTTCAAAGCCGGTGATTTTAGGCATCTGGATGTCCAGGAAAACCAGGTCGGGCTGATGTTGTTGAATGGCTTTGAGGCCTTCAAAGCCGTCGTTACATTCCTGTATCAGTTCAATATCTTTAAAATCAAGCAGGTATTCCCTCACTACCATGCGGGCCAAAGGTTCGTCGTCAATAATTAAAGCTCGCTTCATAGCTGCGGTATTTTTATAATGGTTGTGTACAGATCATCGCTCGCGTGGGTTTCCATCAAATCGTTGCGGGCGTACAGCAAATATAATCTACGTTGTACTCCCCGCAAACCAAAACCGGTACCTTTTTTAGGCTTTGATGTTTGAGGATCGTACGGGTTTTGAACCATTAATGTTAAATAGCCATCCTCCATCTCGCCGCGGATGCTCACGGTAACCTCGCCAATGGTATCATATAAACCAAACTTAATGGCATTTTCAACCAGGGGTTGTAACAGCATGGATGGGAGCGTGGCTGTACCACATATCGAATCGCAGCTGATCTCGGTTTGTAACCGGTGCCCAAAGCGCACTTTTTCAATATCAAGATAAAGATTAAGATGCGCCAACTCATCATTAAGGGTAACCTGCAGCTGATCATCTTTTTTCAACGTGCCGCGCAAAAAATCCGATAACTGGTGAATCATCCTGCGGGCTTCATCAGGCTTAAAGCCGATGAGCGCGTTGATAGAGTTAAGACTATTGAATAAAAAGTGAGGCTGTAATTGCTGCCTCAAATTATAAAGTTCGGCTTCGCGGGCTAATTGCTCGGCCTCGGTTTTGCGTTTAAGGGTTTCTTTCTGGTCTATCTGCGAATACCACAACAAGCTGATCATGGCCATCCAGCCAATAGCCAGGAAATCGGTGAAGAAACGGATAATGAGTGATTGGGACAGGAAATTGTTGTAGATCTGATCGGTATTAATTAGCGGTAAAAGGTAACGGCAACCCGCGGTACAGATGCCCGCCAAGGCAACACACCATATAAACAGGTTAATATAGCTGCCCCTGCCCGGCTGGTAGTAGCGGAGGTTATTGTTAATGAGCCAGCACGCGCATGATAATAATATGGCGCTGAGCAGGCCATCGGTTATAGTGATAAACCAAACGAAGCCAAAACTATGGATAATATAGGTTTGCAAGGCTGCCCATGCAAGGCCGCACACCACAAATGCCGCGTATAGTTTTGATGTTTGTATGTTTGGTACTTCCAAAACTGATAAATGTTTAAGGTTTTAGTTCCTAACGCCTAACAAGGCCGATTTATGATGCGCCCAGGCAATATAAAGGTCGGCATCGGGCGTTTCGTGGATATTATAGTATAGCTCGGTGCCGTCGGTAAGCTCGGGTAGCCGGTTAAGCTCGGCAACATCAATAAACTGCCATTTTACGGTTTGCTTCTCAATGTTTTTAAAGCTATCCTGGTTGGCGTGGCCAATGCGGTTTGCTTTTTCGTAAGCTAGCAGTTCGCTATCGGCACTAATTAAACGCAGTTGCTCGTCAAATTGCGCCTGGTGGTCGCCATCGCCGCTTATCACCCTGAAAACTAATTTTGCTACATACCAGTTCATGATATTTATTTTAATAGGTAGTTTTTAGTTGTGTTAATTAATAACTGCGGATATCAACACCCGCAAAAATAGATACGCCTGTAAGTACCAGCACCTTCTCGCTGCCTACGCTGGCAGTACTGCGGATGCGTTTATCATCAACGCTGGCGAACACAGCAGCAAGGTCTGATACCACCTGCCAGTTTGATGGTACGATGATCTTGGTACCGCCGAAGATCTGTGTGATATCAATTACTATACGGCCATTGATATCTGCTTGTGTAAAATCAAGCTCGGCACCGCCAAAAATGTTTACGATATCACCACCACGGAATTTTTTGGAAAGGATGGTTTTATTAACCCCGCCAAATATGGATACGGTATCGATATAATCATCGCCGGTGTATTTAGAGTTGAAGTTTTCCTGCTTTTGAGCGTATGGATCAACCGGTGGTGGTACATCTGTACCTTCGTCTTTTACGGTATAATCAACAACCGGCTCGCTTTTATCAAACTGAAAAGGTTCTTTTTTGCCCCATTTATCCCAGTCGTTAACTTTAAACTCGTTTTTCCAGTTTTGAGGATCGAAGTGTTTGTTCCTTCTTAATATCAGCCACATGCCAAAGCCTATTACAGCCAGCGGACCAACAATCCGGCCCGAATCATGAATGTTTTCGGTTACCAGGAACACTACGCCCAAGCCAACCAGTAAAACCCATGATGATTTTTTATAGTGATTTTTAGCGCCTATATACCAACCCCAAAAAAGGAGCCATACCGGCCAAAGTTTAAGGCCATCGGGTATGAAAAATATGCGGAATTGCTGTAGCAGCAAGAAGCCGCCCACAGCAAGTAAAATGATCCCGGCAACGGTTTTGCGTTTGTTAGGATCTTTATGTTCTATATCGTTGTTCATTGTATTATCTGCAAATTGAAATCATATCCAAAACTAAGGTAACATTATAGTTAAGCCAAACAAAAACTGGCGATATATTTCATGTTCTCGGTGAGTGGGGATATTTTAACGGTGAAAAAGTTTGCGGTTGATTTTTTAACATGCGGCAAAAATAAAAAATTGTAAGTTGCAACGGTTTTTATCGAAAAATAACCGCTTACTAAACTTTATCACAAAAGTATGAATCAGGAGTTTGGCCCGGTACGTGACCTGTCATTTGAAAGGGAATACACTTTAACCACCGGAACGAAAATATTTCTATACATCTTTATAGCGGTTATGCTTGCAGGCAGCGCCGGGTCGATCTATGAATCGGTTAATGAAAAAAGCCGGTGGGTGGTGTTAATAGGGATATTATTGATCATACTCTGCATTTACATTTTTGTTGAATTAAAAGCAACTAAAATAACCATCTCTCAAAACGGTATAAAAAGAGCCGGCTATTTTAGCAGCAGGGAGTTATTAATGTATGAGATTAAAGGTTATGAGTTTTTAAATGGTAAAAAACTGATGATCCTGCCAGTTGATAAATCGAAAAAAAAAATAAACCTGGGCGACTATATATTTTTCAACCATTATCATGAAATACGAGCATGGCTAAATATGTATTGTACAGATCTTGACGCCGAGCAACACCAAATTGAAATAGCCGAGGTTCAAACAAATAATAGCTTCGGATACACCACAGAAGAGCGGCTGGCCGAATTGAAACGTTTAAAACAGTTTTGTTCTTATTTTAACTATGCCGGCGGTGCGTTATGCTTGTGGTTGTTTGCCTATCCCAAACCTTATAATTATGTTATTTTAACAGGATTAATTTGGCCATGGGTAGTGATGTTTGTGTTTTATTTAAAGCGTGATGCAGTTACTTTTAACAGGACTGATAAAAAGAAGGAAACGGTATTTCCATCTTTGAGCATAGCATTGATCATGCCGCCGGTGGCGCTTGTAATACGGACCTTTACTGATTTTAAGCTGATGCATTTTACAGATACCTTGCTGCCGGCACTGTTAGCCATAGCGGTATCAGGAACTGCGTTTGTACGCTTAGTGCTGGGCGCGCAACAGACAACACGTTTCAACCAAACAACCTGGCTTAATGGTGCCGTATTTGTATTGCTATATAGTTTTACTACACCTGTTATAATTAACTGCAATTTTGATCACAGCGAGCCTAAAGTATATACTGCACAGGTGCTTGCTCATCGGCTATCTACCGATAAGTACACCACATATAATTTAACCCTAAGCAAATGGGGTCCTGCCGAGAGCGAAGAAGTTGAGGTTAATAAATCTTTTTATAATGAGGTAAGGATTGGCGATACAGTTCAGGTAAATTTAAAGCCGGGGCTTTTAAAAATGCGATGGTTTTATGTTAGCCGATAACAGTAGTGCTATGTTAACGATCAGTTTATTGAAGTGTAATACTTCTGAAAAACGAGGTGTTTAGCTTTTTGAAAAACAGGTGTTCAATTTTTTAAAAAGCAGGTGTTCAATCTTTTGCTTTTGTAAAACGCAAGTTGTTGATTGTCAATATTTGTGTGTTCAAAGTTGTTAAGTTGAGTCGAATAGGTAAATTGTAATTATTTGATTATTAGGATATTGTGATTATGACGTAACGTAAAGTGTTTACACTTTTAAAAATTGAACACCCTCCTAAAATTAATAAGCGGCACACAAAAAAAGCCGGGGCTTTTTAAAAATGCCCCGGCTTTCCAGTATATATATGATGGGTTGATTGCGCTTTTAAGCTTCGGTTTTAGGTTCTTCGAAGTTGAAGTGTTGTTTGGCTTTCTCGTTCTTTTCCCAAAAATCCCGGTCGGCTTGTTTGGCGGGGCGAAGGGCTATCCAGGCACCCAATACTATCAAGCCAATTGGCCATGTGATGTTATCGGCATTATGAACGTTATCGTTTATTAAAAATATGATGCCTATCAGTATCATTACTATCCATGATGGTTTCTGGAAGTTGTGCTTGGCACCCATTATAGCACCCCAGCCTATTAACCACATTGGCCAGCTGAACAACCAATCAGGAATGAAGAAAGCATCCAACTGATCAACCAATAATAAACCACCGGCTGCTAATAAAATTACCCCTAACATGACCTTGCCATTTTTTTTATTTTCTTGAGGGGTTGTTATATCGTTGTTCATTGTTTTAAGTTTTAATGTTACCCAAAACTACAGCAACAGGGCAGGGCGGTCAATTGATAGTTGGCGATGGTGGGGGAGATGTCGGTAAAAAGGGGGATAAAGGCGGTGAAAAAGGATGGGAATTATTACTACCGGTTAGCGGTTTTATTATCTTAGGATATTTAAACATTATGGCTGCCGAAATTTCTTATATCGTGACCAAACAGATTGTTGATGTGCCGCTTGAATTTCCTCATTTTTTGAAAGATGGATTAACAACTATTGTTATCAATAGCTACAGTCCCTGGGTGGAACATTTTATAGTGGATTTTGATAACGGTACATTAAGAGCAGAATACGATCCCGATAATATTTTTAAGGTTGATGAAGATTTCCTCCCAGGGCAAATCTACGATCTGATCAGAAAGCTGAATTTAGAATACGAAGAGTTTGGAATAGTTCAGGATACTTTAGGCGGCGGCTGCCATGCCGCGTTTAGGTCAGGCAAACGGATACCCGGTTCTTATTATGTAGAAGGAGAAGCATTGGCATATCCTTTTCGCGACCTTTTATCGGTTTTGGAAATTGACGAGTCATCTATCTCAAAATTTCATAGTTGTTACGCTGCCGAGAGGCAATACAGAGCAAAGCTTAACTTATAAGCTTTTACTATCCAGATAAAATTATTAGCGATACTAAATACTAATTATCAGTACCGCTGGCCTTAATATAAACCGTACGTTCAACAATAGAATGTATCACCCCATCCAACTCCTGCGAGGTGGTATCGAGGTGGGTCATGATCTCTTTATTCAAAGGGTTTAACAGATCTTCGTTGTCAAACAAATTAACCAGCCCCATTATGGTTGCCACCGGTCGGCGTAACTCGTGCGAACTGATATTGGCAATGGTTTGGAGCCTGTGGTTTTGCTCCATAATGTTTTCTTCGGTGCGTTTGCTTTCAATTAGCACCCTCAAAATATTAACTGTACGGGCTATGATACCTAATTCCAATTCGTTTGGTTCGCGCGGGGTTGTATAATATATGGCGAAGGTTGCCAGTACCTTAGCCCCCTTCGAGCTGATGACCGGGGTAGACCAGCAGGCTTTTAATCCATAAGGTTTGGCCAGGTGTTTATAATTTATCCAAAGCGGATCATTCTCAATATCGCTTACTATAATTTGTTTACGATGAAATGCTGCCGTACCGCATGAACCAGCATTTGGCCCTATAGGTAACTCTTCTATCGAATCGCAGTAGGGTTTCGGTAGTCTTGGTGCGGCAAGTGTAATCAGTTTATCGTTATCATCAACCTCCAGCACAGAACAAAGCATCTCCGGAAAAATATTTTCTATGCCTTTAAGCAGTTCGGCGGTATTTTGGGCGAGGGTATTTTGGGTGGAGGCATTTAACTCCAATACATCTTTTTCAAGCTTTAATACCCATTCCTGCATTTTTATTTCGGTGATGTCCCTTATAAAAACAGCGAGGCGGTTTTTGTAAGGATATACATTGATGCGCAGCCAGGTGTTGGAGTAGGTGTTGAGGAATTGAACCTGTGTTGTGCAATTGTTGGTTAGGGAGTGCGAAAACTCTGCTTCAACCTTGTTATTAATGCCAAGGTCTTTGATCTGCATAAAATTTGTTTTCTGCAGTTCGGCGTGTTCCAGGTTGGCCATGGCCTCAAAAGCGGGATTAAAGCCGATAACCGTCCAGTTGGAATCAAGTACAGCAAAGCCCTCGTTCAGGCTTTTAATGGTATGCTCAACTATATCGTGGCTTTCATTGCAGATCATGCCGGTTAGCACATTACCTGCAGAGTAGATAAATCCGTCATCGTCCAGCACCAGCGACCAGATCATACTGAAATAGCAACCGTCCTTCGCTTTTATCCGGCTTTGATAACCGGTGAGCTTTTTATCGCGAAGCAAAGCCCCCATGTTCTCGTCCTTGCGTTCTTTATCTGCAGGGTGGCAAATGGATTCGATATTTAAACCTTCCAGATCGGCAGGCGAATAATTAAAAGTATCGAGAAAGGCCTGATTGGTATAGCGGATGGCTCCATCCATATCCATCACAAAGAAAACATCTTTGGAGTGTGTAAAAAGTGATATGATTTTGGCATCCATACGCTAAGTGACTAACATATTTATAATATCTAAATTATAAAAAATGTTTACAATATCAAGCAATATTTCAGGGAGTTGTAGAAGCTACGGGTATTATCTTACCGTTAAAAAACTTGCTGCCCGTTAGTGCAAAATCTGCAATGTATTTGCCCATTTCAAAAGCCATCACCGGCGATTCGTAACCCGGAAAAGCCTGTTCCAACATTTCGGTTTGTGCCGAACCTAAGGCAAGGCAGTTTACTTTAATATTTTGGTCGGCCAGTTCCTGCGCCAAACATTCGGTTAAAGTGTGCAAAGCCGATTTACTGGCCGAATAAGCTGCCAGTCCCGGGAACTTTGAACTCCCCTGGAAACCACCCATACTACCGATGTTTAAAATATGCGCACCTGCAGGCATTAAAGGTAACAAAGATTGAATAGCCCTAACATGACCGATAAAATTGCTTTGCAGCATTTCAACAAAGTCCGATTCGGAAAGTTGGGTGAATGGTTTGTTGATGAGCACGCCGGCGTTGTTAATGAGGATATCAACCCGGTTATCAAACTGCGCGGCTATAAATTGCTGCAGACCTTCGTAATCGTCATGAACAATATCAAATTTCAGTGCAAAAAGCTGGCAATCTGGGTTTAGGCCATGGGCAATTTCTAATAACCGCTCCAGTTTATCCTGCGAACGGGCCAGGGCTATCACTTTGTGATTTCCCGATAGTATCAGTTCAATTACAGCTTCAAAACCTACGCCGCTGCTCGCGCCTGTTATTATGATGTTCATAAGCCCCCTAACCCCCTAAAGGGGGAATGATTGTGTTAACGGATTCTATTTCTACACGTCATTGCGAGGTACGAAGCAATCGCGAACTTTACAGAGAGACTTGTGTAGCTACTCTGCTAATCGGGGATTGCTTCGTACCTCGCAATGACGCGGTGTTTGAATTGCTAAACTACCAATTTTTGCTCAACCGGATGCTTGATCAAGTAAAAACCATCGTTTATCAATTTTTTATATTCCGGCTCGTCTATAGTTTTTTGTTCCAGGAAACTTCTGATCTCAGCGGCAATTGCTGGCTCGATGTCTTCATGATCCAGTATTTCCAAAATCTCTAAAGCGCAAAGCCAGTCGTCATGATGGTCTTTTTGCAGTTGTTGCCATACGTTACCGAGATAGCCGTAATCGCCATGATTGATACGGCAGCTACGTACTTGCTGGTAAAGCTTATGCAGTTCTTTGGTTTTTTGATCATAAACAGGGTGGTGGGTTTCTGTTTTTGATTTGTAGGCGATATCTTCAAAAGCTTCCTTATCGGCGGCCCCGCAAAATACCGACGTGATCTCGCTTCCAACAGCCATATCATAAACTCCCCACGCTGGGTCAAACAGAATTGAGCCATCTTTATCAGCTACGGTTACGTCAACAAAGGTGATCTGGATAATTTTATTTTCTTCTGAATGTATGTCTTTTACTTTCCCCGTTAAATTAATGCCACTTTCAAATTGAAGGTTGGCTGTTTGGCCTTTTTCTAAACCTGCTGTACTTAATTCCTCTACAGAAAAATCTTCCAGTGCTTTGTCAAAGCCTTTAAGTTTGCCTACCGGCGAGCTGAAGCCATCCTTATGGTAACCTTTATCATGGCCTTTCAGCTGCTTGTTATCAAATGCTAAGGCCGTTGGTCCGGTGGTTTTAATGAAATATGGTTTACCTTCGGTGTCGGTTTTAAAATCGGTAAACGTACCGGACACTTGTAATCCCGAACTATAAACCGCGGTGCATGTATTTTTGCTTTCGATAGCCTTTTGAAGGCCGAAAGCGCCGCCTTTGCGGAAAGCCATGGTATCGGCAAATTCTTCTAAAACGTTGATCAGGTTTTGGAAATCGGGCGTTACAAACAGATGGGGTTGTGGCTTGGTAATATCATAGCTGTATTTAACCGCATCGATGGTGTACCAAAGCTTTTCTATATCTTTTTGCATACAGGTGGAGCTTTCGCCGATGGACGATAGTAGACCGGCACCGTAGATCTTGGGTTGTTCTAATGTACCTATCAGGCCATACTCCACTGTCCACCAGTGTAGGCGGCTAAGGAGGGCCATTTCAGATGGTTCGCCCATGTTGTTTTGGCAGTACTCAACGTATTCTTCCGCTTTGATAATCGACTGCTCATCGGCATCCGGCATTTCCTTTAAAATAGATAACGCACGGATAGCTTCGTACAGTTCAAAATCCTGTGCCGAGAACATGGCTTTGGCACCTATCGAACCAAAATAACTCAAATACTCATGGTAATCCTTATCAGCAATAATAGGCGCATGCCCGGCCGATTCGTGGATGATATCAGGAGCAGGGGTATATTCAATATGCTTTAACTGGCGGATATCCGCAGCAATAACCAGTACGCGATATGCCTGGTATTCCATAAAAGCTGCGGGAGGGATAAAGCCGTCAACGGTAACAGCGCCCCAGCCAATTTTGCCGAGGGCATTGTTCATCTCCTGTAAATTGGGGATATGCTCGATAGTTAGCCCGGCTTTTTGCAGACCGGGAATATATGGGTAGTAGGCTACATCTTTAAGGTAGCTATAATTTTGGCGCATCACGTAACGCCATACCGCGTGATCGATAGGGGTGTAGTGTTCGTAGTGCTGGTCGACTATAAATTGTTTTAAATGACCGAGCAATGCCGCAACCTGCGGGTTATTAAAATCATTAAAATGGCTCATGGATAAACGGCGGTTTATGATATAATAACGCCAAGTTTAGCAGATGGTTGCCATGAAAACAAGTTTCAGGTTATTATTTTAAAATGAGCAATAAAACAGAATATTATTCTTCTATAGGATGATTTTCGTCCTTCGGTTCTTCACTTTTTTTCATTCCGGCATCCAATCTTTTAGGGGCAAGTACATAATATACACCAAATAATGCCACAATAATTGAAATGAGATAGAACCCGAAGCTCAGATAAACCGCCATATCTTCGGCAAGGTTAAACTGGCGGGCCAGTGTAAGGAACAGCGCGTCGCGAATACCACCACCACCCAAACTAAACGGAATAATTGCCGCCAAGGATGAGAAAAGGAATGACAGCAGGTAAGGTGCAAACTTGCCGTTAAAATCCTGCGCAAGCAGTAAGCAAACAATACAAAGCAACTGCATGCTCTGTACCCCAATGGCTTTTAAGTGCGCCTGTATAAAATTGTGGGTATATTCTTTAAAAAACTTACGGGCTACAAAGTAATAGATCACCGTGCCAACAGATACTATGCTGAGTGGCCAGCCCAAATGATACGGGAAGCTTGGTATTAAAATAACCAGGCCTACAACAATAGCGCCTATCGCCCAAAAACCACTTAACCTATCAAACAGGATAGCCCAGAATACTTTTTTGGTGGGTAAACCATAGCGTTTATGCAGCAGGTATATTTTGTAACCATCGCCACCGATACCGCCTGGTAATAACACATTATAGCACAAACCGAGGAAATACAAGCGAAGGTTAAAGCGCCAATCTAACCGTAGACCTATTGATTTAAAATAGCTCAATAACCGCCACGAAGAAAAAAGCATGGAACCAACATAACAGGCAATAGCAGCGGCAAGCCAGGCACGATCGGCATGAACTAAGCGGTATTTGATTTTTGCGAACGGAACTTTACTGAATACATAGTAAAGCAGGCCGCCGGTTACTACAATGATCAGGATTACTTTTACAACGCCCCAAAGTTTACCTTTCCAGGTTTTATGTTCGGCACCTTCGTCAATGATGTCTTCTGTTTGTGTCATTCGGCTGCAAAGCTATGTTATTTTTTTATTTCGATGTATTGGATAGTCAATTAACAAAAAAACTTCATTTTGTTTTCACCAAACATTAAAACCAGTAAATCAATTGTTTATTGTAGTGACGGTTTTTAACAGCGCGGTTTTATTGCTGTGTAACCCTAAGGTAATCTGTTAAATGATAATATTAAAACGGTGCAATCCTAACAAACAAAGTGTTACTTTTGCGCAAATTTTCAAGAGATGAGTAAAGTTAAAGTTGGTATAGTGCAAATGAGCTGTACTGCTGATAAACAGCAGAACCTGGAAAAAGCCATTGTTAAAGTAAGGGAAGCCGCCCAAAAAGGTGCGCAAGTAGTTTGTTTACAAGAACTTTTTACCTCCCTTTATTTTTGCGACGAAGAAAACTACGACAATTTTAAGCTGGCCGAAGCCATCCCAGGCCCATCGACCGACGAGCTATCGAAAGTTGCTGCCGAGCTTAACGTAGTGATCATCGCATCATTGTTTGAAAAACGTGCACAAGGCGTTTACCACAACACCACTGCTGTGCTTGATGCCGATGGCAGTTACCTGGGCAAATACCGCAAAATGCACATCCCCGATGATCCGGGCTTTTACGAAAAATTTTACTTCACCCCCGGCGATCTGGGCTACAAAGTATTCAATACCAAATATGCCCGTATCGGCGTACTGATCTGCTGGGATCAATGGTATCCTGAAGCGGCCCGCATAACCGCGCTGATGGGTGCCGATATATTATTTTACCCAACCGCTATAGGCTGGGCTACAACTCAGGATGAAGCCACCAACGTTGAACAGTACAACGCATGGCAAACCATTCAGCGTTCGCACGCGGTTGCCAACGGTATCCACGTGGTAAGCGTTAACCGTGTTGGTGAAGAAGCTGGTGTTAAATTCTGGGGAGGTTCGTTCTTCGCTAATCCGTTCGGTGCCATTATTCACCAAACTACTCACGATCAGGAAGAGGTTATTGTACAGGAATTGGATTTAGATAAGTCGGATTATTACAGGAGTCACTGGCCGTTTTTACGCGACAGGAGGATAGACAGCTATCAGCCAATTACTAAGCGTTTATTGGACGAAGATTAATTTTTGTAGTTTACAATTATAATATACCCGTCATTGCGAGGAACGAAGCAATCCCAAACTATACAGAGCCGCTCTGCTAATCGGGGATTGCTTCGTTCCTCGCAATGACGTTTTTAAGGTAATACGCTTACATTTGCATAACCAAATTATGAGCCAACAAATTTCAACCATACTAACACCCGCTTCGCAAGGCTTTTCGTTCCCTGCCGAATGGGCTAAACATACCGCTACCTGGCTAAGCTGGCCGCATAAAGAGGCTTCATGGCCGGGCAAGATTGATACCATCTACGCGCCATATATTGAATTTATAAAAGTTGTTACCGAAGGCGAGTTGGTGCGCATTAATGTAGCTAACGCCGATATGAAGGCATCTGTGATATTTCAATTGCAGAATGCCGGTGTGGATCTGAATAAGATTGAGATCTTCGAGTTTCCTACTAACGATGCCTGGTGCCGTGATCATGGTCCGGCGTTTTTGATCAACCCGGCAACCAAGCAGAAAGTTGTTGTTGATTGGGGATATAATGCCTGGGGAGGTAAATATCCTCCGTTCGATCTGGATGATGTGATCCCGACCAAAATAGGTAACCATTTCGGTTTGCCGGTATTTAATCCCGGAATTGTAATGGAAGGTGGCTCGGTTGATTTTAATGGTAAAGGCACTATTTTAACTACAACAGCCTGTCTGCTTAACAAAAACCGCAACCCGCATCTTAACCAGGCGCAGATAGAAAGCTATCTGCAAAACTACTACGGTGCCGAGCAGATACTTTGGTTAGGCGATGGTATTGTAGGCGACGATACCGATGGCCATATTGACGATATCACCCGTTTTGTAAATGAGGATACCGTAGTTACCGTTGTTGAAGAGGATAAGAATGATGATAATTATCACCTATTGCAGGAAAACCTCGAAGCGTTGAAAACCATGCGCCTGCTTAATGGCAAGCAATTAAATGTGGTTGAGTTGCCTATGCCCGAAGCAGTTATTTATGATGATACCCGTTTGCCTGCATCGTATGCTAATTTTTATATTGCTAACTCGGCTGTGATCGTGCCTACTTATCGTTCAAAAAATGATGATAAGGCGCTTGATATATTAACCCAATGCTTCCCTGACAGAAAAGTTGTTGGGATTGATAGTACAGATATTATCTGGGGGCTGGGCAGTTTTCACTGTTTGAGTCAGCAGGAGCCGGAATAAGATTTTAGAAAGCCCTTCGCTAAAACGAAGGGCTTTTTTGTGTATGAAAGCTACATTGCATGTCGGCAAAGGTTTTGTTTTAATATTATCGTAAATCACGAAATTGCTATATTCGAATCGAACTTCAACCTTTAATCATGAAAGCAACTCGTATTACACTGCCGCTTTTGATATTCCTTATAACATCCTTGCACGTTAAAGCTCAATATGTTTGCAAGTTAAAGGGAATAGTAGTTAATCGTAAAAGTACAACACTTATACTAACCAAAAAGACGGAAGATGTTCGTAATACGGGTCGACTGATTCCTATAAAAAATGGTCATTTTGAATATGCCTTTCCTTACAAGGTTGCTGAAGCCTATGAACTTACTTTTAAAGATGAGAGTGATGAAGGCTCCTGGCGTTCGATAACCTTTTTTCCGGTAAACGGAAGCATCAGCATGAAATTGCATCCTCAGCTTGAATGGGAAAAAAATACTGTAAATGGAGGAGCGTTTAATAAAGAGTATTTTGAATATTTAGCAGGGTTAGATGCTAAGTTTAAACCTTCGCGGGATAGTTTATCGAAAAAGCAAGATTTGCTTTCAGAAGCAGGTAATTATTATTCGCCGGAGATGGGTAGCGTACGAAACGAGCTGAAAAAAGAGACGGATCATGAACGTCGTACGCTAATATATCGTAAGCTAGATAGCCTTATCAAAACGGGAAATCATTTAACCAGCGAAGGTAAAATCTTACAAAGATCAAATGATACACTAAATGCTGAGATGTTGCTATATCGCTATCAGTTTATTGCTTCGCACATTGATTTTGTAGGCTATTTTCTTTTACAGGAAGATATTCTGTTTAGGAAAGATAGACCTGATATTATTAAAAACATTCAAACTCAATACCCTGTTTTTGCAGCACGGTTTCCGAATCATCCTTATACGTTGTTTATAGGGAACGCCATGAAGGGATATTTACATCTTACCGAAGGAAATAACTTCATCGATTTTTCGGCGCCCGATTTACAGGGGAAACAACATCGTATTGCCGATTTGGTGAGAGGGCGGGTTACGCTGCTTGATTTTTGGGGCTCATGGTGCGGTTCATGTATTGCCAACTCGAGTTTAATAAAGTCGGTTTATGAGTCGTTTAAAAACAAAGGATTTCAGGTGATAGGAGTAGCGCGCGAATACAAAAATACAAAAGCGTTGGCCGCTGCGCTAAAACGCTTAAAATATCCCTGGTTAAATCTACTTGAATTGGATGATAAGCATTCAATTTGGAATAAGTATGCGATAAGCAACCAGGGAGGTATGATGATATTACTTAATAAAACAGGGCAAATATTGGCCATTGATCCCAGCGCCGATCAAGTGCGTAGCATTTTATCAAAATCTCTTTGATTTTTTTGTTTCAGTTAAGTAGATAAATTTAACAACAACACCGGCAACAGCTTTGTGATAAGCTAAGGTTTAGGTTTAAAGCCGCGTGTATTTGGCTGTTACCAATGTTGTTGTTACTCTCCTTTGCCGGGTTGGGCGAATACCGATTGATTTTTACTGCTATTCTTTAGGCGACACCATCCCGATATCATTTATCGGTTTTGCGCTCCATTGCCCAACAGGCTTTTGTTTTAGGTCATCTGCTCTTCAGGCGCGGGCACCAACTTTCAAAAATTCATTTACTACCACTTCTGATACATAGCGTTTAACCCCTTCCTTATCGGTATAGCTGCGGTTGGTTAGTTTTCCTTCAATAGCTACCTCGTCGCCTTTTTTTAATAGATCTTCGGCAATTTTGGCCTGCATACCCCAAAAAATAAGATTGTGCCATTGGGTGTCGGTAATTTTTTCGCCTTTGTCGTTTTTATAGCTCTCGTTGGTAGCTATAGATAGGCGTACCATCTTTTTATCTGTATCATAAACTTTTACTTCGGGATCCATACCTAAATTGCCCACCAGGCGTACACTGTTTCTTAATGAGTTCATCGTTTTATTATTTAAATGTTTTTGGTTCGTTTGAGTTAACGATACAAAGGTGGGGTAGGGCGGAAAAATTACCCGGTTATTAACCGTTTATAGTCGATAGTATCCGTTTGTAAGCGTTTGCAAACGGATAATTTATTATTTATCTTTATAACATGAACCAGGAAAGAGTTTGCTTAGATTGCGGTACGCCCCTGCAAGGCCGTGCCGATAAAAAGTTTTGTAACGATCTGTGCCGCAACAATTATAATAATCAGCTTAACAGCAATAGCTACAATCTGGTGCGTAATATCAACAATACACTAAAGCGCAACCGCCGCATACTGGAAGAGCTAAACCCAACGGGAAAAACCAAAACCACCCGCAAAAAACTCGCTGCAAAAGGTTTCGATTTTGATTATATCACCAGTATCTATCAAACTAAAAATAATTCGACTTACTATTTTAACTACGAATATGGTTACCTGTTGCTGGATAACGACGAGGTGCTGCTGGTAAAACGGGATGGTCAGAAAGATTAGTAATAATCAAACAAAACACCCGGTAAGCACTTAATCCTATGAAGCTGCCTAAAAACGGGAGATAAACTATTACATATCCACTACGTCATTATAAGGAACGAAGCAATCGCGAACTGTACAGGAGGATATGCTTAGCTGCTCGACCTCCGTGCGATTGCTTCGTACCTCGTAGTGACGCTTTTTTTATTTTAAACAGCCTCTAAAAATCAAGGTTTTTAAAAATAAATTTTCGCAACTGAATAGTTGCGTTTATATTTGCAATCAAACGGTTGCAAATATGTGATCGTTTATCTAAGTTTAGATACCAATAAAAACCTAAAATAAAACAGTCATGACAAACGAAGCTGTGTTTACCAAAGACCTTCAAAACAAAAAGCTAAACGTAGTAAGGGCATTTGATGCTCCTATAGATCTGGTTTGGCGCGCCTGGACGGAAAGTGAAATGCTCGACCAATGGTGGGCACCAAAGCCGTACCGCGCCGAAACCAAGGAAATGGATTTCAGAGAAGGTGGTCGATGGATCTATCAGATGGTTGGTCCGGAGCATACCGAGCACTCGTCATGGTGTAAAGAGGAGTTTAAAACTATCGTAACCCCTCAAAAAATTACCAACGCGGTTTCGTTTTGCAATGAGGATGGGGTGACCGATGCCGATTTGCCCGTTATGAACTGGGAAAAGAATTTTACCGGTGAAGGAGAACGCACTACGGTTAATATCGATATATACTTTGATCAGCTAACTGATCTGGAAAAGATAGTGGGCATGGGCTTCCAGGAAGGCTTCACCGCGGGCTTAAGCAATCTGGATGATTACCTCGCCGCGGGATTTAAACTCCGTAAGGAAATGAAAACCAGTAACGCGCCTCGGGTTACCACTTACCTCAACTTCCCCGGCAATACTGAAGAAGCTTTTCTTTTTTATAAAGATGTTTTCAGGGGCGAGTTTACCGGTAAAAAACTCACCCGTTTTAGCGATATCGAGTTGCCTGCCGAGGTACAGATGAAGGAGGAAGATAAAAAACTCATCATCCACGCCGAACTAACCATTATGGGGGGCCATGTGCTGATGGCAACCGATGCTCCCGAAAGCATGGGCTTTAAACTTAACACCGGCAATAATATGCACATCAACGTAGAGCCTGAAAGCCGGGAGGAAACCGAGCGTTTGTTTAATGAGTTATCGGCAGGAGGGAAGGTAAGCATGCCGTTGGCCGATATGTTTTTTGGGGCTTACTTTGCGGAGTTGACTGATAAGTTTGGGATTAATTGGATGTTGACGTATCAGAATGTGAACCATGATTAATGGGATTTAAGGATTCGCAGGATATTTTGTCTGAACAGGGATTTGGGGGGATCTGTGGGATAGACAGGATTTTTTTCTTACGCTCATTCCAAACCTACCGTGCACCCATATCTTGTTGAGCAATAGTTTAATTAAGTCTTTTGTCATTTCGAACGAACCTGGGAGGGATTGTGTGCTGGCAGTGAGGAGAAATCTTGTACGCCATGCAAAGCGAACATGCAGGGCGTACAAGATTTCTCCTCGCGCCCCGCTTTTTCCTGCGCCTGCTCGTTCGAAATGACATCTTCTTTTATTTGTCATTCATCTTTAGTAAGATATGGGTACACGGTAGGTTTCCAACGAGTGTTTAAAACATGGGGGGCGCGATTGTATCGCGTGTCGCGCATCACAGTTGCGAACCCACATTAAGCCCTCATCACAGATGAGCGCAAGAGATCAATCTAACTTGCCACCATTCTGCTAATTCTTAAATTCTGATTCAGACAAAATCCCTTAATCCAAAAAATCCCCCAAATCCCGGTTCAACCCTTAACTCCCTGAAAATCTCAAATCTGATATCTCACATCTCATATCAAAATCCTATCTTTGCCCATGCAAGAAAAAATCCTCATTCTTGACTTTGGCTCGCAGTTCACCCAGCTTATAGCGCGCCGTGTCAGGGAGCTCAATATTTATTGTGAGATCCACCCCTTCAATCATTATCCCGAAATTGACAGCAGTGTAAAAGGTATCATCCTTTCCGGCAGTCCTTATTCTGTAAGGCAGGAAGATGCACCTCACTTTGATTTTGCGCAGTTCCATACCACTCGCCCTATTTTAGGTGTTTGCTATGGTGCACAATATGTTGCGCATTTTCATGGCGGCGAAGTATTGCCATCAAGCACCCGCGAGTACGGTCGTGCAAATTTGGAATACATTAACCAGGAAAACCCGCTGTTTAAAGATATTCCGGGCGGTTCGCAGGTTTGGATGTCGCATGGGGATACCATTGCGAGCATCGGCGATAATTTTGAGGTTATTGCCAGTACTGATAGCGTAAGGGTTGCCGCTTACCAGGTAACAGGTACGCAAACTTACGGCATCCAATTCCACCCGGAGGTTACTCATAGTATTGATGGCAAGCAGTTGTTGCAAAACTTTTTGGTTGATATTTGCGGTTGCAAACAGGATTGGACACCAGATTCGTTTATCGAAACTACAATCGCTGCCCTTCGCGAAAAATTAGGCGATGATAAAGTAGTGCTTGGTTTATCAGGCGGTGTGGATTCATCGGTAGCAGCCGTATTATTACACCATGCCATCGGTAAAAACCTACACTGTATATTTGTTGATAACGGCTTATTGCGTAAAGATGAGTACGAGCAGGTGCTTGAATCATACAAACACATGGGCCTTAACATAAAAGGCATCGATGCCAAACAACGCTTTTATGATGCGTTGGCCGGTTTGATCGATCCTGAAAAGAAACGTAAAGCTATCGGTCGTGTATTTATCGAGGTATTTGATGATGCCGCGCACGAGGTTCAGGATGTGAAATGGCTTGGCCAGGGTACTATTTACCCGGACGTGATCGAGTCGGTTTCGGTTAAAGGCCCTTCGGCTACTATCAAATCGCACCATAACGTAGGTGGTCTGCCCGATTTTATGAAGCTTAAAGTTGTTGAGCCGCTTAATACTTTATTTAAAGATGAAGTAAGGAAAGTAGGTAAAGCTTTAGGTATCGATCCTAATATTTTAGGCCGCCATCCTTTCCCTGGTCCGGGTTTGGCAATCAGGATCCTGGGTGATATCACTCCGGAAAAAGTTGCCATTTTACAGGAAGCCGATGCGATTTATATAAACAATTTACGCAGTGCCGGGGTTTACGATAAAGTTTGGCAGGCAGGCGCGATATTTTTACCGGTACAATCGGTAGGGGTAATGGGCGATGAGCGTACTTACGAGAACGTGATCTGCTTACGCGCTGTTGAATCTGTTGACGGGATGACCGCCGACTGGTGCCACTTGCCATACGATCTGCTGGCTAAGATCAGCAACGAGATCATCAACAACGTAAAAGGAATTAACCGGGTAGTATATGATATCAGCTCAAAACCGCCTGCCACTATTGAGTGGGAATAAGCGGTTATTATTTTTTACCATAGCATTGCTGCTGGCCGCATGTTCACCAAAGGTGCGGCCGGTAGCAACTACCGTAAAAAAGCCAGCTGATAACATTACCAAAAAGCCCGAAACAGCTACCGAAAAACAGCCCGAGAAAGCCGCCGAAGGTAAGGTGGCCACCATCTCCATGATCTTGCCATTTGGCCTGGAGCATTTAAACCCTGCACAGCGCTATAGTCCTGCTGGTTTGAGTAAAGCCAATATGTCTGTAGAGTATTACCAGGGTTTTAAATTAGCGTTGGATTCGCTTACCGCCGATGGAAGCAATTTTAAATTGCAGGTGTTTGATGATTCGCAGGACGAAACTATGCAAACACGGGGCCTTGCCCTAAACCCGGCTGTCCGCTCGGCCGATCTGATTGTGGGGCCTGTATTTCCGCAAAGTATCAAGGCTTTTAATGCGGCTTTATCATATTCAAAAGGGATAATCGTGTCACCGCTTTCACCAGCCAATCCGGCTACCGTTAACCGGCCTAATTTGGTTACGGTGATCCCGCCATTGGAGTACCATGCCTGGGGTGCTGCCGAATACATCAACAAAACGGTTAAGCCTAAAAAGATCTTTATTCTACGTTCCGGCTTTAACCAGGAAAAGGATTACGCTGTTAACTTTAAAAAAGCTATCGATAGCCTGAGCAAAAAAAAGGTAAAGGTAGTAACGCTGTTTGTTGTCAGGGGGAATTTGAGCAGCTTGTTGCCGCAGCTATCCAAAACAGAAAAGAACGTATTTGTTGTGCCTGCTATTGATCAGGCGTTTTTAGGTGTTACCCTGCGCTCGTTAGATACGTTGAACAAACATTACCCGGTAATGCTGTTCGGGCACCCAAACTGGGAAAAATTCAGTTTCCTGAAACCGCAGCTGTTACAACGTTTGCAAACGCATATTACCTCTACCGAAAAAATAAACTACAAATCGGGCGCGACAGTTACATTTTTACGCAACTATAGAAAGGCTTACCACGTTGAACCGACCGAATACGCCATAAAAGGTTTTGATGAAGGTTTGTATTTCGGAAAGTTGCTTTTTGCCGATAAGGGCGTGGCGGCAATTAATCAAACTGATTTTACGGGACTGCACAATAGTTTTCACTTTATCAAAAAACCTGCGTTGGGTTGGGTAAATACCCACGTAAATATATTAACATACACTAACTTTGAGTTAAAACAGGTAGAATGAAGGCTATAAACCAGCTTAAAACGTTTCAGCGAATTTTGGGTGAATACCCGGCCGATACGCCACTAAGTAAATTTTTACCAGGCTTTTATCGTCAAAACAAACAAATGGGCTCTACGGATAGGAGAGTGGCCAGCAGGTTGGTGTATAACTACTTCAGGTTAGGCAGGGCACTGCCCAATCTACCCGAAGATGAGCGCCTAATGGTTGCCGAGTTTCTGTGCAACACCCAAACCAACTCTTTCCTGCAAAACTTTAAGCCCGATTGGGCTGCCTGTGTAGGTTTTAGTGATGATGATAAGATAGCGCTTGTAAAAACCGCTTATCCCGATTTTAAACTGGAAGATGTTTTCCCCTGGAGTAATGAACTTTCGGAGGGGATAGATAAAAAAGCTTTTCTGAAATCATTCTTCTGTCAGCCCGATCTATTTATCCGCGTACGCAACGGTTATGACCATTTGGTTAAAGCCGAGCTGACCAAAGCACAGGTGGTATTTAAAGATGAAGGCAACGGCTGCTATTCCCTACCCAACGGAACCCGCTTAGAAACCATATTTGCTAAACAACATTGGTTTGAAGTTCAGGATTATTCATCGCAGCAAACAGGCAATTACTTTAAGCCGCAACGTTGGGATAGCTGGTGGGATGCCTGCGCGGCATCTGGCGGTAAATCGCTTTTACTGCACGAGGATGAGCCTAATATCAAACTGGTAGTATCTGATATCCGCGAATCGATATTAGCTAACCTGGATGAGCGTTTTCAATTAGCTGGCCTAACAAAGTATCAAAAGAAAGCGATTGATCTTACTCAGAATGTAGACCAGGTAATGCATGATTATGCTTTCGATGGCATCATCCTCGATGCGCCATGCAGCGGCGCAGGTACCTGGGGGCGTACGCCGGAAATGATAGCCCAGTTTGATATCCATAAAATCGAGTTTTTCCAAAAGCTTCAAAAAAGTATAGCCCAAAATGTAGTTAAATACCTTAAGCCGGGTAAGCCGCTTATCTATATTACCTGCTCGGCTTTTAAGGGTGAGAATGAGGACGTGGTGGATTATTTGGTGAATGAATTGGGATTGAAGCTGGAAGAGAAGGCTGTATTGAAAGGGTATGAGCGGAAGGCGGATACCATGTTTGTGGCGAGGTTGAGTCCGCCGGTGGTTTAATTATCTACATGTCATTATAAGCGTAGCGCGGCAATCGCACGGAAGTATAACCGCTTTGTTATGCTATTGCCACGTCGCGCCCAACCAATTACTACCGCGGGTTTAGCGATAGCGTAACCCGTGGGAATAACAGGTTAAGTCTCTGACTTGACCCCAATACCAACTTGCCTTCCTTTTTGTGACTTAAGTCGGAGACTTAAGTAGTTTTACACCACGGGTTACGCTATCGCTAAACCCGCGGCAGATTAGTTTTTACTCCCCCTTTAGGGGGCTGGGGGGCTACAAATGCGTATTGCTCCTAAATAACTTAATAGCTATCGCCAGCAAAATAATTCCAAAAGCCTTCCGCAGCACACTTAATCCAATAGGTCCTAATAATTTTTCAAGCCACTTAACATTTTTAAGCACCAGGTAAACAACCAGGGTATTCAACACAATGCCCACAAGGATATTCTGCGTTTGATATTGCGATTTAAGAGAAAGTAAAGTAGTCATAGTACCCGCCCCGGCAATCAGCGGGAAGGCGAGGGGCACAATCGATGCTGCTTGAGGTAATTCCTCTTTAAAAAAGTCAACACCCAGAATCATTTCCATAGCAATAATAAATATCACCAACGAACCAGCTATCGCGAACGAAGAAATATCCAGGCCTATAACCGCAAGCAGCTCATCCCCCACAAATAAAAAGGTCACCATAAGGACCAGCACGGCTATGCTTGCCTTTTCCGATTCGATATGACCTACGCGTTGCCTCAGCTGGATAATAACCGGTATAGCGCCCAAAATATCGATAATGGCAAAAAGGATCATCGTAACCGAAATGATCTCCTTAATAATAAATGGGTGCGGCATGGCTTTCGGATTTTTATTCTTTACGCTTTAACCGGAAACTTAGCAGAAACGCGGCTAAAATATAGCATGAAGATAAGAAGAAAATTGCATGTACCGATAGCAAAGCTGCAAAGCCCGCGGTGATTGGTCCGAGGGTTTGACCGATGGAAGCGTACGACTGATTGATGCCCAATATCTTGCCCTGCTCTTTATGGTCGATATGATCGGCAATAATAGCATTAAGCATCGGATTACGCAGCCCGTTGAATAGGCCGTAAATGCAAATACCAATAACAAAAGGAATAAAATGATTGGTTAAACCAGTTATAAACATTGCTGCTAAACAAAGAAAAGTAGATAGTAGCAGAATCATCGATTTGGATGAAAACCATTTGGTAAATAGCGGCACGCATAACTGCATGATGATCCCACTTACCCCGAAACCTGCGTATAGAATACCGATTTGGGTAGGATTGATCTTTAATATATCAACACTAAAAGTTTGGAACCCTATGATCATGGTAAACTGCCCCATAGTTAACAGAAAACCAGTAAAAACAGCTGTGCCAATGGTCGGCCTTTTCAAAGTTGTGATCAGCGAAGCAAAAGTGAATTTCGATTTTTCTGATGTAGTTTTAGATTTATCGGGTGGGTTGGTCTCCTTTAAAAAGAACAGGCTGCAAAGTGTTCCGATCAGCGAAATTCCCGCCGCGAAGTAAAAAGGTACCTGCATACCATATTGGTTTAAAAAACCACCAATGGCTGGCCCTATCACAAAACCAAATCCAAAAGCCGAACTCAATATGCCAAACCTTTTAGCCCGGTTATCAGGTTTGGCCGTATCAGATACCATGGCCTGCGCTACCGATACATTACCGCCGGTAAGCCCATCTAATATACGAGCAGCGAATAACATGATCATGCTGCGGGCTTCGGCAAAAAGGATGAAGGAGATACAGGTTCCTGCCAGGCTAATCACCAGTAGAGGTTTTCGCCCCCATTTGTCAGATAACGAACCCAAAATCGGAGTAGCAAAAAACTGGGCAATAGAAAATGAGGCGGTAAGTACACCCAGCGTTTCGCCGGTAATGCCAAATTTTTTACCGTACGAGTAAAGGATAGGTACAATAATGCCAAACCCCAACGAGTTGATCACACATACAAATACTAATACCCACAGGTTTTTATCGCCCTTCATTAAACGGTTTTATTGGTTAGCCAGTGAAAATTGAATGTAACAAAAAAGGTTCTGAATGCTCAGAACCTTTTTTGTTTATAATAACATTGTTATATACTATTCAACAAATTTAGGGTTGATAGGATCAGCAGCACTTTCAACTTTACCATGCCTAACGTGCGAACGTTTGATGCTATAGCCAAAGTAAACCGCGAAACCGATCAATAGCCAAACAATAAGCCTTGCCCAGTTTTCCCAACCTTCGCTGGCGATCATACACAAACAAATGATTGCCCCAAGCGGACAAACGATCATGTAGGCAGGGGTTTTAAACGGACGCTCGATGTTTGGATCTGTTCTTCTTAAAATGAAGATACCCAAACATACCAGTACGAAAGCAAATAAGGTACCAATACTCACCATATCGCCTACATATTTATCAGGAATAAAACCTGCAAATAACGATACAAACACGAAGAATAACCATTGTGATTTGTATGGTGTACGGAATTTAGGGTGCAGTTTTGAAAACACTTTAGGGATCAAGCCATCTGTACTCATGGTGTAGAATACGCGGGTTTGGCCCATCAGCATCACCAGGATCACCGAAGAGAAACCTGCCAAAATTGATACCGTAACAAACGATGCTAACCAACCATAACCAGGCATAGCGGTTTTGATAGCGTAGCTTACAGAAGCTTCTTTACCTTGAATAAGGAAATCTTTGTATGATACCAAACCGGTTAACACGTGCGAGAACAGGATGTAAAGCGCAGTACAAAATACCAACGAGATCAGGATCCCTTTTGGCATATCCCTTTGCGGGTTTTTAGCTTCCTGTGCAGCTGTTGAAACAGCGTCGAAACCGATAAAGGCGAAGAATACCACACTTGCACCGCGCAATACGCCAAGCCATCCATGGTTAAAAGTATCAGAATAATCAACCGTACCTGCACTCACTTTAATAACGCCCGCATCAGCAGGGATGGTATATGGAGTGTGGAACGCTGGGTTAATAAAGTGCCAGCCTAAACCAATTATCATTAATACGATAGCAACTTTTACAATTACGATAATGTTGTTTACAATTGCCGACTCAGCGGTACCTCGGATCAGTAATAACGTAAGCAGGAATAAAACAAAAATGGCAGGTAGGTTAACAATACCCCTGGTACCTACCTCGTTAGCATACATACCAACGGTAGTATTTGAAACTTCCATAAACGAGTGCGACCATGCGTAAGGTACATGCACGTTGAAGAAGGTTGTTAAAAACTCATTGAAATATTGCGACCAGCCAATAGCAACAGTAGCGGCACCAAGTGCATATTCAAGCACTAAATCCCAGCCAATGATCCAGGCAATAAACTCGCCCATAGTAGCATAAGAGTAGGTGTATGCCGATCCTGCGATAGGGATCATACTGGCAAACTCCGCGTAGCATAAACCTGCCAACGCGCAACCTGCAGCTGCAATAAGGAAAGAGATGGTAACGGCCGGACCGGCATGTTCGCCCGCAGCAGCAGCTGTACGCACAAAAATACCAGCACCAATAATAGCGCCAATGCCGAGTGCTATGAGTGAGCCAACACCTAAAGTACGCTTTAGGGATTTCTCAGTCTCTGCCGAAGCAGCCATTAGTTGCGCAATCGGTTTCTTGATAAATAACTTCATTTTAAATTAGTAAGATCAGTCAAAAATTAAAAATTTACATTTCCCCAAACGTACTTAAATTTATTGAAAACATAAAGAGCCGAATGAAACAACAGTTAAGTATTAATTATCAAAATATTAAGTTGTAAAAGACGAGTAAAACAGTAGTGTTTTTGGATGCAGAAATGTAGATTAAAAGGAAATAGAGAGATTGGTTTTTAACTTGTGATATTGTTTATTGGTATTACAGGTAGGTGTTGCAGTTTAGAAAGTTATGAGATAATAAGCGTTTGGAAATTCAATATTGTACATGGCTTTCAATACTGCCAACTGGGCGCTTATAGCTGCTAACTGAATCAGGGCGTTCCCGTTAGCCAACGGGCGGGCTTTTCGCTGCAAATCCTCGCCTTGCCCGCGCGCTAAGGCCACCGCGGCTGTGGGTTTTTCGCTGCAATCCCTAACGCAAATTTCGTTTTCAATTTAGCATTACGTTAATAACAACAACAACACAAAAAAATCAATCTCAATCTGCCGCGGGTTTAGCGCAGCGTAACCCATGGTGTAAAATAGCTTAAGTTTCCAACTTAAGCAACTGGAATATTGTCTGAATCAGAATTCACAGTTTAAGGATTCACAGAATCTTAAACGCTTCTATTCTGAAAATTTTAAAATTCTGTAAATTCTGATTCAGACATAAATTAACTAAGCTTTCCCGTCAGCCTTAACAATCACATGCATAGCTACTGGATGTTTATCAAAACCCTTCTGGTTACTGGCGCTTGTTTTATTAGGATGATTTAAATGCGGCGCGATAACCAACGAAACAATCGACATCAATTTGATCAAAATATTCATTGACGGTCCCGAAGTATCCTTAAAAGGATCGCCCACGGTATCACCTGTTACTGATGCTTTATGTGGTTCAGATTTTTTATAAAAGATCTCACCATTGATATCGCAACCTTTTTCGAATGATTTTTTAGCGTTATCCCATGCACCACCGGCATTGCTCTGGAAAATACCCATTAACACGCCCGATACGGTAACACCGGCCAATAAACCGCCTAATACCTCCGGACCGAACAAAAAGCCGATCACGATAGGGGTGATCAAAGCAATTAAGCCGGGAGCAACCATCTCACGGATAGAAGCCTGTGTTGAAATAGCCACGCATTTTTCGTACTCAGGCTTAGCCTTGTACTCCATAATGCCAGGAATTTCGCGGAACTGGCGACGAACCTCTTCCACCATCGACATGGCCGCGCGACCAACCGCCGAAATACACAAGGCCGAGAAAATGAACGGGATCATCCCGCCTATAAATAAACCGGCCAACACATCGGCCTTATAAATATCAATATGTTCAATACCAGCCACACCCACAAAAGCTGCGAATAGCGCCAAAGATGTTAATGCGGCCGAAGCGATAGCGAAGCCTTTACCTGTAGCGGCGGTAGTGTTACCCACGGCATCGAGGTTATCTGTACGGTGACGAACTTCTTCAGGCAAACGGCTCATTTCTGCAATACCACCGGCATTATCAGCAATAGGGCCGAAGGCGTCGATAGCTAATTGCATGGCTGTTGTAGCCATCATACCGGCTGCAGCGATAGCCACACCGTATAAACCGGCAAAGTGGTATGAACCATAAATACCGGCTGCCAATACCAAAATTGGCAACACGGTTGATTCCATACCTACCGAAAGACCGCCGATAATATTGGTAGCGTGACCGGTTGATGATTGCCTGATAATGCTTAACACCGGGCGTTTACCCATAGCAGTGTAGTACTCTGTAATGATTGACATTAAAGTACCTACAATTAGGCCTACAACAATGGCCAGAAACACCCCCGATTTGGTAAACTCAACAGCACCCGCTTTTAATACGTTCAGGCTTGCTTCGTCGCGAATAAGGTGCATACCGCCATCAGGCAGCATCCAGTTTACCACAAAGAAGGTTGCTATGGCGGTTAACACGATCGACATCCAGTTGCCCACGTTCAGGGCATTCTGCACATTCGAATCGTCGCCTTTTATTTTTACAAATGATGCGCCTACTATCGAGAATATCAGTCCTAAACCGGCAATTACCATTGGTAATAGTACCGGGGCAATACCACCGAAGGCATCTGCTGAACGGATCTCGCGGCCAAGCACCATGGTAGCCAGCATTGTAGCCACGTACGATCCAAAAAGGTCGGCACCCATACCGGCAACGTCACCTACGTTATCGCCTACGTTATCGGCAATGGTGGCTGGGTTACGTACGTCATCTTCCGGGATGCCCGCTTCAACTTTACCTACAAGGTCGGCACCTACGTCGGCCGCTTTGGTGTAAATACCACCGCCTACACGTGCAAACAAAGCGATTGATTCGGCACCTAAGGAGAAGCCTGCCAATACCTCAAGCGCTTTCTCCATCGCGTCGCCATTAACGCTGCCACCAGTACTCTTAACGTACATGGTATAAAAAACAATAAATAACGATCCTAAACCAATAATTGCAAGTCCGGCAACACCAAGGCCCATCACAGTACCGCCGGTAAACGAAACTTTTAATGCTTGTGCCAAACTGGTACGCGCTGCCTGCGTGGTGCGTACGTTAGCTTTGGTAGCTATCCGCATGCCCAAAAAGCCTGCAAAGGCCGAAAGGAAAGCGCCGATTATAAAAGAAATAGCGATAACCGGGCTTGAGTTTTCAACCGTAGTGCCCGAGTAAGCCAGCAGAATACCCGCCACGGCCACAAAATAACCGAGTATTTTCCACTCGGCACGTAAAAACGCCATAGCACCATCGGCAATGTAGCCGGCCAGTGTAGCCATTTCGCCGTCGCCGGCATCTTGTTTGGTAACCCACGCGGCTTTAACAGCCATAACCAGGATCCCGATAAGCCCAAAAACAGGAATTAAATAAATTAAGTAATTGTTCAGAAAATCCATATCACAAATTTGGTTTAGTAAGTAGTACTGCTGGTTTACACAGCGTTAAATAATAATTGGTTGTTGCAAAATAGTAATTTTATTTATTTAGCAAGCTTTCTGTCAATATTAAAGTTTTTTGAATAGTTTAGGGATTTAAACCCCTAAAACAACATATGGCGAAAAACTCATCGCAACCAAAAATGAAACACGAGCTGAGCCTGCTGGATGGCACCATGCTGGTATCAGGCTCCATGATAGGTTCAGGTATTTTTATAGTAAGTGCCGATATTACACGCAATGTGGGTTCGGCAGGCTGGCTTATCGCTATATGGTTAATAACCGGTTTTATGACACTTACCGCGGCCTTAAGCTATGGCGAATTGAGTGGTATGTTCCCTAAAGCGGGCGGCCAATACGTTTATCTGAAAGAGGCCTATAACAAGCTTACCGCGTTTTTATATGGCTGGAGTTTTTTCGCGGTAATCCAAACCGGTACTATTGCTGCGGTAGGGGTAGCCTTCAGTAAGTTTACAGCTTATTTAATACCTGCTTTTAGCGAGGATAATATACTTTTTCAGATAGGTTCTTTAAAAATAAGTGCCGCGCAAATTGTATCGATCATCCTGATCATTTGCCTTACCTACGTTAACACCCGTGGTGTTAAAGGCGGCAAGTTTATCCAAACTACGTTTACATTAACCAAACTCATCAGCTTATTTGGTTTGATAGTTTTCGGCTTGTTCGCATTTAAAGCCGATATCTGGCACGCCAACTGGACAAATGCCTGGGATTTACATAACCTCGCCAAAGACGGAACTATCACCCAGCTCACCACAGGTACAGCCTTAGGCGCTATTGCTGCAGCTATGGTAGGTTCTATCTTCAGTAGTGACGCCTGGAACAGCGTAACCTTTGTGGCCGGCGAAATGAAGAACCCTAAACGCGATGTTGCTTTAAGTATGATGTGGGGAACTATCATTGTAACTTTTATCTACGTAATGGCAAACGTTGTTTATACAGGCGTACTATCCTTACATGACATTGTTAATGCCGATAAAGACAGGGTAGCCGTATCCGCTTCGCACGTTATTTTTGGTAACGCGGGTACCTATGTTATCGCGGTGATGATCATGATCTCCACCTTTGGCTGTAACAATGGCTTGATCCTTTCTGGCGCGCGTGTTTACTATACCATGGCTAAAGACGGCGTCTTCTTTAAGAAAACCGGCAACCTGAACAAATTTGGTGTACCGCAATTTGGCTTATGGATCCAATGCGTAGTTGCCTCATTGTTATGTTTGAGCGGTCGTTATGGCGATCTGTTGGATATGATATCGTTTGTGGTGGTTATTTTTTATGTACTCACCATATTAGGAATATTCATTTTACGTGCTAAAAAGCCAGATGCCGAGAGGCCTTATAAGGCTATAGCATATCCTGTTTTACCCGCTTTGTATATTATTATGGGTATTGCATTCTGTATTTTATTGCTCGTTTATAAGCAGGATTATACCTTAATAGGATTGGGAATAGTATTAGTTGGCGTGCCGATATATTATATCTCGCAGCGCAACGTTAAAGAAGAGGATGAAGCGGTTACTGCTAATTAGTTTTTTATTTTTTGGAGGATGGGCCGAAGCACAAACGCTTCAGCAAAAGATCTCGAACGCGTTTAACCGTTTACAGGCCGATAGCCAGTGCAGTTACGCATCGGTATCGCTAACCGTATTGGATGCTAAAACCGGCGAACAGGTGTTTGCCGGTAACCCTAATATGGGTTTGGCCACGGCATCAACCTTAAAAACCATCACCAGCATTACGGCTTTTAATATTCTTGGTCCGGATTTTCAATATCAAACCCAGTTAGGTTATTCGGGCGAGATTGGCGCTGACGGAACCCTAAATGGCGATATCATCATTAAAGGAGCAGGCGACCCAACCCTGGGCAGCTGGCGCTATGAGCAAACTAAAGAGAACCGCGTACTGGCCACCATGGCCGACGCCTTGCAGAAAGCAGGCATCAAAAAGATAACCGGCAGGATCATTGGCGACGATAGTGTTTTCGGCACGCAATCCATCCCCGAAGGCTGGATCTGGCAGGATATAGGCAACTATTACGGTGCGGGCACATCAGGCCTTTGCTGGCGCGAAAACCAGTTTGATATTAAGCTGCGCACCGGTGTAGTTGGTAACCCGGTAGGCGTTCTGCGCACAGTTCCAACAATTCCATATCTAACATTCAAAAGCGAACTCATCAACGGCCCGGCAGGCAGCGGCGACAACGCTTATGCGTTTTTACCCGTTGGCAGTAAGGTGATGTACCTGCGTGGGAGTTATGCTATCGATCAGGAGAAGAAGAGCATCTCGGCTGCATTGCCGGATGCCGCTTATGATGCTGCTTTGCGCTTAAATGACACGCTCAGAAGTTTAGGCATCATCATCGGGAACGAGCCGGAATCAGCTGCTACTTTAAGTGCTAAAGGCCAGCCATTGCCGGTTATCGCTAAAAATCTGGCAACTATATCGTCGCCAACTTTAAGTAAAATAGTTTACTGGCTCAACCAAAAAAGTATCAACCTATATGCCGAGCAATTGCTTAAAACCCTCGCCTGGAAACAAGGGAAAAAGCCTACCACAGGCAATGGCGTTGATGTAGTGCAGGCTTTTTGGCAAGCCCGCGGTATCGACTCAAAAAGCATTAATATTTACGATGGCAGCGGCCTTTCGCCCGGCGATAGGGTAACTACGCTTACGCTGGCCCGCATCCTGCAATCGGCAAAAAAAGAAAGCTGGTTTGCCGATCTGTATGCGAGCCTGCCTGTTTATAACGATATGAAAATGAAAAGCGGCAGCATTAACAGCGTGCTTTGTTATGCCGGTTATCAAACCAAAAATGGCAGGGAGCTTTGCTTTTCTATCATGGTGAACAACTACAGCGGATCGAGCCACGGAATTAAAGAAAAAATGTTCAGGGTGCTTGATGAATTGAAATAGGCTCTTTACAACAATAAATAACACAACCTAACCTACACAAATAATGAAACCACTTTTTACACTACTGCTTTTGCTAAGCGGAATAACACTATTCGCGCAGCCCAACGAAAAAATTTATGGCAATTGGGTAAAGGTTCGTACTATTTATAAAGATGGTACCGAGCTTTATGATAATGATCTGTCCAAATACAGCTATACCAAATTGGTGTTGGCCAAACCCAATAAATGCACCATCGTTTTAAAGTACGATCAGTGGGGAGGAGCGGTAAGGTTTAGCGTTAATGCTGATATCCTGCAGTTTGAAACTGCCAAAGGTTTCATTATGAACCAACTACGTATTGAAAAGCTTACTGCCGATACCATGGTGCTGGTGCAACAAAATAACGATAGCTGGGATGACCCAGCCTGTGTTAAACTGTACTATGTGCCCGAAAGCGCGTTTCAAAAAGCCGAACCAATTACAGCCGAAGATATTGTGAGGATACAAAATGCTGATACTTTGTTTAACGCCAGTGAAAAGGTTTATGCAAATTTTAACAGCGAAACATCGTTTCACCAGTTGGAGCAAACATCTCTGGGCGATTTGCATAGTGAAACACCCATTAAAACCCGCTTTTTCGCAACTTTTATTATTGATAAAAATGGCGTAGCCGATAGTTTAAAAATAATTGAAGGTGTAAACCCCGATTTTGATAAGCAGTACATCAAAACTTTTTCAAAACATAAAACCCATTGGATCGCGCCTATCCGGAATGGCAAACCTGTTAGCGTACAAATGAAGGATGAATTTAGATTCGGGACGTTTGCGCCGGATATGCTTGGCCAGATGAGTCCGGCTCCTAATGCAGATGCGGCCATGAAAAGGGGCGACTATGATCTTGCTATAATAAATTATACCAAAGCTTTGAAATTTACCCCTTACATAGGCGAATACTATTATAAACGGGCATTTTGTTACCTGGCCAAGGGAAACGCGACAGATGCGTGCACCGATCTTCAAAAAGCAAAAGAATTAGGTACTTACTCTGCCAATGGTTTAATTAAACGTTTTTGTAAGTAGCGGGTACAATGTAATTTTTAATCGGGCGTTTTTATAATTAGTAATTAACCTTATAAGCCTAATTATGAAAATCTTATCCTTAACACCGCACAAGCGTATCACTTACACGCCGGGAATGATCAGCCTGTTGTTATTGCCCGTATTTTGCCTCATGTTTTTACATCAGCATAAAGCCTTTACTAAGTTAAATGGCATGAGCGTAGTATTTATGGACGATGACTGGAACCGTAAGCTTCCGGCTAAGTATCAGTTCCGGTTTCAAGACGCGCGAAGTTATATTGCCGTTAATTTTAGCGGAAACACAGCAGGCGACCAATCATTACTTGATTTTGCGAGATCAGAAATTAAAACTCTGATCCGCACTCAAAATAAAACTTTAGGCATCCGTTTTCATTTTAACAGCAAAACACAGTATCAAACATTTGTAAGTGCTATCGATATGTGTTCGGTAGACGATGGAATTAGCTGGGCATCTTATCATGATGATATTTATGTGCTGTATTCTAAGCGATAAATGCCAACTTTGCCTGCATGACCCAATTGAGTTTTTATTTCTCCAATACCCTCTATAAAAGCATAGGTATAGAACAAGCTTCAGTAATTAGTTTTATAACTGAAATATTAAAAACGCCCGATAGTAAAGGGAAACCTAATTTAGCTAAACTGACATTTAATCTTCGCTTTAATCACGCAGCTGAAGGTGGATCGCCTGAGATTGCAGATTTAGAAATAACCAATGCCGTATATGACGTTGAAACACAAAAAGGGCAGATCTCTCTAAGGTACCGGGTTGAGCGGCATTACACCTGCTCGGATGTAAAAAGCCAGCAAAGGCATACTGAAGTTTGCCCGTTTGAGATCAACTTAGATGAAAGTGCGCTGCTACTGCAGATTCCTGAAGATGAAAGCCGGGATACGGTATTTGAACTTTAAAAAAGCCGGATATTTTGTAGGTTTACTATCAAATTAAAACCTGTTTATGAAAAAGATCAATGCTGTAATATTTTCCGCGTTTGTTGCCATATCGCTGTTCGCGTGCAAAAGCAAAACCAACCCGGCTGATGATGTGCAGGCTATCAAATTTAAATTTACGGAGCTTGGCCGCCAAACCCAGTTCAGGATGATCTGCAATAAATTTGACTTCTACTTCCCCGAAGCAAAAGAAAAACACTTTGATAAAAAGCCGGGGATTGACAGCGTTATGCAGTTATTAACCAACCTTAAAGTAGTAAACGATGGTACCGAGCCAGATGTGCGAGGCAAGATCTATATCACCCACAGCAACAAGGCTGTAGATACGCTATGTGTTGGTGTTAAGCTGCTAAACTATAAAGGAGTGGTTTACGAAACGCCGCAGGAGTTGTTGGCGTTGATACAGAAATAGTATAGGGTAATAAATAAAACGTCATTGCGAGGTACGAAGCAATTCCCTATTTACAGGTCGGACTTGCATAGCCTCTCTGCATATTGGGGATTGCTTCGTACCTCGCAATGACGTTTTTTAGAGAAAAGCTACCGAGAGGTAGCTTTCTGATCATACGCCTACTTACGCGTAAGTAACGCTCAAAGTAATTGGCACGCTAAGTGCTTTTGAAATGATACAGCCCGATTTTGCACCCTCGGCAATTTGTTTAAACTGCTCTTCAGATACGCCATCAATAGCTGATCCTTTTAACTCTAAATGGATGCCGGTTACTTCTAAAGCCTGCATGTCCAGGTCAAGGATAGCGTCGGTAGTCAGATCATTTGGAGTAAAACCGGCTTGGGTTAAGGCGGCGCCAACAGCCATGGTAAAGCAACCAGCATGTGCGGCGGCTAATAATTCTTCAGGGTTGGTACCGATGCCATCGGCAAAACGGGTTTTAAATGAATACTGGGTTTTGTTTAAAACAGTGCTCTGGGTAGTGATCTCACCCTGACCTGCCTGTAATGTGCCGTTCCAATGCGCGTTTGCTGTACGTTTCATAGTTTGTGGTTTTTGTATATGGTTTTTAGTTTACAGATCATGATTAATGATCTATAGTTGTTTGTTTCTTTTAATTGCCGGGGCCTTGCGTTCTCGAAAATGGACTTTGAGCATCTCCATTACTTACTCCATTTAGCCCGCTCATACTGTACCGGCCATTTCGCGTCTGCGCCAAGTTCATGCGCGGCACGGAGCGCAAAATGCGGATCGCGAAGCATTTCCCTGGCAAGAAATACCAGGTCGGCCTGCTCATTTTTTACGATATCATCGGCCTGGTGCGGTTCGGTGATCAAACCCACCGCTCCTGTAAGTATAGCGCTTTCTTTTTTAACTTTTGCGGCAAATTCAACTTGATAACCGGGTGTTAATGGTATTTTAACATTTGGGATGTTGCCGCCGGTTGAGCAATCGATCAGGTCGACACCTTTATCTTTTAAAATTTTGGCCAAGGCAACAGAGTCGTCGGCAGTCCAACCTCCCTCAACCCATTCCGTAGCCGAAATGCGGACAAACAGCAGATTTTCGGACGGCCATACTTGTTTAACTTCTTCAATAATTTCCAACAATAAGCGGATGCGGTTTTCAAAACTGCCGCCATATTCATCCGTGCGTTTGTTGCTGAATGGCGATAGGAACTGGTTGATCAGGTAACCATGCGCCCCATGCAATTCTATCACCTCGAAACCCGCTGCAATAGCCCTAACAGTAGCGGCTTTAAAATCGGCTTTCACCTTTTCAATACCTGCTTTATCAAGCGCTATAGGTGCTTCTTCAGTATCAGTAAATGGCACATCACTTGCCGAAACAGTTTTCCAGCCATTAGGCTGATCGGATGCGATCTGTTTGCCGCCAACCCAAGGTTGTTCATGGCTTGCCTTCCTGCCGGCATGCGCCAATTGCATACCAGCAACAGCGCCTTGAGCTTTAATAAAATCGGTGATCTGTTTTAACTTTTCAATGTGCTCATCTTTGTAGATCCCCAGATCGGCAAATGTAATGCGGCCTTCGGGCGATACTGCTGCAGCTTCGGTAATGATTAAACCGGCACCACCTGTAGCGAAGCTGCCTAAGTGTACCAGGTGCCAGTCGTTAGCAAAGCCGTCAACGCTCGAGTATTCGCACATGGGCGATACCACGATGCGGTTTTTAAGTTCGATGTTTTTTATTTTGAGGGGAGAAAACAGTGCAGACATATGTATTTGTTTTTTACAAATATGCTTAACAACACGCGGTACAGGCGCAGGGTTTTTGTAAAATAAATATAGGGTTAAAGAAAATGACCGTAGATTGTTTTTTGGGGTGGGGATTACACCGATTGATTTTTGATTACACCGATTTTGACTGTTGATGTTTTTGATTTCGTTTTTTTTGAACCTTGATTTATCTGATTTAGGAATTAGCAGGATGTTATTGTTGGTGGATAGATTTCTTATAGTTTATTACATTTACCGCTATGTCTGTTACTACCCGTTTGGCAACTTTTGATGATGTTCTGGCATTGCAGCAACTTATAGCTTTGTCGGTTCGTGGGTTAAGTGTGAATTATAATACCCCTCAGCAAATTGAAAGTGCTATTAAATATATTTTTGGTGTAGATACCCAGCTGGTTACCGATGGTACTTATTATGTGGCCGAGCTGGATGGCGTTACTGTTGGCTGCGGTGGATGGAGTAAGCGCAATACACTTTATGGAGGCGATCAGCATAAAGAAGTTGAAGACCCGCTGCTTAACCCGGAGGTGGATGCAGCCCGGATCCGGGCGTTTTTTGTTCACCCGGATTATGCGCGTCAGGGGATTGGTAGCCATATTATGAAAGTTTGCGAAGCCGCCGCGCAACACGCTGGCTTTAAAAGCCTGCAACTGGGGGCAACGCTTCCGGGTGTGCCACTTTACGAAGCTATGGGCTATAAAGCCATCGAACATATTGAACAACCTATGCCCGATGGCGAGGTGCTACCCATTGTTAAAATGTACAAAGCCTTGTAGGCAAAAGCTTATATTTACTTATTGCAGGTTAGCAAGTTCCGGGTTTTATGGGCGATGGGGCCTGCCTACATTTGTAGTGTAAATAATAATTAACGTTATGAGCACACAAGAAATAATTAACTATGAGCGCGTTGCCGAGGCAATAAACTACATACAACTCAACTTTAAAAATCAGCCCAATTTAGATGAGGTTGCCGAAAAGGTGAACCTTAGTCCCTTCCATTTTCAACGGTTATTTACCGATTGGGCAGGCATCAGTCCCAAAAAGTTTTTGCAATATCTTAGCCTGGATTATGCCAAGGGGATCCTGAAAGAAAAACGATCAACCCTGTTTGATACCGCTTTTGAAACCGGCCTATCAGGCACAGGCCGTCTGCACGATCTTTTTATCAATATTGAAGGCATGACACCTGCCGAATATAAAAACGGTGGCAAAGCCCTCGAAATTAATTACAGCTTTGCCGAAAGTCCGTTCGGTAATATCATCGTGGCCTCAACTGCAAAAGGTATCTGCCATTTAGCATTTGCCGATAACAGGGAAGACGCTTTCGATGAGCTTTTGCTTCAGTTTCCCAATGCCACTTACCGGCAAATGGTTGATATGGCACAGCAAAACGCTTTGTTTGTGTTTAAAAAAGATTGGTCGCAGTTGGATGGTATTAAGCTGCACCTTAAAGGCACAGGCTTTCAGCTTAAAGTATGGGAAGCTTTGTTAAAAATACCAATGGGCGGGTTGAATACCTATTCGGATATTTCGCAGACTATCCAGATGCCAACAGCAAGCAGGGCGGTGGGCAGCGCGATAGGGGCAAACCCGGTAGCGTTTCTCATCCCATGCCATAGAGTGATCAAATCAACCGGCGAGTTTGGACAGTACCATTGGGGGCCAACCCGCAAAACGGCCATGATAGGCTGGGAAGCAGCACAAGTTCAGGAACCTGTTAATATGCAATAATGGTTATGGAAATTAAACAGAGAATAGATAGCCTGCATTGGACTAAAATAGCAGCCAACCTTGATGCAAAAGGTTACACGCAGATAAAGCAGGTTTTAACGGCTGATGAATGCGAGATGCTAAAAGAAGGGTATCCTGAGCATCAGTTGTACCGGAAAACGGTTGTAATGGAAAGGCATAACTATGGCAGGGGCGAGTATAAATATTTCGCTTACCCTTTGCCCGGTTTGATACAGCAATTGAGAGAAACTGTTTACCCGCACCTTGCCCCGGTTGCCAACAACTGGATGCAGCAGCTTGGTAAAGATCATGTTTTTCCGGAGAGCCACAGTGAATTGATAGCCCTTTGCCATCAACACGAACAAGTAAAACCAACTGCCCTGATCCTGAAATATGAGCAGGGCGGTTACAACGCCATGCACCAGGACCTTTACGGCGAAGTATTTTTCCCAATGCAACTGGTTTTTATTTTGGATGAACCGGGGGAGGATTATGAGGGCGGCGAGTTTGTACTAACCGAACAAAAGCCCAGAGAACAATCGCGTGCTATTGTATTGAAGCCTGGTAAAGGTGATATGCTGATATTCACTACCAGTTTTCGCCCCGCTAAAGGGTCAAAAGGTTATCACCGGGTAAATATGAAACACGGGGTAAGCGAAATTACGGCGGGTAAGCGGCACAGCATGGGCGTTATATTTCACGATGCTAAATGATAAGGCATGCTGATTTAGGTGATACCGATTTTGGGCGGAGCAAGAAGCTAAAGGAACGGATAGATGCAGGAGAAATAAACTTTGGCGGTAATGTTAAGCTAAAGATCTACGGTTTGCTGAAATGCCCCTCGGGAAAACGCATGAAAGTGGCGAACAGGGTTTTCTTTGTTTCGGAAGAAGAAGCGGTGCGGGCGGGGTTTAGGCCTTGCGGGAGGTGTATGAAGGAGGATTATGAGCGGTGGAAGAAGGCGCTTTGATATCATCTCCCCATGCGATTGCTTCGTTCATCCGTTAAATAATTAAAAGAGTTTGTCATCCTGAGGTACGAAGGATCTTCTTCACCAAGCATGGCCGCTATACAGGGCGAAGAAGATGCTTCGTACCTCAGCATGACAAATGGGCGAACGTCATATCTTCCTCAAAGACCTCGACTTTTATCTATTCGCAATTACATGATTAGTACTTAATTCTCTTTCTATCCGTTATACTCAAAAAACTAAACCCCTAACCATGTTCCGGCAAACCCTGCTTATATTCCTCCTTCTGTTTATCGTAGCCACCTCTAACGCCCAAACGGCCGATGAGGTATATGATAAATACCTTGATTTTAATCTGGCACGTTTGCAGGGCGAAGAGGACAAGGCAACCGATCTGGCCGAGCAATTGATGAAGGATACCCTAAAACTCAAACCCGGAGTACGCGTCAATTTCTACAACTCGGCAGCTAAACTTTATGAAGATGGCAGCCAAAGCGTAAAAGCCATCGAACTTTATGAACGGGTTATTGCTATCCAGCCACAATATTATGTAGCTCATCGGGCTTTGGGCTATCTCTACCTTAAAAATATCCCGGATGTTGATAAGCCGCTGGATACTCCTTCAACAGATATTAATTATCTCAATGCAGTGAAAAAGTCATTGCCCCAGCTGGAAAAAGCCCAGGCCTGCGATCCGGATGATAACACGCTTGCTTTGATCAAAACGCTTTATAATAATATTGGTGATAAAGCAGGATTGGCTTCTTTAAATAACAGGCTGGAAGGATTGAAGAGGGGCTGTATTGATATTTTGAGCGATGAGTAATAGCGAAAAATAGATTTGCTAAGACTTACGAAGTTTTTAAACTTCGTAAGTCTTGCTATTCAATAGGCTTATTTCTGCCTGAAACTATCCCCAATAAAAGCCAACGCGTCAACAATACCCGTACGCCAGTAAGTCCAGGTGTGGGCACCATCGCGAATGCGAAATTCATGCGGAACTTTCTTTTCGGTAAGGGCAATGTGCAGCAATATGTTTCCTTTGCTTAAGGCATCGTCATCACCGCAATCAAGCCAAAGGCGTACGTTTTTCAAATCGTCGGCTGTTTTGCTTTGCACCATGCCTAATACGGAGTTGGCCTGCCATGTGGCATTAAGGCGTTCCTTGCCGTTCAAATTAGGGCCAATTACGTTGCTGTAAGCTTCTTTCCACCGCGCCTCGGTTATAGCCATAAAGTCGTCATCGCTACGCACCGCCGCGCTCAGCGCCGCCGCTGCCGAAAACATATCCGGGTGCTTGATGCTATAAACCAAGGTGCCATAGCCGCCCATGGATAAGCCTGCTACACCACGGTATTGTTTCTTGTTTTTGATGCGGTATTCGGTTTCTATAGTGGGGATAAACTCTTTAAAAAAGAAGTCCTCATAGCTTTGCTTGCCATTGTAGTTGT
Source organism: Mucilaginibacter sp. CAU 1740 (assembly GCF_039839285.1). NCBI lineage: Bacteria > Pseudomonadati > Bacteroidota > Sphingobacteriia > Sphingobacteriales > Sphingobacteriaceae > Mucilaginibacter > Mucilaginibacter sp. CAU 1740. The sequence goes on along the minus strand of NZ_JBDOQS010000003.1, from coordinate 20,534 downwards.
TAATGTACCAACTTGTGCCTGCATCGGGCATCACAATGATCATCGGGGGGATGGTGCCATCGGCTATAGCCTTATCAGCATAGCGGTTTACTTCACCAAATTGCAGCCAGCCGGTATGGTCATCGCCGTAACCGTGTAGCAGGTAAACTACAGGGTAGGTACGGTTTGATGTTTCGTAATCGGCCGGAAGGTACACGGCGTATTTTACGTTACGGTTCAGTATATCACTTTTTACATATAATTCTTCTATTACTTTACCGGTCTGCTGAGCGAATGCCGCTCCGGAGAAAAATATGAGGAAGAGTAGAAAAAGCCTTTTTATGGTATTCATGAGTTATCTGTCAATTTTTAAATATCAGCCCTAAACAATCAATTTGCACACCTGCACATCTGAAATCTGCACATCAAACAAATCACTTCTGCCTAAAGCTGTCACCTATAAAAGCCAGGGCATCGGTGATTCCGGTACGCCAGTAAGTCCAGGTGTGGGCACCATCGCGGGTCCTAAACTCGTGTGGTACTTTCTTTTCCATCAGGGCTATGTGCAGCAGGCAATTGCCCTTGGTTAAAAAGTCATCGTCGCCGCAATCAATCCAGTAGCGCACGTTTTTCAGTTCGTCCGTATTTTTGCTCTGTACCAGGCCTAAAACCGAATAGCTTTGCCAGGCTTTATTCAGCCTGTCGTTTCCTTTTAATCCACGGCCCCAAAGCTGACCGAAAATACGTTCCCATGTATCATCAGGAGTACTAACAATTTGATCATCCGGAAAAACGGCAGCGCTTAAAGCAGCACCTGCGGCAAACAGTTCAGGATATTTAAGGGTGTAGATCAGTGTGCCGTAACCACCCATTGAAAGTCCCGCTACACCACGGTATTTTTTCTCGGCTTTTATGCTGTATGTTTTTTCAATGTTCGGCATAAACTCCTTGATAAAAAAGTCTTCATATTTTTCCTTGCCATCATACGAGTTAATATACCAGCTCGAATCGGCATTGGGCATCACAATAACCATAGGAGGGATGGTGCCATCGGCAATAGCTTTATCGGCATAGCGGTTTATCTCGCCAAATTGCAGCCAGCCAGTGTGGTTATCAGTATAGCCATGCAGCAGGTAAACCACCGGGTAGCTGCGGTGTGCTGTGCCATAGTCGGGCGGTAAATAGATGGCATAGTTTACATTACGCTTTAAAATTTTGCTTTTAACGCTCTGTTCTTCCAGTACCTTGCCGGTTACCTGGGCAAATAAATTGGCTGAAAAAAATATCAGCAGTAAAAACAAAGCGGCTTTTATTGTTTTCATGGGCAATGATCTTTAGGTTTAAAAGTTAAGCGCTTTACCCTGTTGTGGATAAATGAGGTTTAATTGTAATTTATTGGCTGCTTTTAGTTGTGTTTTAATTTTGCTGATGCTGGCAACAGGCGGTTTTAAATGTATTATCACAATATTTAAACCTTTTACGTTTTCGGTGCCTGCCAGGGCGGCAAGTTTATCCATCTCAACCATTAACCATTTGGGTGTTAAATGGCCAAACAGTGTTTTATCTGGCTGCTCGTTAGGGAAGGACACTTCTATCAGGATTGCCTTCAGTTTTTTACTTTTTACCAGTGGGGCAACAGCCTGCCAAAGGTTTTGCATGTTGCTGCTTTTTTCGATCTCGTCGGCACCGGTATCGCCTAAGTAAAGTAAATAGTTATCGTTGCTGTTTACCAAAAAAGCTGTGCTGGTTAGGTTGGAGTGGGCCAGCGGGAATGCCAGTACCTTGAGTTCTGTATTTTCGATAGCCGTTTCAGCGCCTGGCTCCAATACTTTATAGTGGTATTTTTTTAAGGCAGGCGCTTCGCCCTGATCGGCAAAATTGGCCCAGCTTTTCCAGGTGAAATAGCGGGATTTGAGGGTTTCGATACAATCATTAAACGCGTAAATATTTTTGCTGCTATCCTCGGGCGAGTTAATGATCAGCCCTGCAAGATGGTCAAGGTGCGAGTGCGATATAAAATAGCCCTTAATGTATTGTTTAAGTACCACTTCGGCAGGTACATTAAAGCTTGTGCTCGCTATGGCTTTTTCAATGCCGTAATGGAGCGTACCGGCATCCAGGCAGATATAATTGTTACTGTTTGCGGGGGCAACCATATAAGCCGAAAGGTTACTCTCGTCGATACCACCTAAAACACCCAGCGGAACTACCCGAAAACTTTTGGCCTGCGCCAAACAAAACACAGGTAATAATAAAAAGCAGATGATTGGCAGCAGTGTATGTTTGAAGTTCATTTTCAGGCAGATGTTATTTAGTTCGCTACGCTACTAAATTAAGGATATGCCCAAACAATCAAAGTAAAATTGAGGCTGTTTTTATGAACAGGGAACCGCAAAGGTTTAAATTGTTAAATTACGTAGCGCGTTTTGAGGCATCGCTCGCAAAAAAACTTGCGAATAGGCAGCCAAAAAAGTGCTGTTTTTAGGAGCAAGCTACGCTTACGCCTGTTTTTTAAGGCTTCGTTGCATTTTCGGCAGGTATATAAGGGTGCCGGGTCATTTTTAACAATTTGCATTGTGTTAAGGGGTATCAATAGTTTGTAACAAACATATGAAGTTTAGTTAAATTAAACGAAAGTTTAACTAATAGATTACGCCCTAAATGCAATTTTTATTCAGTTTTCATGGCTTTGGGTACAGCTTTTTTATTTTCGTTATCACCGCCAAGCAAATAACCCCATGGTTTTAAGGATTCTATCCTGTCAAAAATGATTTTAAATATTGCTATAACGGGTATAGAAAGGAACATGCCCGATAGCCCCCAGATCATTTCGCCAACAATAATACCGATAAACGAGATCAATGCGTTTAATCTTACTTTCGAACCTACTATTGTTGGTAACAGGAAATTGGCATCAACGGCGTGAATGCCTATTACGCTTATAGCCACGGTGATAGTATTGCTAAGGCTGCCGGTAGCAAAAGTTATTATAGTACTTAACAACAGTGCCGTAAAGATGCCGATGTAAGGGATGATATTGAACAGACCAACTATAATGCCTAATAAGGCGGCATATTTAATTCCTATTATCCAGAAAACTGTGATGGCCACGCCGGCAACTATTACCATCTCTAACAATAGGCCCAAAATATATTGCCTCAAAATGCTTTGGATGTTTTCAATTATATCCATAACTACATGCTCGTTTTCATCTCTGAAAACCCATACTAAAAATCGGATAAGCAACCTGCGATATAACAATATGAAAAAAGTAAAAATAAGTATGAATACGTAAAACAGCATAAGCGATGAAATGGCACCAAAAGTGGTACCGAGTACATCAGTGCCTGATTCCATTAGCTTTTTTGCCGTATCATCAACATAAGCCAGTTGTTTTTCTGCATTTACATGAAAGGCGTGTTGGATCCACAGTTGGATATCCTGTACCGATTGGTTAACTTGTTTGCGAAGCATAGGCCAATCGTTGGCCATGTTTGAAATTTGTGAACCTACCAAATATAATATACCTGTAATTACCCCCACCAGCAATAGTATCGATATAAGCGACGCCATGCTGCGCGGCAACCTGATCTTTTTTTCCAGAAATTCGCAAACCGGCAGCAACAATATAGCGAAGATAAAGCCAAAGATCATTGGGTCGAGCAGATCTTTTGCCATGATAACCAGGTAGCCTAAGGCTAAAAAACCTACAAGTACCAGGGCCAAACGTTCGTAAAAAGGAGCGAGTAGTTTTTTTGTGGACATACGCGTGATTGTTGGGGTATTTATGATGGCTTAACAGGCAAATACTACAGATGTTTTGAAGATAAACAATAATGTGGAAACCGGAGATACCGGGTCTCAATTCGTGCCCGAAATTAGGTAAACGATATCAATTTTAAATCAATTTGTGTTAACCCGAATTAAAAGGAATTTAATATTGGCAGCGATTTTGTATTGATTACAGCAGTTAACCAAAGTTTATAATCATGGCGAAGTATTCGGAAAAAGCGAGCGAAAAGGTTGAGAAAACTATGTACGAGATGAAAGAAGGTAAACTGAAAAGTGGTAGCGGCAAAAAAGTGACCAGTAAAAAACAAGCCATTGCCATTGGTTTATCTGAGGCCCGAAAAGAAGGCGCCAAAGTACCTAAAAAGAAAAGTTAATACATAGCATCCGGATTTACTAAGCTTTTAAAGCTTCGTAAATCTGGATGCTTTTCTGTTATATAAACTATTTAGTTTTATAAAAATCTGACGTTATCCAGTCGGCCAGTTTGCCCTCTTTATCAATTTTAGCCAGTTTGTTTAACAGGCTATTGTTTTTATGGTCGGTTTCCAGGGCATATTTATCAACAGTTGCTTTTACCCCGGCCAGGTTTGCCTTGTTTTTATCGAATGCGGTTTTATTTTGCAAGGCGTACTTGGTGTAGCCTCCCATAAAGGTCATGAGCAATTGCGGGTTTTTTTCGGTCATTTTTGCAACAGCGCTGTTAACTTCAATACTAACAGATGGACTGCCCTGGATCCACTTCATTAAAAACGCGTTGGTTTCCATGCGCTTTTGTTCTTCAAGCGCCCAGGGGGTATCTTGTAACCAGTCTACGCCCTTAATTACATCCTCTTCGTATTTTGCATAGTCGCCTTTTTCTTTTAAAACGTAATTTTCGGGTACATGAAAAGTTTGGGCTTTTGCCGTAAAGGCGAATGCTATAATAGCTATTACCAGGGTAAAGATCTTTTTCATTGTGATGGGGTTAAGTTTAATTTAAAACAATTCGGCCTGAAAATTAAGCAGATCCTTTTTTATTTCAAAATTTCGGTTTGAAATACCTGTAATATAGGTGCTTAAGGCTTCATTAAATTTATTGATAGCGTTATTATCATACCCCGGGTTGGTGTAGTAGATATGCTGGGCAGCAAGATAAGCCTCAATAATAGCTATTTGCGTTGCGTTGTAATAAGATAGCCCGGTTGGGGTATCAATAATTTCTTTTATGCGGGCTTTTACCTGGCGTTCCTGTTTGTAAACCACGCCAAGCGTATCAATAATTCGATCTGATGTCATTTGGTTATAAATCGGGCTGATGGCCTTCATTATTTCGTTGTACAGATCATAATCGGCCGCTGCTTCTTTTTGAAATTTGAACAGCTCCTGGTACTTATTCACCAATATTTGTTGCCGTGCAAGGTCTGCATTAGTGTAAAAGAAGGTAAAAATGTTTTTATCCAGTTCTTGTATTTGTTTTTGAGTTTTTACCAGGTCTGCTTTAAGTATCGTTTCCACATCGTAAATACTGTCAACACTATATTTTTCACCTCTAAAATCGAAGGTTTTAATTGATGTGTTCAGGCTGATCTGAGCAAGAAATGCCAAATCGTTTTGTATGCGGCTTTCAACCTTTGGCAGGTTGCTGTTTTCAACACTTAGCAGGGTATCAAAACTTGCAGAAGCCGGGGGAAGTTCTCGTACAGCCTCATCAATATCAAATTCGGTTATGTTACGATTATCAAAGTAGTTGTTGAATACCGGGTTATATGAATTTGTGCTGATCTGCGTATAAAAGTCCTCTTTGAAGGCTTCAAAACTTATTACTTCGGTTTTGGGATCGGTGTTCACTATCGCGTATAAGTGATCTGTTATCTGTACCTGTACTGCCGCCGCATCTTTAAATAGCGCCCATGCAGATAAGTTTAACGGTGCAACAGGTAAATTGATCTCATTAGCATGGGCTTCCCTGTCTTCTGTAGTTGGATGTGACGACCATTGATCTTTTATGGTGATCTCGCTATTATCGGGCGCTGTCCAGCCTTCGGTAATTATTGGCAGGCTAATTTCATCAAGGTTTATTTTTTGATGGCTGCAAAACTGTTTAATAAACTCGAGGTGTTGTGGGTAAAGGTTGTCGGAGCGTTTGTTTTCGGCAAGGTTAACGCGCGAGTAGTTGATGAGGCTATCATAACAGGCCTGAGCTATTTCAATACGTTTTAAAGATGTGATGATATGGTTAGAACAGCTTACATACGCAGCTACCGAGTCGGCATGAAATTCCATTTGGCGCGATAGGGCCAGGTTTGCTTTGTTTATCACCACATAAACCTTCCTTAAAACATATTGCATCCCTTGTATAATACGCAAATTAACCACGGCTGCCGCCCTAAATACCGAGTGGACCCTCGAAAAGCTGTTCAGCATTTTACTGTAGTCGTCGGTGTCGTACAGCATATCGTACACCACTTTATTGAAATTGTAGATGTAACTGCCAACTTTCATGCTTTTTTGCGAAAAATGGCCAAATTCGTGTGCCATTACCGCTTTAAACTCCGATATATTTATGGCATTAACCAGTCCCAAACCTATTTTAAGGTTTTTCTTTACCGGCAAAAACATGCTCCAGAAGCTGGAGTTATAAAACACAGCGGCATTAACCTCGGCCGATAAATAAATACGTTTAGGTTTTGGCGCGCCGGCTTCGGCTGTTACTTTGTAAATAAAGTCGAACAATGCGGGTTCATCGGTCTGCGTAATTTCTACAAGGTCGGAGCGGTCAATATGTGTACGTTTAAAAATGAATTTGATAACAAAATAAACCAGCATCAGACCCGATAGGATCAGGGCCACCCCTAAAGCCAACGTTATAAAAGTGGCACGTAACTGAATCACAAAAACGCCGAGGTAGCCAAAAACTATAGCTATGCCAATTGCTCCTAAAAATAACAGGAGATAGCAAATTATAAATAACAGTATAGCGCCTATTGAAAGATATACATGTTTTTGAAACGCTTTTGAAGGCTTGATAATACTTTTATCCGCCCCTGCAGGCATGGGAGGATACGATAAGGTTAGGTTGTTCATTATTTATTTAGGGTGAATGCATCGATGATATCCATCAGCACCACCGCCTCATCAATAGTGCAGGGGTTTGGGCCCTCGCCGCTAAAGTAAGTAACTATTTTGCTGATGAATGGTTGCTGAATATGCTCGGGATGGGTAATAGTTATTGTTTCTTCTTCCGTTTCAGTTTTCCAGCTAATGTAATTGCCAAAAAACGGGAAGGTGATCTTTCCTTCGGTGCCTATGATCTCGCAAGTATCGGTAGTTTCGCTTTCGGCCACGTTAAAACACCACGAACCGTTAACTACAACCTTGTTTTTAAACAGGATCTGCCCGCAAACATGATCATCAGCCGGGGTTAAGCCCGATTGGTTGAGCGAGAAGCCATGATACTTTTCCGGCTCGCCAAAGTAGTATAGCATCAAATCGAGCTGGTGTGGGGCAAGGTCATGAAAATAACCGCCGCCCGATAGTTCGGGTTGCACGCGCCAGTTGCTGGCAACATCGGCAACCAGTTTAGGTTTGCGGGACTGCCACATCCTGATCTGCACGGTGCGGATATCACCTATTTTTTTTGTGTCGATAAGTTCCTTCACTTTTAAAAACATAGGCAAGGCACGGCGGTAATGAGCTACGGTAAGTTTTTGTCCGTTGGCATTAACAGCTTCTGCCATTGCCCTTGCTTCGGCCGAGTTGCGGGTTACCGGCTTTTCAACATACACATTAAAACCTTTGTTTAGCGCCTGCACGGCATAATCAAGGTGCGAAGAGGGAGGAGTAGCTATGTAGATGGCATTCAGATCTGTATTGCCCAGTAATTCGGCGGCATCGCTATACCATTTAGCTACATTATGTCTTTTAGCATAATCGGCCGCTTTGTCTGCATCGCGACGCATTACAGCAACAAGATCGCTGCCCGGTACTTTTTTAAATGCCGGTCCGCTTTTTTTTTCAGTTACATCGCCGCATCCAATGATGCCCCAGTTTATTGTGCTCATATAGCCCCCTCTAAATCTCCCCCTGAAGGGGGAGACTTTAATGTTTAGTTTTTAAATACACTCCAATAACCAACCTTTGTTTCCTCTTTAGAGGGTTAGGGGGCTGGCGTTAGTATTTCCTCTATAGTTTTTAACTCTTCTGCCGAAAATACGATATTATCCAAAGCTTTTAAAGAATCAGATAATTGTGCCGGGCGACTTGCGCCTATCAGTACGGAAGTTACCCGTTCATCTTTTAAGATCCATGCTAATGCCATCTGCGCCAGTGATTGACCGCGCTGTTGGGCAAGGTTATTCAAATCGTGGATCTGGCTCAAACGCTCATCAGTCAGGTGTCCTTTTTGTAAAAATCCGGTAGGCCTTGCCGCCCTCGAATCTTCGGGGATACCATGCAGGTATTTATCGGTTAGCATGCCCTGTGCCAATGGCGAGAAGGGGATACATCCTACACCTTCATTACCTAACACGTTTAATAAACCACCCTCAACCCAACGCTCAAACATGGAATATTTAGGCTGATGGATAAGGCATGGCGTACCAAGCTCTTTCAGCATTTTAATGGCTTTGGAAGCTAACTCGGCCGGGTAGTTGGAAATACCTACGTATAACGCCTTACCCTGACGAACGATCAGATCTAAAGCGGCCATTGTTTCTTCCAATGGAGTGTTTGGATCGGGACGGTGATGGTAGAAGATATCTACATAATCCAGCCCCATACGCTTAAGGCTTTGATCTAAACTGGCCACCAAATATTTTTTTGAACCCCAATCACCGTACGGGCCGGGCCACATGGTGTAACCGGCTTTACTTGATATGATAAGCTCATCGCGGTAATCGCGGAAATCCTCTTTCAATATCTTACCAAAGTTCTCTTCGGCAGAACCCGGAGGCGGACCGTAATTGTTAGCCAGATCAAAGTGGGTAATACCGCTATCAAAAGCGAGGTGTAATATTTTGCGGTAATTATCGGCCACATCAACGTGACCGAAATTGTGCCAAAGGCCTAATGAAATAGCCGGAAGCTTGATGCCGCTATTGCCGCAGCGGCGGTATTGCATGTTTTGGTACCTATCGGCAGATGCTATATAAGTCATATTTTAAGGTAAGGATTGGGGGAGTAAAAATAGAATTTTAAGCAGACTAATAAAGGTATTTGTGACAGTTAAATATCTGAACTGAAAATAACTGTATCGGTTATAACTAAAAGTCGTCATTGCGAGGCACGAAGCAATCCCCGATTAGCAGATCCGCCTTATAAAGTTAGTGATTGCTTCGTGCGTACTTATAACATGTTTAAAAATGGGTGTCATGGGTAGCTTGTCGAAGCATGGCGGGCAGGGCCTCTGCGCGCGACCCTTCGACAAACTCAGGGTGACGGGCCATCCCTCCTAATGTCATATCTCTTTCAGATGCCTCGGTTAATATTTACAGCAACGATGATTTTTATTAGACAACCTCCGCCACCACAAAAGTACTTCCCCCAACAAACACCAGATCATCCACGTTCGCGTTTTTCTGAGCGGATAATAAAGCTTCTTCTACAGATGGATAAGCATCACCAACTAACCCATGAGTTTCTGCCTGTGCCTTCATACTTTCTGCATCCAACCCACGTGGAATATCCGGCTTACAAAAGTAATACGTGGCATCCTTCGGAAACATGGGGAGCACTTTACCTGTATCCTTATCATTCACCATACCTATTACCATATGCAGGTGTTTATAGCTCACGGCTACGATATTTTTCATCACTTCCTCAATACCATCCGGGTTATGACCGGTATCGCAAATAGTAAGCGGGTTTTGGCTTATAACTTCCCAACGGCCATGCAGACCTGTGAGCATTTTAACTTGTTTTAAAGCAGATTGAACATGCTCATCGGTGATTTCGAAACCCTGTGCGCGCAATTCGTCAACAGTGGATAAAATACCTTTCACATTTTTGAGTTGGTAGGTGCCGGTAAGGTCGAGTTCTAAGTTGTAAGTATTAGGTTCGGAGTGGGTGTTTGTAGCTGTTACCTCTAATAGTTCAGCACCAAAGCCTTTTGCCTTTTGCCTTTCGCCTTTCTCTTCCGTAACCGTCCATTCGTCGGATGCAAATTTGATGTTGCTTTTTGTTTCGGTGGCTTTATCAATAAATACATCTGCAATTTCCGACTGACGCTCACTGATAACTACTGGGATACCGGGCTTAATTATGCCTGCTTTTTCACCGGCTATAAGTTGTAACGTATCGCCAAGCATATTCATGTGGTCCCAACCTATATTGGTTATCACAGATAGGAGCGGAGTGATCACATTGGTCGAATCCAATCTGCCACCAAGGCCTACCTCAATGATAGCAATGTCTACCTGTTCTTTCGCGAAAACATCAAAAGCCAGCGCAACGGTCATCTCAAAAAAGGAGGGGGCTATTTCTTCAAAATCGGCTTGACGGTCAGCCACAAAATCAATCACCGTTTGCTCGCTGATCATTTGGCCGTTAACACGGATACGTTCGCGGAAATCTTTAAGGTGAGGGGAGGTGTATAATCCCGTTTTATAACCTGCTGTTTGCAAAACAGCAGCCAGCATGTGCGATGTTGAACCCTTGCCGTTGGTACCACCTACATGTATGCTTTTAAATTTATGTTGAGGATTATCCAACCGCTTGCAAAGTTCAAGCGTGTTGGTCAGATCTTTTTTAAATGCCGAAGCTCCGTCGCGTGTAAACATCGGGAGCTGAGTGTATAGGTATTGGATGGTTTCCTGGTAGTTCATTTTACAGTTTGCTTTGCCCGTTTGCAGTAGGCAGTTGCATACCGCAAAACTATCAAATAGGATTTGCAAACTGCAAACCCAAAACCGCAAACTGAATTAATTTACCTTGAATACAAAAACCACGGTACCCTGTTGCTGATCGGGGGCATTATCAAGTGGGTTTAGTTTTGAGTTCTTTACTGCATCCTCGCATTTTTGGAGCAAGGCATCGTCTGATATGGTAGTTCCACGGGCACCCGCACGGGCGTAGGTTACGTTGCCATCCTTATCAACCCTTATATCAACTACAATTTTACCGCTTTGACGGTTGGCATCACTTACCGATGGACGGCTTACAAAGCTGCGCTGAGCCATGTTAAGGCTGCCACCGTTGCCCGATCCTGTACCGTTATAGTTATTGGTAAGTGTAGTACCTGTTGGTTTGCCCTGATTGCCCGGAGTTTTGCCTGTACCATCGCCTTCGCCGGTACCGGTGGAGGCTTTGCCTTTGTATAACGCGTTTTGGTTAACGGTAGGTTTTGCAGGCGGAGTTTTTACCGGTTGCGGTGTAGCTACCGCCTGACTTGGCTTTTTATCCGGAGCAGCCACTTCCGGCGCGTCTTCAGTGTTTTGAGTAACAACCGCCTTTTCGCTGCTCTGCGGCGTTGGTTTTTCTTCGGTTGGTTTGGCTTCGGTAACTTTATCTGGTTTGGTGTGATTGGCCTTTTCAGCTACCGAAGGTTCTTCGGTGCTCATGTAGTCATCGCCCATACCTTCATCAACTGTACCGTAGTTTACCAATATGCCGCCCGTTCCGTTCTCTTCAATGGGCGGGTTTTTGAATACGATAAAATAACATGCCGCTATCAACACAGCCAAAACAATGCCTGTTGCTAAAAACGCCTTTGGATAGTTATTTTCTTCCCTGTATTCCATCTTGTTCAGTTTGCAGTGGGCGGTTGGCCGTTTGCACTTGTATTTTTGATTTGCAATTGGCTTTAGCCGCTTGCATAATTATCTTAATTAATAATCGGACCGTCGAAAATTCGAAATCTACAATAAGCAAATAAAGCCTACTTCAAACTAAAAACTGCCAACTGTTACCCCTTTGGTTCTGTTGCCAAAACCAGTTTAATATTCAATTTCTGGGCTACATCCATTACCTGTACCACATCCTGTATGGCCACGGTTTTATCTACGTATAAAACTATTGTTAGTTCGGTTGCTACGGTTTTATAACCGGCCAGCGTAGTTTGCAGGGCATCTACCGGGATCTCTTTTTTATCAACGTAGTATTTCAGGTCTTTAGTTACCGATACTGTAATTGTTTTTTTAGATACCGACTGCCCGCTTGATGATTTGGGCAATACCAGTTTAATAACGTTAGGATTGGTAACCGTTGATGCGATGAGGAAAAACAACAGCAGGAAGAACATGATATCGTTCATTGCCGATGTATGTACCTCTGCCGATGCGCCCCTGTGTCTTTTTCTTAAATTCATTTGCTCGGCTCCTCTAACAAGTCAATAAATTCGATGGCATCAGTTTCCAGTTTCAGGATCACTTTATCAACCATCATATTTAAAACGTGGTAGCAAACATAAGCTACGATACCTACAAATAAACCGGCTGCAGATGTTACCATCTTCACATATAAACCGCCCGAAATTACACCCATACTGATGTTATCAGTTTTTGAGATATCATAAAAGATCTTAATTACACCTGCAATGGTACCCAGGAAGCCAAACATTGGCGCGATACCGGCTACGATACCCAAAATACCAATGTTTTTTTCAAGTTTGGATACTTCTATTTTACCAATATTTTCGATAGCACCCTCAATATCTTTGATAGGCCTGCCTATGCGCAACAAACCTTTTTGCAGCATACGGCCCAGTGGGGTATTGTTGTTACGGCAGATAGCTATGGCCGATTCCAAATTGCCCGAATGGATACTGGCACGTACCTGAACCATCAGGTTTGATTCGTTGCGTGATGCTTTGCGGATAGTGAAATAACGTTCGAAGAATATTACAAGGCCCAGTACCGCTAAAATACCAATCGGGATCATTACCCAACCACCTTTTAGCAGCAGGTCGCCAAAGTGAAGTTCTTCATTAGGCAGGGCGGCTGTTGTTACTGCGTGGTTTGCTGTGTCGGCGAGATGTTTTGCTGTATCTGTTACTTGCTGTATTAGTAATAATGTCATTTCGTGCTGTCAGTAATTAATTTTGAGTAAGTATCTTTTGCTATTTTTCCTTGTGATATTAGTTTTTTGCGGGTTGCCTCTGCTTCATCCGAAGTGGCAAAACCACCAATTATAATTTTAACGCGCAGACCTGTTCCCGGGCCTGTCCATGTGCGGGCATTAATACCTCTTTTTATATATTTTTTAACTTCAATATCACTCTTCGCTACCGTTTTGTACGATTCTAAAAATATAGCGTATTCGGGTTTTGGAGTGGTATCAGTTAATACTACCGGTTTATCTAACGTTTTAACAGGTTTGGAAATTGCCTTATCTGTATCAGTAGTTTTAGGTGTGCTGTCTTTCGCTATGCTATCAGGCTTTACAACCGGTGTAGCTTTTGGCTTCTCAACAGCGGCAGGCGCATCATTGTTTTTTTTAAGATGCAGCAATTCCGGCTTGAATTTGTAAACTGCAAATGCAGCGGCGGCAAGTACCACTACCATAATAGCAATAATTACCCAAACGCTTATGCCACGTTTTTCTTCAACCTCTTCCTCCTCATATTCGGGTTGCGCTACAGGAACCGCGGTAATATTATTTACCGGTGGCGGCGTAAAAGTTTGCTGCAACGGAACCGCTAAAGGTAATGGCGGGGGCGGAGGAGGTGGCGCTACGTAGTTAACCTTATTCACCTTAACTGGCGACAACCCAAAAAACAATGGATCATCACCCGGCTTTTCCTGTGCCCTGAAAATTATTTTGCCATCCTGTAGTTGAAACCAGCCCAGTTCGGCAAATGCTACTTCGTGTAGTACCAGTTCCTGCTTAAGGCTGTTGATATACTTTTCGGTAAAGTATTTTGATGAGGCCAGCGAGATCTTTTTCTTCTCGGCTATGTAGCGGGCCAGGATTTCATCATCCTTAGGCTGCGACTCGAAATTGAGCTTAAAGCCCGGCGGGAAAAATGTTCCCTGCGCATCATCATAATAGCCATTAACACGTTGCTGCGAAAAGCAGCCAAGGCCGGGAACACTTACTTCAGTGTGCCGGCCAAGTAATTCGCTTAAATAATTGGCTATATCCATCGGGTAAAAATACGCTTAATTTTAAAACATCAAAGAGGCTTAGAAAGCATAGCCTACGCCGCCAAAGATATTAAATCCGTAGTTAGAATAGTACAACCAGCGTTGGTAAGATGAACTTAAGATATTGTTAGCCTGCGCAAATACCGAAAACCTGCTGTTGATACGATATTCAACACCACCGCTCAAATCGGCAAAACCTTTAATGGTCTGTTTGGTAGAAACAGGATTTGGGTCGCCAGGGGCAGGTGTTGGAAGGAACGACTGTGTTCTGTCGTAAGCATCTCCGCGGATCAGTAACGAACCGGTAACTGTCAATTTGCTATCGATATGGATAGCGGTTCCCGCTGTTAAGGTAAACTTAGGCAGGTTCCATGCTTCTGCTTCTGATGCTAACTTATAATCCCTGAATTCAGCACGACCGAAGATGTTAAAATCATCAGTAGCTTTGAAATCCAACTCGCCGTTAAAGCCGCTCACACGGGCTTTTCCATCGTCATAAATAACATTAAACTTGTTGCCTTCGGCTAAGAAATTGCTCGCTATTAAAGGCATGTTTTTGATGCTGTTGCGGAATACCGATGCTTTAAAGCTTAAGCCTGGTGCTAAAGTGCCTTTTAATCCCGCGGCCAGATCCAGCTGATCGACCGAGTTTTTGATATTGATATTTTGACCAATGAACGGGTTGGTCATCGCGAAATCGCGCAGTGACGAACGGTTCACATCACCCTTGGCCTCAACAAACAGGCGCACGTATTTAGGAACTACCTGTACCTCTAATTTAGCAGCCGGGAAAATGTAAAACTTGCCGAAATCCCCAAATTCTTTTACAATGTTAACACCCGCATCTATCTTGTAATTTGTACCCTGAAATTTAATATAAGGGTTAATGCGTGCAATGTTATTGCCAAGGTTGTAAAGACTATCTTTTTGGCTGGCAAGATCTAACGATGCACTTAAACCAGCATAAAACTGTTTAACAGTTTGGTTTAAAAAGCCTGTTATTACTACATTATTTTCCTTAGCCTGATAAGCGTTGCTAAAAGAATAGCCTTTCAGTTTTACGGCATAGGTAAAATCGTTTTCAACATCTTTATAGTTTTTAGCAAGCTCAACCTCGCCGCTTAAAGTATTAAAATGTTGTTTGCCCGGTTGGAAAGAGGTGGGTGGCGGCGCTTCCTGATCGTAACCATAAAAGTAGTTGCCTTGACGGTTAAAGTTGATCCTGCCCGATACATTGTTATCTCCCAATACGCTTTTGCCAAATACGCCAACTTCATCGCGGCTTTCGGTTTGTTTTTGTAACGAACCCGATTGTGAAAAATGCTTCAGGTGGCCGCCAACCTGCAAGGCCTGATCACGACCGTTTGCAAAATAAGCCTCGCCAAAAATACTTTTCAGGTTGCCAAAACCAACTTTAGCAAAGTTGTTGGTCAATACAGAATCCTGCTCGGCAGGGCGTTTCATTGGGTCCAGCTGTCTGATCTCTGAGTTTTGCTCCTGTCGTTTATCCAACGGGGCATAAGTTAAAGGCGCTTTAAATGGCACTTTATCTTCCAGGTCGGGGTTTCTGCGGATCTTCACAGCATCAGCCAATACAGGTTTATAAGCTGTAGTTACCACGATCTCTTCCGAAAGGCTACCGCCATTATTAGGATTGTTAGGGTTATTACCGCCGCCTTTTTTGGTGGTATCCTGTAAAGATTTCGCGGCGGCATCGCCTAAGTTTTTGCTATCGGTTGTTTTTTTAGTTACCGGTTTTGATGTTTGTTTAACGGCTGGTTTGGCCGCAGGTTTAGCAGCCGGTTTTTTAGCGGCTGTTTTTACTGTGGCTTTTTTAGCGGGTTTCTTTGTTTGTGCTTGTGCAGGAACAAAGTATAATGCTATCAATAAGGTAAGCAGCGTGTAGGTGTATCTTGAGTTCATTGCTTGTCTTCTTTTATCTTACTCTTTGTTACTGTTTGTTAGTTGTATCAGGCTGGGTGGTGTCTTTGTTTACCGGCGCAGTCTGTTTTGGAGTTTTGCGGCCATTCAGCTTGTCCAGCTTTTCTTTGGCAGTTGGCAGGATATCATCATCGGCCTTGTAGTTATCAATGATACTTTGCAGGGTTGCCTTAGCCTGGAAGGTATCTTTCAAGCCAACGTAGTTATCGGCTAACAAGATGTAGGTTTTAGCTATCCAGTAATCGTAGTTAGGTAACTCTTTGGCCAAATCAAAACACATTTTTTGCGATGTTTTGTAACGGCCTTTGTCGTACTCAATAAAGGCCAGGTTGTACCTTGCTTCGGCAGCGGCAACGGTTTTGGTGTTGGTAGCAGTGTAGGTAAATTGCTTAACAGCAATGGCGGTATCGCCGGTTGCCAAGTAAGCTTTACCCTCGTAAAGGCCGGTTTTAAATTTATCCTCCTGCGATGTTTTATCGTTGGTTTTAACCAGTTCGGCGTATTTGATGGCATCGTCGGTCATTAACATCTCCGAGTAGCAGTACATGAGGTTGGTGATGGCGAAGGTATAATCGGCTTTGTACTCGGCGTTGGTTTCCAAACGTTTAAGGAATACTACAGCTTCGTTGTATTTCTTTTGCTGCATGTACAGTTTAGCCATGCTGATCAACGCTTTTTCGCTGTAGGCGCTTGTCCAGTCGTTCAGGATCACGTTGTAATCAACAACGGCCTCTTGGGTACGACCTAAGTTTGCCAAAGCCTGCGCGCGGATAAAGCGTGCCTGCTTTTCGTAGATCTGTTTGCTCGGGAATTTATCAAAGTAAGCGTTTACACCGCCTACAGTACCTTGCCAGTCGCCTTTTAAATAAAGATTGTTGGCCGCAGTGATCAGGATGCTTTCCTGGTCGGCAGTGGTATAGTTACCGATGGGAGTGGTACCGGCATAGTTAATGAATGTTTGGGCATCACCTTTATCAGTATAGATCTTTTCAATTTGCTTAAGGGCTTGCTTAGCTTCATCCGTTGATGAGTAATCCTGAACCACTTTTTTAAACGATTCGACAGCCAGATCATCATTGCCGGCATTGTAATCGATCAAACCAATGGTAACCAGCGCACGCGGAATGTAGCTGCTGCGTGGGTATTTCTGGATCATGGCCTGCAAATCGGTTTTGGCTTTATCACCATCGGTTTTCAGGAAGTAGGTATAAGCGATCTCGAACGAGGCATCATCCGCGTAATCCGAATTAGGAAATTTGTTCAATACATCGTTCAGGGTAGCGATCTTGGTGTCCAAACCGCCTTGTAAACCCTGAATCATACCACGCTGAAACAAAGCGTAATCTTCGCCCTGGTTGTGCATGGCAATGATGCGGTTGTAGTAGGTCATGGCGTTGCTGTAGCTTTTCAGCACGAAATAGCTATCGGCCAAACGGGTTATCGCATCGTTTTGGGTAGCGGCGTCTTTTACATCGCCCTGTAAAAACTTCTCGAAATAATTAGCTGCTTTTTTATACTGCTCATCGCCAAAAGCGGCGTAAGCTAAAGCATAGTTAGCGTAGTTAGATACATCGGTTTGTTTGGCTTCCGGCATCGACAAAAACTTCTCAAAGTTTTCAACCGATTCGCCGTATTTACGCACCTCATACATGGCTTCGGCCATCCAATAGGTGGTTAATGCCTGGGTTTTGCTGTCGATAGGGTCGTTTAGCGAACGGAGGAAAATGCCTATCGCGTTTTCAAAAGCACGTTCGTTATAAAACTCCAAACCACGGTAGTAGGTTACTTTTTGGTAAGCCAACCTTGCCGATTCGTTTTTATTAGGGATCGGTTCCAGGATCTCAACGGCTTCTTTATAGCTGCGTGAGTTCAGCAACTCTTCGGCTAATAATACCTTAACCTCGTTAATGCGTTTTGAACGCGGATAGTTGGCCAGGTATAACCTTGTAGCGCCTAAGGCCTGTAAGTTAAAGTCGAGTTCGTACGATAGTTTGGCGTATTCGTAAAGCGCGTCTTCCTGTAATTGCTTGTCGTAATCCAGTTTTGAGGCATTCAGGAACGCGTTTCGGGCGCTTTGCTTGTTGTTCAGTTTCAGGAACACATCGCCCAGGGTATAGTTACCGCTTTGGCTGTACACATCGTGTTGTTCAACCAGTTTCTCCAGTTCGCTGGCGGCTTTGGCGTAGTTGCCTACTTTAAAATAGGTGTAACCCATTTGATAGCTATCCTGCGTGTTTTGGGTGCGGCCCTGGTCGCGGTCTTCAAAGCGGCCATAGTATTTCACAGCGTTATCGTAATCTGCTTTGGCAAAGTACGATGCGGCAATGATCCTCAGCATTTCAGTTTCGTTTTGCTGATGGGTGCTGTTTACGATAGGCACCGCGTAGTTGATCACATCATCATAGCGTTTATCTAAAAAGTAAACTGCCGAGATG
This sequence comes from Mucilaginibacter sp. CAU 1740, assembly GCF_039839285.1. Lineage (NCBI taxonomy): Bacteria > Pseudomonadati > Bacteroidota > Sphingobacteriia > Sphingobacteriales > Sphingobacteriaceae > Mucilaginibacter > Mucilaginibacter sp. CAU 1740. The sequence continues at coordinate 2,329 of NZ_JBDOQS010000003.1, read as the reverse complement.
TAGTATGGATAGCTGTTTTCGTATTTCTTCGAGTTTTTAAGCTTCTCGAAGTTTACCAGCGCCAGGTGGTAGTCTTTATTTAAATAAGCGATGTAGGCGAAATAGTAAGTCGCGTCTTCCGTAAATTCAGAGCGTTTGTTTTTTACCTCGCCAAAAAGTAACTGGGCGTTTTTATAGTCTTTTAGTTCGAAGTAAGCGTAACCTTTTCTGAATTTATATTCGGTATTATCATGACCGTTAAGCTCGCTTGCTTCGGTTTTGTTGAACCAGCGGATAGCATCTTCATACTTGCCTTGTTTAAAGTACGATTTACCGATCTGGAAGAAAGCCTGCTTGGTAAGCGGGTTTTCCGGGTGCTCTTTAATAAAGCGCAGGAACATGCTTTCGGCATCGTCATTGCCTAAATTCAGGGCGCAATAGGCCTCGTAATACTGGCAGTTTTCTTTAGTAAGCGACAGCTCGGTTTCGAACTGTGGTTGTGTGCTTGTTTTAAATTTGAAGGTCTCAACCAGGCGGAATTGCTCGGCAGCCGAAGCAAATTTCCCCTTGTCCATCAAGTCGATAGCGGTGTGGTAAGTCCGGTAAATTTGAGTGGATGGGTTTTGCTGGGCCCGGGCGGTTGAAACGATAAATACGGGAATGAGCAGGGCGATGTATCTTGTTTTGATCATAAAGCGCATACTAATGATAGTGCGAAAATAGCTAAACCAAAAAGAGGCTTTTCACAATAGAAATTAACAAATGTGGATAACAGTTCTTTTAACGAAGGTAATACTTAAGATAATATGCGTGTGGAAAACTTTAAAATTGTTGGGTAATTGCCGTGGCAACGGCTGCGGATACTCAAAGTTAATAATTGGCGTTTTAACCACACAATTTATTTGCGTTTAAAGCATTTTAATTAAAGCGGACTGTACATTAAGCCTTTTAGTTTTACCTGTTATGAATAAAGTTATGGGCAGGCCGATCCCTGCTGTAGTGGTGGCGTTTTTATGCGTCATCATATTTTTTCCGTCGATTTTAAATGCACAAAAAATAAACGGCCCAATTGTTTTAACAAACAGGCAATTAACTGAAAAAGTTAAGGAGTTTTATATTGCTGGTGTTAATGATGACCGTGCTGAGAGAAATGCTATAGCCATCCTTTTGCCGACAGCCGCACCGTATGATAAGTATAAAATTGATGTAAAAGATGGTGCGGCCGTAGCCTTGAAACGTTTTGCCGACTATGCCATTCAGCCTAATAAAACTCTGCGGCCAGTAAACATCCGCATAAAAAAACTGAAAATAACTGAAGAGCCTATAAATAACAACCAGGTAGGAGGCAAGCTGGAGATCGAGCTTTTATTTGAATTAAAGAAGGACTTTGGGCCTGTAAAATTGGTAAGCTATCCGGCCACAACAACCTACACCCGTAACGCCGCACAACAATACGACCTTGGTGTGCTGTTGAGCCGGGCATTGGAAGGAGGACTGAACTGGTTTAACAACTGGATAAACCGTGAAGCCGACACCAATATTAAACTGGCCAAAAGTGTTAAGCTGATATTTACCGATTACACAGAGCAACCTGAAGGCGATACCATTTACTACTCGCCTAAACGCCCGCTAACCTGGGATGATTTTAAGGATAAGCCATACGGTAATAAGTATGTGGCCGAAGTGCTGCCCGGCTTCGGTTATACCGAACAGGCCGAAGTAGTACAAAGTGTTGTTGTGGTGAGGATAAGCATGCGGGTATTTTTACCCAAAAGCGCGGCCTGGGTAAGATACGAAGGGCGTAACGATTATGCACTCACCCATGAGCAGCGGCATTTTGATATCGCTAAAATTGTAGCCAGGCATTTTCAGCAGGCTTTACTGGCTATGAAAATACCGGCTGATAATTATGACGGGTATATCAATGTACAGTACCTGGATTCGTACCGGGAGATGAACCAGTTGCAGGATGAGTATGATAAGGAAACCGGGCATGGTATGAATGGGGCTGCTCAGGCAAGGTGGAATGAGATGATTGAGAAGGATTTGAAGGAGGTGTTATAGAAAGCACTGCCCCAGAGTTTACTCACCCGACCTACGCTTCGCTGGGTCACCCTCTCTCCCGCTACGCGGCAAATAGGGTTGGGGAAATGTTTGATTTACAGGCACAAGCGTCCACGCTTGTACCTGCAAAAAATAAAAAACAAAGAATCCCCTCTTTGCGCGAAGCGTAGAGAGATTCTGTGTTAATTATCAAATAAATTCTAATTTTGTTTACTTAAGGCGGCTCTATGCCAGCCTGTTTAGGGCGGTATGACTTCGGGTTATATCCGCCCTAACTATTTTATAC
>NZ_JBDOQS010000029.1:0-1394 GCF_039839285.1 Mucilaginibacter sp. CAU 1740 | reverse complement strand
GTCACCCCTCCTATGTTTGTTGTCAATTGATAAATTAGCAATCAAATAAAGTGAAAAGGGATGAGAGCAGATGGTCACCCCAACAACCATAAGGTATGTTCATAGAGAGATACTGCCTCATTTCTTTTTTGCCCTTTAGAGTTTGAACAGAATGTAAGGAATATTGCATAGCGATATATCCAGGATATCCAACCAGGAGAGAAAACGAAGAAGGGTTATTCACTTTGATATATTATTCAAATTAAGTGATGACAAAGATTTTAAAACAGGTATTAGGCATTGATGTTGCACAAAATGAGTTAGTAGTATCCTTAGGCAAAGTAGACCAGTCTTTAACTAAAGATATTTATGCGTATAAAACTTTCGCCAACAAGCCATCGGGATTTTTGGCTTTACTGACATGGGTAAAGAAACATTCTGATCATGCTATAGCTGTACATTATGTAATGGAGGCAACCGGCGTTTATCACGATAAGCTGGCCCATTTTCTCTCAGATCAGAGCTTGAAAGTAAGTATCGTACTTCCTAATAAAATCAGCAGCTATATGAGGACACTGGAAATCAAGACGATCACAGATAAGACCGCTTCGCAGGCTATTTGTCAGTTTGGATTAGAAAGGTCACTTACCCTTTGGCAGAAACCTAAGAAGATATTCAGGGATCTGAAACAATTAACACGGGAACGAGATCAGATTGTAGCAGATCGGGTAATGACTAAAAACCAGCTACATGCAGAACAAACAGAAGCATTTCCTAATGAGCGGAGCATACACAGGGCCAATCAACGGATTTCCTTGCTGAATCAACAGGAAAAGGAGATCAAGAAAGAAATAGCTGAATTTGTAAAAGCAGATAAGGAACTGTATGAAAAGATAAATCTTGTTACTTCAATACCCGGCATAGGTAGCTTAACAGCTGTAATAACAATAGCTGAAACTAATGGCTTTAACCTAATCAGAAATAAAAAACAATTAGTAAGCCTGGCAGGATTAGATGTTATTAGTAAAGATTCGGGAACCTCGGTTAAAGGGAAGCCAAAAATATCTAAGAAAGGAAACAGGCATATCAGGAAAGCAATGCATATGCCATCGCTAAATGCGATCCGAAATGATGAGCGCTTTAAAGCAGTTTACATCAGACTGGTATCGAAACATGGTATTAAAATGAAAGCTGCTGTAGCTGTACAAAGAAAAATGCTTGAGATGATCTATACTATCTGGACAACAGGAAAACCTTATGATAAAGAATATCTGCAAAAAACAATTGGGGCAGTATAAAATAGTTAGGGCGGATATAACCCGAAGTCATACCGCCCTAAACAGGCTGGCATAGAGCCGCCTTAAGTAAACAAAATTAGAATTTATTTGATAATTAACACAGAATCTCTCTACGCT
>NZ_JBDOQS010000028.1:0-5574 GCF_039839285.1 Mucilaginibacter sp. CAU 1740 | reverse complement strand
GGAAAAGTATGTAAACGCAAAAAGCCTTAGTTGTTGACTAAGGCTTTGCATTTGTTACACCATTTAAGGCGATAAAGATCGGCACCGACCTACTCTCCCACGTTTTACCGCAGTACCATCGGCTCTGGCGGGCTTGACTTCTCTGTTCGGAATGGGAAGAGGTAGACACCGCCGATATAGGCACCTGAATATTTTTTGTTCCGGTCATTTCGCTGATCATTGTGTCATTAGGTCATTGAGTCATTTTTTTGACTTCACCTTTGACAACACCAACGTTATGCCTTCACCATATTGTATTTGTTTATTGTTTGATCTTCTTGTTTTTGAGCAGTCTAATGACTTAATGACCCAATGATATAATGACCAAATAAACAATGACATATTATTGAAAGAAGTGATTGAATTTAAGAGAAAACAACAGCATTATTGTTGTTTTGATTTCGCGGGGTGGAACCTGTTAGGGTTCCACCCACACTGTTTCTATCTGAAGAAAGCTTCGGGCAATTAGTATCACTCGGCTATGATGTCACCACCTTTAGACCTATGACCTATCAACGTAGTAGTCTCCTACGACCCTCAATGGAAGTCTCATCTTGTGGCTAGTTTCGCACTTAGATGCTTTCAGCGCTTATCTATTCCCAACGTAGCTACTCTGCAGTACACCTGGCGGCATAACAGATTCACCAGAGGTTAGTCCAACCCGGTCCTCTCGTACTAAGGTCAGCCCCACTCAAACTTCCTACGCCCACAACAGATAGGGACCGAACTGTCTCGCGACGTTCTGAACCCAGCTCGCGTGCCACTTTAATGAGCGAACAGCTCAACCCTTGGGACCTTCTCCAGCCCCAGGATGTGACGAGCCGACATCGAGGTGCCAAACCTCCCCGTCGATATGAGCTCTTGGGGGAGATCAGCCTGTTATCCCCAGCGTACCTTTTATCCTTTGAGCGATGGCCCTTCCATGCAGAACCACCGGATCACTATATCCGTCTTTCGACCCAGCTCGACTTGTCTGTCTCACTGTCAAGCAAGCTTATGCTATTGCACTCCGCGTACGGTTACCAAGCGTACTGAGCTTACCTTTGAAAGCCTCCGTTACCTTTTTGGAGGCGACCACCCCAGTCAAACTACCCGCCAAACAATGTTCTCCTCATCGAAGAGTTAGACACCAAATACAGAAAGGGTGGTATTTCAACGTTGACTAACCAACTCCTAGCGAAGCTGGATCACAGTCTCCCACCTATCCTACACATCCTGTATCCGATATCAATGTTAAGCTATAGTGAAGGTGCATGGGGTCTTTCCGTCCCGTTGCGGGTAACCGGCGTCTTCACCGATACCACAATTTCACCGAGCTCATGGCTGAGACAGCGCCCAGATCGTTACACCATTCGTGCAGGTCGGAACTTACCCGACAAGGAATTTCGCTACCTTAGGACCGTTATAGTTACGGCCGCCGTTTACTGGGGCTTCGATTCAATGCTTCGCCTTGCGACTAACATCCCCTCTTAACCTTCCAGCACCGGGCAGGTGTCAGGCCTTATACGTCATCTTGCGATTTTGCAAAGCCATGTGTTTTTGTTAAACAGTCGCCTGGGCCTTTTCACTGCGGCTGACATTGCTGCCAGCGCCCCTTCTCCCGAAGTTACAGGGCCATTTTGCCGAGTTCCTTAGCCATGATTCACTCGAGCACCTTAGGATTCTCTCCTCGACTACCTGTGTCGGTTTACGGTACGGGTTTTTATTACCTGAAGCTTAGCGGGTTTTCTTGGAAGTCTGATTACCTGAACTATCACCTCGCCCGAAGGTTTGGTGTACTATCAGCTTTCAGCAGAGTCTGCGTACTTAACTACAATCTCTATACCTACAGCCTTTAACGAACTATTCCGTCAGTTCGCGTCAGTGTCACTACTCCGTCACCGCATCGCAGTAATAAAAAGTACTGGAATATTAACCAGTTGTCCATCGGCTACGCCTGTCGGCTTCACCTTAGGCCCCGACTAACCCTGATCCGATTAGCGTTGATCAGGAAACCTTAGTCTTTCGGTGGGCGGGTTTCTCTCCCGCCTTATCGTTACTTATGCCTACATTTGCTTTTCTATTCCCTCCACAGTCGGTTGCCCCTCCTGCTTCGCCGGATAATAGAATGCTCCCCTACCAGATGCATTACTGCAAATCCATAGCTTCGGTATACTGCTTGATGCCCGTTTATTATCCATGCCCGATCGCTCGACTAGTGAGCTGTTACGCACTCTTTAAATGAATGGCTGCTTCCAAGCCAACATCCTAGCTGTCTGTGCAATCGGACCTCGTTAGTTCAACTTAGCAATAATTTAGGGACCTTAGCTGATGGTCTGGGTTCTTTCCCTCTCGGCCATGGACCTTAGCACCCATAGCCTCACTCCAGCGTATATTATAAAGCATTCGGAGTTTATCTGGATTTGGTAGGATTTGACTCCCCCGCACCCAATTAGTAGCTCTACCTCTTTATAACTCAACCGCCAGGCTGTTCCTAAAAACATTTCGGGGAGTACGAGCTATTTCCCAGTTTGATTAGCCTTTCACCCCTACCCACAAGTCATCCGGAAACTTTTCAACGTTTATCGGTTCGGTCCTCCAGTACCTGTTACGGCACCTTCAACCTGCCCATGGGTAGATCACAAGGTTTCGCGTCTACCTCCACTGACTATGCGCCCTATTCAGACTCGCTTTCGCTTCGGCTGCGCGTCTTAAACGCTTAACCTTGCCAGTGAAGAGTAACTCGTAGGCTCATTATGCAAAAGGCACGCCGTCACACATTACTGTGCTCCGACCGCTTGTAAGTACACGGTTTCAGGTTCTATTTCACTCCCCTGTTCGGGGTTCTTTTCACCTTTCCCTCACGGTACTGGTTCACTATCGGTCTCTCAGGAGTATTTAGCCTTACCGGATGGTGCCGGCAAATTCCCACAAGGCGTCTCCGACCTCGCGGTACTCAGGATACCACTATCCTATTATTCATTACCCGTACGCAGCTCTCATGCTCTATGGCCGGGTTTCCCACCCCGTTCCGGTTCTGTTTAATATTCATGTTGTGGTCCTACAACCCCCATTATGCCGTAACATAATAGGTTTGGGCTTCTTCCATTTCGCTCGCCACTACTCTGGAAATCACTATTGTTTTCTCTTCCTCTGCTTACTTAGATGTTTCAGTTCGGCAGGTTAGCGCTATTGCAGTTATTCTTCAAATAACTAGGTTTCCCCATTCGGAAATTACCGGATCAAATCTTATTTGCAAATCCCCGGTACTTATCGCAGCTTATCACGTCCTTCATCGCCTCTGAGAGCCAAGGCATCCCCCGTGTACCCTTTCTTACTTTCTTCTACTCTTGCGCCTTTTGCGCCGCAAGGTATGTCTTTATTTAGATAATTGTTTGTTGTTAGAGTCAAGAGATCAGGAGTCAGGAAGCAAGATCACTCTTGTTTCTTTATTCTTGTCGTCTTGATTCTCAAGCAAACAACGTCTCTATCTGTTGTTTTCTCTTGTTTTCAATTACTTCTTCCAATATGTCAAAGAACGTTTTGAGCCTCCGTCATCTTACGATGACTTCTGGTTCAATGTGGAGAATAACGGATTCGAACCGTTGACCCCCTGCGTGCAAGGCAGGTGCTCTAGCCAGCTGAGCTAATCCCCCTTTCGGATAAACCTTATAGTAGTCCCGAGCAGATTTGAACTGCTGACCCCTACATTATCAGTGTAGTGCTCTAACCAAGCTGAGCTACAGGACTGGTTGTTATTTCGGATTTCGGACTTTCGATTTTGGATTTTTTATGTTCTTCAAACCGAAAATCGTAATCACTTACAATCCTTGTGCTCCCTTCTGTTAGTTTACCACTGATGGTTAACCTTCCGGGTGTTTCCTTTTGTCTTTTTGTTTGTGTTTTAAGAAATATCATGTAGGTAACAGTTCCGAATTACTTAGCGAAACCTGCTCCAGAAAGGAGGTATTCCAGCCACACCTTCCGGTACGGCTACCTTGTTACGACTTAGCCCCAGTTACCGACTTTACCCTAGGACGCTCCTTGCGGTTACGCACTTCAGGCACTTCCAGCTTCCATGGCTTGACGGGCGGTGTGTACAAGGCCCGGGAACGTATTCACCGCGTCATTGCTGATACGCGATTACTAGCGAATCCAACTTCACGGGGTCGAGTTGCAGACCCCGATCCGAACTGTGAATGACTTTGTGAGATTGGCATCCTGTTGCCAGGTAGCTGCCCTCTGTATCATCCATTGTAGCACGTGTGTAGCCCCGGACGTAAGGGCCATGATGACTTGACGTCGTCCCCTCCTTCCTCTCTATTTGCATAGGCAGTCTGTTTAGAGTCCCCACCTTAAATGCTGGCAACTAAACATAGGGGTTGCGCTCGTTGCGGGACTTAACCCAACACCTCACGGCACGAGCTGACGACAGCCATGCAGCACCTAGTTTCGTGTTCCGAAGAACTGTGGCGTCTCTGCCACATTCACTAACTTTCAAGCCCGGGTAAGGTTCCTCGCGTATCATCGAATTAAACCACATGCTCCTCCGCTTGTGCGGGCCCCCGTCAATTCCTTTGAGTTTCACCCTTGCGGGCGTACTCCCCAGGTGGAACACTTAACGCTTTCGCTTAGACGCTGACTGTATATCGCCAACATCGAGTGTTCATCGTTTAGGGCGTGGACTACCAGGGTATCTAATCCTGTTTGATCCCCACGCTTTCGTGCCTCAGCGTCAATCATAGCTTAGTAAGCTGCCTTCGCAATTGGTGTTCTGTGACATATCTATGCATTTCACCGCTACTTGTCACATTCCGCCTACCTCAACTACATTCAAGCTCTTCAGTATCAAGGGCACTGCGATAGTTAAGCTACCGTCTTTCACCCCTGACTTAAAAAGCCGCCTACGCACCCTTTAAACCCAATAAATCCGGATAACGCTTGGATCCTCCGTATTACCGCGGCTGCTGGCACGGAGTTAGCCGATCCTTATTCTCAGAGTACATTCAGCTTCGTATACATACGAAGGTTTATTCCCCTGCAAAAGCAGTTTACAACCCGTAGGGCCGTCTTCCTGCACGCGGCATGGCTGGTTCAGACTTCCGTCCATTGACCAATATTCCTTACTGCTGCCTCCCGTAGGAGTCTGGTCCGTGTCTCAGTACCAGTGTGGGGGGTCATCCTCTCAGATCCCCTAAACATCGTAGCCTTGGTATGCCGTTACCACACCAACTAGCTAATGTTGCGCATGCCCATCTTAGTCCTATAAATATTTGATCACAAAGCGATGCCACTTCGTGATGTTATGCGGTCTTAATCTCTCTTTCGAGAGGCTATCCCCCTGACTAAGGTAGGTTACATACGTGTTACGCACCCGTGCGCCACTCTCAAGAAAAGCAAGCTCTTCTATCCCGTCCGACTTGCATGTATTAGGCCTGCCGCTAGCGTTCATCCTGAGCCAGGATCAAACTCTCCATTGTAAAATGTTTTGTTCGATTTCCCGACCCTATTATTAATTAATAGAATCTGTTATCATTATTGTATCTTTATACAGAT
>NZ_JBDOQS010000027.1:0-20528 GCF_039839285.1 Mucilaginibacter sp. CAU 1740 | reverse complement strand
TTCGAAGCTTTTCAACTTCTTTTTTTTATCGGCTAAACTCGCTTAGCCTCAACTTCTTTCGCCCTTTCAAGCTCCCTTCCGTTCGGGGTTGCAAAGGTAAAAACCTTTTTCTTATTTCCAAAACTTTTTATTTTTTATTTTCAAAGTTTTGAGCCGCTCATTTTCACTTTTCTTTTCCTCGTTTGCGGGCTGCAAAGGTGTGAATATTTTGTCGGTTTCGCAAAAGATTTTTCATCTTTTTTTTCCTCCTTTTTTATTCAACCTTAATTTCAAAAAGCAACCTCTCTTTTCCTTGAGCGGGTTGCAAATGTACAGAGAAAAGCCCCTACCAACCAAAAGAAATTTTCAAATAATTAAAACAATTTCGCAACTCACTGTAAACTAAGTCTCCGCAAACCGATAACAGGGCAAATCATTATATAAAGCGAGGCATTAAGGTTATATGTATATTTGAAATGTATATGAACGAGCATAATTTCCCGCCCAATTTCATCGCTTCGTTAAGCGCGGAAAACGGTTTCGACGAAGAAAACTTTATAAAAGCACACCAGTTTGAGGATACACCTATCTCTATTAGGGTTAATCCTTTTAAACCTTATGCGCTAAAAAACAATCAGAACGTACCATGGTGTGCTAACGGATATTACCTGGAAAGCAGGCCATCATTTACTTTTGATCCGCTTTTTCATGCCGGTTGTTATTATGTACAGGAAGCTTCGTCGATGTTTATCGATCATATTTTTAAAACCATCAACCAAAACAATGATGAGGCTATAAAGGTACTCGATCTTTGCGCCGCTCCCGGAGGTAAAAGCACCTTACTTAATTCGGCGCTAAAACCAACCGACCTGTTAGTGGCAAATGAGATCATTAAAACCCGCGTACCCATATTAACTGATAACCTGAACAGGTGGGGAACGGCGAATACTATAGTTAGCAATAATGACCCGAAGGATTTTTCGCGATTGAAAAGCTTTTTCGATATCATCCTTGTTGATGCCCCTTGTTCTGGTTCGGGCATGTTCAGGAAAGATCCGGATGCGATGAACGAATGGTCGGAGGGGAATGTAAACCTCTGCCACCAGCGACAGGAGCGCATCCTGACTGATATTTATCCGGCGTTAAAAGAAGACGGCTACCTGATATATAGTACATGCTCATACTCGCACCAGGAAAACGAAGATATTTTGGACTGGTTGTGTACCGAGTTTGATCTTGAAAGCATCAGGATACCTATTAATACTGACTGGGGCATTGTAGAAACGCGATCTCCGGAGAAAAAAGCCTGGGGATACCGCTTTTATCCCGGCAAAGTGAAAGGCGAAGGTTTATTTGCCTCCTGTCTGCGTAAAAAGGAGCATAGCGGCGACCTGGCATCTTTTAAAAACAATATCCAACAAAAATTGCCGGGCAAAGAGCTTGACCAGGTTCGCTCCTATATTAATAACGCCGATGAATTTTACTACTTTAAGGTAAACGACGACTGGATGGCCATCAACCGTGATCATAAAGAGAGCCTTAATATATTACAGCGCCATCTCTATATTAAAAAGTCGGGAGTAATAATTGGTAAACTCGCGGGGAAAGACCTGATACCCGATCACGAATTAGCACTTAGCCTTATTGTTAATAAAGACGCTGTTTTGCAAACAGCGCTTGATAGAGACCAGGCTATTCAATACCTCCGTAGAGATAATATAGATTTAAGCACTACAGATAAGGGCTGGACTTTGATGACCTTTGAGGGGCATCCACTGGGCTGGGCTAAGTTACTGCCTAACCGCATTAATAATTATTATCCTAAAGAGATCAGGATCCTCTCGTCACATCCTCCACGGGAGTGGTAATTAAATTCATCAAAATAAAAAACCTGTTTCGCTTTAGCCGAAACAGGTTTTTTATTTTACTTAGTAGACCAGGTGTTCATAAACCACATTGGCCGATGGCTTACTCAAGTCTACTCAATATTGTTTATTGAAACTTAAAGCCTAAACCAACTTGCCAAACCTGGTTACGGTAGCTTGGTAAATTTTGATCGGCATAAGGCGTATTTTCACCCAAATCAAAATTATATCTTCCGCGGATCTCCACATTACGGTTAATATCAAAGCTTACACCTACTACACCTGCAACGTAACTGTGTGATGCGTCGTTATCAATATGGTCGATAGTGCGGATATTACCGGTATCGTAAGTATTTTTGGTTGAGGTTAAAAACGTAAGCTGCGGACCAACCAACAAATTAAAACCTCTTACTACCCTAAATTTAGCCAGCAAAGGTACGTCGATATAATTAGTGCGCTGGGTAAAATCATAATCGGGGCCATTAGCCTTGTAACCTTTTTGCGAAAACAAAACCTCAGGAGCGAATGATAAAGGATAGATAATAGGCAGATCAAACGTTAAACCTGCATGCCAACCTGCAATTGAACTTGAACTGTAATTGCTGTTATAAGCGTCATAAGTATTTGATACGTTCAATCCTACAGCCACGCCAACTTTGGGCGTATAAAAATCATCATAGCGGCGTTGGGGTTGGCGGCGTTCCACAACACGACGCGGGCGGTGGCGCGGACCGTAGTATCCCTGTGCACTTACTGAACCAACTACGGTAAAAAGGCATATTGCCAAAAAGAATAATTTTTTCATCGTTTTTTGTTTTAAATAGAGCGGTAGCTGTAGGCAAACATTAAAAAATCACCGATTGCCGCCCACAGTTTCCTGTATGTATGTTTATAACGTGATAGATTGCTAAATAACACGAAGGTTTATTAGTGGTTTAATTTTTGTAATAGTTGTAACAACATTTTCATCAAAAATTCAGAATTACGCTACATTTGGCCTATGCAACGCAATAAATCCCGCATTTTTTTCTCCGTAATTACCATTTTCATTTTTTTTGCCTCTGATGCTTTCGGTCAGAAAGAAAGCTATATTCAATCATTAAGCAAACAAAACCGCTGGGTCGATTCGGTTTATAACAAAATGAGCCGCAAGCAACGGGTAGCGCAATTGTTGTTTGTGAGGGCACATACCAATAAAGGCCAAGCTTATGAAGATTCGGTTGGGCAGGTAATTAAAGAGCAGCAATTGGGCGGCGTGGTTTTTTTCCAGGGAGGCCCTGTTAGGCAAGCGGCACTCATCAACAAATACCAAAAACTGGCCAAAGTACCTTTAATTATAACTATGGATGGCGAATGGGGATTGGGCATGCGCCTGGATTCTACAATATCATACCCTTATCAGATGACTTTGGGTGCCATTCAGGATAATAACCTGATCTACAAAATGGGCCAGCAGGTAGCATATGATTTTAAGCGACTGGGCATGCAGATGAACCTTGGCCCCGATATGGATGTGAATAACAACCCCGGCAACCCGGTTATCAATTACCGTTCGTTTGGGGATAATATGTATAATGTGGCCAAAAAAGGCATAGCTTACTTTAAAGGTATGCAAGATGCAGGTTTACTCACATCGGCCAAACATTTTCCCGGGCATGGCGATACCAATGTCGATTCGCATTTCGATTTGCCTTTGCTGCCATATAGCCGTGGGAGATTGGATTCGTTGGAGATGTATCCTTTTCGCGAGGCTATTAATGCTGGTATTAGCGGCGTGATGATAGCCCACATGAATATCCCATCGTTAGATAAAACTCCTAAATTACCCTCTACCCTATCGCGACCAATTATTACCGGCATTTTGAAAGATTCGTTGAAGTTTAAAGGCCTGGTAATATCCGATGCGATGGAAATGAAAGGCGTTACCAAATATTTCCCTAACGGCGAGGCCGATGTAAAGGCATTCATCGCGGGTAATGACATTATCGAATTATCCGAAAACTCGGACCGAGCTATTAACCTGATCCGTAAAGCGGTAAGGCACGGCAGTGTTAGTGCTGCCGAATTTGAAGAGCGGATAAAAAAGATATTGGCGGCCAAATATTGGGCGGGGCTTAATCAATACAAACCAACTTCGCTTGCTAATTTAAGTCAGGATATTAACGGCGATGCAGCAAAAACACTGGTGCAACAATTAAGCGATGCCGCGGTTACTCAGCTTAAAAATAGCAACCCAAAGTTCAACCCATTTTTAAAAACCGCTATTGTGAGCATCGGCGTAACATCGCCAACTCCTTTCCAGATGGAAGTTGTAAAATATTTTCCAAACAGTCGCATTTTTATAGTGCATAAAGATGCGCCCGCTATTGAGATTGCCAATATCCAGGCCTGGCTTAAACAATATCCACAGATCATAGTAGGAATACATGATACCCGCCTACGCCCGCAAAGCAAACTGGATTATAATAATGATGTGAAGTTGTTGATAGCCGATCTGGCTTCGCGTAAAAACACAGCTTTTAGTGTATTTGCCAATGCTTACACCATCGCTGGTTTGCCGGGATTAGAAAAAGCTGGTAGTCTGATGGTTTGTTATCAAATGTCTCCCGAGCTGCAAAAATCGGCAGCTAAAGTTTTGAGCGGGAGTTTGAAGCCTACGGGTAAATTACCGGTTAGCGTTAACGCTGTTTTTCCTACTGGTGCGGGATTATGATTTAGAGGCTGAGGATTAGAGATCAGCTTTTTTTAGAAGAAACTCAATCAAAGTTTCTTTCTGGGATAAAACCCCTTTCTTTTATAAAGTCAAGTATGTATCGGGATTCGGCTTCTTGCAAGTCTTCGCCAAAGCTAAAAGTTTTCATGCCGTAATCGAATGCTATATTTCCCGGGTCATCGTTCCTGTAGTAAAATATAGACCAATATTTCCTGTCGGCAGTTGAATCTTTATCTCTTATCCGGAAATGTTTACATTCCTTAAGATCATAAACTTTGTCGCGGCTAAGAAAATAGTTTTTCTTAGTGATGCCGAATGTGTTTTTATCTATCTCTATTATTTCACGCCCCCAAATTAACCAGATCGCATTTTTAATACTCATTAAACCCATAATTGCCCAACCAGTTATCCAAAATATCATTCCACCCCGTACGTTATGAGTTGTTGGATCAACGAGATCTGAAATAGCTGTGGATCCAATAAAGCTAAAAGCTATCATCCACACGAAAAACCAGGAGATTGAAAGAAAATCGCGTTTTCCGGGGATCGTGATGGTAATAAATTCGACATTATCCTCAATAATAGTTCTGCCTTGATAAGGTTTTTCCATGGTTTAATATTATGGGATAAATATCATATTTATCCTGCTACCTGCAAATGCGGCGGTAACCTTTTTTATCTTTACTAAAATATTATGCAACCTACACTCAATAAATATAACAACAAATTTAAGGAGGCCTTGGCCGGATTAAACCCCGAGCAGCTGGCGGCAGTTAACAAAATGGATGGCCCCGTATTGGTGGTGGCCGGACCAGGTACGGGCAAAACCCAGATATTGGCCGCCCGTATAGGTAAGATCCTGACTGATACCGACGCCTCGCCCAACGAGATCCTATGCTTAACCTACACCGATGCCGGCGCGGTGGCTATGCGCAAACGCTTATTTGAGTTTATTGGCCCCGATGCTTACCGTATTAATATATATACGTTCCATGCTTTTTGTAACGAGATCATCCAGGAAAACCTGGAATATTTCGGCAAGTTGAACCTCGAATCATTATCTGACCTGGAATCGGCCATGCTTTTCAGGGAACTGGTTGATGAGTTTCCGAATGATCATCTGCTGAAGCGCTTCACCGGCGATATCTATTACGACGTACCACGCCTAAAAACCCTATTCAGTACCATGAAGCGTGAGAACTGGAACGCAGAGATGATTGAGCAGGCCGTGAACGATTACTTGGAAGATTTGCCTAACCGCGAGGAGTTTATTTACAAACGCGCCAATGCCAAAGCAGGCATTAAAGTAGGCGATCCGAAACAAAAGGATATCGACGCGGCGCACGATGTAATGAAAAAACTGCTGGCCGCCGTAGGCGAGTACCAGAACTATACCGAAAAAATGAAAGCCCGCGGCCGGTACGATTATGACGATATGATCATCTGGGTGCTACGTGCCTTCCGCGATAATGAAGAAATTCTGCGCAAATACCAGGAACGCTATCAGTATATTTTGGTGGATGAGTTTCAGGATACCAGCGGATCGCAAAATGAATTGCTGCGTTTTTTGCTGAATTATTGGGATACGCCTAACGTTTTTGTGGTTGGTGATGATGATCAGTCGATCTTCAAATTTCAGGGTGCCAACATGAAAAACATCCTCGATTTTGCTAACGATTATGTGGAAAGCCTGTACACCGTAGTGCTTAAACACAACTATCGCTCCAACCAGCAGATCCTTGATATTTCCAAAGCGTTGATCGATAACAATTTTGAGCGATTGACCAGTCAGCTTAATTTGGATAAGGCTTTAAAGTCGTCGCATCCACGCTTTAATAATTTGTTGATTGAACCGCTCATCCGCGAATATGAAAACCCGGATAAGGAACTGGTTGATGTAGCCATACAGATCAAAAAACTGGTAACCGATGGTGTGCCGCCAGGCGAAATAGCGGTAATTTACCGTAATCATGCGCAGGTTGAAGAGATGATCAAGTTTCTGAACGTGCAAAAGATCCAGGTAAACACCAAGCGCAAAATTGATGTACTTACCCAACCTTTTGGCGAAAAGATCATTAATATATTGCAGTACCTGGCTATGGAGCTTGACTCTCCTTATAGCGGCGATGAATTACTGTTCGAGATCATGCACTATGATTTCTTCAACATCCCCCCTATCGAAATTGCCAAGGCCAGCGTGGCTGTGTTTAAAGAAAACTTTGGTACGCTTGCTTATAATCAGCCTAAAACATCCATCCGCAGGTATGTAAACGAGTTGAAGCCACCTGCGCAGATCGATCTTTTTAAGCCCGATCAGCAGGAAGCCATGCGCTATCTTATCCGCAACATTGATGATCTGTTAACCATAGCTGTAAGCGAAACCCTCCAAAAGCTGTTTGAAAAGGTGATTGCTAAAATGGGCATCCTGAAATACATTATGCAGCAGGAGGATAAAGGCAGCTACATGCAGATGCTCACCAGCTTTTTCGACTTTTTAAAAGATGAGAGCCGCAAAAAGCCAGACATCAGCCTGGCCGATTTGATCGCTACCATCGAGATGATGAAGAAACACGTGATCAGGCTGGAGCTTAACCAAACTATTTTTTCGGAAAATGGGATTAATTTCCTTACTGCCCACGGCTCGAAAGGACTGGAATTTGAGCATGTGTTTTTTATAGGATGCGATAAACGTACATGGGACAGCAAGGGCCGTAATAGTGGTTTCAGCTATCCGGATACGCTTACCCAGGCAAGTAACGATGATATTGCGCAGAAAGAAGAAGCCCGCCGTTTATTTTATGTGGCGGTAACCAGGGCCAAACAACACCTTGTGATATCGTACGCCGGTAAGGATAAAAAAGGAAAAGATCAGGAAGCAAGTCAGTTTGTAGGCGAGATTTTAGCCAGCACGCCTTTACAGGTACAATACCCAAAAGTCGACGAAAATGACATGGTAGATTTTGCTTTGACCCAATACCATGAAGAGGATAAGCCGAAAGTTGAATTGCTGGATAAAAACTACATCAATCAGTTGCTGCAAAACTACACGCTTTCGGTAACCCACCTAAGCAATTATTTGGATTGCCCGTTGAGGTTTTATTTTCAGTGTTTGATTCGGGTGCCTGCGGGCAAAAGTCCGTCGGCTACTTTTGGTCAAGCGGTACATTGGGCTTTGAATAAAACTTATCGCCAGTTAAAGGATAATGACAATGAGTTTTTAACTACCGAGAATTTTATGCGCGAGTTTTATTGGTATATGGCGCGTAATAAAGATTCCTTCACAAAAGAACAGTACACTCGCCACGTAGGTTGGGGCGAAAAGATCCTGCCTCCATACTACGAACAGAACGTAACGAATTGGAATAAAATAGCTGTTACCGAACGCTCTATCAAAAACATTGAGGTAGCAGGCGTACCTATTAAAGGTAACCTGGATAAAATTGAGTTTGATGGCAAGCAAGCTACCGTTGTTGATTACAAAACCGGTAAAGTAAAAAATGCCAAAGATAAACTGATACGCCCGACAGTCGACCAGCCTAACGGAGGCGATTACTGGCGCCAGGCTGTTTTTTATAAGATATTAATAGATAACGACCGCACTACCGACTGGCAGGTGATCAGCACCATATTTGACTTTGTCGAACCGGTAAGCGACGATGAATACCACCGCGAGAAATTTGTGATCACGCCCGAAGATGTGGAAACCGTAACCGGGCAGATCAAAGAAACCTACGCCCAAATCATGGCCCACAACTTTAACACCGGCTGCGGCAAAAAAGAATGCGACTGGTGCCATTTTGTGAAAAGCAATTTTAAACAGGCGGATGAGATTTTGGGGATAGTGGCTGAGGAGGAGGAATAGGGATACACCTACTTCATTAAAACGATTGTCATTTCGACGAACAGCGTGGGAATTGTGCAGGCGGGTGAGGAGAAATCTTCTACATCCTGCTAAACAACCATTCACGGCGGCTTTGCGTGACGTAGAAGATTTCTCTTTCGCCTCTACGCTTCTGTCGCCCCGCTGCTCTATCGAAATGACATTTTCTTTTTGAATGTTATCCGTAAAACACATCACGGGATTATTACAATGCTTTTCATTCAGCAAATTCATTAATTGCATAAATTCGGGTTCATCCGTCATCATAATGAAATACATCCTCCCATTCCTCCTCCTCATCTTCACCCTACCCACTACCGCCCAAACCATCGTAAAACAAGATGCGGGCATCAAACAAATGGTTGATGAAGTATCCTCCAAAAATATTGAGGCCACCATTCGCAAACTGGTAAGCTTTAAAAGCAGGCATACGCTTAGTGATACCACCAGCAAAACCGCTGGTAGTGGCGCGGCCCGTAACTGGATCAAAGCCGAAATGGAAAAATATGCTTTGGAAGCAAACGGAAGGATGACGGTTCAGTTTGATACATTCACACAGCCTAAAAGCCAACGGGTTGATAAGCCTATTAAACTGAAAAATGTGCTGGCTATATTAAAAGGGACCGATCCGAATGATACCCGGGTTTACCTGGTATCGGGCCATTATGATTCGCGGATAAATGATGTGATGGATGCAAATGGTTTCGAACCTGGAGCTAATGATGATGCATCGGGCACTGCACTTTCGATGGAATTGGCCAGGGTGATGGCCAAAAGATCATTCCCGGCTACTATTATTTTTATGACGGTTGTGGGTGAAGAACAGGGTTTATTCGGATCGGCCAATGTAGCGAAACGCGCCAAAGCCGAAAACTGGAATGTGGATGCCATGTTGAACAATGATATTGTTGGCAATACCTATGGCATGGAGACAGATTTAAAAGATAACCGGAGCGTAAGGGTATTTAGCGATGGCGTACCTACTGCCGCTACAGATAAACAGGTGGCTGCCCTAAAATCATTAGGCGGTGAAAATGATAGTCCATCGCGCGAGTTAGCCCGCTATACCAAAGAGATCGGCGAACGATATGTTGATCAATTAGATGTAAAACTCATCTATCGCCGAGATCGCTATCTGCGCGGTGGTGATCACCTGCCATTTTTAGAGCAAGGTTTAACTGCAGTCCGCATCACCGAAATGAACGAAAACTTTAACCGCCAGCACCAAAACGCACGCACCGAAAACGGCGTTGAATACGGCGATCTACCCGATTTTGTTGATTTTAATTATGTACAGAAAGTAGCCCGCATGAACCTATCGGTATTAGCCAACCTCGCCTCGGCCCCTGCCCAACCGCAAGACGTTGGCGTGATCACCAGCGATTTGACCAATAAAACCAAACTGAAATGGGAGGCACCTGCTACTGGCAAAAAACCCGTTGGGTATTACATCTTGATGCGCGAAACCATTAGCCCATATTGGGAAAAGAAGTTTTATGTTACTGATACCACAGCTACTTTGAATTACTCGAAGGATAATTACTTTTTCGCGGTACAATCGGTAGATGCGGACGGGCATGAGAGTTTGCCTGTGTTTCCGAAGCCATTAAGATAGATATTTAACAACAATGACCTACACCATATCCCTACTATATTCGTCCATATTTAGCGGGACAGAAGTTTTAGTACCCATACTTTTTGTACTTAATACTTTAAAAATACAACCGGTTAACATTAACAAGCAAACACTGGTTTGCGCAATAAACTGTGTTTTATTATTCGGTTCAATGCTTTTCATACTAAGCTTGCTAAGCCAGGTATTCATCGCATATTACTCACAAAACGAATACGCACAATTTTCATTCAGCAACAGGCTGGCCGGTCCCTATTGGCTCGACATCTGGCTTACCGAAGTTTTAAGCTTTATGATATTACCGCAAATACTTTGGATCAAAAAACTACGCAAATCACTCCCCGTGTCGATGATAATTGTTGGGATATGGATAGCATTGTATTTTGTAAAACAAGCTTTAATAGCTTATCAAGCCTGGAACATCGAGTTTAGAATTACTTACTCTGAATACATTATTCAGGCCGTGGTTTACGTTGGATTGCTATTAGCAGCCTATCTTATCATTCAACGAAAGAATAGCAACCTTGTAACCACTTAACAACAACTTTAGTAACGCCTTTTTCCATTGCGCCCAATAGCTAAATAAAGTACCGAACCCAAACAAGGCATCAATATCACCACAATTATCCATAAAATTTTACTATTGGAATCTTTAAAGGTTGAGCGGATAATATCTATAAGGCAATAGATAACCAGTATTGGGTATAGCAGTGCTAAAAATAATTCGGGCACGCCGATGTTGAGGAAAAGCAGTGTGTTCATGATAAGGATTTATACTAAAATATAAAATTTTGACATACGAATATAGTTTTTTGGGTGGATACACAATTTATTTCCATCTTTAAGCATAAAACGTCCTAAACTTTATGGCATTTAAACTTACCCCTTCTTTTAGTAAGGAAATTGATCTGGAAGAAATTGATCGCAAGCATTATCTTGTAATAGCACTCGAAACAGCTATCCGCCTTCAATGGAAAATTATCTACACAGGTAAAAACGGCTTCATAGCCATGGTGGGCGGCGGGTTATTTAACCCTATGCAAGAATTTCGACTTGTTATTGGGGAACAAACAGCTTCGGTAACCAGTAAAAATGCAGATGGCAAGATCACCGACCTATCCGAATTAAACGAGGAAAATGTAGATACATTTATCGAAAAATTTGGCCAGGTTAAAACCTCGGTAACAAACGAGTTTATCGAAGCAAAACTTATTGAACTCGGCCCCGTATTCGAATCAACCGAAGATGATCTTTTGAATGCACCACCGCCATCTACCCAAAAAAAGCTGTTAAATTTTCTTGGCTTTTTCATTCCGCGTAAAGGTTACTTTGTAACTCCGCTTATTATTGATCTCAATATCGCGGTTTTTATTATCATGGTAATTTGTGGAGTTTCAGCTTTCGAACCCTCGGGAGCAGATTTAATAAAATGGGGGGCGGACTATGGGCCTTTAACCCTCGATCATCAATGGTGGAGGTTGATCACAAGTACATTTCTGCATATCGGCATTTTTCATATCGCCATGAATATGTACGCGCTAATTTACATTGGCATACTACTTGAACCGGCGCTCGATAAATTAAAGTTTGCGGTGGCTTACCTGCTTACCGGATTGTTAGCAAGCTTAACAAGTATTGAATATCATGGCTTTATTGTTAGCGCAGGTGCATCGGGCGCTATATTTGGCATGTATGGGGTATTCCTTTCCATGCTTACAACCAATGTGATAGAAAAATCGGTGCGCAAACAATTATTGGCGAGCATCGGGGCATTTGTTGCATTTAACCTGCTATATGGCACTAATGCCGGAGTTGATAACGCGGCACACATAGGCGGTTTGGTTAGTGGTTTTGCTATTGGTTACCTTTATTATCCAAGCCTTATCCAGCCTTACAAAAAAGGGTTGGAAGTTATAAGTGTTATACTCATTGCTGCTTTTACATTAGTGGGCAGTGTAATAGCCTATAGAACAATTCCGAATTTGGCTGGCGTTTACGAATCAAAAATGCATGATTTTGCAATTAAAGAATCAATGGCCCTTGAAGTATTAAGCATGCCCAAAAATACGGCAAAAGAGGTTTTATTATCCGAATTAAAAGACCGTGGCTTATATTACTGGAACGAGAATATTAAATTGTTGAACACCACTGATTCACTTAACCTGCCCGATATATATAAAGAACGCGACACCCTGTTAAAACGCTATTGCGAATTAAGGATTGAAAGCTATGATCTTTACTATAAACAATTAGAAGGCAAGCAGCCTGTAAAGCAAACTTCAATTGATTCGCTTAATAAAGCTGTATCTGATATTATGGACGAGATGAAAAAAGAATCGAAGTAGGGGTGCGAAGAGCATAAAAAAACCTGAGCCAGATAACAGGCTCAGTTCTTATATTTCTTAAAGTAAAATCAATTTCTAATCACTAATAACCTACTTCACACTTTTCCGCTGCACTATAAAATATCCGGCTACAAAAACTACCACCGCCACACCAAGGCTTACAAATACATCTTTAGTAAAAACATCAATCTGTAACTGTTTAGCTGGGCTTCCTTCGCCGCGGTGCATCATCGTAGTGATCGCCTCCATTGGGTGCGAATACGGAAACAGGTAAGCATACTCCCAACCTTTCGAGGCCAAAATCACACCGGTAATGGTGCACACAAAACCAATTCCCATAGGCTTTAAAAAATCGGCCCAAAGCAGGCTGAGTAAAAACTGGATAGAGAGGATACCTAACGATGATAAAAAGAGCTTGAAATAAATTTCGGCCAGTTCTTTTTCCATGTGGAAATTATCAAACCGAAGTTCGGGCTTTACTACGCTTAGCAGGTTACCGAAACCAATGGTGAACAGCACAAACAACGCCAGGCAGGTAAAAACCAAAAACACAGCGTAAAAATATTTGGCCGCATAAACCGACCAGCGCGGTATAGGTAGATTGAAAAGTGTTTTCCAGGTATCAGCCCGGTGTTCGATACTGTTTACCGAGTATGCTATAAATATGATATACATGGGCAGCACCAACGAACCCATAATACCTAAAATAGCACCGGCAAACTGTAACCAAAGCACCATAGGCGGAAATGATACCAGTTTTTCGCTTTTGCTGTAAAAGCCAACAAATAGTAAAACACCTATCAGCAAGGGCAGCATAATGGATGCCCAAAAGCCAAGCGTTTTACGGCTTTTATAAAATTCTGACCGGAACGATAGTATAAATCCCTTCATGGTTTAGGCGTTTTGGGTAATATCTAAAAATAGTTTTTCGAGGTCTTTTTGCTGTTTACCAATGCTGTAAACTGCCAGTCCGTTTTTATTTAGCAACGCGTTGATCTCGCCCATTTGCTGTTTGGAGATGTAGGGTACAAATAAATTTTGATCGGTTACCTCGGTAACATTGTAGTTGTTACGGGTAAGCAGGTTGGCGGCATCAACTGTATTTTCAGTCTCAACACGCACCAATGGTTTACTGATGGCATGCAGATCGGCAATGCTGCCTTGAAAAAGCATGGCCCCGCCGTTGATGATACCTACGTGGGTAGCCATACGCTCAATTTCGGCCAGGAGGTGGCTGGAGATAAAAACCGTTTTGCCATGCTCGGCAACCAGTTTTTTCAACAACTCACGGATCTCGATAATGCCGTTCGGGTCGAGACCGTTAGTTGGCTCATCTAAAATTAACAGTTTAGGGTTGGCTAACATGGCCAGCGCTATGCCTAAACGTTGTTTCATTCCTAACGAATACTGGCCTGCTTTTTTATTGGCGGCATTGGTTAATTGCACAAGCGACAGCATATCGTCAACACGCTGCGAGGATACACCTAATAGCAGGGCGCGGTTCAATAAATTTTCTTTACCTGTAAGATGCTGGTATATGGCAGGCTGCTCAATAAGCGAGCCTATTTGCGATAATATCTCGATGCGGTGGCTTTTGATATCCTGCCCAAAAACACGGATCTCGCCGGCATCGGGCTTTAACAGGTTTAGGAGTAGTTTAATGGTGGTGGTTTTCCCGGCTCCGTTGGGGCCAAGAAAACCATAAATGCTTCCTTCAGGTACTTGCAGGGCCAGTGATTTAACAACCTGCTGCTTACCAAAAGTGAAGGAAAGCCCTTCGGTATTGATTACCATATGTTATTGCTTTTTGCTACTGAGCAAACGTTTTTAACCAATACAAAACCTTTGTGGAACAACGAGGTAGCATGAACTGCTGTACGACCAATTTCGGCCGACTCGTGTTTTTGCTCAAACTGGTAGCTTACACCTAATATAAGGGCAAACATTACCGGGATCAATAACATGATAAAAGGGTTTGAGTTTTTGATAAGCGTTTTCATTGTGAGTGATTTTATACAACAAAGGAACATCGAAAAAATGACCCGCTAAAAACATTTAGACCAACACACTTTGTTTATAGATAAACGCTTTTCTACAACTTTTAACCAGTTCATCGATAATAAACGCCAGTTCATCGAACAATCGGGCCGCTACATATAAATATCAGCCCGATATCATTATCAAAATACTAAATTAGATGCCATAGCCCACAGATAAAAAAGGCATTTAACAACAGCGAATGGAGTCCGCAAAACCATTACAAACACGCAAACCCGGCATAAAAACAGCCTGGATCATATTCTGGCACCTGTTTTTTTGGATGGGCATTATATCCTTTTTTGTTTTTTTAGCGAGGATAAACGACGCGCAACTTACTACCCGCGAGCTGGTGATCATTTTCCTGCTTTACCCGGCCATCAACATCAGTCTGTTTTACCTTAATTACCTGGTTTTTATACCCAAATTTCTCAATAGGAAAAAGTATTGGCAATATGCAGGCATAGTTGCCGCAAGCATCGTTCTATACGGCTTTTTTAAATACGGCGTAGGTTTGATATTTAAAGATGTTGTGCTGGTACATCAAAAGGGACATGTAATACCATTTTTAACCTACTTTTACAGCAGTATTTTCACCAGCCTGATCTTTGTATTTTTAAGCACTGCATTAAAATTCAGTACCGATTGGTTTTTGAACGAACGGATCCAACGCGATCTGGAAAACCAGCGCTTGAGTGCTGAACTGGCTTTTTTAAAATCGCAGATCAATCCGCATTTTTTATTCAACTCGCTTAACAGCATTTACTCGCTGGCCTATCAAAAATCAGATACCACGCCCGAGGCTATTTTAAAGCTCTCGGAAATTATGCGGTATATGCTATATGAGTGTAACGATAACAAGGTTGACCTGGATAAAGAACTTCAATACCTGCAAAACTATATCGACCTGCAAAAGATCCGCTTCGGTGCCAAAGCTTTTATTGATTTTAAGGTAGAAGGTAATATCACTAACCAAAAAATTGAACCACTTTTATTGATCGCTTTTATCGAAAACGCGTTTAAACACGGTGTGGCAAACGATATTACATCGCCTATAAAATTGCTTATTAATGTGGCCGATGGCAGGTTGCACTTTTATATCCAAAACAAAAAACACACCCTTAACCGCGACGCGGTGGGTGGCATAGGTTTGATCAATGTACAACGGCGGTTAAACCTGCTTTATCCCGATAGATATACTTTAAATATCAGGGATGAAGAAAACACTTACACCTGCGAATTATCGATAATTTTATAGGATAACATCGCACTAAAAAAATTTATTTAAACCATTATTACATTATTTTTACGCTATGATAAGATGTTTGGTAGTTGACGATGAGCCTTTAGCGCTGCACATTCTGGAAGATTATATATCCAAAATGCCCTTTTTGCAATTGGTTAAAGCCACCACAAACCCTATCGAAGCCCTCACCATGGTGCAGGCCTGCGAAGCAGACCTGGTTTTCCTGGATGTACAAATGCCAGAGCTTACCGGCATCCAGTTCCTGAAAATTGCCAACGGCAAAGCCAAAGTGATTTTAACCACCGCCTACCCGCAATACGCCTTAGAAGGCTATGAACTTGACGTAGTAGATTATCTGCTTAAACCTATCGCTTTCGACAGGTTTTTTAAATCGGTACAAAAAGCGCAATCCATCATTCAACCGGTAGCTGCAAAACAGGTAGTGGTGCAAGCCGAGCCGGTACAGCAGGATGATTTTTCGACAGATTTTATCTTTGTTAAAACCGAGCATAAAATTCAGAAGGTTTATCTGCACGATATTATGTTTATTGAGGGGTTGAAGGATTATATCTCAATTTTCACCTCAACCGAGCGTATCATTACCCTGCAAGGCATGAAAAAAATGGAAGATGCCCTGCCCGAAAAACATTTTGTGCGCGTGCATAAATCATACATTGTAGCGCTTAACAAAATTGACAGCATCGAGCGCAGCCGCATCCAGATAGGTGAAAAGATCATCCCGGTAGGCGATACTTATAGGGATGAGTTTTTTAGGATGATTGAGAATAAGAATATATAGGTTGAGCTTTGTGAATTAGCCCCTTTTTGTCATCCTGAGGTACGAAGGATCTTCTCCACCCTGTATAGCCGCTTTGCACATCGTAGAAGATCCTTCGTACCTCAGGATGACAATTAAATTCGTTCTGCTATTTTACCATCCGCCTAAAACATTTTTACAACTTACCTATTTAAAGAATATATTTCATAAAAGTATATTTTACGTATTTTACGCTCGTTCATCCTATAAAACAAACTATGAGTTACCAGGTAGACCTGACCAATTGCGACAGAGAACCCATCCACATTCCCGGAAAAATTCAATCGCACGGTTTTTTGATCGCTGTTAATAGCAAAACCTATAATATTTCGTACGTCAGTAAAAACGTTGAAATCTTTACTGGTATCGAAGCAACAGGCTTGCTTGGTAAAAACATTACCGAGTTTGAGCAGCAATTGGAAATTTCGGGTGATATAGCCTCATTACAGCAACTACTTAACCTGGCCAAGGTAACCAAAACTTCAGATACCATTAACCCACTGGCTATTGATGTTAAAGGTACAAGTTACAACCTCATCATCAGTCATTCGATAAACGATCTGGTGCTGGAGTTTGAAACAACCGAATCAGACCTTGGCTACGATATCCAGAAAACCATAGGCCGATCGGTATCTGAAATATTAAGCGGTAAAAACCTCAATATCCTGCTGCAAAACGCCGCCTTCGAAATAAAAAAGATCATCAAATACGATAGGGTGATGATCTATAAATTTAATGAGGATGGGCATGGCGAGGTAACTGCCGAGGTGAAGAACGATGACCTTGAACCATTTTTAGGTTTACATTACCCGGCATCAGATATCCCCAAACAAGCCCGCGAACTTTATAAAATTAACCTTACCCGTATTATTGCCGATGTTAATTCAGAAAGCTCGGCCATTATTACTTACGAAGACCAAACAACGCCGCTCGACCTTACCCATTCCGGCCTAAGGGCTGTATCTCCTATCCACATCCAGTATTTAAAAAACATGGGCGTGGAGTCGAGTTTCAGCATTTCGCTTATTGCCCATGGTGAGCTTTGGGGGCTTGTGGCCTGCCATAACTACGCGCCACGGTTTATTGATTATAAAGCCCGCGATGCTTCTAAACTCATCGGTCAGATCCTTTCATCGGCGCTCGAGTACAGGCAGGATGAGGAAGATAACGCCAAACTGCATGAGCTTACCGAAGCCGCCAATACAATAGCCGATTACATAAAAAAAGATTCGGACTTTACTTTTGCACTCACCCGTAATAAGGTTACCCTTAAAGATGTAACTACTGCCGCGGGCGTAGCACTTTTATACGATGGCGAGATCAACACCATCGGAGCCACTCCTACAAAAGAGCAAATTGCCGAAATTGCCGATTGGCTTAAGGTAAACATGATCGATTCGGTGTACAGTACCCATCGTTTCCCTTCTATTTTTACGGCGGCGCAGCAATACAGCGATGTAGCCAGTGGTATTTTGGCCTGCTCGCTATCAAAAGAACTTGGCGAAATGATCATCTGGTTTAAACCGGAGCAGATCACCTCCATTACCTGGGCAGGCAATCCCGAGAAACCGGTTGAAGAAACAGCCGACGGCCTGTTACAACTCTCGCCCCGAAAATCGTTTGAAAGCTGGAACGAGATCGTAAAATACACTTCGGATAAGTGGAAAACCGATGAGATCACCGCGGTTTTGAAAGTAAGGGAGGATATTATTTACGCCATTAACCGCAAAGCCAACGAGATCCGAATCCTGAACGAACGCCTGCAACTGGCTTATGATGAACTGGATACTTTTAGCTACACCATATCTCACGATCTGCGGACCCCACTTTCATCCATCAAAAATTATTCGGAACTGCTTTTAGCAAGCAATAAAAGTTTGGACGATTCAGCAAAGAAAATGCTCGACAGGATCATTAAGGGCACCGATAAAATGCACATGCTGATCAAAGAGATTTTGCACTACTCGCGTGTTGGCCGTGCCGAATTTGAGATGCTGCCCATTGATATGGGTTTGTTATTGAATGAAATAAAACGCGAAGTATTATCGGCCCTTAATCCCGAAAATATTGAATTTACCATTGGCGAAACACCATCAATAAATGGCGATAGCGTGATGATAACGCAGGTTTTCACCAACCTGATCAATAACGCGGTTAAATATTCGTCAAAATCAAATCCATCAATAGTAAAAGTTAGTGGTGAAATCCGGAACAATGAAGTGGTTTATTCCGTATCAGACAACGGTGTTGGTATTGATGTAAATTATTACAACCGTGTGTTTGAGTTATTTAAACGTATGGATAACGCCATGGAATTTGAAGGTACCGGTGTAGGCCTGGCTATTGTAAAACGTATTGTTGAAAAACACAGTGCGCGCATATGGTTTGAAAGCAAATTAGAAATTGGCACAGTTTTTTATATATCTTTTAAAATAAGTTAGTTGTGAGTTCACCCGATATATTTTACGTAGAAGACGACGAAGATTTTGCATTTATAATGCAACATGCTGTGAAGGAGGTGAAAGACGGGTTAACCGTAAAAATCATCGACAACGGAAAAGATGCGCTCGAACAATTAAAACAACTTACCGATGCCCGTGTTAAACCTAAGTTAATATTGCTCGATCTTAATTTGCCTGGTTTATCGGGGCTTGACCTTGTTAAACGTATCAGAGAAATACCTTTTTTGAAATATGTACCGGTGGTTTTCTTTTCAACTTCAGATAATCCTAAAGATGTTAAAGCCTCGCTCGAATTTGGTGCAAATGCCTATTTAACCAAACCGGCAGGTTATTTAAACCTGGTGAATTGCGTAGAATCGCTGTACAATTTCTGGTTCACCAAAAATCTTAATGTCAATTAAAACGCTTAAAAAAATATTAGTTATTGAGGATGATCCGGATATAGCCGACATCATGGAAATTGCTTTAAGCGATAAATATGATGTTGCTATTAAAACGGATGGCTATCACGTTTCAGATCATATTGAAAGCTTTAACCCCGATCTGATCATGCTGGATAACTACATAGGCCAAAAGCAAGCCAGGGAAATTATTGCCGAGATCCATGAGGTTGATGACCACAGAAATATACCTTATGTATTGTTTTCAGGCCATGAAGATATTACACGGATAGCCAAACACATTAACGCCACAGCTTATTTAGCAAAACCTTTTGCGCTTGATGATCTTTATAAATGCGTTGATAGTATCTTAGCGGCGTAATAAAACTACCTCATTCTATGCTTCACGAAAAAATAAAACAGGCCACCGCCAGCCTGCACGATAAACTTGAGCAAAACATGTTTGTTGGGCAAATTATGGACGGTTCGCTTACATTTGAGCAATACCTGATCATCCTGCACTTAAACTATGGCATACACCTGGCTGTGGAAGGCTTTTTATTTGGCGGATTGAGCAGCGAATTGCAGCATAAGCTTGATATACCGAATAGGATTAAGCTTCCCGCGTTGATAAAAGATCTTGAGGAAATTAATACGAGCATGAGCTCAGATATTGAGGGTCCGCCGCCCAACTACATCGATCTGAGCAGCGATGCATCAATATTGGGTGCCATGTACGTTTTAGAAGGAGCCACGCTTGGGGGTAATGTGATAGTGAAACGACTAAAAACCAATGAGCATTTACAGCCTCGAAATTTAAACTACCACTATTACCAGGTTTACGGCGATCAGCTTGGGCCGAAATGGAAACAGTTTTTAGAAGTGCTTAATGATATCCCCGAAGCTGAACATCAGGCAGCTATTAATAGCGCTGTGAGATTGTTTGAGCAGATGGCAAGTAGCAGGGGTGCTGTTAAAACAGTTACGGTGACATTGACACCCCCACCACCACCGGTTGGGTTGTAAGGAGCAGTTATATCTTCTTAACCGTCATTGCTGTAAAGGTTAGATAATTCGGTAACAGAATTAACAAGCAATAAAAAACGTTAATTCAATTATGCGGAACATCAATAATGATCTAACCTTAAAGCGGAATTATCTGAGTAAATAT
>NZ_JBDOQS010000026.1:0-22430 GCF_039839285.1 Mucilaginibacter sp. CAU 1740 | reverse complement strand
TATAACTGGGAAAGGCCACATCAGGGGATTAATGGTAAAAAGCCCATTGATATGGCTACCCTAAACAACAAAAATAATCCCTAATTCTGTTACCGAATTATCTAACCTTTACAGCAATGACATGGAGTGGGATAACTCATGTTTTATTTTAACCGGTTATTCGTAATAACATTAAAGATTTATCTCCGGCACATCCCCTTCAACTATCAATTTTCCCGCGGTAGCCTGTTTAATTTCCTCCACGCTCACCCCCGGCGCGCGCTCAATCAGCCTGAAACCACCTTCCGGCAATACATCAAATACTCCCAGCTCGGTCACTATTTTTTTTACGCAGTGTACACCGGTTAGGGGGAGGCTGCATTGAGGCAATAGTTTTGATTCACCGGCTTTATTTATGTGTTGCATGGCTACGATGATGTTTTCGGCAGATGCTACCAGATCCATCGCGCCGCCCATGCCTTTTACCATTTTGCCGGGGATCTTCCAGTTGGCTATGTCGCCGTTTTCGGATACTTCCATAGCACCGAGAATGGTAAGGTTTACCTTTTTAGCCCTGATCATCCCGAAGCTCATAGCCGAATCAAATATTGCTGAACCTGGCAGCATGGTGATGGTTTGCTTGCCCGCGTTAATGGTATCCGGATCTTCCTCGCCTTCAAAAGGGAATGGCCCCATGCCCAGCAGACCGTTTTCGGATTGTAACACAACATCCATCGTATCAGGTATATAATTGGCTACCAATGTGGGTATGCCTATGCCGAGGTTAACGTAGTAACCGTCTTTTATTTCTTTTGCTATTCGCTTCGCGATGCCTTGTTTATCTAACATGATGTTATTCTTATAAAACATGTCATTGCGAGGAACGAAGCAATCGCATGCTATACAGGGCGGATTTGCTTCCGTGCGGTTGCCACGCTATCGCTCGCAATGACATATGGTTAGTTTTTTGTTCTTACCATCGCATGTTCAATGCGCTTCTCGTAATCCGTCCCCTTAAATATCCTATGTACATAGATCCCCGGCGTATGAATATGATCCGGATCAAGCTCTCCCGGTTCAACCAGTTCTTCCACCTCGGCAATAGTGACCTTGCCGGCCATAGCCATAACCGGATTAAAATTGCGGGCGGTTGAACGGTATACTAAATTGCCCATGGTATCGCCCTTCCATGCTTTTACAATGGCGAAATCGGCATCAAAAGCCATCTCCATTAAATAATCCTTGCCATTAAAATTGCGTACTTCCTTGCCTTCGGCTACTTCGGTACCTATACCTGCAGGGGTGAAAATGGCAGGCATACCGTAGCCTGCCGCCATACAGCGGGTCGCTAAAGTTCCCTGGGGGATGAGTTCAACCTCCAATTCGCCGCTTAGTAGTTGGCGTTCAAACTCGGCGTTTTCGCCTACGTAGGATGAGATCATTTTTTTTACCTGGTGCTGCTTCAGCATCAGGCCTATACCAAAATCATCAACCCCGGCATTGTTGGAGATACAGGTTAATTGCTTAACGCCTTTTTTTACCAGTGCCGCTATGCAGTTTTCGGGCAGGCCACATAGGCCGAAGCCGCCCAGCATTAGGGTAGCACCGTCGGTAATGTCGCGGATGGCCTCGTCGGCACCACTAACTACTTTATTCATATATTATAATTGGTTATAGTAAATATACTAAATGTGCCTTACAGAAAGGTTGTAAATAGATAACGCAGCAGGTAATTTAAGTGTTGTGGTTTTTTATGATTTCTTTTTAGAATAAAACAATTAGAAAAATTATTTATTAATAATTAATACATCAATAACAAAAACCTATGGAATTAAGAGATAACGAGTTCAGGAGCGATGAGTTGAACCGCCCCGAACACCACAACGACAAACCCAATGCTTACCGGGTAGATGACGACAGCAACGAAACAGAAAAAGACCTGACAAGAACCCAACTCTTCGGCAAAGCTGAAATGAAAAGCCCGGATGATGAAGGAATGGAAGGTAAAGGTATGGGTGGCCATAACTTCGGCCAGAATAATATTACCCCGGCCGGAAATGATAAAGATAACCCATCGCAAATGGCAGGCGATAATAACGCCTACTTTAACCGAACACAGCCAGCCGAAGAGCATCCCGAAAACAGCAATTTTAAAGAGCCTAACCAGGCAGGTAATGCCAACTACAGCGATGCGATGAACGCTTCGCAAAATGGCCGGTCTGATGAGGATAATGGTCAGCAGGAGAGTAGTGAGGACGGCAAGCCAAACCCGCAGCAACCATATCAGGAAGGCACTGCCGATGATGACGGAGATAGCGATAAAAAGCAACAGGTAAATATCCCCGGACCAAATGAAGTCCCCGATCAACAGAAGGTAGGAGAGTAGGATAAAAAGAAAAAAGCAAGGGATGTGCGATTCCCTCCCTTGGGAGGGTGTAGGGAGGGGTTTGTACGCCAGGTATATCGTAAAGCAAGGCGTATAACCCCCTCCCTGCCATCGCGCAACCAACCGCAGCCCTCCCGAGGGAGGGAATTAAAGAAACCTTTGTCTCACCACTTAACCGCCTTATCTATAAAAGCGATCAAATCATCAGCCATAGCCTGCTGCTCCTTAATACTTGGATGGCCAGGCGTGTTTTTATACGGGATAAAATGCGTATAAATCCCTTTATCATTTAAAGCGCCAACTGCTTTTTCAATATACCCCGGCCAAGGCGAACCTTGTTTGGTAGCATCCATGCTGCCCAGTATGCACAAAATCTGTGCTTTAGGATACACCTTGCGGATGTTTTTTACAAAATCGCGATAGGCTTTAACCATCAGTTCCGGCTCTGGCGCTTTGGTGCCGAACCTATCTTTAAATTGCTGGTTATCGGGCATTTTGGTTAACCACGAATCGTTTTGAAACAGGTTGATCACTACTACATCGGGCGTATATTTTTTAAAATCCCAGATGCTGGTTGGATCGGTAGGGTCGAGGCGGTTGTACATCTCGGGCATAATGAGCGGAAACCAGCTGATGGTTACGCCGATGCCGCTTTTGGAGGTACAAACATATTGCGCATCGAAATGGCGGGCGGTTATGGCGGCATAACTTAAATATCCGTTTTCGTAAGGGGCTGAACCACGGTCCTGGCCGGTGGTATCCTCATCGGCATAACCGCAGGTTATGGAGTTGCCAAAAAACTCAATTTTGCGTTTTTTAGGTTCTGGTGCCGACATTGCACCCGCATCTTTAGCCAGGTTAAACTGGTAAAACCAGGTTTTGCCCTTATCCCATTCAGTACGCTTAAAAAGTTCAAGTACATGTTTGCCTGCAGGCAGGTTCTCGGCCAGGGTATAAACCTGTTTGGTGTTATCTAAATGGATGGTATTTACCACATTACCGTCAACAATAATAGTGTAGTAGTTTTCGCCGCGTTCGTCCTGCATCAGGGCCGATGCACCGGTGCCGCTGAAGGTGATCTTGGCCGATGAGCCTGTCCAGTAAAATTCGGCTGCTTCGTCGGTATGGTTGATCCGGCCGGTATAGCGGATACGTTGATCCTTACTTTTTAATATAACGCTTTGCGCACTGCAATTGGTTAAAGCGCCGGTAAAGGCTATGAAAAATATAAGGCCGTATAATTTTCGCATGTTGAAATCTGGTTTATCAGCCTTAAAAATAGAAATTAAATAACAATGGCGATAAACCGGAAGCTTATCGCCATTAAATTGTTATAAAAGTATTGAATTAGGTAACCAAGTGCATTCGTTTACTCACCCCGACATCGCTGCGCTTGTCACCCCTCTCTGCGCTGCGCGCAAAGAGGGGATTTTTAATTTTTTTATTGTTGGTTTTCCTACCCTCTTTATCCGGAGGATAGAGAGGGTGGTCCAGCGAAGCGTAGACCGGGTGAGTCAATTATGCGCCAAGCCTTTATTCTATCGGCATCCCAAACTGCAACAGATATCCATTATAATCAAACACGCCAAATTCTCGCATGCCATAGTTAAAATCTTCTATCGGGTAGCAGATCACCGCCCTTTCTTTTAGCTCATTCCAAAGGGCATCAACCTTATCGGTACGGATGTAAAACGAGCCGGTAAATTTGGGCATGGTAAAAGTGGCGCTATCAACAGGTAACGACAGCATGATCTCAATATCATCGCGGCTTACTGTAGCCCAGCTCCAATCCTCATCATAGCCAATGCAGGTAAAACCAAGGTTAGTAACATAAAAATCAACGCTTTCCCGGATCTGCCGGGTATATAACATGGGGGCAATGGATTTTAATGACATATGATGTTGAGGTTCGAAATTGGTTGACTATTAAAGGTTGATTTACTAACCACCGTCATTGCGAGGTACGAAGCAATCGCGAACTATACAGGGCGGACATGCTTATGTGCAATTGCTTCGTACCTCGCAATGACGATGATTGGCTGGAGGTTTATTTTAACCTTCCCTTTACTTCAAATATACATAAGTTATTCCATCTCCGCCACGGTCGGCGTGCTCATCTTCCATGCGGTCAACCTGGTCGTATTTTTTGAGGTATTGGCGGATCATTTTACGAAGGATACCATCACCTTTACCGTGGATGATCTTGAGGTTGTTGAAACCCATCATCAGCGCGCGGTCAAATAGTTTTTCGATGTTGTGCAAAGCATCTTCCGTTCGCTGCCCACGCACATCAATTTCCGGACTAAAACTGGCCATATCATTGGTTTGCGAGCTGAAACTCCGCCTGATCTCTTTCGGAACAGATGATTTAGACACCTTAACTACCCGTTTCTTCTTGGCAACGGTACGCAGATCGCCAATGGCTATTACCACGTTTTCTTTAATGATCTCAATTACCTGGCCGGTAGTTTCCGAGTCGGTGAGTTTTACCCAGTCGCCCGGTTTTAGTTCCTCATCGGCAGGGGCGGTAGGTTTTGGTGCTTCAACTTTAACGGTGTTCTTTTTAAGCTCAACGTTCAGGTTTTCGCGCAACTGGCGGGTTTTTTCTTTATCGGCATTGCTGCTTTTAATTTCGGAAATGGTGTTTTCAACCAGCTTGTTGGCGTTCAGGATAATGTTTTTAGCCTGGTCTTTAGCATCTTTAATGAGGGAGCGCTGGTTCTCTTCCAGGTAGCTTTTCAGCTTCTCGTTCTCAGCCAAAAGTTCGTTTACCTTGCGTTGCTGTTTATCCAGCTTTTGCTTGGTCTCGAAAATGGAGCGTTTTTCGCGTTCAAGGTCAACAAGTAAGGTATCCACCTTTTTCTGCCCCTCGCTAATTTTATTTTTGGCGAGGTTAAGCACATTTTGAGGCAAGCCTATTTTTTGTGCTATCTCGAAGGCGTATGAGCTGCCCGGCTTACCGATCTCTAATTGATAAAGCGGACGCATCTCGACGTTATTAAACAGCATCGAAGCGTTCTCGATGCCTTCGGTATTGCTGGCAAATATTTTAAGGTTGGAGTAGTGCGTGGTAACCATACCTTTAACCTTTTTCTGGTTCAGGGCTTCCAGCACAGCCTCGGCAATGGGGCCGCCAAACTGCGGATCGGTACCTGTACCAAACTCATCAATCAGTACCAATGTTTTGCCGTTGGCCTGCTCTACAAAAGTTTTCATTTTTGATAGATGGGCGCTATAGGTACTCAGATCGCTCTCGATAGATTGATCATCACCAATATCAACAAAAAACTGTTTGAACACACCAACCACACTGGCCTCATCTGCAGGGATCAGCAAGCCGGCCTGCACCATCATCAGCAGTAAACCAACGGTTTTCATACAAACTGATTTACCGCCGGCATTAGGGCCGGATACTACGATTACGCGCGTACCCTCATCTATCTGCATATTAAGCGGCACAACCGTTTTCTTCTCGGCCTTAAAATTCAGGAACAACAACGGATGACGGGCGTTATACAATTTAACCCTCGCTTCATTCACTACCTGTGGCATTTCGGCCTCAATATCAATAGCAAACAGCGCCTTGGCCCGCACAAAATCGAGCTTGGTAAGCAGGCCATGGTATGATAGCAGCAAAGGCACATAAGGCCTTAACTCGTTGGTTAAAGCGGTTAGTATTTTTACTATTTCACGGCGGCGCTCAAATTCCAGATCGCGGATGCGGTTGTTGAGCACAAAAACCTCTTCAGGCTCCAGGTACACCGTTTGGCCCGAGGCCGATTCATCGTGCACAAAACCTTTCAGCTTGCGTTTGTTTTCGGCAAGCAAGGGGATCACCAAACGACCATCGCGCACGGTTAACGAACCATCCGCAGCCCAGCCGTTTGAGGTGGCACTTTTAAAGATCATATCGATCTTTTTGCGCGCTTCCTGCTCGGCTTTGGTAATGCCGGTGGTAATTTCCATCAGCTCGCGCGAGGCGTTAACACGGATCTTTCCTTTCTGATCTATCACTGCGTCTATCTTTTTCAGGATAGCTTTTTCTATTGGCAGGTGCTCAAAAAGGGCCTCGAGATTAGGGTACAGTCCTTCGCGCTCATTAAAATAAGCGATAACGGCAAATACAGTGTTCAGCGAGGCCTGAACCTGGTAAAATTCTTCCTCGGATAAAAAAACGCCCTCAATGCGGGCTTTATTGGCAAGGGATTTTATATCGAAAAAATGCTGAATGGGCAGGGCCTCATCATTAACCAGGATGTTTTTAAACTCATTGGCCTGGCTCAGGAATTTATGGATCTGGTCGTAATTGCTCATCACCCCGATCTTGTCAACCATTTGTTGACCCATCTCGCTAAGGCAATGCGCTTTTATCAGTTCTTTTATCTCGGTAAAACCCAGCTTATCTACACTATTTGGTGGGTAAAGCATTGGATATTTATTGTGGATTTACAGCCGGTTGTAATTTGGAATCCTCTTTACCTTTGCGGGCGTGGATTTTTCTAAGCAACTCGGCTTTAGCTTTGTTATCTAATTTTTTTAATGAATCGGCTGAGACAACCGGCGGCTTTGCTGCCGGGTTATGTTTTTGGGCCGAGTCGGTTTTGGTTTTAATATTCAGGTTTTTAAGCGAGTCGGCTTTGTGGGCGGCTTTGCTTTCATTAAGCTGAATTTTGTTGATCGAGTCTACTTTATCTTTAATTTTCTGGTCAACCTGGTCATAAACGGCTAACAGTTTATCGGGCTGATTGCTGTAGTACTTCATGCTTTTATTAAACATGGCGGTATCGGTATGCAGGCGTTTAAACATGGCGGCGTATTTGCCCGCGCCATATTTGTACAGGCTATCGGGGGCCTGCATTACATTATACATGGTACCATCTATGATATGCATCTCGGTAAGTATGTTGGCCATAGCGTTAGGCTGCAGCACATCCTTAGGGATACTTTTGCCATTGCAGGCACATAAAAAAAGCGCTGCAGAAAAAAACAAGGTTATATATTTATGCATTCAGTATTTTAGCGGCTAAATAATTAAGCAAATTTACGGATAAATGAGCATTGCAGATAACATCAAAAGCTTAAAAAAGGAAACGGCGGGAGATAAGGTAATATTATTGGCGGTATCAAAAACAAAACCTGTTGCAGATGTGCAGGAAGCTTATGATGCCGGGCAGCGCTTGTTCGGTGAAAACCAGGTGCAGGAACTGGTTGAAAAATACGAGGCGTTACCCAAAGATATTGAATGGCACCTGATCGGTCACCTGCAAACCAACAAGGTAAAATACATAGCGTCTTTTGTAAGCATGATCCAATCTGTTGATAGCCTGAAGCTTTTGCAGGAAATAAACAAACATGCCGAAAAAGCTGGCCGCGTAATTGACTGCCTGCTGCAAATTTACATAGCCGACGAGGAAACCAAATACGGCTTAGGCTTTGACGAGGCAATAGAACTGTTAAGAAGCGAAGAATACACGGCACTGAAAAATATTCGCATCCGCGGATTAATGGGCATTGCGACCAACACCGATAACGAGAAGCAGATCAAAGAAGAATATTACGAACTGAAAACTTTCTTCGACGGGATTAAAGTGAGCTATTTCCGCAAGGAAGAAAGTTTTGACACCCTATCGATGGGCATGTCGTCGGATTATAAACTGGCTATTGAGCAGGGGAGTACTCTTGTGAGATTAGGCAGTACAATTTTTGGCAGCAGGGTGATTAAGCATTGGAAGAATAATTGATCAGAATTTTCAGAATTAGAGAATTTTCAGAATGATGGGCGACCATTGTTGAGGTTGTGACCAAGGGTACTAATTTAGGCAGATGGAGGGGTTAACAGGGGTTAACAGAAATAGGGGTTAACATTGCCTTATCTATCTGATAGCCATTTAGTTAAATGAAAAATGGTGTTAACCCCCTAAAATGTAGTCTTATCGGAGCTGTTAATGATCTTTTTTATTTTAACTAATTGATATATAGGCAGTTATTTGTTTATAAAACTGCGGTCGCGATAGACTGAAAAAAATATGAGTAATACACAAGAAAATACGCCTGCAAATCAACACCCTCTTCATGGGGCGGAGGGGATATCTATCCGCTATGCAGTAAAAGAAGACTGCCCTCGCCTGATGGAGCTTGTACACGAGCTTGCCTTGTATGAAAAAGCACCCGAAGAGGTTACGGTAAGCCTTGAGCATTTTGAAGATGCAGGCTTTGGCCCTAACCCGGTATGGAAAGCATTTGTTGCCGAGGTGGATGGTGTGGTAGTTGGTTTCGCACTGTATTACATCCGCTATTCAACTTGGAAAGGTTGCCGTATGTACCTGGAAGATCTGATTGTTACCGAAGAAATGCGTGGTAAAAAGATAGGCAAATTATTGTTCGATCGTTTATTTCAGGAGGTTAAAGAACAGGGTTTCAGCGGCATGGTTTGGCAGGTGCTGGATTGGAACGAGCCGGCAATTAACTTTTACAATAAGTATGGCGCAAATATTGAGGCAGGTTGGCTCAACGCATCGCTATCGCGCGAGCAAGTGCTAAACTTATAATCTACTACATCTATGAAAAACTTATGTCTGTTAATCTGTATCGCCACAGCGCTGGCCTCGTGCCAATGGGGAGTGTCTAAAAAAAATCCTGACGATAAACCATTAAAGGATACCCTCAATTATACTTATAAAACCATTAAAGAAAGGGCTGCTGATTGCGGGAATAAACCTGATAGTGGTTGTACAGTTGTGAAGATCGTATATCCCGTTTTTGATAGCGCCAAAACGCTGAATGATACCATTATCAGTAAGTTAACTATGATGTTCGCCATGGATGGCAAGGCAGATAGCAGCCTCGAAACCATGACCAAAAACTTCCTGAAATCATACACCGATTTCAAGAAAACCGACCCCAGAACGGTTATGTTTTTTACCCTGGAAGATAGCGTGAAAGTGCTTAGGCAGGATACAAGTCTCATAACGCTTCAGGTTAAAGGTTATACCTATACCGGAGGTGCCCATGGAGGCTCATTTACGGGCTTTGTTAATTGGGATACCAAGGCAGGGAAAAACCTCACCTTAGAAGATATCTTCATTGCGGGTTACCAGGACAAGCTGACAATCATTGCCGAAAAGATTTTCAGGAAAGACGAAAAATTAAGCGAAACCGCATCGCTAAAGGATAATTACTTTTTCAAGGATGACAAATTCGCCTTGAATACCAATTTTTCGGTTACGCCTTTAGGTATCAAATTTTTATATAATCAGTACGAGATAAAACCTTACGCAGCCGGTATCACCGAGTTGTTTATCCCATACGCGCAGATCAAATCATTATTACGACCGGGAACGGTTGTAAGTCAATTCATCAAATAAATGCTTGTTTTTAAATTCGGAGGGGCATCGGTTAAAGATGCCGCGGGGGTAGCCAACCTTGCAAACGTTGTTAAGCAATATACAGATAAACAGCTGCTCATTGTGGTATCGGCCATGGGCAAAACCACCAACGCGCTCGAGAAGCTTACCAAAGCCTACATGGAGCAGGACGAGGAAATGCATGCGATCTTTGATGAGATCAAAGCCTATCACTACAATATCCTGAGCGAGCTATTTGAACCTGGTCACCCTGTTTTTGACGAGGTAGCTAATACCTTTGTAGAGGTAGATTGGGCGATTGAAGATGAACCGCACGACAGCTACGATTTTGTGTACGATCAGATCGTATCCATCGGCGAGTTGGTATCTACCCGCATAGTATCCGCTTTTTTAAACAAAGAAGGCGTGAAAAGCAAATGGCTGGATGTACGCGGCTATATCCATACCGATAACACCTATCGTGAAGGTATTGTTGATTGGGATAAAACAAAGGCAAGCATCAGCAAAGAAATTCCTGCTTTGCTGGAAAAAAGCATTATAGTAACCCAGGGCTTTTTAGGCGGAACTTCAGAAAACTTTACAACAACCTTAGGCCGCGAAGGTTCAGATTACACCGCGTCGATATTTGCGGCCAGCTTAGGCGCTGAATCAGTAACCACCTGGAAAGATGTTCCCGGTATCCTTAACGCTGATCCAAAGCATTTTGCTGATACCGTGAAATTTGATGAGCTATCCTACACC
This sequence comes from Mucilaginibacter sp. CAU 1740, assembly GCF_039839285.1. Classification (NCBI taxonomy): domain Bacteria; kingdom Pseudomonadati; phylum Bacteroidota; class Sphingobacteriia; order Sphingobacteriales; family Sphingobacteriaceae; genus Mucilaginibacter; species Mucilaginibacter sp. CAU 1740. The sequence goes on along the minus strand of NZ_JBDOQS010000026.1, from coordinate 11,960 downwards.
GAAGCCATCGAGATGACCTATTACGGCGCCAGTGTTATCCACCCCAAAACCATCAAACCGCTGCAAAACGCCAAAATTCCATTACTGGTAAAGCCATTTACAGATCCATCGGCTCCGGGAACGGTTATAAAAGAAGATGGCAAAAACAACTTTGTTAAGCCGGTGATCATCGTAAAGCAAAATCAGGTATTGCTATCGGTATCGGCCAAAGATTATTCGTTTGTAACGGAAGATCATTTAAGCGATGTGTTTCGTCTGTTTGCACAAAACCATATTAAGGTTAATGTGATGCAAACTTCGGCGCTAAGTTTTTCTGTTTGTTTTGATCTGAATGAGGAGCGTTTTGAAAAACTCTTAGCCAGCCTTAAACAGGATTTTAAAGTGAAGTATAATGATGGCTTAACGCTGATCACTACGCGCCATTATGCTGATGGTACTATTGCTGAACTTACCAATGGCAAAACTGTTTTATTGGAGCAGGTGAGTAGGAATACTTCGCAGGTGGTGGTGAAGTAATATTCAATTTTAACAGAAAAATATCTACTAAACGTCATTGCGAGGTACGAAGCAATCCCCGATAAGCAGGTTCGCCCTGTATAGTTTGGGATTGCTTCGTACCTCGCAATGACGCTTTTATAAATCTTCCTATAGGCATACTAAATATCAATTCACTACCAAAACCCCATCAGCCATAATTTCAATATCTTTTTTAGGCTGATCGATCTTTGCTATTTCTTCTTTGCTTTTACCAGCATCGGCGGCGTAATGCTGGAGTTTGGCAACGCTGGTTTCGTTCACTTTTGCAATCCCTTCAACCACTACATTTTTGCCTACAATATTTTGCGGCATAAAGTAAGCGTAATCGGTAAAGCGGATCATTACCGGGCTGCCGTTTTCGCGGGCTATCTTCATGAAGCAGCCTTTTTTAGTACATACCTCAACTACTTTTCCGCTTACGCGACCTTTGTAAACCGAGTCTGTATTTAATGCCGTACCAAGTTGGGCAACATTGATGGCTTTGTCGGCAGTGATGGTTTTACCATAGGTAACGCCGGGAGCGGCAGGTGTTATATTACTTTGCGCAAAGGTTATGCTGCTGATCAATAACGCAGCTACAAGCAAGATAAATGTTTTCATGATTTTGTTTGATAAACAGTGTGATATCAACAAAAGTAGGAAATAAACCATCTCCCCATCATCCGCAGGCGGAGTTTTCATACCCGTTTATAGCCTCAAAAAGTTATATTTGGGCATGAAGGCAATCAACATCGTCAAAGATTCTGTAAATATCGGACTTGGAATTTTATCAGCAGCTTTCGGGCTTAAGGGCTTTCTACTATCCAGTCATTTTATCGATGGCGGTGCCACAGGTGTTTCCATGTTGATCTCTGACATTACGCCAATATCGGTCTCCATCCTTATCTTCGTTATCAATGTGCCTTTTTTATGGCTTGGTTACCGTAAGCTTGGGCTTTGGTTTGCTATAAAAAGTACCATTGCCATAGGTTTATTGTCTCTCTGCGTGGCTTTGGTTAGCTTCCCCGATGTTACGCATGATAAACTGCTCACAGCGGTATTTGGCGGAGTTTTTATAGGTACAGGCAGCGGACTGGCCATGCGTGGGGGGGCTGTACTTGACGGTACAGAAATAGCAGCCGTGCTTGTAAGCAAAAAAACGCAATTGCTTAAAGTGAGCGATTTTATATTGCTACTCAACGTGCTGATATTCGGGGTGGCGGCTTCGGTATTAGGTGTTGAACCAGCCATGTATTCGATACTAACCTACATGGCGGCCGCCAAAATGATCGACTTCCTGCTGAATGGTATCGAACAGTATTCCGGCATTACAGTGATCTCAACCAAAAGCGATGCTATCCGCAGGGCTATCACTATAACTTTAGGCCGTGGTGTTACTATTTATCAGGGCAAAAGCGGTTACGGTAAAGATGGGCATGTAAATGATCCCCGGGATATTGTTTTTACCGTTGCGACGCGGTTGGAAATTCCATCGCTTAAACAAACTATTCTGCGCATAGATCCTAAGGCTTTTATCGTGCAACAAAGCATCGATGATACTACCGGTGGATTATTGAAGCGTAAGAAACTCCATTAGAAAGCCGAAGGCTGAAAGCAAAAAGCTTAAGGCCGAAAGGGCTTTTCACTTAATGAAAGAGTGTTCCTGGCTTTTAGCTTTGTGCTTTAAGCGTTCCGCTTTCAGCTTACATCACGCTTATTGGATGCTTATGCTCATCAATGGCAACAAAAGTAAAAGTACCGGTAATGGCTTTTTCACGCACAAAGGAATACATTTCTTCAATATAGATCTCCACCGAAACTTTTAGGCTGGTATTGCCTATGTGGGCTATTTTGCCTACTAACTCGATAAAAGTACCTGCGGGGATGGGCTTTTTGAAATCGATCCTGTCTGATGATACAGTAACCATCCGTTTGCGGGTAAAGCGGGTGGCGGTAATAAAAGCTACTTCATCCATCATGGCCATGGCCGCGCCGCCGAAAAGGGTGTCGTAGTGGTTGGTGTCGCTCGGGAAAACAGTTTTGAATATGCGCGATTCGGCTTCTTGTATTCTTTCTTCGGTAGTCATCAGGGATCGTGTTCTGTGTGTATATAAAAAATAAAGGCTTTCCTATTTTAGGAAAGCCTTGTTATATCTATCCGTTTATGATGCGGATGTTTATCTTAATTTACCCCACTTTAAGTAAGTAGCGCCCCATGAAAAGCCGGCGCCAAAAGCGGTGAGGATCACGTTATCGTTCTCTTTAAAGTCCTCTTTAAAATCCCATAGTGCCAATGGAATGGTTGCTGCGGTGGTATTCCCGTATCTGTCGATGTTTATTTTAACACGGTTTTCGGGTATTCCCAAAGCATCGCCAACGGCGTGGATAATGCGGTAGTTGGCCTGGTGAGGGATGAGCCAGTTGACATCTTCGGTACTGAGGTTATTACGTTTCAGTACTGCGGTGCAGCTTTCGGTCATGCCTTTAATGGCGGCTTTAAATACTACCCGGCCGTCCTGGTGTATGTAGTGCAGTTTAGCGTCGAGGGTTTCTTCGGATGCAGGGTTCATTGAACCGCCGCCGCGCACCAACAAATGCTGGCGACCGTGGCCATCTGTTTTAAACACGCTGTCAACCACACCCTTGTCTTCGGTTGTTGGCTCAAGTAATACCGCCCCCGCACCGTCGCCAAAAAGGATACAGGTATTACGGTCGGCATAATTTACAATGGCGCTGTTTTGATCGGCACCTATCACTATAACTTTTTTATAGCGATTGCTTTCCACCAAACTCGAGCCAAGGGTAAAAGCGTAAAGGAAACCACTACAGGCAGCATTAACATCAGATGCCCATGCATTGATCAGTCCGCATTTCTCGGCAACAATACTGGCTGTTGAAATAAGCAGGTAATCGGGAGTGGAGGTGGCCACAATAACACAGTCAATCTCTGATGGATCAACTTTTGCATTTTCAAGTAAGTTTTGTACGGCAAACGTTGCCATATCAGATGTGGCGAGCGATCTGTCGGCAAGGATCCTTCTTTCTTTTATCCCGGTACGTGAAACTATCCAATCGCTGTTAGTATCCACCATCTTCTCTAAATCGCTATTAGTTAAAATGTTGTCGGGAACGTATCCTCCTATACCTGTTATAACCGCATTGCTTTTTAACGCCATAAATAATATCTATTCTCAAAAAAACATGCAAAGATAGGGAAATTTGGCGGTTTATACCTGTCACACAACTGTATGTTTATCAAATCATAGCCATAAATTATTCAATAGCCCGTCCTTATCGACACAAAAGGGCCGGTAACCGACACATCTTACCATTCAAACCTCAACGCTTTTAGCTTTGAATCAACGATTTGATTTAAACTTAAAGGAGAGTAAACCATGGAAAGAAAGAATTTTTTAAAAAGCCTGATGATCGGCGCGGTATCTACCACTGCATTGGTAGAAGCTTGTAAAAAAGACGCGGATGTGGCTACCACCACTACCAGCAGCTCCTCATCCGGCAGTAGTTCGTCCGGTTCAACAGATTCGGGAACATGCAGTGTAGCCCCTACTGAAACCGAAGGGCCATATCCAACGCATTCTCCTGCATCATACGTCAGAAGTAACATCACCGACGACCGTACCGGTTACAAGCTTACCGTGAAAATTACAATCAACAACACTAACAATAGCTGCAACGCGCTATCGGGTGCCTTGGTTGATATCTGGCACTGCGACGCAGCAGGCAATTACTCCGAATATGGCGGCAGCGGTTCGCAATCAACCAATTATACGTCGGTACACTTTTTACGTGGCAGGCAAACTACCGATACCAACGGCCTGGTAACTTTTACGTCCATTTTTCCGGGTTGGTACACCGGCAGGGCTACGCATATCCACGCGCATATTTATAACTCAACCGGCACATCATTAAAGGTAACCCAGATCGCTTTCCCCGAGGGTACGGGCACTGCCTTAGCAGCCGTAAATGGTTATACCAAAGGCATGAGCGGCTATACTTACAACGCCAGCGATAACGTATTTAGTGATGGCTACTCGCTCGAACTGGCTTCGGTTACCGGTAATACTACCGATGGTTTTGTGTTAACTATCAACTTCAGCGTACCGGCCTAATTGATACTAATAAACAGGATATGATGCCAAAACGTGTGATAGTGCTGTGCTACAGAAAAATCATCGACCAGGGTGCTGCCAAAGCATGGGATAAGATGGTATTCGAGAGCACTTACCTTGAATTTAAAATGCAGGCCCAAAACTTTAGCCTGGGTACGGAATATACATCCTATGCCGATTTGCTCAGGAATGTGCCAAACGCACAGCGTTTAACGGGCATGGTTGCACCATCTGTAACCGGCTACGTTCAGCAGCTTAATGGTATTATGCCCGATATTTTGAACAACCTTGGCAGGCGCTTCCTTACGTTCAATAAATTTCAGTTAGAGATCATCAATTCGGATATTAATGATAAGGCCAAACACCAGGTAGCTTTAAATTTTTATTCGGAGCCGATGATTTGGCATGATACGATTGATAATTTTCTGTTGATATCAGATCACCTGCCCGAAAATAAATTGTCGGATGAAAGCAGGAAAGCACTCACCAACCTGTTGCAAATACAGCCATACGTAAACATCTATTCATTACAATACCTCATCTAAAATGGAAAAGCTATCACCGGGACAAATACATCTGGCCTACCAAAGGGGATTTACAGAAACCAACACGTTGCAGCGTTACAGCAGTTTCAATTACGGTACTTATTTCAATGAGCACCGTAAACCCTTTGGCAGGCTCAGTGTATTTAATGAGGAGGTTTTGGAAGGTGGAAAGACCTCCCTGTTCCGGGCCGAAAAGGCGGGCTATATAGCATTTATCCCCATAACCGGCGAACTGCTTTTACAGAATGCTAACCGTGATAGCCGTATTATTGACGTTGGGCAGGTATATATGGATTACGCCTTCCCCGGCGAGGTATTGAAACTGGTGAATCGTTACCCTAACGACAAGATCAATTATTTGTATTTTTTTATAGATAGTGAGGTTGATTTCTTCGATGGCAGGATCTTTAATTTTGATCTGGCCGATAAGCAGAATGAGTTGATTAAGATAGGGCATGAACAGGCTGCTTTACCGTTTAAGTTAAGCATTGGCATGTTTGCCGGTCGTGCAGATGCGCTTTACCATCTAACCCAAAAAAACTCCCTTTTTTATACGTTTGTTGTAGCCGGTGCATTTGAAGTACAGGGCCGGTTACTGCATCAGCGCGATGGATTGGCGCTTTGGCAGGAAGCTGAAATTGATATGGAAGCCTTGAGCAACAACGCAGTGATCATAGTGCTCGAACTCCTTAAGTAATAACCGGTCAATTATTTACCATACTCGTAAAGCTGCGGCTTAAAGCGTTTTGCCAATAAAGCGGTAGCCTTTTCCAAGTCGATATCCGCCACAATTACTCCCGTTGTTCCATAAGCTTGCCAGGCTAAACATTTGCCATCTGGCGCGATAATGGAACTGGCCGATTCGGGGAACAGAGAACCATAGTTAGAGCTTGCAAAATATATCGTATTTTCCAAAGCCCGCATCATCATTGCTTTCTCATAATATGGGTTACCTATGCTTCCCCATTCTTTCAATAGCAGGCCATCGGTGTTGCTTCCCGTAAAATGCGGGTGGAAAACCACATGCGCACCATTCCGTGCCGCCCATCTTACCGATTCGGGATAGCGGAAACCTTCATGGCAAATAGTGATGCCGAATTTTAGGCCGTTTAATTCAAATATGTTTCGTTGCGTGCCGGGCACCCACATAGTATCTTCGGTAGGATCTAACTGATTTTTGGTTTGATAGCCGAGTAATTCGCCGGTTTTTGAAATTACGTGGGCTATGTTCAATAAGCCATCCTCGCCATACCAATCCATGGGCATTACTACGGCTATGTTGTTTGCTTTGGCCATTACGCAAACCTTATCCAAAGCGGCATTCAATATCTTTGGCGATTTAGCTTCCGGTTCGGCTACCATGCCGGGATAACCCGGAATGTACGATTCGGGAAAGCAAATGATCTCTGCCTGCCTGTTCGCTGCTTCCTGTATCAATTTTTCGGCATTATGCAGGCCATCGGAAATTGATTTTGGAAATGGGGGAGAGGCTACAGCTATTTTCATGAGAAGCAATTTATACACGAAAATAAGGTATAACCCTTAATTACCTCTATGAAAAAGAAAAAGACCGTCCACTTAGCGAACGGCCTTTTATCTAATTGCTATTCAGCTTATGGGATCGTCATGCGTATATACCCATTAGTTACCTGGTGTGGTTTTTCTTCGCCGTCAAATACAACCGCGTTAAATTTGGCTTCTAATAAATATGCCCCGTATTTTAAGTGTTTTAAGGATATTATTTCAAAATGGCTTGCATTCTGGCTTTCCTGTTTTATTGTTGTGTTTTCTGCAAGTGAGCGGGTAATATAACTCCGGCCGTTTTTGTAGATGCTAACAGCTACCCCATTGTTCGCGTTCGCCCTGGTATAATCAACCTGGAAGTTGTATTTGCCAACCTTAAATAAATCAATCGGATCGTTAGGATTGTACAAAAGGCCGGTTCCATCTTTATGCATTTCAGTTTTGCTATATTTTTTAAAAAACGAGATCTCCATGTAGCCCTCATCTTTATAATTAGAAATGCCGTAGGTGCGCGCAAAGAAAACAGAATCTTTATTACCCGAGATATAATAATTAACATGGTCAACAACCGAATCAATTTTTAAACTGGCGTCCGTATTACTTACTGAGAAATTGCCGAATGAGTTTACAACATAAGTTTTTCCATTAACAGTATATGACCCTGAATCGGTTACAGCTATTTCCTCCTGTTGGGGAGTGGAAGGTTGTGGGGTAGCGGTGTCTTTTTTGCAGGCTGCAAATACGCTTAAAAGGCATAGAAAAAGTAAAGGTTTAAGTTTTTTCATAATAGTTACAAAGGTAGTAAAATGTTTATTGTGTGAAATTGTAGGTTGGTATAAGGTTTAGGTATAATATTGTTGGTGTATTTTATGATATGTTCGGTTTATTTATTGGAGTGATAAATAAGCAGAGGGTTTAACAGGCTATGTAATTATTTCTGGAATATTTTTTAGCTGACATCAAAAAATCTCGTTCGGCAGGCAACGCTTGTGTTAAAATGACGGTAATCACTATGTACACAAAAAATCAAACATGAAATTATTATCAAAATTAACAGCGGTTGCCCTTGTAGCAGGTGCACTGTTTTTTTCAAATACGGTAAAAGCGCAAACCACACCTGCAAATGCGTTCCGTTTAGGTTTAGGAATTGAAACCGGCGTACCAACCGGATCAGCAAGGTTGGGCAGCACATTTACACTTGGTGGTACAGCCCGTTTGCAATATGGTGTAAGCAACAATTTTGCACTTACCTACACTATGGGCGGTTATCACTTTTTCCCAAAAAAAGATCCTGTAACAGGTAAACGTTACGGCAGTTACGGCGAGATCCCGATCAAAGCTGGTTTTAAAGAGTTTTTTGTTCCTGGTGTATATGTTGCGGGTGAGGCCGGTATTGCTTTCGAAAAACTGGAACAAGGTTGGGGGCCACATAGGCTTGACCTTTCACCGGGCTTAGGCTATGCCAATAAAAGCTGGGACTTAAGCGTGCGCTATGAAAACTTTTCGGGCGCTAACCAGGATCATTTTGGTTTAGTAGGCTTGCGCCTGGCCTATGGTTTCGGTTTATAATTTAAGCATATATAATTATTAACTAACAGGTAGTACTCCAGTACTGTTAGGTTGACTGACCCTCTTTCGGTTTTTACTGAGAGAGGGTTTTTTGTTTTGTATGATGTTTAATAATAATTGATCTTTTAGGCGTTCATTTACTGGGCGAAATCTCACCTGCAAAGCCTTGGATTAATTAATTGTCGTGTTAATATTTCAATAGAAAGCCTGCTTCGTCGATAAAAACCTGCTATTCGTCGGCACATTGTAGTTTGAATTTGGATTTTAATATACATTTTTACAACTTAAAGTTGTTTTGACCGCTGCCTGTATTGTTTTGTGTGTTCACTGTTATTTATTGATCTAAATTTTGCTTAAACCATTTCCCGATGCATGCTTCGAGGCACTTAAAAGCATGGTGTTAAAAAAGGCTGGTCTTGATTTTACCGAAACTTCCATATTGCAAACCATGATAACCATGCAAACCGGCCACCAGCTTAGTTTACATGCATTGAATAAAGCATTTGGGGTTACGCCGGCAAGGTTTAAACCATCGCCTTATACCCTGGATATTTTGGCCTTATTTTGCGGTTACAACAACTGGGCACATTTTTGCCAGGACCGTTAGCTACCAGCTAAATTTCAATAACGCAACACCCTGCCGCGGTAACTGTACGGTAGCGCCGGATAATCCCGATTTTGCAAGTAAAGTAACAGGCTTGCCAAATTTTTGTAATTGCCCGGCTTTTTCAAGTTCTTTTACCTGTGCAGGGGGAGGTTTTTGCGGCGATCCCATCTTTTTCCAAACCTCGTAGGCGTTACTATGCTGGTTATCTATCCTGTATTGAGTTAGTTTGATCAATGTTGGCGGCAGATGATCTATCCGGAGGTTTACTGTACGGGCTGTGTCCTGCTGATCATCATCGTGATAGTTCCACAGCAATACGGTCATTTCTTTTTTATCAATAGAGGCAAGCGCGCCAATATCTGTACTTTTTCTGATACTCGAGTCAGCTACGGTTTTTAGCGGGTACATCTCACTGCCGTTTACTTTCAGCCGTTTGCCTTTCATCATCCCGAGCATTCTGAAAACGTTCAACACAGGCTTATCAACCCCGTTGGTAGCCAGGTCGCGAAAACCGTAAAACCAGGGCTGGTCCTCAAACTCGAACGACCATGAAACCGATCCCATAAAATTTACCCCTAACGAATCGGCCAGTTGATACTCACGGGCAATGGATGCCGCAGTATAGCTCGAATACATGGTGCCATTTCGGTAAGCGTTTGATGGATTGGTAGCCATGCCGCAAGCAGCGCAACCTTCAGGGTCCGACTCGCCTATAACTATCGGGATGTTTTTGGTTTCGGGATAGGAAGCTACTATTTTAAAACCTTCGCGAATGTCGCGGATCTGTGGTGCCATATTCATCCGCACATGGCCGTTAACTAAAGTAGGTTGCCCCTTAGCATGAAAAGAGATCACATCAATAGGCGAACCAATTTTACCCGTGGCATAATTAGTATCAGCAATGCAATGCTTAATGAAAGCATTTAAAAACTTCATTCCACCGGGGCTTGAGCCGCCCGCTACTTCGGGGCCACCAACATGTGCGGTAGGTAATGCCCGCTTTACGCCTTGGGCGGCGTAATCATATAGTTTAAAAAACTCCTGCATGGAGCCTTTCCAGTAACCGATGTTTGGTTCGTTCCAAACCTCCCAGTACCAGCTTTCAACCTCTGCCTTGCCGTAGCGTTCAACCGAGTGCTTTACCCATTGATAAACAAGTTCTTCCCATTTGTTGTAATCTTTGGGGGGATAAGCCCAGCCGGTGTACACATCGTCATAATTATCGCCGGGTTTCCAGTAATGCCTGTATGGGGTAGGGTGGGTTGATAAAGCCTCGGGCATAAAACCTATCTGGGCGTAAGGTTTCATTCCCAATTTAATATAGGTATCAAAAATACTATCTACTAAATGCCAATTGTATATGGGTTTGCCGTTAGCATCCTCGGTATAGGCATTGGTCGATCCCCATTTAAGCGCCGCCTTGCCATCACCGCTGGTAAGCAGGTTATGTACCCGCATGCGTACCGGAACAGGACTTAAAGCTGCCAGTTCACTCAATAGCTTGCGCCCATCTTTCATGTAGGTATAGTTAGGCTCGTCGTGCCCAAACCATGCCCAAACGGGGTACATATCGCCAATTTTATTGTTTGCATCAATCCTGATAGTAGCGGGTTGCTGGGCAAAAACAGATAGCTTAAAAAGCAGCAGAAAGCAGGGGATAAGTTTAATGAGTTTCATTTAGGTAATGTTTGGCGGTTTATTGGAGCAGACCAAACATAGCTAAAATTATTTATTGTTAAAAATACAATTAAAGAGGTTGGAGGTTAGTGATTAGAGGTTAGTTCTGAACTCAATTAAAGAATTTATTGAATATTCCAGGCAAAGCATGCAAGCGGGCGTGGAGACACGCCCGCCAAGGAGGCGAGCCAAAAGATCGGTGAAATCAAAAAGCAATCGGTGTAATCCTTATAAATAAAATCAGCGCAATCAACGTAATCAAAATCAATTAACGGTCCCGTACAACATATTATATATAATTTACGTTAACAGCGTGTTAATTTAGTATTTACGTGCTTCAGAAATTCTACAGAATTGCACGGTATAATTGTGTTTATCAGCGCTTAATAAGGGGGATTCTTTGCAAAATTTCAGGTTTTATTTTATTTCGATGCTTTTAGCTGTAGCATGTTCGCTGCCAGCTTATGCCCAGGTTAAGGATACTTTACAAACAGGTGCGGTAAAAACCGATTCTTTGAAAAAAGATTCGGCGCGCAATATCCTCACCCTGCCCGATACGGTTAAACATCTTCAAAGCAAAATACCATCGTACATTCCGCCGGCAGCCTTTGTTGCTTATGGCTTACTATCGTTAAAGGTGAAGTTTATCCGCAATATTGATTACGATGTGCGGAACGACATGATCAAAGATCATCCCGGTTTTCATACTTCGGTTGATAATTACCTGCAATACGCGCCCATTATATCGGTTTATGGTTTAAACGCGGTAGGCGTTCATGGTAAAAATACTTTTATTGATCGTACCATATTACTTGCGTTATCCGAGGCGATATTCGCTGGTACCACTTTCGGATTGAAGCGTGTTACTCACCGTATGAGACCCGATGGCTCAAACAATCTTTCGTTCCCATCCGGGCATACCGGTAACGCCTTTGTTTCGGCAGAGTTTATGGCGCAGGAGTATGGCGACCGATCGCCCATATATGGCGGTGTTGGTTATGCTTTTGCTACTACAACAGCCATATTACGGGTTTACAATAACAAACACTGGTTTAGCGATATTATAGCAGGGGCCGGTTTCGGTATTTTATCAACCAAGGCGGCTTATTATCTGTATCCGCTTATCCGTAACAGCGTATTCCGTGGTGGGAATGAGAAAAGTAACAATAATACTTTGGTATTGCCCACTTACCAGGAAGGAAGATTTGGGCTAACCTTCGCCAAAAGTTTTTAAATAATTATCAGCGTTAATAAACGCGGCGTCGACTTACCCCGACATCGCTTTGCTTGTCACCCCTCCTATGTTTGTTGTCAATTGATAAATTAGCAATCAAATAAAGTGAAAAGGGATGAGAGCAGATGGTCACCCCAACAACCATAAGGTATGTTCAT
>NZ_JBDOQS010000025.1:0-26922 GCF_039839285.1 Mucilaginibacter sp. CAU 1740 | reverse complement strand
AAAAAGCCCATTGATATGGCTACCCTAAACAACAAAAATAATCCCTAATTCTGTTACCGAATTATCTAACCTTTACAATTGCGAGGTACGAAGCAATCGCGAACTATACAGAGCGGACCGCCTATGTGCGATTGCTTCGTACCTCGCAAATGACATGGAGGGAGAATTAATTCGTATTCAAAATCAACCTCGGCTCATCATAATTGATCATTCTATGTCGTTCCGGCGTAGGGATGGGCACAGATTTATTGGCCGAATAATCATAGCTAATGCATACTGTTTTCCCTGTGGTTACAATTTCCTCGCCCGCTGGGGTTATCTTTACTAAAACATGCATCATATCAAAGCTACTGTTGCCTATACGTATAGTGCGCACATAACAAGCTATATTATCCTGCACAGTTAAGGGTTTTAAATAGTTGATCTCCGAGCGCCCCAGGATAATGCCGGTATTATTCCAGTCCCATTCAATAGCTTCTTTCCAATATCCAATGCGGGCAATTTCAAAATAGGTTAAATACACCGCATTGTTTACGTGCCCGAATGAATCTATATCCGAAAAGCGGATAGGGATAGGGGTTTTATATTTGTAATCAGTAAGTTTTTCAGCCATTTTCGGTCATTTTGTCTGCCTAAAATAAATGAACGTGTCTTTTTGTCGGTTAAATTAGGCGTTTTTGCTGTTGGTACAGCAGTTGATTAATAGGTTGTGAAGTTAACAAAAAACAAAACTTTTAAAACATACAACCATGACATTAGTAAAATTCAACAACGGCCTTAAAAATACATCAGCTAACCCGTTTTTTAGCGATGTATTTGATTCACTGATCAATGATTCATTTTTAAGCGATAAATTGATTGCCCGTGTGCCTGCTGTTAACATTGCCGAAACCGAAAACGAATTTCACATTGAATTAGCCGTTCCCGGTTTGAAAAAAGAAGATTTCAAGATCAACATCGACAAAAACGTATTAAGTGTTGCTGCCGAAAAGAAAGCTGAAAATGTTGAAGAAGGTAAAAAATTCAGCAAACGCGAATACAGCTACAATTCATTTGTAAGGTCATTCACTTTACCAGAAAGCGCCGATCAGTCAAAAATTGAGGCTGATTACACCGACGGTATCTTGAAGCTTACCGTAGCTAAAAGAGAAGAAGCTAAATTTCAATCAAGAGAAATAGCTGTAAAATAATTAAAGACTGTTTTCATAAAGTAGTTAGTTTGGTTTGAGGGCTGCCCCAGTGGGGCGGCTCTTTTTTATGACTTCAGAACCAAAAAACTTTTTTAAGTTTACTTCATAAAACTTAAACGTTATTATGAAAAACAAATCAATTAAATTATTGGGCCTTGCAGTAATTGTGGCCTTTTTTTCGTGTAGGGGTAATCAAAAAAAGAACGATCTTGATGCTCAAATTAAATCTTACGTACAGTCGGCAAAAACATTAAAAGATACTGCGAGGGGTTTTACTATCGATATTCCTGAAGGCTGGCAGCGTGTTGAAAAAGAAGCAAACGGCGTTAGGTTCACCTTTCTTATGGGTCCAAAAGCTAATGGTTTCCAGGTTAATCTGAATATTCTTAAGGATAATATGAAAGGGATGAGCTTTGATGAATATATTGATTATAACCTTAAACATATGGGGGGAGTGGAGCCTGTAAATCTTAAGCAAACAGATATTACAATTAATGGGATAAAGAGTAAAGTGATAAAGTATAATGCCGTTGTTCAGAACCTTGATTTACAACTTGGTTCATATGTAATACCGGCTAATGACGGTTCGGCTTATATCATTACCACTACCGAACTGGCCGCAGATAAACCTGGTTTTCAGGATGTATTTGATAAAGCTGTTAACTCTTTTAAGGTTAATTAAATACTATAAGAATTAAAATCAGGCCGACATTTTTTATGTCGGCCTGATTCATTTTAATCGGCCAAAACTTTAACGGCAATATTATTCCTTGTTGCCTTTGAATATGGACAGGCACGATGTGCGGCTTCGGCCATTTTCTGGGCAATATCCCAATCTACTCCGGGAATATGCACGTGCAATTCGGCCGATAAAGCATAAGCCGCTTCGCTTTCCTTATTGAATGATATATGTACATCAACCGTAGCCTGGGTTACATCTACATTATCCCGTTTACCAACCGAGCCTAAAGCCCCTAGATAACAGGCGCCCCAGGCACCAGCAAATAATAACTCCGGATTGGCATAACCGTCTTCGCCGCCCAATGCTGCGGGAGCCTTTAGTTGCATATCAATAACGCCATCTTCTGATTTGATATGGCCATCACGGCCACCTTTTGCTGTTACTACAGCGGTATATAATTTTTCCATGATTTGGTTCCTCCTTTGTAAAGCAACCTCATCGTTGTTGATTTGTTTGGGTTGATTTGAGGTTGTCTGAACCGTGATTTTGGTGGATTTTGGGGATTAATAGGATTTACGTTGATTTTTAATATTCAACCAATCCTATAAATCTCCCCAATCCCGGGTCAGAAAAAAATTATCCTAATAATTATAAAATACTAAAAATATTAGTATTTTTGATTTGGTATGAATGAGGAAAGGATAACAGAAAAGCTTAATATTTTGGCCGATGCGGCCAAATATGATGTATCATGTGCATCAAGCGGGAGTAAAAGAAAAAACAAAGATAAGGGCTTGGGCAATGCCAGTAACGGTATTTGTCATAGTTATACTGAGGATGGCCGGTGCGTTTCTTTACTGAAAATTTTGCTTACCAACCACTGCATATTTGATTGTGCTTACTGTGTATCCCGAAAAAATAATGATATCAAACGTGCCGCCTTTACTGTGCAGGAAGTGGTTGATCTTACTATCAATTTTTACCGCCGCAATTATATTGAGGGTCTGTTCCTAAGTTCCGGTATTTTTAAAGATGCCGATTATACCATGGAACGGCTGGTGCGCGTGGCAAAGAAACTCCGTACCGAGCATAATTTTAACGGCTACATCCACTTAAAATCCATCCCCGGTGCAAGTGATGAGTTAATGCGTGAAGCAGGGCTGTATGCTGATAGGCTAAGCGTTAACCTGGAAATGCCTACCGAAGCAGGTTTAAAATTATTGGCGCCAGATAAAAACCGCCAGGATATGATCGATCCGATGAGGTTTTTAAAGGATGAGATCATCCAAAATAAAGAAGAGAAAAAGCTTTTTAAAAGCACCCCGATGTTTGCGCCCGCCGGGCAAAGCACACAAGTAATAGTAGGAGCTACACCAGAAAGCGATCAGCAGGTTTTACAGTCGGCCAACTATTTTTATAAAAACTTCAATTTAAAGCGGGTTTATTATTCCGGGTATGTGCCTGTTCTGGCCGATCAGCGTTTGCCTGCCTTGAATACTGCCGTACCCATGGTGCGCGAGAACCGACTTTACCAGGCCGATTGGTTAATGCGCTTTTATGGCTTCCATGTTAATGAAATAGTGAACGAGGGCAACCCACTACTTGATCTGGATATAGATCCAAAACTAAGTTGGGCCATCCGCAATATGCAGGTTTTTCCTATTGATATTAATAAGGCCGATCTGCAATTGATTTTACGGGTGCCCGGTATTGGTTTATTATCGGCACAAAAAATAGTTGGTGCGCGCAAGTTTGCCCGGTTAGGTTGGGAGCAACTGAAAAAGATAGGAGTGGCTGTTAACCGTGCCCGGTATTTTATAACCTGTAAAAGCAACGAGTTTGAACGGCGCGACCTTACCGGGCAAAACATAAAGCAGTTTATCCTGGCCGAATCGCAAAGCAAATACATTAAAAATACGCAAACACAATTTAGCCTATTTTAATTATGCATACGCTATTGTACGATGGAACATTTGAAGGATTGCTGACGGCCGTATTTGAAATATACGATCGCAAGATGCATCATGTAAAATTGATAACAGGGGAGTGGCGTAACGAGGCTTTGTTTGAAGAGGTAATTCCGATCATTACGGATGAAGTGCGGGCCAACCGTGTGCTCCGGGGATTGCGAAAAAAACTTTCGGCGGCAGGGGTACAACGTTTATATATAACCCATATGGCAGAAATTGCCGGTGAAGATCATAATATCCTTGGCTTTATCCGCTATGCTTTTGATAGCGATATTAATATTGAGGAAGACTACGGTAACAAATATGTGATGCGCCTATCTGAAATTTTGAAAATGGTTCGACGCGAAAAGCATAGGATGGAAGCCTTTGTTCGGTTCCAGAAGTTGAACGACGGAACATTTTATGCTGGTATAGAACCTGATTTTAATGTATTGCCACTACTCATCAAGCATTTTAAAAGTCGCTATGCCGATCAGAAATGGATGATCTATGATATTAAAAGAAACTACGGTTTGTATTATGATTTGCATGATACCCAATTTATCGAGATGGATTTTGCCGATGGGGGTAAACCAACAGATGTGATAGCTGCATATAGCGAAGACGAAGGCATGTATCAAAGCTTATGGAAAAACTATTTTACCAGTGTAAACATCGCTTCGCGCAAAAATACCAGGCTCCATGTGCGCCATATTCCTAAGCGATATTGGCGGCATTTAACAGAAAAAATTTAACGTTTTTCTGATTTCGCGCGTTTTTGATAGTTTGTGCAGCATAGCTTTTAAGCCTGTTGGTGGAAAAAGGGCGATGTTAATAACCGTGTAGCGTATCTGGCTGATTAGTAGTATTTACAGCTAAAAACGATTGATTGTTTATTGTTAATAAGTGCTGATTTGTGGTTGATAACCTGTTAATAAAAACAATGAAAAATATTTGCCAAATCGCGATTATGTCCCGATATTGAAATCATCAAGAACGACGTACTTTGACAACCTTTCAGGAAAACAGAAATTGAATCGGGCAAACCTTCGGGAGCGCTAAAGATCAAAAGAAGTCCCTGAGCCGAACGAAAAAATGAAAAAGGCGAGAGCCTTTAGAAAAAAGAAAACGGTTAAAGGAGGTGCCGGAATTAAGAAGAAAGCTGTCTACGGAGAGCAGAAAACAGAAACCGGATGACATTGAAGGTTAGTCGACCGCTCGTGAGAGCAACGGACGAAGATCATGTCGGTCAAAAATACACAAAACTTGATGCTGTTGGGCAACTACGGTTAAGCAACAGTTTGGAAACGGGAGTTCAAATCGCAAGAGATGACTCCCGTTTTCGCTTTTATAGGTTTTTTGTTTTTGGGGATATCTTGTCTTCAAAACCTAAAATCATTATTTTTAACGGATATGAATAAGGACGGCCAGCGTAACCAGAAGAAAATATTTGTTTTAGATACCTCCGTGATCCTATACGATCACAATGCATTTCAAAATTTCCAGGAACATGACGTAGCCATACCTGTGCAGGTACTGGAAGAACTTGATAACAAGAAAAACGGCAACGATACCCGTAATTTTGAGGCCCGCAGCTTTATCAGACTGATGGATGATTGGTCGCACAACAATGTGGTGAACGAGTGGTTGCCCCTCAACGGCAAAAGCAAAGGCCGTTTTAAGGTTGCTATGGACGTTAAAAACACCGGATTGGATGCCGAACAGATCTTTGGTTCGG
The DNA here is from genome assembly GCF_039839285.1 of Mucilaginibacter sp. CAU 1740. NCBI lineage: Bacteria > Pseudomonadati > Bacteroidota > Sphingobacteriia > Sphingobacteriales > Sphingobacteriaceae > Mucilaginibacter > Mucilaginibacter sp. CAU 1740. The sequence goes on along the minus strand of NZ_JBDOQS010000025.1, from coordinate 21,363 downwards.
ATAAAACAGATCATCGCATACTGAACGCCGCCTTGGGTTTACAGGAAGAGAATCCCGAGAAAAAGGTAGTATTGGTATCGAAGGATATTTGTCTGCGCCTAAAGGCAAAAGCCTTAAACTTACATGCCGAAGATTATGAAACCGGCAAGGTTAAAAACCTTGAAGAACTTTATACCGGTAAAACCGATGTAAATAAGGTAACTGAGAAGTTGATCTCTACCTTAAATAAAAATGAGAATCTGCCCGCAGAAAACCTGAACATTACATCTTATACCAATAATCACTTTTACGTGCTAAAAGGTAAAAAGAGCGATGTGGTTGGTTTTTACAATTCGCAAAGTAAACAGCTGGAAAAGGTAATTGAGCAGCCCGTGTTGAATATTCATCCCCGTAATGTTGAGCAGTCGTTCGCTATCCATGCGCTTTTACACCCGGATATAAAACTGGTAACTATTCAGGGTAATGCAGGCACGGGCAAAACATTGCTGGCATTGGCCAGCGCGCTTGAGCAACGCAAATATTACCGCCAAATTTTTGTTACCCGGCCAATAGTACCCTTAAGCAATAAAGATATCGGGTTTTTACCCGGCGATATCAAATCGAAAATAGACCCATACATGGCCCCGATATGGGATAACCTGAAATTTATTAAAGATCAGTTTGCCGACGACGAAAAAATGCAGGCCAAAATTGACGAACTGGTAAATAACGATAAGATCTCGATAGCGCCGCTGGCCTTTATTCGCGGGCGAACACTGAGCAAGATCTTTTTTATAGTTGATGAGGCCCAGAACCTTACGCCACATGAGGTTAAAACCATCATTTCGCGTGCCGGTGAGAATAGCAAGTTTGTATTTACCGGTGATATTTACCAGATAGATACGCCATATCTTGATGCCGAAAGTAATGGATTATCTTATCTGATCGATAAAGCTAAAGGGCACCCGCTATATGCGCACATCACCCTGCAAAAAGGGGAGCGGAGTGAGTTGGCTAATTTGGCTACGGAGTTGTTATAAATTTGTGTTTGATGGATTGGTGATCAATTGTCCAGCAATCGCCTATGATAATTGATCTGCCCCAAATGGTAGCCGAGGTGCATGGCCAGGTGAACAAAGAAGTATTCGGTAGTTGCATCTTTTAGTATGATCTCGGCCGGATATTTTTCGTTTAACTGCTCATCTGATATCAGGTCGAAGGTTTTTTCAATCATTAGGATCGTTCCTTCAACTTTACCCATTAGTTCAGCACGTGGTACATTTTTTAGCGCGAACTCATCTTCGCGATTTCTAACATAACCGGTATTGCCAAATTCTGCACCTATATACGTATTCAAATTACCAACCAAATGCAGGCAAAGGTTTCCTGCCGAGTTTAGGATGCTTTTTTCGATATGCCAGATCTTGTCTTCGTTTTGGTAAGCCTCTATTTCCAGTTTTAACTTTTCAAGATCGCGAATGATCAATTTTTTGAGCGTATCTTTTATCATAAATTGATAGTATGTTTTTTAAACAGGTATTGGATTGAACAGTGCAAGGTAAGTGATTTTGCAATTGTTGCCCCGGACTAATTAACTTTTTAAAACTACCTGATATTTCCTATGTATATTTAAGGAGAAAAGCATCACCCTCTAATCCAGCTTATGAAAATCTCTAAATACCTTCACTCGTGCCTTTTGTTCGAATTGGATAATTACCAGTTATTATTTGATCCCGGCAGGTTTTCATTTGCCGAAGGTTTGGTAACGCCCGGGATGTTTAAAGATGTGCGAAGCATAGTTATCACACATATTCACCCAGATCACTTCGATGTAGATATTTTGAAAAGTATTGTGGAATTAAGCGGCGCAACCGTGATCACCAACACGCAGGTTTCTAAAGAACTGGATAAAACTGATATCAAATACCTTATTTTAGAGGAAGGCACACATAAGGCCGGACCGTTTAAACTCCAGGCGTTCCCGGTTAAGCACGAACTGATCATGGATAACCCTTTGCCACAAATGACCGGCTTCCTCATCAATAATAAAGTGTTGCACCCGGTTGATTCGATGGAGGATAAGCTTTTGAATTTTAAGGGTATCGAACTATTGCTGATGGTTACCATGGCCCCTTTTACTAATGAACCAACCATCGCCGCATTTGCCGATGAATTAAAGCCAAAACAAATTTTCCCGGTACATGATGGCTACGCTAAAGATTTTTTTATCGTTCAGCGATATGCGGCCTATGTTAAGCACTTCGAAAAACAAGGTATCAAATTTCATGAAGTTTATAAAGTGGGGGATGGGGTGATTTTATCATGAAGGGTTGTATATGATCTCCTTTACACTCATTGCTCCCCCTTTACCTTTAAATTTTCCTCCTTTTAATTTCTTTTCGGGTTATTGTTGTTTAGTCGCTTCGTAAAACTCAATTATAAAAGCTGTTCATTTGGTTCAGCTTGTATGGTTTTACGTTGCAAAGTAGTTGTTCGTTCAGACTGCGCCCTTTGCTCCTTCAAAAAATAATGTTTCATGATAGGGCCGGATATGATCATGGTTGCAACGGTCATCACCACCAAACCTTCAAATACCGGTCCGCTGATGATTTTTGCCTGCAGGGCCAGTAAACCTAAAACTATCTCCTGCGATCCCCTGGCATTCATCCCGAAGGCTACCGCTATCGATTCATTTTTGCTCATGCCGCTCATGGCGCTGCCTATACCGGCGCCTATCAGTTTAGCAAGGCAGGCTATAACCAGGATGATCACCACCACTTCGAGGTTAAAATTTGCTATGAAATTTAACCGTAAACCTACCGAAGCAAAAAACAATGGCGCTAATACATTAATGGTGAACTGATGCAAAACATGCTTATGTTTCTCGCTGAAATATGGTGAATCGTTAATTCCGATACCAACCAAAAACGCTCCGAAAATACCACGCACGCCGAGGCCTTCTGTAATACAGGCACTGATAAGGCAAAGGCAAACAGCCATAGTAAGTACCCTGCCGGGTTTTTCGCCTTTTCCGGCTAACGCAAGTAATTTATGGATTATCCAACGCCCGCCGGTGAGCATAAAAATGGCATAAAGCACAACGATACTCACAGCCCAAAATGAAGCGTCACCCTTGCCAACGTTCATCAATTGGATAATAATCGAAAACAAGATCCATCCCAAAAAATCATCAACCATGGCCGATGTCAGCACGATATTGCCGATGCGGGTATTGAGCAGATCAAGGTCTAAAAGGATTTTGGCAATTACTGATAAGGCAGTGATGGATAACGCCGTACCGAAAAACAGCGAGGTAACCAACTGGTTATTAAAGCCATTGGCGAAATGGCTTTGGTACAGAAACCACACCGCGCCAAAGCCAATCGCGAAAGGAAATAAAATACCCGTCAGACTGATACTGATTGCCTGCTTGCCGTTCTGCCTGATCTGTTTCAAATCAACCTCAAAACCTGCAATAAACATCAGTAAAATGATACCGATATTGGCAATGCCATCAAATGCCTGGAACGCGTGCGGTGTTGACAGGAATATGTTATCAAAAAGACCGGGAGCTAATGCGCCCACCACAGTAGGCCCTACAATAATCCCGGCGAAGATCTCGCCGATGATAGCCGGGAGTTTGTACCTGCGGCATAGTTCGCCAAGTAACCTCGCCGGGATGAGGATGAGCAGGAGGATGAGCAGGAAATGTATGATCTCTGATGAGCTGAGTTTAGATACCATGATATTTTTAAAATTATTGCAGGCCTTCCTTAACCTCTATCCTTAACTGGTGGGTATTGAAAACATGCGAAAACGGCTGTACGCTTTTTGTTAAAAACACGCTACCTCCAATTACACTGTGATGGCCAATTACCGTTCGGCCGCCTAAAATGGTGCTGCGTGCGTAGATCACCACGTTGTCCTCAACGGTTGGGTGGCGCTTTGTTTCCGACAGATCCTTGCTTACCTGCGAGGCCCCTAATGTTACCCCCTGATAAATAGTTACATTTTTGCCGATAACACTTGTGGCACCTATCACGATGCCGGTACCATGATCGATACAAAAGGGCACATCAATTTCTGCTTTGGGATGGATATCTACACCTGTTTTACCATGCGCGTGTTCGGATAAGATCCGTGGCAAAATAGGGATAGCCAGCCGGGTAAGCTGATGCGCTATGCGATAAACCGCGATGGCGTAAAAGCCCGGATAAGATACAATTACCTCGTGCACGCTGGTGGCGGCCGGGTCTTTCTCGTAGATCATGGAGGCATCGTGCCGCAGGTTTTGGTAGATCTCGTTCAAAGCATCATAAAACGAGGCAACCACGCCCTCAATATCTATATCTTTCGGATCAAGATAGCTTAGTAGGATGTTTTCGAGATCAATCTGGTTCTTTTTCAGGTGACCGCCATATATCGATAATTTGTTGGCGTGGTTGTTCGGGAATAAAAACTCAAACAGATCAGACAGCCAGCCAACGCACTGTCTGATCTTCGGAGTAGCTTCCCATTCGGCTTTATGGGTTTGATAAAGCAATTGTATAAAACTGTCAAGCTTATCGTCTCTCATGTGGTGGTTTTGGTGGTTATCGTTTAAGACTATGAAGCGTGTTTACCAGTAAATCAATTTCGGCACAGGTGTTATAAAATGCCAGCGAAGGGCGTACTGTTGCTTCAACACCAAATCGCCTAAGAATAGGCTGGGCGCAATGATGCCCCGACCGTACCGCGATGCCTTGTTCATTTAAAGCATGACCAACCTCTTCAGTTTTGTAGCCATCCAGCACAAATGATAATACGCTTGCCTTTTCATGTGCTGTACCAATCAACCGGATCCCTTTTACCTCTTTTAACAACTGGGTTGCATAAACAAGCAAATAGTGTTCGTATTGGGCAATTGCCGGCATACCCAAACGGGTTACATAATCAATGGCAGCGCCAAGGCCAACGGCATCGGCAATATTACCGGTACCGGCTTCAAACCTGCCGGGGGCATCATGGTATTGGGTGTACTCGAAAGTAACATCCTTGATCATGTTGCCGCCGCCCTGCCATGGCTGGGTTTGGTTTAACAGATCTTCTTTGCCATAAAGCACACCGATACCTGTAGGCCCAAACACCTTGTGGCCTGAAAACACAAACCAATCGGCATTTAGAGTCTGCACATCAACCGGCATATGTAATACAGATTGAGCACCATCCACCAGTACTTTAGCTCCTGCCAAATGCGCCAGATGAACAATTTGCACAGCCGGAGTAACCGTACCTAAGGCGTTTGATACCTGGGTAAATGAAACCAGTTTGGTTTTAGGGCCAAGCAGTTTTACATATTCGTCCAGTATGATCTGTCCGTCGTCGTCAACAGGGATCACTTTAATTTTCAAACCCTTTTTAGCGGCAAGCTGCTGCCACGGAACAATGTTGGCATGGTGTTCCAGTTGACTAACAATGATTTCATCTCCGGCAACCAAATTTTGCTCGCCCCAGCTTTTGGCTACGAAGTTGATGGCTTCGGTAGCGCCACGTACAAAAATGATCTCGTTGATGGAACGCGCATTCAAAAAGGTTTGCACTTTTTTGCGTGCACCTTCATAAGCATCTGTAGCCCGCGCAGCTAATTCGTGCGCGGCACGGTGGATGTTCGAGTTTTCGTGCTCGTAAAAGTAGGTGATGCGGTCAATTACCTGTTTAGGCTTTTGAGTAGTGGCGGCATTGTCCAGCCATACCAGTTGTTTGCCATTCACCTGTTCCTGCAATATCGGAAAATCGCGCCGCACAACGTTTACATCAAACGGCGGAGTGACGATACCACTGATACCAACTTGCTTTGCTTTTTCCCTGTCAGATTTTACCGCTGGCAAGCCATGGCCATCCGACAAAAAATAAAAAGGAATTTCGGTAGCAACAGGTGCGCCGGTAAACGGTAAAGCATTTGAGGGTCCCGAGGTATTGATATTACTCAGTATCCTGTTCAGATCAATATCAAAAGGCTGATCATGCTGATACGGCAGGTGAAGCAGGTTTTCGGGAGCAGTTGAAAGCTGTTCAACCTTAAAGTTTTGCTTCAGATCTACATCAGGTATCAGATCAGTTTTTACCAGATAAGAATCATAGCCAAAGCCCGGCTTAGCAGGCAATTGCCCGCCAAAAGCATTAACCGGGCTATGCTGAACAGGCTCCGAAGCATTGGCATGCGCGTTTAAATTAGGATCGGCGAAACTGGTTTGCGGATCTTTAAGATTGATCGCGTTGTTCTGGTTAATGGCCGATGGCGATACGCCGCCACCGCCAATAGTACTTGAAGGCGGTGTAGCGGCAGGCGCGCTTACCTGCTGCTGTGGCGCATTAAATAAGCTCGCATCAGCCACATTGCCCGCCAGCGGAATTGACCCGGGGGCCTGCTGAACGGGTAATTGATTGACGATACCTCCCGGTCCGGCTTTGAAAAACTGGTTGGCCAGCTGTTCAAGCGCCTGCAGATCGGGCAGGTTATCCGGATTAATATTTGTACTCATGGTAATTACCTAAATCAACATCCTCTAAAACAGCTATAGCATCATCAACCAACACAGCTAACGAGCAATAAAGCGATACCAGGTATGAGGCAATGGCTTTATTATTAATGCCCATAAACCGTACTGATAAACCTGGTGATTGCTCTCCCGGTAAGCCCGGCTGGAACAAGCCAACCACGCCCTGACGGCTCTCTCCTGTGCGTAAAAGGATAATTTTTGATTTGTTGTTAACGATAGGTAATTTATCAGAAGGGATAAGCGGGATGCCTCTCCAGGTAATAAACTGCGAACCAAATAAGGAAACGGTTGGCGGCGGTACGCCACGACGGGTACATTCACGACCGAAAGCCGCTATAGCCAAAGGGTGCAGCAGGAAAAATCCAGGCTCTTTCCAAACTTTAGTGATCAGTTCGTCCAGATCATCAGGGGTAGGGGGGCCAAGCCTTGTTTTTATTTTTTGAGATGGTGCTACGCTGCTCAATAAACCATATTCGGTATTGTTGATCAATTCGCTTTCCTGGCGTTCTTTAACAATCTCGATGGTAAGGCGTAACTGCTCGCTGATCTGGTTGTAAGGTTTGCTGTACAGATCGGATACACGGGTGTGTACATCCAATACTGTGTTCACAGCGCTCAGGTTGTACTCGCGTGGGTTTTCTTCGTAATCAACATAAGTTGATGGCAGTTCGCGCTCATCGCGGTTGGAGCAATCAACCTCTACATTGTTGGCATCAACAACCTTGTTTAAGCGGTAAACACCAGACTCAACAGGGATCCAGTTTAATAAATGTGTTAACCAACGCGGGGTAATGGTTGACAGTTGCGGAACGGTACGGGTGGCTACGGCCAACTGCCTGGCGGCTACATCGCCAAGGGCTGTTTGTTTTGGTTTCTGATCGGGCATTTAGATAATTAATAAAGTGTTTTAAAGAGTGATTTTGGTGGTGCTTTTCAATGGTTAATACCTGTGTTGCAATGATAAGAAAATAAATTATATAAAATCTATAGGATTAATAGATTTTATTGTATGTTTGCATCATCAGTTCTTTAATACTTATCCAGAAAAGACGGAGGGAAAGGCCCCATGAAGTCTTGGCAACCTGTACAACTAATATGTAAAAGGTGCTAATTCCTGCTCCCGCAAAGGAGAAAGATAAGATGCTACAGGTTTTACCAATATCTCCACGGCTCTTTTCCAGGTAAGTTTTATTGAGAATGAAAAACAAGACTAAAAGAGATGAAAACCTGCTTATACACTAAAACTTTAAAACCCTTGATCAATACCTGCTATATAGATAATTGTTGTTGTTGATTATTTACCTGTTAGGCTTTCAACAAAAACAACATCTATCTATAACAAATGAAAAAAATCATATTTACAGCTTTAACTTCCATTATCGGCACCGTTGCTTACTCGCAGATCCTTGCACCGGTAAAATGGTCGTACGCGGCAAAAAAGATTGATAAGGAGCAGGCCGTTGTATTTATAAAAGCAACTATTGATAAAGGCTGGCACATCTACTCGCAAAATGTAGCTGATGGAGGGCCGGTAAAAACCTCGTTCAGGTTTGATAAAAGTGATGATTATACCCTGAACGGCAATACATCAGAACCTAAGGCGGTTAGCAAGTACGAAAAAGCATTCAGTATGAATGTGCAGTATTTTGAGCAGTCGGTTATCTTTCAGCAAAAAGTAAAGCTTAAAAACGGGCAGGTATCTGTTAACGGTACCCTAAATTATATGGTATGCAGTAACCAACAATGTTTGCCGCCCGAGGATGTAGAATTTAGCATCCCGGTTAAATAGTACTAAGTCTCAAGTCGAAAGTTTGAAGTCTATTTTCTTTTTTTATACTTTGAACTTATGACTTTAGACTAAACGAATTTATCAATAACAAATAATATAGTTTAACAGTTCATTAGCCACCAAATTGAACTGTTAAATGGTTAGCATGCCGGGTATAAAGCCGCTTGCTTTAAACCTGGTTTACACAAACTAATACCATGAAACCGAAATTTAATTTTATCACTAAAGCCCGCGTACAGAATGGTGGCATCCTTTTCTGTAGTTACCACTGTTGTTAATTCGCGCCGTTTATACCGGAAATTGATCTTGAAATAGGATCAACATCCTGGCTGTACTAAGTGCGTTGCTTTGCTATGGTGGTAAAACAGGCGTGTGCTGTACAGACCAGGATGTTGATCGTTTACAAGATAAGAAATTAATAAAAGCATAAATAATTAAAAAAATATTCTATTAAATCTATAGATTTTATTGTATTTATCATATTTATTACTATCTTTACAGCATTCTAATTAACCCCACCATTAATTAGTTGATTTATAAAGAATAAGGGAGAGGAAGTCTCGATGATCTTATAGCAACTTTTCAGTAATGAAATAAGTGCTAAACTTTTTCCGATAGCGATTTTGCTGCCGGAATATAAATTAACTAAAAACCATGAACACATTAAAGTATCCGTATCTACACCTGCAGTCTGTTGCCATTAAGCGATGTTGCTGTTTGGTTCAGTACGCCTTCTGGTTTTAAACAAAAACCGATCCCTTAAAATTTACTGCTCTTTTTTTATTGACCTTAACCGGGCCGGGGGGATTCTTTGTGTCAAATTTTTAGCCGTGGAGCTTAATTAACAACAATTAAAACTTATAAAAAATGAAAATCACAAACTACTTATCCAAAGCTAAATTGCTTTCTGTTAGCTTTTTACTGGGAGGCGTTGCCGTTGCCTCTGCGCACGACGGCCCTAAACCAAAGTTTATAAAAGAAGGTAAATGGCGCGGCGAGTTCACCGTAAGCGAATCTAAAGTGCCGTTTAATTTCGAACTGAAAGGAAAGGATGCTGAACATGCCACATTTACGCTTATCAATGGTTCCCGCCGTGATGATTTCCATGTAAAATCAATCGGTCAGGATTCGGTTTACATCAAAATGAATACCTATGATGCAGCGCTGGTTGCAAAAGTGGAAGACGATGGTACGCTGAGCGGCGAGTACCGCAGCCTGGTTCCCGGCTTCAGAGGTAACTCACTACCTTTTACTGCCGAATACGGTAAAACCTACCGCTTTGTTGAACCCGGCAAAGACGTTGCTCCAACTGCAGACCTCAGCGGCAAATGGGAAATTAAAACCTACAGCAAAGAGGCCGTCCCTGCATCTATCGCTCTGCTAAAACAAAAAGGCAATAAACTTACCGGCGTAGTAATGACCGTAGTTGGTGATACCCGCGAACTGGAAGGTACCGTGCAAGGCGATGAATTCGCACTAAGCGGTTTCACCGGCCCAAGCCCGTTTATTATTAAAGGTAAGATCAATGCCGATGGTACATTGAGCGGCGAGCAGGGTTTTGGCATCTATAAAAACCTAAAGTTTGATGCTACCAAAAAAGCCGAAGTTGAGCTTCCTGATCCTTATAAATTAACTTTCCTGAAAGAAGGCTATAAAAAGCTTGATTTTTCTTTCCCGGGGATTGATGGCAAACAAGTATCGTTAAGCGATAATAAATACAAAGGCAAGGTGGTGATCGTTGAGATCATCGGCACCTGGTGCCCTAACTGTACAGATCAAACTGTGTTCCTGTCGCCATGGTTCAATAAAAATCATCAGCGTGGGGTAGAAGCTATTGCTTTAGGCTTCGAGCAAAAAGACAGCCTGGAATACGCTAAATACACTTTAGGTAAGCTACGTGATAAATACGCTATCAATTACGATATCGCTTTTGGTGGTTTGGCCGATAAAAAACTGGTATCGCAAAAACTACCTGCGCTTAACAAATTCATTGCTTTCCCTACTACCATCATTATCGATAGAAAAGGCGATGTAAGAGAGATCTATACCGGCTACACCGGCACCGTAACCGGCAAATACCACGAAGATTACGAAAAGAAATTCAACAAACTGTTGGATGAGCTTATCGCCGAACCGGCACCTGAAACAGCTGCTGTTGTTGATCAGCCCGCACATCAAGGTAAATAAACTACTATTAACTAATCCTATAATTTATCAAATGAAAACACTCAATTTAATCACCTCATTCAAATGCCTGACGGCAGGGTTGTTGCTGGCCGGTACCGTGCACGCCGCGGACAAAAATCCACCGGTAAAATTTATAAAAGAAGGCGTATGGCGCGGCGTGTTTACCGTGGCCGAAACTAAAGTGCCGTTCAATTTCGAGCTGAAAGGTAAGGATGCGGAACACGCGGTATTTACACTCCTGAATGGTTCGCGCCGTGATAATTTCCATGTAAAGCAGGTTGGCAAAGATTCGGTATTTATTAAAATGAATACCTATGATGCCGCGCTTGTAGCTAAAGTAGAAGAAGATGGAACTCTGAGCGGCGAATACCGCAGCCTGGTACCGGGCTTTAGAGGTAATTCATTACCATTCACTGCAGAGTATGGTAAAAGCTACCGCTTTGTTGAACCCGGTAAGGATGTTGCCCCTACAGCTAACTTGACTGGCAAATGGGAACTGAAAGTTTATTCAAAAGACCAGGTACCCAACAAAATTGCCGTTCTGAAACAAACAGGCAATAAACTTACCGGCGTAATTATGCAGGTGACCGGCGACAGCCGCGAACTGGAGGGCACCGTACAGGGCGATGAATTTGAACTGAGTGGATTTACCGGCCCAAGCCCCAAAATTTACAAAGGCAAAATTAACCCGGATGGTACGCTGAGCGGAGAGATTGGTCAGGGTATTTATGACAACACCAAGTTTGACGCCGTAAAGGATGATAAAGCCGAGTTGCCTGATCCGTACAAGTTAACCTACCTGAAAGAAGGATATAAAAAACTGGATTTCACATTTCCAGACTTGAACGGCAACCCTGTTTCATTAAGTGATGCCAAGTACAAAGGTAAAGTTACCATCATCGAAATTGTTGGTACCTGGTGCCCCAATTGTACCGATCAAACCGTGTTCCTTTCGCCATGGTTTAACAAAAATCATAACCGTGGGGTTGAAGCGATAGCCATTGGTTTTGAGCAGAAGGATAGCTTGAAGTATGCGCAATACACTTTAGGTAAGCTTAAAGAAAAGTACAATATCCAATACGATATTTTATTTGGAGGCCTTGCCGATAAAAAGCTGGTATCGCAAAAACTGCCTGCCCTGAACAAATTTGTGGCATTCCCAACTACTATTATAATTGATAGGAAGGGCGATGTAAGGGAGATCTACACTGGTTACACAGGCACTGTTACCGGCAAATACTATCGGGATTACGAGAAAAAGTTTAACAAACTGCTTGATGAATTGATAGCCGAACCGGCCCCGGGAACCGAAGCAAACGCTGGCGATAGCAACAACGAAACTTTAAAAGGAAAATAAACAATAAACTAAATCACCTAACCCGGCAAAGGGTAAAAGCTTTGCCGGGTTTAATTAACACAACTTTAAGACCATAACCCACCATGACAAAATTTTCAGGCACTGTACTGTTTACAGCTTTTGTATCGCTAAGCGCATTGGCATTCACTTATCCAACCATTAAAACTGTTAAACTTACCAAAGGCAAAGCCGTTAACATCAGAACGGTAGAAGAAAAAAGAAACTTTAAAGCTGTAGCATTTAAAGTTGATAACGATGGCAGTAAACTTACCTGGGCCGCCAAAAAAGCTACCGGCGATCATAATGGCGAAGTAAAGATCAGCAATGGCAACTTCTCGGTAGAAAACAATGCCCTTAAAGGCGGCAGTTTCGATATCGACCTAAATACTATTACCGATGCCGACGTAACCGACCAGGCACAAAACGAAAAACTGGTTAGCACGCTTAAAAGTGAAACCTTTTTCAATACCGGAAAATTCCCTAAAGCAACCTTTGTGATAGGTTCTGCAACTAAAACTAGCGGTAACCAGTACGATGTTAAAGGCAAGCTTACCATAAAAGGTATTACAAACGATGTAAGCTTCCCGGCTACGGTTGCTGTTAACGGCAAAAAACTAACTGCCAACGCTAAAATCACTATCGATCGTACCAAGTACGATATCAAATTCCGTTCAAAAAACTTTTTCGAAAACCTGGGCGACAAGGTTATCTATGATGATTTTGATTTGAATGTGAACCTGAGCGCAAACGCGCAGTAAAGCAAAGTTTTAATGTTCTTTCAGAAGAGGTAAAAGCTCGGATGTGTGCGATTCCCCTCTTGAGAGAGTAATAACCTATGAATTGACAAACGGCTAAAAATGGCTGGATAGCATGCCGAAGAATTACTCACCCGGTCTACGCTACGCTGGACCACCCTCTCTTCGGCAAGCCGAAAAGAGGGTAGGAAAAATAAAAACAAGAAATCCCCTCTTTACGCGCAGCGTAGAGAGGGGTGGCGAGCGTAGCGAAGTCGGGGTGAGTCAATATGCAGGCGATAATCTTGCAGATTGTCTAATGATGGGCTATTACTCTTGAGAGGGTGGAGGGGTGTGTTACTTTACGCGAGGTTTATCGCTTGTATAACACACCCCTGCTACCGCTCATTCCTGCGCGCCCCCTCTCAAGCGGGGATTTGGAAAAACTTCTGAAAGCTCTTATTTGATAATGAAAACCAATCCCTTTGGGTTGGATGGCTATTGTTCTGACTAATAAACGCATTTAAAAACTCTTGTAAAGTTGGAGTAGGTCCGGAGCCGGGGTTTTATTGGGTAACCTCGGCAATGGGCCGAATTTTAACCGCAGCTTAAATGCATATTGATATGAAAAAAGGAAAAATATTACTGGTTTTAGGGGCGGGTATTGTATTTATAAGTTCGATGAGCTTTGTTGGCTCAAAAGATGATGTGCAAACCAAAGAGCAACTTGGCGAAAAGCTTTTTTTCGATCCGATACTATCGGGTGATAATACCATCAGTTGTTCATCATGCCATAAACCGGAATTTGCTTTTGCGGATAATGCCGTGTTTAGCACGGGGATAAAAGGGCAGCTTACCGTGCGTAACTCGCCGGGGTTGACCAACCTTTCGGGCAGGCCGCACCTGTTTTGGGATGGCCGGGCTTCATCGCTGGAAGAGCAGGCTTTAGGCCCAATCACATCGGCTGCAGAAATGGGCCTCCCGATTGAGGATGCCGTAAAAAAATTAAACGACAATAAATACTACGTCGATGCTTTTCAAAAAATATTTAAATCAGCACCCACCAAAGATAATCTGTTGAAGGCCATTGCCTCATTTGAGCGCACGCTTGAAACATCAAACAGCCCGTACGACAGGTATGTAAACGGCGATGACCACGCCATATCAGAATCTGCCGCACGCGGCAGGCTGCTCTTTATCGGCAAAGCCGCCTGTAACAACTGCCACTCGGGCGAGGATTTTACTGCCGATAGGTTTAAAAGTATTGGCTTGTACAACGGGAAAGATCTGAATGATCCTGGTCGCTCTGCCATCACCAAAAGCAAAACTGAAGAAGGTGAGTTTAAAATTCCTGGTCTGCGTAATGTGGCTGTTACAGCTCCTTACATGCACAACGGTAAGTTTAAAACCCTGAAAGAGGTGGTTGAATATTATAACAATCCATCGCTGGTAGTAAAAGATGGTATCAACCGCGATCTGGCCCTTGAAAAACCGCTTAATCTTACCAATGGCGAAATTGATGATATCGTAGAGTTTTTAAAAGCCCTTACCGACGACCGCTTCAAGCTAAAAACTGGCTCAAACTAAATATTCCCAACAAATAACTAATTAACTGTAATCCGGCATGCATTGCCGACGGGGCACTTTTTGCCTCGCCGTAGCCATTGCTTTGCCCTTTAACTATTGTAAAATGAAGAAAATTGTACTCCTGCTGATGTTCTTCGCCCTCATTTTTGGGCAAAACGTATCTGCACAAAAACGAACGGTGACCGGGGTGGTCACCTCTGCCGATGATAAAGCGCCTTTGCCTGGTGTATCCATAACCGTAAAAGGATTGAACGAAGGCGCTGTAACCAAAGCCGATGGCAGTTTCAGCATAGTGATCCGTAATGGTAAATACCTGGTATTTTCATTTGTTGGCTTTGAAACCCAGGAAGTGGAAATAGATGGCATTAAACAGTTCCAGATCAGCCTGAAACCATCAAAAAATAACGCACTGAATGAGGTGCAGATTGTTGGTTCACGTAATGCCAACCGTACTAAGCTCAACTCGCCGGTAGCGGTAGATGTGATTGATGTGAAACCATTACTGGAATCGGCCCCGCAGGTGAGCGTAACGCAGATCCTGCAATACATCTCGCCATCTTTCCATTCGGTAAACGGTAGTAACGCTGGTGATGCCGGTTCGGCATTAAGCCTTGCCCAGTTGCGCGGTTTAGGTCCCGACCAGGTGCTGGTGTTGGTAAATGGCAAGCGCAGGCATAAAAGCGCCAATGTTAACTATGGTGGCTTAGGTAACGGATCAACCGGTTACGACCTTAACTCCATCCCAACCGGATCAATTGACCGGATCGAGATCTTGAGAGACGGAGCGGCTGCCCAATACGGATCGGATGCGATCGCTGGCGTAATCAATATCGTACTCAAGAAAAAAACGGATGATTTTGCCGTCAATACTTCCGGAAGCGTGCGTAGGCGTGGTGATGGCGCGGTTACCCGTACCAGTGCCAATTACGGTGTTGGTTTGGGTAATAACGGCGGCTATGTAAACGTAACTACCGAATATGCCACACAAGCTATTTCATTACCGGCCGGAAAGAAAGATGCCGGCTTGTACAATGGCCCTATCTATGGCGGCGGTGCTAATACCCGTGCCTACGACGCAATATATACTAAAGCTATTGACGATGCTATTTTAGCAAGCCGTGGCATCGATCGCCACTTTTTTGATCAGCGCGGCGGCGGATCTAATGCAGGGCAGGATGCGTTGTTATTCTTTAACGCGGGTTTGCCATTAAAAAACTCGGCTGAGTTGTATGCCTTTGGTGGTATAAGCAGCCGCAACTCTCAGTTTACCGCGGTTTATCGTTTACCGGGTTGGACATCAAGAAACAACAATTTTATTTATCCCGATGGTTTTTTACCAGCCATGGAAAACAACATTGTTGATGAATCGATAGCCATAGGTATAAAAGGTAAGGTTGGAGAATGGAACGTAGATTTCTCTAACGTATATGGCAAAAACATCTTCGGCAACCGGGTTGATAATTCACTGAATGCCAGTTTAGGTTTAAAAAGCCCAACCAGTTTTGATGCGGGGCGTTACAATGCCAGTCAAAATACTACAGGGTTAGATTTTACCCGTTACTTCGGCAACCTGCTAAAAGGCTTGAACGTAGCTTTCGGCGCGCAGCACCGTGTTGAAGGTTTCCAGATCATAGCCGGCGAGGAGGCTTCTTATTCAAAAGCAGACCAGCGTACCATTGTTGATATTGATACTACTGCCGGTGGTTTGCCTTATCTATCTAATGCCGGTGTAACTTCATTAAACGGTTTGGCTGCAGGTTCACAGATCCACTTAGGTTTCCGCCCGGAAAACGCGGTTAATGTGAGCCGCTCGGTTACCGCCGGTTATGCTGATGTGGAGTTGAACGTGACTAAAAAATGGCTTATTTCCGGTGCTGGTCGCGCCGAGTATTTTTCTGATTTCGGTAATGTATTTACCTGGAAGGCAGCTACACGTTATTCCTTTGCAAGGTGGTTAAGCCTTCGTGGTTCGGCTAATACCGGTTTCCGCGCGCCGGATTTGGCACAGTCCTATTATACCTCGGTGTCAACAACCTTTCAGCAGGGCAGGGGTGTCGACATCCTAACTGCGTCCAACCAAAGTGCCGCGGCACGTGCCCTGGGCATCCCTAAATTATCGCCCGAAAAATCAAAAGGATATGCTTTGGGCTTAACCTCGGCACCTGGTAGTAATGTGGAGTTAACTGTCGATGCGTACCTGATCAACATTGATAACAGGGTGGGTAATACCGGCAATTTTACCTCGTCGGACAGTAACCTGCCTGCAGATGTTAAAACTTTGTTCCAACAAACAGGCGCGGCACAGGCCAATTTCTTTTACAACGAATTCAGTACCCGCACAAAAGGAATTGAGTTTACAGGCAGTTATAAGTTGTTGTTGGATAAAGGAAATATCAACTTCCTGTTTGGCGGCAACTTTGAAAAAAATGAGGTAACCAAAGTAAACACACCTAAAGGCCTCGAAAAATATAAAAACGTGATCCTGAGCCCCGGCGAAAGGGCGAGGGTAACTACCAATATCCCGGCGCAAAAAGTAAACCTGCAAGGTATTTACAGTGTAGATAAGTTCACCTTCCTGGCACGCACTGTGTACTTCGGCAAAGTAACTACAGCTTCATTGGTAAGCGCTACAGATCCGCTTAACCCGGTTTATTTTTATCAAAACCTAAAACCTATCTGGGTAACAGATATTTCGGTTGGGTACAAATTCACCAGCAAAATTCAGGGCACAGTAGGAGTAAACAACGTATTCAACGTTCTGGGCGATTACACCGATCCATCTTTAGCAGGCTTGCGTAACCCTACAATTGTAGGCATCCAGAATGGTAGCGCCGGCATCCAGCCATTTGTTAAACTATCAGCTCACTTATAATAGCACAATCATGAATAGCATTTTTAAATCAACATATAAAAAAGCCTTAACTAAGGCCTATAAGTCAAACCTCAGCAAATTGTGGTTGCTTGGGGGCGTAATTGCCGTATTCACATCATCCTGCAAAAAAACAGATTACCTGGATATTAACGCTGCCGACAGGCCATCGCTTGGTGCCCATATTAGCTTTGTGAACGCGCGACCGGTAAATGTAGGTATCCAATTTTGGGCCTACACCACACAAGTAACCAAAACAGCAGTAGCCATTAACGCCAAAAGCGATTATCTGGACACTCAATTTGGCGATGTGCAGATCAATTTTACCGAAGGCACAAATACCTCATACAAAGCTTCAAGGCAATTTGGCAACAGCGCTACGTTTACTTCAACCGGCGGACCTAACGGGCCGATAGCCAATTACTATCACACGGTTTTCGCAGTAAAAAATGCCAAAGCAACCGCCGACTCGCTGATCCTTTTTTATGATGATCTGAGCGCTCCGGCCGCCGGAAAAGCAAAAGTTCGTTTTGTAAACCTTGCGCCAGGCACGCCTAATGTTGATTTTGGCGTGGCCGGGCAAGCCGCGCTTTTCACCGGCACAGCTTATGGCAGGACAGGTGGTTCTGTGCTGTCGGGCGCGGGTTTAAATACCTGGTCGTTAGGGCCGTTTGTTTCTGTTGATGCAGGTACGGTTAATTTTGCCGTTACTCAAACCTCTGATCACTCGGTGGTTAATATCACCGATAACAAACTGAACAACGTGGTGCTTGCTGCCGGAAAGATCTACACCATTTATATCAATGGTACTCCCGGCTCATCGGCAATAGGTGCAACTATATTGACACATAACTAAATCAAGATAAAGCACAGCATGGTGGAATGAGTTGTGCCAACGGGCTGTCCCGGTTTTAAAAAGCCGGGCAGCTTCATTATTTAACAACCAATTATGTATTATGAAAACTAATAGCAGACGACAATTTATTGAAAATACCCTCAAAGCAACCGTAGCGGTTGCCGTAACTGGTCCGCTTTTATTAAGCGCCGATAAAGCATTGGCGGCTTATAAAAGCGACGAAACACGTTTGCAAACAGGTGATGTTTTTAAATTTAGCCCGGTGCCACTTGGCTTTGATTATAAAGCGTTAGAACCATATATCGACGGCTTAACCAACGAGATCCATTACACCAAACACCATACAGCCTACATTAGAAACGTTAACGAAGCGATAGTATCCGAAAAGTTGAGCTTTACTACCGAGAAAGAGTTTTTTGACCATGCATCACAACTATCTCCAAAGGCGCGCAACAACGGCGGTGGTGCCTGGAACCATAATTTTTTCTGGGAGAGTTTGACCCCAAATTCTGCTGGGCCGGATGGAAAGATCAAAGATGCCATTACGGCTTCATTTGGCTCGTTCGACCAGTTTAAAGATCAGTTTTCGCAGGCTGCGCTTGGGCGTTTTGGATCGGGCTGGGTGTGGTTGCTGAATCAAAATGGTAAACTTGTTATTACCTCAACTGGCAACCAGGATAATCCGCTATTTGATAACGCTGCGGTAAAAGGTACGCCGCTGCTGGCTTTGGATGTTTGGGAACATGCCTATTATCTCAAATATCAAAACCGGCGTAACGAGTACGTTGCTGGCTGGTGGAATGTAGTTAACTGGAACGCGGTAAATAAACGATTATCCTGATATGGCTGATGTTGTAGATTTTGCGCCAACCAATCCGGGGTTGTTTCAAAAAGTATTGCTCCGGGCGGGTATTGTGTATTCGGCTATCACAGTAATTCCCTTTGTTCCTTCTTTTTATCAGCAGGACTTCGATGCTGGTTTTTCGGTTAAGGGATATCCATATCGCTGGCTTGATGTGATCAGCCAAAACAATCCATGGTTTTTTGCCAGCGATGGAGGTAAAAACTATGCGGGCTGGTTTATTACTTTATTGGTTTGTTTGGTTGGTGGAGTGATCTGGGCCCTTGTAGAAAAACAGATTTATAAAGACCAAAACGCTTTAACTCAAAATGATGCAGATAGCCGTCTTTACAACTGGTTTTTTGTACTGGTAAGGTACCAGATAGCATTGCGGATGTCGTGGTTTGCCATAGCCAAGGTTTTTCCGGTACAAATGCCTTTCCCAACTTTAAGCCAGTTAAATACCAACCTTGGTGATTTTACCCCCGGTAAGCTTTACTGGCTAACCACAGGCGTATCTCCCTTTTTCGAGGTGTTTGCCGGGATATTTGAGTTGATAGCAACTGTTTTAATTCTCTTTAGGCGTACTGCAACCTTGGGGGCATTGATGATGATCGCTATCCTGCTACCTATCTGGTTTGTAAATATCGGTTATGATGCCGGGGTTGAACTGGCCAGCCTGCACCTGCTGTTTCTTTCGCTGGCCTTGCTTGTAAAGGATGCAGATATTTTTTATAATATCCTCATCAGGCACAGGCAAGCGGCTATCAGCTATATTCCATTTGCTGGCAATGCAGGCAAATGGAAAAGAATAGCGCGTACCGCACTGAAAACTGCGTTTATTTTCCTGTTCATACTTTACAGGGGATATCATTATGAGCAGCTTTATGCTGCCGGTAAAACTTTCAAATTACCACTGGATAATGGCATTAAAAGCTATACAGGGTTTTATGATGTAAGTGAATTCAGGGTAAATAACAAATCGTTGCCATATTCGCCTGGTGATACTATACGCTGGCAAAATGTGGTATTCGAAAAGTTTAACACCATTAGCATCAAGGTGGCTAAGCCGTTTAAGCTCAATACACAGAATAAGATCCGCACTACAGAATACTATGGTAATGTTGGCCGGTTATTTTACGGTTATGAGGCGGATACGCTCAAACATGTTTTTACATTGAAAAATCGGGCTGATACTACAGATAAAACCGTCTTTAACTACACAATACCTTCACCAGGGAAGTTCATTATCAAAGGTTTAAATCCTCAAAAGGATTCGCTTTATATAGTACTTACCAAAGTTGAAAAGCAGTATCCATTGGCCATTAAAAGAAATACAAATGTGCACGACTAATATATATAGTATATATGGATGAGGGAAGGGAAGCATACTTACCCGCTTTATTTTTCTGAACCGCGATTTTAGGGATTAAAGGATGGGTAGGATTTTTTTGTCAGAACTCGAATTTATAGAATTTAGAAATTAACAGAATGCTAAGCAAATCCTATAAATCATCCTAATCCACCCAAATCCCGGTTCAGAAAAAAATCAGCGAAATCAACTTAATCAAAAAGATCAACGGTTCAGAAAATATGGGCGTTCCCGTTAACCAACGGGCCGGCTTTATGCTCATACGCCTGCAAGCCTTAGTCACAGGCCGGTATCCGCTTCAATCCCTAACGTAGACTTACGTTTTCTATTTAACTACTGGGCTGTACCGATAATTGAAGTTGAAAAAGGGGGACACTATATAATATTATATACCTATATGTAGGCGTTATTCACCAGTTTTATATCCACCATCTGAGTAAATATGTTAAAAAGCGCTTCTCAAGGCACCCACTCACGATTTTTTCGGGTTCGTTATCAAAGCGTTAAGATAGTATTAAGAGAAAAGAGTAGAAACGATTTGGAGAAAGGAAAAAAGCGTGTACCTTTGCAGCCCGCAAACGAGGAAACGAAGTAAGCGGGAAAGTTCATTAAAAGGTTAGAAAAGGCGAAGAGGAAAAGAGAAAAAGATTTTAAGAAATCTTTTGTGAGATTGAAAAGAAATTCGCACCTTTGCAGCCGCTTCGAAAAGGAAGCGGAGGTTCTTAAGAAGGTTTAAAAGCGGCTGAGAAGCAGGAAGAAAGAGAAGAGAGAAAAGCGGCGAAAAACATCAAAAAATAAATAAAATTTATTTTTTGGAAATAAGAAAAAGGTTTTTACCTTTGCAACCCCGAACGGAAGGGAGCTTGAAAGGGCGAAAGAAGTTGAGGCTAAGCGAGTTTAGCCGATAAAAAAAAGAAGTTGAAAAGCTTCGAAAAAGAAAAGTGAAAGAGAGCGATTCTCACACTGATAAAATGACAAGTTAAGCCGAGCGAAAGTAAGGTATGATTATATAGCTGATTCGGATGATGAAGCGAATAAGTTCTTTTAAGAAATGGAAATCATGTAGCGTAACGGGAGGCGAGTAGAGGCTAAGGCCGAAACAAACCGAAGAGTTACAATATAAAAGCGGGATCTGTATAAAGATACAATAATGATAACAGATTCTATTAATTAATAATAGGGTCGGGAAATCGAACAAAACATTTTACAATGGAGAGTTTGATCCTGGCTCAGGATGAACGCTAGCGGCAGGC
>NZ_JBDOQS010000024.1:0-44344 GCF_039839285.1 Mucilaginibacter sp. CAU 1740 | reverse complement strand
TGTAACCGGCAAGTTCACTCACCGCAATTTTATGAGTGCTCATTGCAAACCTCCTTCCAGCAGCTTGTTGATGTCGTCGAGCTTGTAATACATAATACTGCCGATACGGGTAAAACTCAGTGTTCCGTTGATTCGCAGGTTTTGTAAGGTGCCTGGTGATATTTTGAGCAGCTTTCTTACTTCGTTACTTTTGAGCCATTTTTTGGACTCGCGCTGGCCATCCAGTTGAACCAGCCTTTTGATTTCTGTTAACAGTTCGCTTTTAAATTCATTCAGATCTCCTTTAGTGATCAGTTCACTTGCTTGCATAATCGCCTCCTTCGTTAATCATTACTTAATACTTGTACCGCCAGTACCGGGTACGAAGCAAAGGTGAGGGAAAAGCGATATTTTTCATTACCGTAGGTTAAGCTATGGTAATGGTAGTCAAAGCATAGTCCTGAAAAAGAGTGTACTGAAAAGTTTAGAGTCAATTGTTAACATTTGCCTGCAAAAGAAAAATGAGCTTAAAATCCGTTCTTAATTTGTCCGGCGTTTTGCCGAAATGATATTGAAATACTGGTTTTCGGACGGAATAGCAGATGACCTGCCGCTCGGGTTACCAGCATCGCGCGGGTAGTAGCGCCGGACACGGTCTAGTTTAATCGGTTCACCGTCTTCCTGGAAGTACCGACAGATCAATTTGGCCCAGGTGATAGGCATCTGCGAAAATACAAGTTCCTTATCGCCAACTTTTAGGGCCTCGATCTTCTTGAAAAGGTCCACTACCGTGAGAAAATGACCACTGGCAATATTGATCGGGTAATCAGTATCCAACTTCTCAGCCTCTCTACGCTCATCCATCAGTCGTTGCACTTGTTCTTTGAGTATCTTGATCTGGCCTTCCTTCTCCGCAATGATCTCAGCCTGGGTACGGCCAAGGTTCCACTCATCGATACTTTGAAGATATTCGATAAAACTGCCAAGGTGAAATTTATTCCGGAAGTTGAGGGCATGGCTGGAAGTATACCTTTCTTTATGCCTCAATTGTGCAATGGCATCCTGTATGACTTCCCATACATATCTGAAAAACTCTTGCCCGGTTGCATCATTGTATTCGGAAAGGAAAAATTGCAGATGATACTTATACAGTTCGTCAAATTCTTGTTCACTCTTGCGATAAAGCAAGTTAAGAAAGTGGTTGTCTTCAACTTTTTTATTCCAAAAAAAGGGGCGGCCTATATCAAGAGAATCGTTATTAAAATCGAACGGTTTCCGGTGTTTAAAATATTGTTCTCTCATAAGTTAGACTTTAACCTAAAGTTAACAATTTAAGTAAAATTCGCATTTCGAAAACGGAAGGATATCGAAGTATCTTAAATATGAAGTTCTGTTGATCTTATTATATCAACGGGACTAAAGTCGAACCGCTTGATGAGTGATTTGATAATAATTGCATGCAAGAGGTCATCGGTTCGACTTCGGTATTATAAACATTTGATAATAAAAGCTTTATGATTTTGTCATGAAGCATTTTTTGTGCCGGGTAACACATAGGTAACACAAGTGCGTGTCTGATCCCCGTCTTTCTTCGATCTTGAATCACAAAATTTCCTGTTTTTGAGGTCTTTTCAAACCCACTAATACGTTTTTTTTCAAGATTCTAAAATCTCTTAAGCCATATTTTTAAATGGAAGATGAATTTCTTTCCTTTGAAATAGGTAGTACTACTCTGATTTCTTTCACTTGCAAAGTCCAAGTATCATGCATAATTGCCTGTGGTGCTGTTTTGATAGTAATAGAGTTGTTATTTATGTCTTTTCCTGTTACGATCCAATAGTGATCTGTGTCTACATGGGGGCTTTCGAATGCTACCTCGTCACCCACATAAATTTCGTCAAGTGTATAATTTCCGATTGGCATATAGTTAGTTAGTTTATCCCAAAATTAGCAAACTCGAATTACGATAAATAGGGCTCCCGCAATTTTGAATGGTAATATAAAAACATAAAGAGCAAACTATTTTGTAACATATATTGAAGTATTCTTTTATTCATTAGTATCAAAGGTCAATGAATATGGTTTGCAGTTATTGAGTAATCATCGATTGCCGATAATATATCATTTAAATCAAGCGTTTCATCGCGAAATACTAAAGTATTATTAAATGAATTATAACCTCTATGAGTGTTTAATGGTTCATCACCAAAGATTCCGCTTCTTAAAGAAGGGTTCATCGCTAGGTCAATGTAAACCCCTTGTGCGTTAAACTTAAAATATTCTTCAATGCGTTCATCATAATGCTCAAAGTGGTTCCGAAATTTCCGGTTGGAAAGAGCGTTGTCGTTTTTGACTTTGAGCAATTGCCTTAGTTTTTCGCCTCGTGTTTTATACTTCTCGTTAGGCCAAAGAATTTTTGAAACGTTACCCACTGACACAAGTATGGATTGGATTGAGCACCATGTTTCAATATTATCGAAATTGTCATGGGTACCTCGCAAACGTTTAGCCGCTCGCTTTGCAATTTGAGATTGTAAAACAATTTCGCCTACTAATATCATTTCTTGAAGGCCGGTCATTTTTTAATAATTTTTATGTTCTTAAATATTAATTGCTCATTTTAATCTAAAATTATAGGTAAACTCATCGGTAATATTGACTAATCTTAAGTCGTACTACCGACTCCTGAATTGCTTTTGCCGATTCTAATTGTGCTTTCTGAAGCGTATCTATAGTATCTTCCATTAATGATTCTGCCGCTGTTTCTAATGCACGATTCAAAAATATTGCTGTAATAGCATGAATTAGCAAACCCAAAGCCTCAGTCAATCCCTTGATATCAGCTTTAAACTGCTGCGTTGACCGAATAATTTTTTCGTCCTTTGAATGTTGATCAAATTCGACCAGAATACGATATGCGGGATTGTTTAGCTTACAGAGACCATCCTGGTGCTTAGTGCAGTTTGAAATAAAATTCACGACGTGCATTGCATTGTTGCGGAACCATTCGGTTGGATTAAAATCAAAATTAGACTTCACATATTTTTTCAACGGTGTAGGCACCTCGATTATCGCCCCATCCATTACCTCCATTAGCTGGTTTACGACAACCTCAAATTTATGAAAGACAAAAACATAACCCAATCGAATCGTTTCGTGTTGAATAACATTGGGGTCATAATCTAAACCAGTTAAAACTTCTTTGAATAATGAACGCTGAATTTGCACCCTGGTATTACTGACCACTTTGTTTGCTGCTGGAATAAAACTTCCCACAACCATGTTAGCCGCATCTTGGATGCCCATCATGCCAACAGCGATAAAAGTATGAAGGCGTTTAAGGTCCTCGTCTTTCATCATATTTTCATAGTCTGGGATTTTAGAAAATTCCGTTGCTAAGTTGACTATACCCTGATCGAAAGGAGTGAGCTTCCTTTGTTTCATAAATTTTATTTTGAATAATATGTTTGATAAATACAAATAGAATGTGTTGCTGCGCAGTGTATTTGCGCAGTCATAAAATAAAAGTTTTTTATCAAATCAATCCGAAGTGGTAATATGGTTGCATCTTATCTTCATCCCTTATATGTTTTGGCCAAAATTGGCTTTTCAAACAAAAATCTGCATTTAATTCAGATCGACTAATATTGAAGTTAGGGATGTCTTAACGAAATCCAAGTATATGAAGTTGTAAACTATCACTTGAAAATCACACTTAAAGCCCGCGCAATAAAGGCTTTCATTGAATTTTATACTCCATTTTCCATTACTTATCTTCCCAGTCATGATGCAAATCGTTATTAATTTTGATGATGTCTATGATCCCATTTCGGTTGAACCAGGTATGGTATCAATGACTTTTATAGCACCGCAAAAGGATGGCACTGAAAAGGAATTGTTGGTAGACATCGTGGATTTAGGAAACCCCTTTTTGCACAATGTTTACAATCTGGGATTTGGGCCGCCTGGTGGAAAAGGAAGTTTTGTGGGCAACGTTCGTCTGAAAGATGCAAAAAGAAATTATCAGCTTAGGTAAAAGCCTTGTAAAGGAGTTAAAACTTGATAATAGTGTAGATACACTTCGAAGGTGGATGTCACACTATCTCGCTGAATTAATGGTAAAGGCGGAAAATGCCAGTGGCCGAGAAAAAGCGAAATTTGAAAAGGAATGCTTTGAGTGTATTCTAGCCTTATGGAAACATCGTTGGCTATTACCCCATGGTAATCGTCCGCTCGAGGATTTTGAACCGTTGCTAAACATGATTCAAAAACTAAACCCTAAAAATAAGAACCCTTACTTTTATTCAAAGATTCCGAACATGGAAAGGACAGGCAGAAACGCCAATTCAAAAAAGGAGGCTCAATTAGATATTTGGCTGAGGTCAGCTGAAAATATTGATAAGATAGCCAGGATATGGTTAAACGAGGTTTTTCATCAGGCAGCCGAAACTACCCTAAGTGCCAAATCAAAAAAATGGTTAGAAAACGCAGTCCCGCTTCCCAATGACCATGACCGCCAATCATCATCAAAATAGTTACCGAAAAAGCGCCCGATCTGGACGATGAAGAAAAAATTCAGGAATTAAATGGAAGGTTATCCAAAGAAACCATTGAGGAAAGGATCAGGCAATTAAATGAATTTAGTAAGCTCGATCAGATATTAATTGACCACTACCGAAGTCAATTAACGGTTGGTACAACGGATTGACATTACATCGTCGATGCAGGGTAACTGAACATTATCACTTTAAATCAAACTGATGCTCGAAATATAACCCGTCATCCAACAGATTTCTTTCGAACTTTTCCTTCAGAAATCATTAACGTCCAAATCCTTCACTGTTAAGATAGTAATTCTGCCGTGATCACTTGACTTTGAATGACGTTAACTTAAATAATCTAATAATAATTATTAAGCCTATTGCGTTATCTTCGCTTGTATTTACCTTTGTTAATTCATGATCCTAATTGTAGACGATAAGCCTGAAAACTTAATAGCCATGCGTAAAACGCTGGAAAGTCGCGGCTTTCAGACCGACACAGCCTTATCCGGTGAACTCGCCCTCAAAAAGGCATTGAAACAGGCTTATGACCTCATTATCCTGGATGTCCAAATGCCGGAGATGGATGGTTTTGAGGTAGCCGAAGCGATGTCGGGCCATAGTAAAACCAAAGATATCCCGATCATTTTTCTTTCTGCGGTAAATGTGAGCAAAGAATTTATCACAAAGGGTTATGCTTCAGGTGGCAGGGATTACCTGGTCAAACCCTTCGATACGGATATCCTGGTCTTAAAGATCCAAACCTTTATTAAATTAAGCCGGATGCAGCGATCACTCCAGGAAGAGATCGAACGCCGGAAAGAGGCTGAAAATAAAAAAAATGAATTTATCAGCATTGCCAGCCATGAGCTCAATACGCCGCTGACCTCGGTTAAGGGATACCTGCAACTGGCCGGCCTCTCGCTGGCTAAAGGTAAAGCTGAAGAAGCGACTACATTTGTAGAACGCTCAAAAAAACAGGTTGACAAGCTCAACGGGCTAGTCGCCGATCTGCTGGACACCACGAAGATCGAAGCCGGAAAGTTAAAATTTAATTATACTCATTTCGGCTTTGCCGCTTTACTGCAAAATGCCATCGACAATATCAGCCAGGTTTACACCGGGAAAAATATCACGGTCACCGGCGCCTCGCTGGAAAATATCAGTGTGTATGGTGACGAAAACAGGCTGGAACAAGTCTTGCTGAATTACTTAAGCAATGCGATCAAATATGCCCCGGACAGCGACCACGTGACCGTGGATATCAGTTTGGCGGCTAACAATCATATAAAAATAGGTGTGACTGATTATGGCATCGGCATATCGCCCGATCGCCAGAAACAGCTGTTTGATAAATTCTACCGGGTCGAAGAGAACTCGCACCGGTTTCAGGGACTGGGGATGGGACTGTATATCTGCGCGGAAATTATCAAAAGGCACCAGGGTACTTACGGGGTGAAAAGCGAACCGGGTAAGGGATCTACTTTTCATTTTTGTATTCCTATTAATGCACAATCCGAACAACAAACAGACCTTATTTAATACATGAAAAACCTGGGCCGTAATCTTCAACTGGGATTTGTTTTATCCCTGATCTTGCTGGTGATCAGTTCCGCAGCTTCTTATTTCGCAATCTCTAATCTCCTGCAGAGCGCCGACCTGGTCGATCATAGCGCAAAAGTAGTAGAAAAGCTGGAGGGTATCGTATCGACCATGAAAGATGCGGAGACCGGACAGCGCGGATACCTGCTGACCGGCCGCAAAGAGTTTCTTGAACCTTACACCGGCTCCTACGAAAGATCATTGGAACTGACCAATGAGGTGAAAGATCTTACAAGTGACAACCCTAAACAACAGGCTAATATTGCTGCTGTTAAAGACATCCTGCTGCACCGTCTAAACATACAAAAGCAGATGATTGACCGGAAAGATGCTGGTGGAATCGTATCCGTAGATGATTTACGGACTGGTAAAGCGTCTATGGACGCGCTGCGAAAATTCATCAAAATTGCCGAGCGTGATGAAAAAAGCTTATTGGAAGACCGGACTGGCTCGTTAAAGCGATCCGCATCGCTGACACCGCTCATTATCCTATTTGCCGGCCTGCTGGCTGTTGGCTTCTCCATCTTTTCCCTGATCCGCGTAAGCTGGGATATGCGGGAACGGGCAAGATTGCTGGCGGCGCTGGAAGCTAAAGACCTGGAAATGACGAAGCGCATCGGGATTATCCAGCATATTGCCGGACAAATTTCGGCCGGGGATTATTCGACACGTGTGGATGATCATGAAAAAGACGATCTAGGCGGTTTATCGCTATCACTTAACAAAATGGCAGAATCATTGGAGGAATCCTTCCATAAGATCAGCAATAATGAATGGATGCAAACAGGAATCAGCCGATTAAACGACCTGATGATCGGTGAGAAAGATCTACCTGCCCTCACCCGGGATATCCTGGAATTTATTGCCGGGTATACCGACAGCCAGGTCGGCGCTTTATACCTGTTGGAACAGGAAAAACTCCGTTTGAAAAGTGGTTATGCTTTAATGGATGCGAAGCCAAATATTAACCTTGGTGAAGGACTGCTCGGCCAGGCAGCGCTTGACGGTAAACCGGTCTGGCTCAAAGAACTGGACGAAAATTATATGACCGTGAGCCATGCCAGCGGCTGTCTGCGTCCCAAAAGCCTGCTTATCATCCCGGTCTATCATGAGAACCGCGTTACGGGGGTGATAGAGTTAGGTTCCGTAAAAGCATACCCTGATCGCAAACTGGATTTCCTGAAAAGCGTCTCCCCGAATATCGGCATTGCAGTCAATAGCGCAGAGAACCGGAAAAAAATGCAGGAATTGCTGGAAGAAACACAGGCGCAATCTGAAGAACTGCAAGTTCAGCATAATGAACTGG
Organism: Mucilaginibacter sp. CAU 1740; assembly: GCF_039839285.1. Taxonomy (NCBI): domain Bacteria; kingdom Pseudomonadati; phylum Bacteroidota; class Sphingobacteriia; order Sphingobacteriales; family Sphingobacteriaceae; genus Mucilaginibacter; species Mucilaginibacter sp. CAU 1740. Next base: position 36,916 of record NZ_JBDOQS010000024.1, on the reverse strand, counting down.
AAAACATGAACACCGAGCTGGAAGCGCACACCCAGAAATTGCAAACTTCCGAAGAGGAATTGCGTGTCCAGCAAGAAGAACTTCAACAAAGCAACCAGGAACTGGCCGAACGTAACCGGCAGGTGCAGGAGCGTAACGCCGAGATCCAGCAGACAGCCGCTGAATTGGAACAAAGCACACGATATAAATCGGAATTCATGGCCAATATGTCCCATGAATTGCGAACGCCGCTGAACTCCATCCTGCTGCTTTCACGTTACCTGTCGGAGAACAGCGAAAACAACCTGAGCGCAGAACAGATCGAATCGGCGGGTGTGATCCTGAATTCCGGGAACGGGTTGCTTAACCTGATCGACGAACTGCTCGATCTTTCCAAAATAGAGGCCGGCAAAATGGAACTGGAATACCAGCAACAACCTGTCGGCGGGATCATCAGCGACCTACGGTCACTGTTTCAGCCGGTGGCTAAAGAAAAAACACTGGAACTCATTTTTCAAAACAATTTGTCGGCAGATTTTATCCTGGATACCGACCGGATGCGGCTGGAGCAGATCCTGAAGAACCTGTTGTCCAACGCGCTAAAATTTACGGCTGAGGGCAGCGTACAACTGACCGTTCTTCAAGCCGATAATGATCCCGGGATTTTAGAATGGCAGGTAAACGATACCGGTATTGGCATTCCATTGGATAAACAACATCTGGTCTTTGACGCATTTCAGCAGGCTGATGGGTCCACCAAACGGAAATTCGGCGGCACCGGCCTGGGTTTGTCTATCAGTCGGGAACTGGCCAGGTTGCTGGGCGGTGATATCAGTTTGCAGAGCGAACCTGGAAAAGGCAGCACATTCACCTTAAGAATCCCGGTCAGTCGGGAGCGCGTGTTAACTCCGGAGCTAACAGCAGTTGTTGCAACCTTATCCGCAGCACCTATCGTTCAAGGTGCTGCAGGCAAATATGTAGTCCCGGTGATACCGGTCGATGTAGATGATGATCGCCATACAATCTCGACGGAGGACAGATCCATATTGATTATCGAAGATGATACTGCCTTTGCTAAAGCATTGCTGGGATTCACACGAAAAAACGGGTACAAAGGGATCGTAGCCGTACGCGGCGACCAGGCGGTTCTGTTAGCTGAACAATTTAAACCCGTTGCCATTTTACTGGATATCCAGCTGCCGGTCAAAGACGGCTGGCAGGTCATGGAAGAACTGAAAACCAACAAGGAGACGCGTCATATTCCGGTCCATATGATGTCTTCCCTGGAGGCTAAACGGGAAAGCCGGATGAAAGGTGCGGTTGACTTCATCAACAAGCCGATAGCCGTCGAGCAGATGAAACAGATGTTCCGGAAACTGGAAGATGTCTGGAGCCGCAATCCCAAAAAGGTGCTTATTATAGAAGAGAACGCCAAACACGCGCAGGCGCTGGCCTTTTTCCTGGAAACCTTTAACGTGACTTCGGCAGTCGCGGAAAGTATACAGGAGAGCGTTGAAGCACTCAAAAATAAAGAAGTGGATTGCGTGATCATGGATATGGGCATTCCCGGAGGCCAGGCGTATGAAACGCTGGAAATGATCAAGCAAAACCCGGGGATGGAAGATCTGCCTATCATTGTCTTTACGGGTAAGCATTTGTCTTCAGGTGAAGAAGGGCGCATCCGCAAATATGCGGATACGATCGTGATGAAAACGGCGCACTCTTACCAGCGTATCCTGGACGAGGTCACCCTATTCCTGCACCTGGTAGAAGAGCAAAAGCCTGGCAAGGATGAACCTGTTAAAATAAACGCATCATTGCAGGATGTGTTAAATGGTAAGACCGTGCTGATCGCCGACGATGATGTTCGCAATATTTATTCGATGACCCGGTCATTGGAGAAATACGGCATGAACGTACTTTCAGCCAGTGATGGTAAGGAAGCACTCGAACAGCTCGAATTGCATCCCGAAACTGCGATCGTGCTCATGGACATGATGATGCCGGAAATGGATGGTTACGAAAGCACGGCCAGAATACGCCAGCACCCGGCCTACAAGGATCTGCCGGTGATTGCGGTTACCGCCAAGGCCATGCTGGGCGACCGGGAAAAATGTATTGCTGCCGGAGCTTCCGATTATATTTCCAAACCGGTTGATGTCGATCAATTGGTATCGCTGCTCCGGGTCTGGCTATTTAATAAATAAAAGATATTTACTATGGAATCAAAACAACCCACCCTGCTGATCGTCGATGATGACAGCCGGAATATATTTGCATTGGGGCTTATGCTGAAAAGTAAAGGATACCCATCGGTCTCGGCAACAGATGCCAAGACCGGAATTCATCTACTTCAAACAAGCCCGAATGTAAAAACCGTATTGCTGGATATGATGATGCCCGGTATGGACGGTTATGAAGCCATCTCCGTAATAAAAAGCCTGTCTGAATTAAAAGAGTTGAAAATCATCGCCGTTACCGCGCAGGCGATGCCGGGTGACCGGGAAAAGTGCCTGGCGGCGGGTGCCGATGCTTATATCTCCAAGCCAGTGGATATTGACCTGTTGCTGGATATGTTAAAAAAAATCGAGTAGTTCATGCATACCGGCATTACAGACGAACAGCTAAAACAATTGTTGAATGATATATTGGAGATCTATGGCTATGATTTTACAGCTTACACCAAGGCATCTCTTAAGCGCCGGATCAACCGGCTGTACGCCCTGGACCGCTTTCCCAGTTTCGCCGAATTCTTGTACCGGATCAGGACCGATCAAAAATATTTGAACCGGTTTGTGGAGGAATTGACCGTTAATGTCACGGAGATGTTTCGCGACCCCCACTTTTACGGGGCCTTGCGTGAACAGGTTTTTCCAATCCTGGCTACTTATCCTTTTATCCGGGTTTGGCATGCCGGGTGTTCGACAGGGGAAGAAGTTTACTCCACAGCCATTTTGCTAAAAGAGGCGGGCCTCCTGCATAAAACTTTGTTATATGCCACAGACCTGAATCCCGAAGTAGTCAAGATAGCAGCCAGCGGGATTCTGCCGGCCGGGGCGATGCAGCTCTATTCTGAAAATTATATCAAAGCGGGCGGTAATGCTGATTTCAGTTCTTATTATACGGCTAATTACGGTCATGTCCTGTTTCAAAGCGAACTCAGGAAGCGCATGGTTTTTTCTACACATAACCTCGTTGCCGATAGCTCGTTCAATCAATTTCACCTCATCTTATGCCGGAATGTATTGATTTATTTCGAAAGAGAACTTCAGGGCAAAGTTTTTGCACTGTTTGACGAAAGCCTGGAAAACCTTGGATTCCTGGCGCTGGGTAGTAAGGAAACATTAAAGTTGTCGCCTGTGATATCCCGCTATCAGCAGTTTGGCAAAGATAAGATATGGAGAAAAAAATAAGTGATCCAAAAGCGGTGATCATTGGTGGCTCAGCTGGAAGCCTGAAGGTCATTTTGGAAATTGTCCGTAACCTTGATAAAGATTTCCTGTTGCCGGTGATTATCATTATTCATCGCAAAAATGACCCGGAGTCAGCGCTAATTGATGTACTAAGCGAGGCAGCTGTATTGCCTACAAAAGAAGCCGAGGACAAGGAGTTTATTTTGTCTGGGACGATCTATTTGGCACCGGCAGGTTATCATTTGTTAATCGAACAGGATTATTCTTTCTCATTGGATAGTTCGGAAAAAGTACATTTCTCAAGGCCCAGCATAGATGTAAGTTTCCAGTGCGCCGCAGATGCCTATGGGGAACGATTAATCGCTATACTACTATCGGGAGCGAATGAGGATGGCACCAAAGGATTTGAAGAAATAAAGAAAAATGGCGGTGTATTAATCGCCCAGGAGCCGCTGACCGCTGAAGCACCTTACATGCCAGCGCATGCGATTCGATACGTGAGCGTAGATTACATATGCTCAATCGTTCAGATTGGCCCCCTAATTCGTGATTATTGCAGTTCCGACAATACACATAAATAACTGTAAATAAATAATTTACATATTTTTTTTGCTGTCTATAAGTCAGGTTACCCAACACGCCGTCCGGCCTGTGCGGATGAAAGCAGCAAGTGGCTGGACGGCGCGAATTTTATTCGTTTCTCAACCTAAGTAATTTTTGATATATGTCTTCCCAATAGGCTTGTAATCCCTGATCCAAAGTTTTGAATGAGGGGTCAATGTGTCGGTAGTGCCGGTAATCGTAGGCTTCAAGGATAACTAAATCCAAATTTTCGATGACAATCATTTTGCCCTTGTTATCTATAATCTTCATGGCTGGTTATGCTACTTTTAAGGGTTGGATCCTAAAATCATGTAGGTTCATAAAGAAGCCCCTATGAAATAATAAGCCCTCCTTGAAGAGTTGCCACAGCAGGGATGAACCCACTTATCTTCATTTAATCCAAAAGCCACGCAAAAAGAATTAAAACAGTGATTATTAATTCTTTATTTGTTTTTCATCCGTTATGACAATTTCAGGTTTTCCTTTATAATCTATTACTTTTCGTGTGACTGTCACTACTTTTTTTCCTGTTGAATACCAGCACTTTTTGCATCACCTTTAATTGCGGGTGTCAATAATTGATTTGAATAGGCTGCTCCCATATTTGCCAGCACCTTGCTGCAACATGGTTACAAGGACATAGGTAATCATTACATGCAAACCTTTCAACCCGAAGAAGAAGATTTGCTTCTACTATGGCCAAGATTACTTTTACCACTGACATTTCGTTAGCTGCTAAAATTGACTTGATTATAGAGCTGGTGCCAGAGATAGTAAAAATAAAGGAGGGTCTTTATCGACAGCTGTCTAAATTAGCAGCCTCCGCTACAATTTTTGCCGCAAATACATCGACATTACTCCCAAGTCAATTTGCGAAGGCGACGGGACGCCCCTGATCGTTTCCGTGCTTTCGATTTTTACAACCGGATGTGTTAAAACAACATTGTTGAGGTTATGGGACATCAGTGGATATCCCGGAGTCATTGATCAATGTGTTCCGGAAATGAGTACAAGGCATTCCGTTACACTTTGACCATGTTATCATCCTGAATTACATTTGCGCTATATCATCCTGGAGATCGAGAAAGTGAACTGGAATATGACAGGACCTTTACTAAGGTATATTAAGAGGTAAAATATGCTATGATCTCCATAGAAACCGCAACGACCATTATAGAGGTGAGCCAGGCGGCTGTTCATGAATTACGCAAGATCACCGGTTTTGACGGTATCATGATGTACCGCATTGATGAAGAATGGAACGGTACGGTTATTGCCGAGGAGAAAGTGCCTAAACTAGAAAATTATTTGGGTCATACCTTCCCGGCCTCAGACGTTCCTAAACAGGCACGTGAGCTATACCTGAAAAATCCTTACCGCCTGATACCTGACCGGCAATATGAGCCCATCCGTTTATACGCGGTGGTTAATCCTTTACGGCACTTTGTCCCTACGACTTGAATTCTCTTAGTGGTATACTCCGTTATACTGTATAAGAAACAATGAAATTTGTAAATTAAATTTGAGCCGAAAAAAATTAATAATGAAAACAATTTTTATAACAGGAACAAGTTCTGGCTTGGGCAAATTAACTGCTAAACACTTTGCTAAGCAAGGCTGGAATGTAGCGGCAACTATGCGTACACCGGAAAAGGAAACTGAACTGACCCAGTATTCAAATATCACTATCTTTAAACTCGACGTAACCGACCTGGAACAGGTAAAAGCTGCAACAACGGATGTCATAGATAAGTTTGGCAAAATTGATGTGGTAGTAAACAATGCGGGTATGGGGACCTATGGAGCGCTTGAACTTGCAAAAGAAGACGACATTGACTGGCAATTTGCAGTAAATACACGTGGACCGATTAATATTATTCGTTCTTTTTTACCGCATTTCCGAGAAAACAACGGCGGCATGTTTATAAACATTAGTTCGTTTATGGGAATTACAACAGCATCGCCGTTAGGATCATTATATAACATGTCCAAATTTGCGCTTGAAGGCTTAACTGAAGGTCTTTATTATGAGCTAAAGCCTACTTAATATCGAATTAAGACTTATTGAGCAAGGAGGCTCTCATGATAACAATTTCGTGGACAACGTGGTATGGAATACAAATCCTGAAATAACCGCATACGAAGAAATTACAGGTAAATTAAAACACCTTTTCGCAAATGCTGATGATAGTCACAAAGATAATCCGCAAGTTATTGTTGATGCTATAAATGATTTAGTGACTCGAAAAAGCAATAAGTTCCGGACTTTAATTGGTAACTCAGGACATTATTTAATGTCATTGCGGAACACTGTTCCGATTGAGGAATACCTTGAGAAAGTTGCAACAATGTTTAATTAGGAATCTCTACAATTACCTTGCGGAACATTCCCTGCCATTCTCGCGTTTATCAAACGTTAAAACTGATGTTTAGTAAGCTTTTGGCAACCCCAATCGTATTTAAATGAGAGGTTCGCCATTTGATATAGTAGAATAGCAATTTGCCTAAGCAGACAGGTTGCATTTAATTTAAACGTTTTAACCTTATTATATACAAGTAAAGCTTTCCTGCGAAAGAAAGCTTTACTTGTATATTTTACTCTTCATTATGATTTTTGATTTTTTGGCGATGCTCCTTACCCCATTTGATCATCTGTAATATTATGCCGCCGAAGGAGTGGCAGTAATCAGTTGGCGAATATTCAATTATTACAGTGCTGGAAGATATAACTGTCCGCTCCAATACTTTGTTAGCTACCATCTCCTTCAACTCCCGTGACAGCATGCGTGTTGTGATACCAGGGATGCTTCGCTCTATTTCCTTAAACCGGCGATTACCATTACATATTGAATTGATAATAGGAAGTTTCCATTTGCCACCAATTACATAAATAGCATCTTACAGAGCTTGTAGTTCATCTTTTTGATCACGGGGAATCGCGAGGACTTCATTTATAAATTCATTTTCGACTTTCTTCATTACACTCAGATCTTGGTAACAAAACTATGCCAAATATGTCATACGTTCTCCAAAAAACTTGAAGCTGTAAGGAAACTTATAGAGATCTTATTATACATCAAAACCTAATTCTTTTAACATTGAAATTGCTTCATCGCTTGCAGCTTTTGCAGTAGGAAAACCGGCATAAACTGCGGAATGGATGATTATTTCCTCAATTTCTTCGATAGTAAGTCCATTATTAATTCCAATTTTTACATGATTACCAAACTCCTTTGTTGCGCGAAGTGCAATAAGAATACCCATAGTTACAAGACTTCTTTCCTTATAAGCCAATTTCTTCCTCGCCCAAACACTTCCGAAAACAAAATGCGTTGAAAGGGTCAAAAAATTGGCGCTAAATCCAGCTTTTTTGATTTCCTCGCTCACCTCATTAGACCGCTCTTGCCCTCGTAACTCTGCAAATATTTTTAGCCCCTTTTGGGTTAATTCATTCATTGGATTAAAGTTTTAGGCTCAAGGTATTCTTCCAGTCCATAAACACCGAACTCGCGGCCGACGCCCGATTCTTTAAAGCCCCCAAATGGCGCTAGTGGATCATGCTTTAAGCCGTTAATAATTACTCTACCTGCATCGATCTGCCTTGCGACTTTCATCGCCCGGTCAGAATCACCTGAACTTACATAAGCCATCAAACCATAACGGGTATCGTTCGCTATCGCAATTGCTTCTTTCTCGTCCTTATATGTTAATACAGATAATACCGGGCCAAATATCTCTTGCCGGGCGATCTTCATGCTTCTTTTTACATTGGTAAATACGGTAGCTTTTACGAAGTTGCCATTATCAAGGCCCTCAGGATGGCCTTCGCCGCCCACAAGCAATTCAGCGCCCTCTTCAATACCTAATTTTATGTATGATTGAACGCGGTCATATTGTTTTCTGCTTATCATAGGCCCGATGGTAGTGTTTTCTTCTGCAGGATTTCCAACTTTAACATTATTCCTAATATTGATTTTAATCAATTGTTTTACCTCATCTATACGATCCTCCGGTACCAATAACCGACTACCTACGACACAAGCTTGCCCGCTGTTTTGAAAAGCTGCGGTGATAGCCATAGGTATTGCTTTTTCAAAATCTGCATCATCGAGTAGAATATTGGGAGACTTTCCGCCTAACTCCAATGTCACTCGTTTCATGGTATCTGCGGCCCCTTTGGCTATTGCCTTTCCGACAGCTGTTGACCCGGTAAATGATATTTTCGAAATGTCTCGATTAAGAGTAAGTTCATTGCCCACAATCTGATCTAACCCAGTTACGATATTTACTATTCCATCGGGCAATTTGGCTTCATGTACACATTGAGCAAAAAGCTCTGTCTGCAATGCGCTCATTTCGCTTGGTTTAATTACAGTTGTACATCCTGCAGCTATGGCCATTGATAATTTACTGGCAATAAAGCTGTTACTGGAATTCCATGGGGTAATAATCCCTACCACCCCTAATGGTCCAAATACCACCTTGGATTCATTTACTTTTCGTTCAAAATTAAACTGATCTAAAGTTTCAATGGCTCTTTGGAACGAATTAATTGCATTTTGAGTACTCATTCTGCAAAATTGTAATGTGCCGCCATATTCTTTTACCATTATATTTATTAATTCATCTTCCTTTTTTGCTGCTGCCTCATATAATTTTTGCAAGTATTCTTTGCGTTCTGCAATTGTTGTTTTCGAAAATGTTTCAAATGCTTTTTTTGCGATTTCAATAGCATTACGGGCATCAATTTCATCTGCTAAAATGACTTGGGCTATCAAAGAATTATCGGTGGGGTTAATTAAATCAAAACGTTCGTTACCATGAGGGGTAACGAATTTTCCGTTGATATAAACTTTATTAATTGTTTTCATAGGGTATTGTAGTTAAAAAATGAGTTTAGTTTTAGATAATGTACTTAAGTATTATAGTAAAAATTTATGATTATTACACTTGTTTTGCATACATCTATTAATGATAATCTCTTTGAATTTAGCAGTCATGTAATTCAGTTTCGTAATCATAAAAAACATAAAAGTCTATTCTATTGAAAAATAAAAATCCACAAAGAATCACAATGTCAGTAATAAACTTCCTTTTAAACAATAAGGAAAAGGTTTTTGTTTTCAAATAATATACTTTTTAGTATATTATTTGAAAACAAAAACTTCGCATTCGAGCTATACCGGATTGGAGGCAATAACTAAATTTCTTTAATGCTATTGGGCTTAATTGTCCTTTTTGATTTTTTCGATTATATTTTTAATCTCTAAGGCACTTTCCTTGATAGATAAGGCAGTGTTAAAACCAAGACTTTGGTATCTTATGATACCATTTTTGTCGATAAAATACTTGGCCGGTATTCCTGGCATCAGGTACTTTTTAAAATTCAAGTCCATCTTGCCATCTTCACCCTTTTCATCAAACACCGTATGAAAATCATACTTGTTGTCCGCAAGGAAATCTCTCACCAATTTTTTGTAGTTAGCTGCCACTTCTTTGGTATCAATAAACAGGAATTTAACAGTGGGATCATTTTTATATTTTTCCATGACCATCTTAATCGCTGGAAAGGATTTTCGGCATGGAATGCACCACGTTGCCCAAAAATCGATAACGAGGGTTTTGCCTTTGTAATCAGCCAACCTCACAATTTTGCCATTAGTATCTTTGAGTATAAATTTTGGTGCCGGTCGATTCGAAACCGTGTCAACTAAAGGTTTTGCAGAGGCATTAACATTGGATGCCAGGCAAACAAAAAAAAGTATGATTAATAATATTTGTTTCATGATTTTACTTTAAAATATAGATTAAGATTTTTAGTGTTTAAGGAATATGATTTAATATCAAATGTCTGACTGTTCAATTAATTTGTACCCGAAACCACGAATGTTCAGGATTTGAAGAGAATGATCGGAAGACAGATATTTCCGCAGCCTCGTGATATAAACATCCATGCTCCTGCTATTATAAAAATTGTCATCTCCCCATATTGAAATTAATGCCGTTTTGCGTTCAAGAAGCTGGTTCTTATTTTTAACTAATAATCGCAGCAGATCCGCTTCTCGCTGAGAAAGCCCTATTGACAGCTGATCTTTTTCAATTAGCTCCAAACATCCGTTATCGAAAGTGAAATGTCCTAGCCGAAAAAGTGTAGTATCCAAGGATTTTGTTGCCGGAATGTCTTTATAGTTTCGTCTACGGACAAGGCTTTTTAACCTTGCTATTAATTCCTCCATACTGAAAGGTTTTTTCAGATAGTCATCCGCGCCTACATCGAATCCTTTGACAATATCTGATATTTGTGTTTTGGCAGTAAGAAAAATAATAGGGATAAATTCATCTATTTTACGTATGTCCTCTACAAGTGAATAGCCATCTTTACGGGGCATCATTATATCGATTACACATACGTCCGGCTTAGTATGATGGAATAAATTCCACCCTTCAACGCCATTAGATGCAAGAGTCAGATCAAAGCCTCTCGCATCTAATGTTTCTTTAACTACAGAAGCTAAAACAGCCTCATCTTCTACTAAGAGAACTTTAATTTTATTCATGTTAAGGAAATTGCACAATAAAAGTGGTGCCGGCATTTATTTTACTCTTTACAGAAATGTTACCATCCAACAGGCTGACCAATTGTTTAACATAACTCAACCCAAGTCCGTAGCCCTTCACCTCGTGCAGATTACCAGAAGGTACCCGATAAAATTTATCAAATATAAATGGTAGAAATTGTGCATCTATTCCTATGCCGTTGTCCTGGATGATTACCTGCCAACCTTTTTCAATCGCTTCAATTGTTAAGTTGATTTTTACATTTCCGCCACCATATTTAACAGCATTTTCAATGAGATTTGACAAGATCGCGTCTATAAAATAACCGTCTGTATAAACCTTTTTAATTCCGGCGGGGCCAGAGATTGAAACCGTTTTGTTTGAAACCGGTGATATTCTTTCAATTAAAGATGCAATCAAGCTATCAATGTCTACCCAATCTTTCTTGGCGACTTTTTTACCATTCTCATAGATAATGATGTCAAGAATACGGTCGACACTACAATCAAGTTTATTCAATATATCGGTATTAATTTTGAGATAACGGTCGGCCTTTTCAGGAACGGAAATACCCCCATATTTAAGCAACGCTTCATGAGTTGATTTTAATGTTGAAATAGGTGTTCTTAATTCATGTGTTATATTGTTGATAAAATCATTTTTTATATAATCTAATTTCATCTGCTTTTGAATAATAATCCACATGTAACAAAGACTTCCGGCCGAAAAAAAAATCAGAATCAGGGATATTATACAAGGGACTAAATTCTTTGCAAATAATAATTGACTGATATGTGGAAACACAGCTTCAATCACCGGGCTATTTCGTGAAAAGTTTAAATAAGCTTCTACTTTTCCAACTGGTAACTTAGACAGGTTTTTTTTAAGCAAAAGAGTAAATTCGATATCGATTCCTGCCTTTTTCAACTCCTCTCCATATAAAGAGTTCAGCACCTGCATGTTTACATCGTTCATGAAATTTGCCGATATAAACTGACTTTCAGCCAGCATAACTTTCAGATGATAAACATTTTCCGGGTTTACAGGAATTTCCTCAATTTGAGCTAAGTCTCTTTTGCTATGCTGAATGATAATCTTTTTGTGCAATGAAGAATCCGCTTTTATTACCTTCAAAACCGATACAAAAGGGTTAGGGGACTTTAACGAAAGTGGCAATTCGCTTCTCTCAACATTGTAGTTATCAATACTTTTTTGCAAAGCATCAGACAATTGCGTACGAAGATTAATCGACCCGGTTTTATAATTATTGAAGACCCAATAACATTGAAACAGAATAATTCCCCCTGCTGTAACTGTCGCGATCAGGAATAAAAAAGTCAGTCTTCTTTTCATTACGTTAATTAAATCAACCAGGTGGAATAGCTCAGGTTTATAAAAACGATCTTTGTATCCTGATCATTTACTCTTAATGAAGGTTTTTGTCAATAGCGGACACCAGATCCTGTTTAATGTCTTCACTTATGTTCAAAGCAGCACTTATTTTGCCTTTTTTGTCGATTACTAAACTGGTGGGCCAACCCGTAATACCATATTGCTGATCAACAGTTTTAGAACCCGGCAGTATGATGTAATTAAATTTATGTAATTGAAGAAATTGTTTCACCTTTTCCCGCTCATTGAAGGTAAGAGCCAAAAAGACAACTTTATCAGCGCTGTACAAGCCAGTAATTTCATTAAGTTTTGGCATTTCCTGGAGACACGGCGGACACGAGGTATACCAGAAATTTAGTACCACAACTTTTCCCCTTAACGCTTTCAACGACCAATGCTTTCCTCGCATATCTATAAGGTCAAAATCTGCCGCAGGTTTACCAATCAATCCTTTTAAAACTAATTCGTCTTTAGCATTTTTTTCATTAATCTGCTTCATTTCAGAATCCGATAGCCTGATAAGGTGAAGCACTCCTTTATCTTTGTCTTTGTCTTCTTTTCCGATAAATATTGCTCCATTCCAGGCTTTACTCACACTGTCAATTTTATCTTTACTGATAATTGTACCATCAGGCATCATGTAAATAGGTGATTGCTCTGTACCTGTTTTTTTTTGTGCGTTTGCGCACATTGAGCAAATGCTTAGCATTGCCACGAATAAATAAATTTTCATTTTTTTTTGTTTAATGGGACAAAGCTATTTCGATCTCAGATGATAAATTGTTAATGCGAGGAGGATTAGTGTTAATTAGTGTTAAAGCGTCCGGCGTTGAGTTTATGAATGTTGAACTTGACTCGCCATACAATTTCGACGAATGTTAACTCCCTCCAGCACGCTCATTTTCTTCGTTAGCACCGCTTATATGCTCCCGGGATTTATTTTTACTATTGCCAAAGTTATAAGTGGCGGTTATACGGGCGATCCTGCTATCTGATCTGTCGAAATAGGAAAAGTTGCTTATTAAATGCGTGGAAACAAATAAGGTATTGCTCTTCAGGATGTCACTCAACGATAATTTGAGGTTTAATTTTTTATTGTCAAATGATTTGCTGACTCCGGCATCAATAAAATAGTATTGCCTGATCTGGTCAACGCCACGCAAAGTATTGGAATAGTAAGCACCGCTTAGTTCGCCCTTTATACCGTTCCATATAAATGTCTCGTATGCTTTTACCTGATACGCAAATTTTGTTGTACCTATGTTGTTTCCATTAAGAGAATCTGCTCTGTACTTCTTATAAAAGCCATTGATGTCCACATTGCCTGACCACCATTTGGTAATCTGGTAGGGGACATCCAAATTTATACGGTAATTGTCATAGGCGCTGAAATTTCGGTCTTCAGCGACCGACTTGTTACCCTCATTTACCACAATGCTAGTTATCACATTACTTGTGTGGCTATATCCCAGGCTAACGTTGATTGTTTTGTTGTACGTGTAGCTCAGATTGAATTTATTGGTGTATTGCGGATTTAAAAAAGCATTTCCTTTTCTAAAAGTGTAAGGATCTAGAAAGTAAACAAATGGGTTCAGTTCATCATAAGCAGGTCTATCTATTCGACGGCTGTAAGATAAGCTGATTTCATTTTTATCGTCCAGTGTCTGACTTAAATAAGCATTTGGAAAAAAGTCGAGGTAATGCCTGTTTATGATACTTCGGCCAATTAGATTTCCGCTTGATTGAGTGTATTCTGAACGCAAACTCAATTGAAGAGAGGTGGTCGCCATTTGCTTGTAAAGGCTAACGTAAGCGGCCGTTATTTTCTCTTTGTATATAAAATGATTACTTTGAGTGGTATCATTGATAAAGCCGCCGTTGTTAAATATCTGCGCCTGTAAATCATTATCTGTTTTCACATCGCTGTATTTAAATCCAGCTTCCAATTTTTCATTTTTATTCAAGGGCTTTACGTAGTCCACTTTGCCTACACGAACTTTAACGCGTGAAGGGAAACTATTGGTTAGTAGTTGTTCGGGGTGCTGTTCGCTGCCGTCCGCGAGAAAAAAACTATTGTCATATTTTGTAAATCTGCTGGTATTATAGTCTACGTAATCTATGTCAGCACTTAATTCCTGGCCTGTTGTATCGATAGTTAATTTATCGTCAAGATTAATCCCCCAATTTTTATAACGATATTTTGCATTTGAATTTGAAGTTACCAAAGAATCGATGGTTGTTTCAGTTTGCTGGATTTGTGTTCTTGTATCGGTCAGCTGCGATTCTGTATTGTTAAAACCGCTAACGATCAATCCCAAAACATTTTTTGCAGAAGTTTCATAATCTGCTCCAAGTCTGTAATTAGTATTGGTGGTATTGGCTTGTTGTAGAGTTTGACCGTTAAAGTGGTTAAGGCCGGCGGAATTACTAATAATGCGGTCTACGGCTATGTTATCGACGGTAATAGGATCATCATAATTGAACGTACCAAACAGATTGACTTTACCGGCTTTATGATTCAAGGACAAAGAAGCGTTGTCATAAAATTTCGCTGCTTTGGCCAAGCCAAAGGAAATACTTCCGTTGGATCCCTCCAGGGTAATATGCTTAAGCCGAATGTTGATGATCCCGGTATTACCTGCAGCATCATATTTAGCAGAGGGGCTTGTGATGATTTCAATTGATTTTACAGTACTGCCGTCGGTGGAACGCAACAGCGATATTAACTGCTCGGCCGACAGATAAGTTAGTTTGTCATCAATCATGATGCTTACCCCTTGTCCTCCCTGTAAACTGATGTTATTATCTTTATCGACACTTACACCCGGTGCACGCTGCAGTATATCAAATGCCGAATTTCCGGCGGCCAAAACGCTATTCTCTACATTTACAATCACCATTCCCGAGCGGTAATCAATAAGGGGTTTAGACCCCTTGATCTCTACAACCTTCAAGACGTGATTATTTGGTTGTAACACTATATTGGGCAGCAAAATTGAATGTAAACTTTCGTCAATCTTGAAGGGATTGCTTAAGGCCATTTGATAGCCTGGGTTGTTAACTTTGACAATGTAATCACCTGGTTTCAAATTTTCGAATGTATATAAGCCGAAGCCGTTGCTTAAGCTACCTTTGACAATTGAAGAATCGGGGAGGTGCAATAACGTGACAGTCGCATAATTTACCTGTTCTTTGTGATCATTAACAACCAGGCCCCTTATTTTGGTTAAAACTTGATTTTGTTGGGCGAGAGACCTGGCCCGACAAAAGAATATCAGGATGAGTATACATAATATTTTTTTCATAGATCGATCAGCCAAATAGCTGACATTTAAATGTTGTAGTTTAAAAGTTAATTTTTTAATTGGCTTGTATTCAGTTGTGACTGTAATTAAAAAGACTTTCATCATACGAAAAGTTACCATTGTTTACTGATGCTATTTTGCATTGTCTTTCTTGTCTTTTATAAAATCTCAATGCATATACAATTATTGAATTCAAATGGCTAACTATTATCGGTAGCGTCTGTTCGTCGCAATTGTCAATAAATTCCTCTACTATATGTTTGTAGATGTTTGCGATAATTAGTTCCTCTTCGGGTAAAAGGTAAAGCGCCGAAGCAAAAAACTCGTTAAAAAGGGTTTTTCTTTTTTTGTGAAAATCGAAACCATTATTCATTAAATTTCCACTAAAGAACAGGAGCAGTTGTTCTTCTTTTAAGGATAGATTACTGAAATTAACGATGTGACCCGGTGCCACAAAATTCATTGATAAACAGCCGAAATCATTTTCCTTCCCGCCGTATAAATGTCGATCCGATTCATGTTTTTTTAAACTTATCAAATAGAAGTCTGTCGTGAAATGGCTATCTAATACCTGGTCAAAATGTTTTACCTTCCGCAAACTAATCATCGTATGTTTTGATGGAGGCCAACCATAGTAGCGATGCAGGGCGGCTAATGTTCCGAAATTTTTCGTAAAAATTGTATGAGGAAACCCGAATTACTTGCCTCCTTATCATACTTAGCAAGCGGAGACAAAGGATTTCATCGCCTATGCCTCCGCTTAAAATATCATCGTAATTTCAATTGCTATTACTTTACGCTACCCCATTAAATGCGTTGAATGCCTTTTCAGAAGATTCTTTATTGAGATTAAAGAAATGTTCGCTAAAGCCAATTCGGATATCATATCGATCGCTCGATAAACCTTCGATTATAGCATCGGCAATAACTGAAGGATGGATTTTGTTTACCGGAATGTTTTTAGCGAATTCAGTATCGGTTAACGGCGGCAATACTTCAAAAACTTTTACGGGTGATTTTGCAAGTGAAAGCCTTAACAATCTCGTATAGGCTTGACTTGCGGCTTTACTTGCGCTATAAGTCGGCATGACTGCCCATGGAATAATGGCAACAACCGAAGTAATATTGATAACAGCAGCATGCTCCTTAGTTTTTAAAAATGGCGTCAGCTTTTCAGTCAAGCGTAATGGCGCCAGGTAATTAACTTCGATTTCTTTTTTTGCACCGTCATAAGCATTGCTGTTTTCTGCTAATGAATAATTGTAAGCGTTCCCAGCATTATTTATCAAAATATTAAGTTCGGGAAAATTGAGCTCAAGGTGTTCTACTAACGCATCGAGATCGCTTTCAACCGTCACATCGCATTGGAAGACGCTAACATTATCTAGACCGGATGCCGCTGCATTCAATTTTTCAATATTTCTTCCGGTAATAACCACTTTATTACCATGTGCTGCAAATTTGCGTGCAGTTTCTAAACCAATTCCGGATCCGCCGCCAGTAATCAGTACCGTGTTGTTTGTTGTTTTCATTTTTCTTGTTAAAAATTATTTATAGTTATTTATTTGAGGCATGTGAAATGTCACGTTTTTTAAGTGACATTTCACATAATAGACCAAAAAGTATATTTTCGTTCATAGTTTCATTTGCGTGATATTATAAAAGACTTTTTAGTATATTTTAACTTAAAAAAAAGCTATTAGATTGAATAGCTTTCAAGTTCATCTTTCAGATTTTTAATCAACCCTTTCATTGGATGATTAGTATTCATTACTCTGCACATTAAAATGCCACCCTCAACTGAAGAAAACAATTTGAAAGAAAAAACTATTGGATCTAGTTTGTCAGAAAATTCTTTATTATCTATTCCAAATTGAATAATATTTGCGAACATTTTTTGAGAGGTAACAAGAACAGCATTTACCTTTTTTTTTATTACAACATGATTGTCATCTACTTCAGAAGCAAGATTAAAAATAGGACAACCTCCGCTAATATATGTGTTTAAGGGAAATCTATTAAATTCCATGTAGGCAAAGATTTTGCCTTTTGCTGTTTTTTCCTTCATCATGGCCTGCGCCAAGCCATAGGTTATTTTATTAAGTAAATAATCTGCCGTTTGAATAGATAAATCTTCTTTATTTTCAAAGTGGCTATATAAACAGCCTTTGGTAACTTTAGCCGCGTCAAGTACATCATCAACTGCGGTGCCGTTAATCCCTTTAACATTGTAAATTGGGCCTGCACTTTCAAGAATAAATTGTTTTGTCTTTTCTGCCTTCGTCATCGGAGTAAGCTAACGTTGGCAAAAATATACTAAAAAGTTTATTACTCAAAATTAATTTGATTTTAGCCAAGTTAACAGGTTTGTAGTCACAATCCCTCAAAAGGACGGTGGTCATGGGGCTCCGGTTGCAACCATTCAGATAATTCGGGAAACTCAGCTAAAATCAGCCGCTTTAAGACGACCGAAACATATGTTCGCCGGCAAAATAATTGACGGATATTCACCCGTTTTTCGCGCATCAGCGTTCCGAAGTTTTCCAGATCTTGAAAACATGCTCAAAACGGCTGCCGCGATCCCTTACCAGCACTGATACATCCAAAGTACGTATAGGATATTGCTCATCGATCGCGTGCTGAATGCGGTGCAGCGTCTCCCCAAAATGGTGCTGGAATACCTCGCTGGAAATCACGACCTTAATGATGGTATCCTGGTAAGTCACATTCGCCTCGCGTTGTAGGATCCGCTTTAGCAGTACGGCAATGTCCTGATGCAATTTTTTGGAAGGAGATGTTTTTAACGCCATCCTCAAATATACGATTTCTTGGAACACCCTATTGCTGATCGTTCGTTAGTGTACAACACATAAGAAACCGGTGTTCTACCGCCCGGTATACGTTGAAACAATGAAGGTGCCGGATTGATACATTTTTCAATTTCTCACAATTTAATAAATTTTTGGCATTTATAATTGCGTCAATATCGGCATGAAATTTAGAACTTTTGTCGCTTTCCTCTACCATATGTCTTTCGAATTATGTCCAATTTATGTATAAATCAATTCTCCTGAGGTTAAGTTCAACCCCAATTCTAACATGTTAACTGCTCAATTCTAATCTGTTCAAGTTTATGATTATCCGAATTATAAACATCATCAACAACGGATAACTGACGTTATTAATGTGAGATATTTAAAACATTAGATAGAAAGACATTAATAACGTCTGTTGTTTTTGACTAAAATATTTTTAGGCAAATATTATAAATTTGTTTATTCCAAGAAAAACTGTTTACCTAATTCGCTGGAATCTTTTTTTCCGTTTCGATGAACAAGAAAAAACGATTTTGACTCGTCGCACTTTGAATTTCATATGTAAGTCTTTGTTTTTCCTATCAAACAATTCCTGAGCAACCCGAAACTTTGCACGATGAAAAAGTCAAAAGTATGGCTGATATTGGGCGCGTCTACTGGCTTGGGGGACTCGGCTGCGCGTTATCTTAAAGCAAATCAGCAAAAAGTAATCGCTATCGATATCGACGATGATGGCTCCATAGCTGAAGATGTTTATCGTGTTGCGGATCACTATGGACCGTTAGATTTTATTATCAATAATTCCAACTATCATCTGCTCAGTAAAGCCGTTTTGGATATCAATGACCATATAGAATCAACAATGAGCTTGCTTCGGGGGCTAAAGCCTTACATCCGCCGCCAGCCGCCAGGAAGCATCATCAATCTGCCGCCGCAATTATGCCTTATTAATATGCCCGGCGAGGAAGCTGCTGCGAAAAGCTTACAAAACCTGGACACTTTTCTTACCGGTTTAAAGGCTGAACTTCGTAGCTTGGACTGCGGCCTGCATTTTCTTGAGCCGGGAGAAAGGCTTGTTTAGCTTTGTTATATTTGTAAATACATCATTATCAGCCATGACATTTAAAATAGACGTTGACGAAACCCGGCAAATAGCCTTGTTGCGCGACCTGAAGGAGTTGCTGCCCTTTGAATGGGATGGCCCAAAAGAATGGTCATTCCAGGTATTGCGCCGTAGTCCGGATGCCTGTCGTAGCTATATCTCACCAAATCGCCGGGAGTTCTACAAGATCGTTTACATGACCAAAGGAGCTTCGGTACTATCTGTGGGCTTGAAAAGCTATTACGTTGACAAGCCTTCTATTTTCTTTATCCATCCTAACGAGATCATCACATTTAAAAAGATGGACTGGGAATCCGAGGGATTTATTTGTTTCTTTAAACGCCACCTCGCAGATGGCAATGCTAGTCTAAAGCAGATCATGGACAAATATGGTTTGTTCACCAACCCGGATCAAAGTGCTATTCTGCTTTCCGACGCGGATGTGGCCGAGCTTAACCAAATTTTTGAAAAGATGCTCAGCATTGGCCGTCAGAACGGCGGCGCGGTAGAAGAGGATATGTTGCAGATTTACCTGCAGCTGCTGATGGTCACCAGCAGCAAGAACATTAGCCATCCCGAGCCCGACACGATCAGTGATGAATACAAACACGTTAACGAATTCTTCCAACTGCTGGAAAGTGAGGTAGCCGGGATTAATTACACTTCTCCGATCCAGGCAAAGACAGCGCAGGAGTTTGCAGACAGACTATTGATCCATCCTAACCACCTGAATGCACTGCTTAAAAAACACACTGGCAAAAATGTAAGTACGCATATCAAGGCCAAGCTGTTGGAAGAAAGCAAAGTCCTGCTCGCCCAAACTGACTGGACGGTGCAGCAGATTGGCTATGCCGTCGGTTTCGCCGACCAGCCTAATTTCAGCCAGTTCTTTAAAAAAAATGCCGGTGTCACACCTGCTGAGTTCCGAAAAAACTATGTGCGTCTCGGCGCCTGAGCGGCGAGTTTCTATATCAAAAGCCATCCTTCGGGATGGCTTTTGTGTTTTTAGATCTTTTGCCCGCCCATCTTTGAAATTCATACATCAACCTTTGATTCCAGTATAAGCTACCCTTCCGATTAGCCGCAACTTTGACTTATCAAAACAAATGATAAGCAAAATGAAAAAGTTAGCCAACAAAATAGCCGTCATTACGGGCGGTAACAGCGGGATCGGTTTAGCGACCGCCAAACTGTTTGCTGAAGAAGGCGCCAAAGTAGCCATCACCGGCCGCGACCCGCTGACACTCAACAATGCGGTAAACAATATAGGCAAAGATGCTACCGGTCTGATCGCCGACGTTGAGCATATAGATTCTATCGAAGCAGCCTATCAGCAGATCACCACCCAATTTTCCCAAAAGATCGATGTGCTGGTAGTCAATGCGGCAGCGTATATCACCGGCCCGCTCGCCAATTATACTGAAGCCATGTTCGATCAAACCAGCGATATCAATTTCAAAGGTGCTTTTTTCTCTGTTCAGCTCGCGCTCCCTTACTTGAATGACGGGGCATCAATTATCCTTACCGGTTCTACGGGTGCGGAAAAAGGAAACGGCAAAGGCGCAGCCTATTATGCTACTAAAGCAGCGATCCGTTCCCTGGCAAGAAGTTTTTCTGCTGAACTTTTAGACCATGGCATCCGGGTAAACGTGTTGTCGCCTGGCCCGACTGAAACTCCCGCATTTGAAAGGACCGGCGCTTCGCCGGAGCAAGTGTCAAAGATTAAAGAAACACTGATCGCCCATACCCCGGCTAAACGCCTGGCTCAACCCGAAGAGATCGCGCAGGCCTTTCTTTACCTGGCTTCAGACGACTCCAAGTACATGATCGGGGCAGAACTGCTGATCGACGGTGGTTACAGAACTCTTTAAAAATCATTAATACCAAATAAAATGTCAAACACAACAATAAAAGGCAGCGGGCCTTTGTTTAACCCCCTGCAATTAGGCGCAATTAGTTTAGATCACCGCATCGTGATGGCACCGCTAACCCGGATGCGTACGGTTAAAGATTTTATTCCTAACGACCTCATGGTCGAATATTATAGCCAGCGGGCCACTAAAGGAGGCCTGCAGATTGCCGAAGCGACAGTGGTATCCGAAACTGGACACGGCTATTACGGTGCCCCGGGCATTTATACAACGGAACACGTAGCAGGGTGGAAAAAGGTGACCGGCGCGGTACATGCCAAAGGCGGTTATATCTTTCTACAGCTGTTTCATGCCGGGCGGGCATCGCATACGGAAATGCAGCCTGGCGGCGCACACCCCATCGGCGCATCTGCCGTACCGCACAACAATGTTGTATATACGCCCACTGGCTGGAAGCCGGCCAGCCCTAACCGGGCACTGGAAATCAGTGAGATTGCGGGTGTCATACAGGACTTTTACCGGGCATCGGAATTAGCCAAACAAGCTGGCTTTGACGGTGTCGAATTACACGGGGCCAACGGCTACCTGATCGACCAGTTCTTACAGGATGGCACGAACAAAAGGACAGACAGTTACGGCGGTTCCGTTGAAAACCGTGTGCGCTTTTTGCTGGAAGTAGTTAACGCGATGGTTTCTGTCTGGGGAGGTGACCGCGTGGGTGTCAGACTATCGCCGAGCGGGAGCTTTGGTGAAATGTCGGACAGTGATCCGGAACGCTTATTTGCCCATGCAGCCGAACAATTAAACGCATTTCATTTAGCGTATCTGCATATTGTAGAACCTAGGGTCAACGGCAGTACAGTCGAAGTAGAAGGCCTGCATCCCATCGCTTCCCAGCAACTGCGTAAGATATTCCATAACCGCATCATTTCCGCCGGAGGGTTTGAAATAGAAACCGCAAATGAAGCCATAGAAAACGGCGATGCCGACCTGGTTGCCTTTGGCAGGCATTTCATTGCCAATCCTGACCTGGTGAAACGCTATGCCGAGGGATTGCCGCTTAACGCCTATGACCGCAGTAGCTTTTATGGTGGTGATGAACACGGTTATACCGATTATCCATTTTACGAACAACAATAATTACATATATCATAAAATCAAAAAATAATGAAAACGTTAGCAAATAAAGTCGCCGTGGTAACCGGCGCATCAAAAGGCATCGGCGCGAGCATCGCCAAACATTTAGGAGCGGCAGGGGCCAGCGTAATTGTAAATTACGCTTCTGACAAAGCCGGTGCAGATAAGGTAATAGCCGAGATCGTCACCAACGGCGGTGCCGCCATTGCCGTACAGGGCAGTGTGTCAAATGACGCCGATGTTACCCGTTTATTCGAAACTGCCGAAAAAACTTTCGGTGCTGTTGATATTCTGGTTAACAATGCCGGGGTTTATAAATTCGGCGGCCTCGAAGAAGTGAATGCCGAAGATTTTCACAGGCAGTTCGATACCAATGTATTGGGTTTGCTTCTAACGACAAAAGAAGCTGTGAAGCACTTTAGTCCAAACGGCGGCAGTATCATCAACATTGGCTCTACCGTAACCAGCATCACGCCTCCCGGCAGCGCCATCTATACAGCCAGCAAAGGTGCAGTTACTGCCATTACCGGTGTATTGGCTAAAGAACTGGGGGCTAAAAAGATCCGGGTCAATTCCCTGAATCCGGGCCTGGTGGAAACCGAAGGAACGCACACGGCGGGCTTCATCGGCAGCGATTTTGAGGCCGAATTGATCCGCACCGCACCGCTGGGCCGTACCGGTCAACCCGAAGACATCGCCAAAGTGGCGGTATTCCTCGCATCTGACGAATCGGGTTGGCTGACTGGCGAAGAACTGCTGGCAAGTGGCGGTATCCGCTAATCATAGATCAGTTCATGCAAGGCGGAAGTAAAGCTTCCGTTCTGCATGGGCGGTCAAAACCTATTAATAATCATTACAAAAATGAAAGATCAGGAAATTACACAGGTGATTAAGGCTTGGGAAACACAAAACCAGGCAATCACCGATATTTTCAATAAATACGAGGACAGCTATTATAGTAACGAGGTTGCACCGGGCCGTAACCGGGCGATATACCTTTTCGGCCATTTGATCGCCATGAGCGATCTGCTTTTGCCGATGTTCGGTGTAGGGGAACAGCTTTACCCGGAACTGGAGAACACCTTTATTTCCAGCCCTGACCGGGCGGTGGAAGCGTTGCCTTCTGTCGCGGCGTTGAAGGAACAGTGGGCTACGGTTAACCAGGCGCTATCCGATCATTTTGCAGAAATGGATAGAAGCAACTGGCTAAGCAGGCACACCAGAGTTTCAGAAGCGGACTTTGAAAAGGACCCGCTGCGGAATAAACTCACCGTGCTGATCGGACGCACAAGCCACCTCAACTATCACCGGGGCCAGCTGGCCTTTATAACACCACGGGTTTAAATAACAAAAAAATGAAAAAAGTAGTTTTAATCACCGGTGCATTAACCGGTATAGGTAGGGCAGCAGCTGTTGCTTTTGCCAATGAAGGTTACCAGGTAGTGGTATCCGGCCGGAGAGCAGCAGAAGGTGCCGCGTTAGCTGAACAATTAAACGCTCTTGGTACTGAAGCTGAATTTATCCAGGCAGATGTTCGCCATGAAGACGACGTAAATCATCTTGTGGATCAGACATTGGCACGTTTTGGCCGCCTGGATATTGCGGTAAATAATGCGGGTACTGAAGGACAACCGGGTCCAATTGTTGACCAAACTGAAGAAAGCTATAAGGCAACTTTTGATACCAACGTTTTGGGTACGCTGTTTAGCCTCAAGCATGAAATGAAAGCAATGCTGGCACAAGGCCATGGCAGTATTGTAAATATTTCTTCAACCTTTGGCAAGCGTGCCGCCGCAGGCGCATCTGTTTATGCCGCCAGCAAACATGCTGTAGAAGGCCTGACCAAGGTTGCTGCCCTTGAAGGAGCAACCGTAGGTGTGCGTGTTAACGCAGTAGCGCCTGGCCCAACAGATACAGATATGCTTACCCGTTTTACAGGTTCGCAGGAGCATAAAGATAAATTGCAAAGGGGCGTGCCGATGAAACGCCTCGGACTGCCGGAAGAAGTGGCGCAAGCTATCGTTTTCCTGGGTTCGGACAAGTCGCCGTTTTTGAGCGGTCAGATCTTAGCTGTGGATGGCGGGAAGCTTGCCGTGGACGGCGGTTCATTATAAACGTCATGAGCTAAATAAAGAAGGATAGGTTATCATAGCCTGTCCTTTTCGCTTTGCCAAGAATTTATCTTATGAAAACAATGAATTCTTTTTTTCTTTGTATTTATTTGTTAAGTTTACATCAACGATTTAGAATCATTTATCCATTGCGTGATTCGTAAAGTAGTTGATTGTTTTAAAATATAGATACGTGATATATAGACAGTTATGAACGATGTTCGTGACCCGTCCATTCATTAACCTTTTACCTAAATATTAAAAACTAATATTGTATATCCATCATTAGATTTTTAATAAAGTCGCTTTCGTTTTTTTTTGAAAACAGAGGTTTCGTATATTTGAAGTACAACGATTTATGGCCAATACAGTTTGTACAAATCGTTGAATGATCTTTTAAGAGTCTATAATCCATTATAATTTAAGGACTTACAAGCGTGGTTCGATTCCCGCTCTTAAACATCTTTATGTCGCAATGAGCCACGCTTCAAAAACGTTGATTTTATTCAGTTCATCCAACACTCTGTCATCACATATTAACTTCCCTATGTATTTATTATATAATAGCCGTACTTGCAACAAAGAATGAAGTATACGACAGATCGAATAAATCGCGTATGTAGCAAGTAATTCTACTTCTTGTTGAACATTTCTCGAACCATTTCTTGGCTGACTTTTGTGAAATGTCGTGTTAATTGTGTAATTCTCCTCTGATGCTTCGCCTCAAAAAAGGATTCAAAACAAATCAATAGAGCAACTTATCTGCTAAATTATCAATGATAATAAATAGTTATCTGTTAGTTAGTTATCCAATAAGCTATGGAAGGATTGCGGATCAATATAATGACCAGGATTCCGCCAAAAGGTAGACCATGACCATATAAGCGGGTGTTCCCGAGACGAATTCCCGCAAGGCTTTTGTCGCGACCAGGGCTGACGCAACGACAGTTGAGGTACCTCTCTAGTACTGGGCGCCTAATTTTTTGATCTGGTCGAAACTGCTGGTCACTATATATAAAATGTTAACAGGTGGTAACAATGGCCTGGTCTTTGGTAAAATTAATATTATATCAGGACAAAACAGAACCTATTGCCCATCGTTGCTGACCGCAATGATACAGGCGGCGATCCTTTTGTCTATCGCATCGGCGATCACACATTGCTCAGCCATGTGGTAAAGGTCTTCGGCGGTAAAGTTGATATTCCTATGGTCTCGGCGCAAGCTGTTGAGATTGTACTCTACCTTCCGCTTTTTCTTGATCTGCTCGCGTTTGGCGTTCAGGTATGGTTGCAGTATCATAATCCATTCATCGGCAAGGATCTCGTAATCCACAATTTCCGTTGACTTACCCTGAAGGAAAGTTTGTATCAGTTTCATGGCCTCCCGCAGTTCGGCCGTTATCAATTGTTCTTGCTGCCGTTTTCGCAGGATATATTCAGCAACTTCGAGGGCACGGCCCTTCTTGTAGGGCAGCAATTCACGTTCCTTGGCTTTAAAAAGCCTTACATAGCGCTCGAGCGCCGGTGCGTCCCATTTCAAACGAACGGACTTATTGCTGATATACTCCCTTAAGAGCCCGCATATTTTGCCGATATCGACCTCGATATGGTCATTGGCTTTAATAAAATACCAACGCGGGCTTTTGCGGTGGTCGCCGCGCAGCGCAATAAAACACCAGTTTCCGCTGCCGGCAATAAAACTGACCTTAGCTTTTACTTCAGAGGTTACATTAGTATAAAGTTGGTAGATCTGCTCGCTGATCAGCGCATCCGGCCCTTCTTTGAGCGAGCGGATGGTTTGGAACCGGTCTTCGATACCGGTCCAGGATTCATCCTTATCGACGAACTCTTTATACTCCTCTATCAGGGTGTTCATGTTTTCTGTGCGCTGAAAGCGACGGCCCTTTAAAGCTTCAGGTACCTGGAAATTGGAACCAAAGATCATTTCTACCAGCCGGTTCGTTTCTATGAGGCGGTCATCACCTTTGAGCGAATATTCCTCTGAATCAAATGCCCAGTAGATCTCGATCTCTTTATGCACGCTGTCCATGCGATCAGCTCGGCCGATACGCTGCTCAACGATACGCAGTACGCCGGGGATATCCAGCAGAAATACGCAGGAGGCCTTTTGCAGGTCAACGCTTTCCGACATCTTATCAGAACACAGCGCGATAACACGCCCCTTTTGCTCGACGGCATCTATTTTAAAGATATCCATGATCTTCTGGCTGTTCTGATCATTCTCACCGCCGGTGGCCACCAGTACAACCGCTTCAGGATACCGTTCCCTGAACAATTTTTTGAGATAATAGATGGTAATGACCGTCGAATCAAAAGCCAGCAGGTAAGGGTGTTTTTTTGAAGCTTTGTTCAGATCATCCACTTTGCCCTGTTCCCGGCTGCCGGATAATTGCTTAGCCAGCGCCGCTATATTTTGATAGATCGATAATTCCTCTTCGCAGGCCTTAACATATAGCGCCTCATCGATCAGCCAGTCCGGAAAGAGTTCATCGGCGAATTTCTTCTGCCGGTGCGGAAGCATTGCCTTATTCCGAATATCCCGGAGTCTTGCCAGTTTGTTACCCGTATGATTGGTCTTGCCTGTAAACTCAAAGTGGTCCATCGCGGCCTTCGAACCTTCGATATGCTCAAGGAGCGCAACGTGTGAAGATCGCAGTTTATAGCGGATCACATGTATCGATAAACCCCGTGCCGAGACCAGCCGGCGATCGACATAGATCTTTAGGTTCGAATCATCGCTTTCTGCATCTTCTTCGTTGAGTTCGAAACCCGTCAGATAGGTAATGCCTTTGAGTTGCAGGCACAGGTCGCCGATACGGCGCACGATCGCTTTGTCCGCTTCCGTTTCGCGGGTCTCGTAAGTGCGCTCCACCTGCTTTGGGAACTTACAGATATTGTGGTTGACGTTCTTATAAGCATCGCGTTCCTTCTCTATCTCTTCGTTGAGCTTTTTCTTTGTCCGCCGGATGGTAAACCGGCTAATAAATTCGCGGAGCATGGAAACGTTGGCCTGCTGGTTACTGTTATAGGGCCGTTTCAACAGGTCAAGGAACACTTTAAATTCCTCATCGCTCAGGTTGTCCACGTCAAGTAAGCGGGAAATACTTAATACATCTTCAACTTTGCGGCTGATCGGTGTGGCGGTGATCAACAGCTTATAATCGGCCCGGTTGGTCTTGATCTGCGCGGTGCGGTCCGAATCCGCCAGGAAGCTGTGGGCCTCGTCGATGACCAGCAGGTGCCCGAGCTTTAACTGCGCTGCGATCTTAGCCTGATTTTCAGCCGAAGCTTTACTGAGCATCCCCATAGAGATTTGGTTATTATTCAGCTTGCCGAAGGATCGGAACTCACCGGCCCATTTTTTCATGACCAGCGGCGGGCAGATGATGAGCGACTCTGTGCGATGATGTTTGCCTTTCTCATACAGCAGGTGCTGGAGGCAAAGAACGATCGAAGTGCATAATTTGGTCTTGCCGGCGCCGGTCGGATCAGCTATCAGGACATTAGAAGTATTCTGGAGGATGGATACTGCCTGGGTCAATCCTTTCCATTGCGTCGGCCAGAGCTTAGCACTGGACATACGCGACATGATCTCCTTATATTCATCCAGCCAGTTGCCTTCCAGCATTTCCGCCATGGCGCGTGCCAGGGCTTCCTGCCAGACCACGTCGCTAATTAGGGTCGTCAACAGCGAGATCAGCTTTTCGTTATAAGGCAGGGAATCCTCATAATAGCTCTCGGCGATCAGCTTAACATCCTTGTATGGCTGACGCGTGGCATCTGCGTTGGCGAAACGCACATTGGCCTCTTCCTGGAAATTCAGGCCGTTCCGGCTGAAGTTCGAAGAGCCAATGGTGGCGTGACCGTTACCGATATACAGCTTGGCATGTAGTTTATCCCGGAAACGGAATTCGATCCAGTTATTGTTGATCTTCTCGATCAGCTGCATAACTGCGCCGCCCTGGAGGATAGACAGACCGCGCTTGATCCAGTAATCTTTGATCTCCTTGTCCAAACCAAAGCGGGAATAAACCTTACGGCCTTTAACATTGGGTTCAAAGCCGATCAGCACCCGGACCTTTTTCAGCTGCGCGTGGTCTTTGCTACCAAAAAGATCGATCAGATTGGATAACGAAGTAAAACCAGTAACGATCAGGAAGCCCTGGCTTTTATCGATATCCCCGTAAATGATCGTCTGCACGTTCCGGCCAAGCCCTTTAATGTTCAAAGGGTAGCCTTCCTGATCCGGCCATTTGACCCGGTCGAAATCCAGCGTGGTCTGCTCGGAGATGATCTGTTCTTTAGCCTTTGCCATGGATGATCAGGACTGAACAACAAGAGAAAAACCTGCTAATAACAGAAGACGGTTCGGCCGCTTTTCAGCAGCTAAAATAAACGGAGTATAACGGATACAATGCATTGTGATCAAAGGTTTTAACGCTAAAGATAGCAATAGATCACGAAATGCAAATAATTAACGGGCAACGAAATAACGAACAGGTATTATTATGCAAGCCAGCTGTTCAACCGCCTGACGGTAGGCCGATCATGCTCCCGCGCAATGTTGATCACGATGATATCTGCCGCATACTGCTCAATATGCGGCAGTCCCCAAAGTTTAGCATTGCCCCTAACCAGCGCATCGATAGTAGTATCCCGTATATTGACAGCCAAGAATATGCCACGCTGATAACGGTAAGCGTGCATAAAATTCATGATCTTTTTGATATCGGTGGTCAGTTGATCTCCATCCAGTTCCGGATCGGTCTTAACCTCGATCACATAAGGATGATCATCGGCATTGCCGGGAATATGTAATAAAAAATCCGGCATATAATTAGCATCAAGCGCGTCGAGTTCCAGAGCTTGGAGCATTTCCGGCACCTGATATTTGCGTAGCTCTCCCTGCAAGAACAATTGGGGAAAACGTTCGCGCATCGATTCCATCAATAAGCGGAGTTGATGGTAAAGCTCGTAACAAAAGATCCGTTCGCCTGTACGGACGATATCATTGTCTACTAAACCACGGCGCATGTTTCTGCGTTGATGAGCCTGTCTGATCATACTAACGACATAGCCCATCTCATGATAAATGGTGCGCATATACTCGCCTTCCACCTTGCTAACAGCAAGCGTAAACAACTCCAAAAAATCATCTAATTCGCCGTCAGTCATTGTTAAGCATGATTAGAGGTAAGCAGGTTCTTCATATTGACGCGTCTGGTCCGCAAACCCTGTTTTTTGAATTTATAACGGATGAAAGTGGACATCATATCCTCGTGGGTAGAAATAAATATCTGACGATCCCCGAAATCATTGCGCAGCACTTCTATAAAACTGGCAATATTTAGTTCGTCCATGGTTTGTACGGGATCATCGATGAAGAGGATCTTATTAAGTGAATATTTTTTATTTAGCGCTAAAGTAAAGGAGATGATCAGTGCAGCCAGTTGCCCTGCGCTCATGGAAAACACAGCATCGAAGGTCTTTTCCGGACCCGTTACGAATTTGATGCCCCTGTCTTCTTTGATAAAAAGACCGAGCCCTCCCTGGAAATCCTGGACGATCCGCCCGGAATAGATGTGGAACAATATCTCAATATCTCTTATCAGATCTTTGTTATATTCCTTAAGCGACTTTTTATAAACATCAATGATCTCTTTGAGCTTTAATGAAAGTGCGTTAGCATCGTCATAGGTTTGCTTAGCCTTCCCGTAAGCAGCTTCTTCTTCCCTGATCAGCTCATTTTGATAAACATTATAACGCCATTCAACATATTGGATCTTCGCGGCGATCTGCTCCGGTGTTAGTGACATAAAAATATCACCGTTGTCCCGGAAGTACTTTTGATAAAGTTCTTTCAGCGGTGCATAATCAAGTGTGGCATCATAACCTATTTTCAATCCTTGGAGTTCGGCAATAAGATCATCAAGTTGCAAGTCCCCATCGCTGCGCGCTTCTTTATTCAGGAATGGATCGATATTTAAGCCGATCAGTTCGAACATGGCCGAGCGCCTGGTGAATTCGTCAACGTTTAGGCCAAGAAGCTCAGCGACAAACACCGGATCGATCGGGTCAGCCGTTAAATAACTATCGATAAGGCCAAGTAAAGCCTCCACGGCATTCTGCGTAAACGTTGTGTAAGCCAGGTTCAGTGCCGCACTGCTATTCTCGACCAGTGCTTTTAAAACATCGGTCTTGCGATCAATGGCAGCCAACAATTCGTCATAGGTCGACCAATCCTGCCCACAAAGTGGGCAAGAGTTGTCCTTGTTCTCAAGATGCTCCTCATGTGCCTTAAACCGCTCGATCAACCGGTCCCGGGATGTTTGCAGATCGGTAAAGGACCTTTCCAGGTCTGTAGCAAGCCTTCGTTGACTGCGTAGGCTTTGAAGAAATAGACCGTAGTTGGTCACCACCGGCTCATTAATGTTATTGAGTACTTTTACGATATCTTCCGACAAGTTTAGCGCTTCATTATCTATGCCGCCGGCAGTGAGATCTTCAAAGGTATCAATCAGTGCCAGCAACTCCTCATGCAGGTGCTGCTTTACCCGGAAGAGATCTTGCTGCAGGATAAAATAAAAATATCGCAAAAAATCGGAAAGCGCCGGCGAGCCAATGATGCCGTTAAGGCGGTCATCGTTGATATAAGCAATATAATCCTCCCGGTGGCGGATCAGTTTTTCCAACAATGTCAATTCGCCATTCTCGTCTAGCCAGCTGCTATAGAGGTTTGCCGAAAAGATAATATCTTCTTGGTCCCAGCCAGGCGAACGGTTATTCAATATTTGCTCGTATTGGAGTGAATCTGAGGGCTTAAGACCTTTCTTAAGTTGTTCGATCTTGCCGGCCCGTTCTTTTAAAGACCGCACGACCTCCGGTTTACACAAATCACCAATTTGCCTCCTGGCTGCTTCATATTTAGCGATGACCGTTTCAAACTCTTGTACGTTGAAAAGATGGGATATATGTTGCTTTTTTTCTGACTCGGTATTTTTTAACAAATGGGTATGATCTTCTTGCTCGACATAATTCAAAAAAGGAAAATTCTCTTTGTAGTTCCTGCCAAAGATCTCCTCCAGTAGACCGGCTTCATCGGCTACTAAAGTCGCTTCCTCGCTTTCAAATGCATCATGCCGGTAAAGTTTAAAAGCAGCAAAATCCGCGGTCTTTTCCAGATCCCCGTTAAGCGCTTTCCTGGAAAGGTGATAGTTCACATCACCCACTTTAATGGCAGCTTTGATCTCGATATCTGCGTCCATGTACCTATCGTTGAGATAAGGGTTCTCGTTGTAAGTGACCCTGCGGTCCACCAGCCGGCTCAATCTCTCAAATCGCTTGATCGTGCCGGTGATGAGTAATTCGATCGCATCATAGAAGGTCGTTTTCCCAAAACCATTCGGGCCATCGAACATCACCAGATCGGCATCCTCGAAATCGATATCAAGGTCTGCGAATACTTTAAAGTTCCGTATCCGCGCTTTCAGTAGTTTGATCGCCATTTTGTTTTTGGTTAAGGTTTAGTGCGTTTAACAGATCTATTGCCGGGATGCGTCCGATCTCATCGGTTGTCTTATCAAAAAGATATGCGCCCAAATCGTCATCTACCAAGTTCAACCCTTTCTGGACCAATTGTTCGTGATTATCGTCAAATAACGCCGATAGCCCGGGTTTGATATCCACTTTGACATTCACAAATGGTATCTTAAGCGCCAATCGGAAGAGTAATGCTTGCCAGGATTCCGCTCGTGGGTCTGTTTTATAAGCGTCAAAACTGGACCGGCTAACCATGTGACGCTCAAGGAAGCCAAGCTCGGCACGATTATTTCTGGCATTTGTGAAAGCTTCAAATTCTTGGTCAGTATACCACAATACATACTTTTTAAAATAAAATGGGTTGTCTTCGATGAGTAAAGCTCTATTCCTGAATTGCTGGTCTATCGTTGTACCCGTGGTGTTGACCAATAATAGCAAAGAGCAGTTCTTATCAAATTCCTGTTGGTCGACAAGGAATTTGTATTTGATAAAGAGGTCTGCCTGATCCTCCAAAAGAAGAGGTTCCGCACGCTCAAGTATGAGCCAGTAACTTTTTTTAACAGTTTGTCCCCCGCCGGTAAAGAGTAATGCGTGCTCTTCCTGGGTATGGAGTTCAAACCCGCTTTGCAAGAAGATTTGTTGGATAAATTCTTTCATGAGATATGTTTTTTGGCTTCATCGATAGAGCAAAGGCCGATCTTCTTCCATCGCATGATCTTTTCTTCTTCAGGAGTGACCAGTTCATCAACCTCGGGATCGATGTCATTCGTATTATTCACGATATCCTGCAAAGATGGTGTATTCATATAGGCTGTAACGAGGGCAGAAGTTTCGTAAGGCAGGTCAAAATCGGTTTCCTGAATATTTTGGACAATGGCCGAACATACAGCATGTATCTCTTGCTGCGGCCGGCTGATGGCTGTCGGGATAAACATGCCGCCGGCGGTTAAACGCCAGCCGAGTTCTTCCAGCTTCGTTGGGGTAAGTTCCTTCAGTTCAAATAATGCTTTGAAAAAAGCATACCGGAGGTCCTCCTGCTGAAAGGTAGTGTCCTTGTATTCAGAAAAAGAATTTAAAGCCACCTTACGGTGCGGCATGATCTGCCGGCAGAAATGAAGAAGTTCAGGACCAGGAAGCTGATTGATGAAATTGATAAAAAAAGACATTTTTGCCTTTACTTCATCACTTACTGGATCAGGGCAATCCAAGCAAAACTCTTGGTAATAACGGTTCAGATCACCTTTAAGTAATGCTTGAAAATACGCTTCGCTGTTGGTCCGCAAATTCAGGTCCTCATCAAAAACTGCTTTTAGATCGGCGAACGAGATGGTTTGGGTGTAGGCCAATGTATTATCAGAGGCTACGCCAGCATGGACCAGTTGATGGATGGAGATCACCTTACGCTGGACGATATCATCCAGTACATTTTTAGTGGCGGTCACGTAAGCTGTCTGTTGTTTCCAGGTATGTTCTGGCGCATGTTTTTTATAGAATTCAGTGATCACATGCGCCATAGCCGCGTCTATATGGCTTAAAGCGCAGAAATACTGCCCGTCATCATATTGATATAGCTGCATCTTCGGATGCGCTGTTGCAATATCGGCGGGGGATTTATCACCGATCTTGACCGCAACATGAAAGCTCAAATCATCACATTTATAGATCTTACCTTTCGCGCAAAGCTTGGTAAATGCTTCTTCGTAACCGGAATAATAAGTATTTTTTAGTGCTTTGATCTGATGTAGGGACAGGCAGGAGTTAGAGGCGGCCATGATCGCAAAATCCTCCAAGCTATCCAGCTGTAAAGCATAACTACCTGCCGAGCTATCATCGGTTAAAACCTTGATACTGTGATACAGCGCAACCTTACCTTGGTAAACAAACCCACTCCAGGTAGTGATCGCAGAATGGATATCGTGCGGGTTTACAGTGATTTTTGAGCCGGCCATACTATTTCGTGATATAGGTCTATGGCGATAAAATTAATAATATCTTTTCATAACGGTCAAATTTCGAGAATTGAATATCGGTTTTTGAGGCTCATGGCAGCTATCATAACAACGCTATCTTTAACGGGGGGAGACGTAAGAGGTGCTAATTCCTGATATTAAGCATGGCTATCTTAGGTCAACAGTGGATAACTGAACATTATCTATCCAGTGATCGACAGACATTGTTTGAATTGAAGATTATTAAGATGAATTTCCTCTGTAATGATCTCTTTATTTCTTATTTTTGTATTAATCATTTGAAATCAAACAGCTTTAAAATAAAAGTGAGTTTTAAGAGAGTCACTTTTATAACAGTTGGTAAAATATTGATAGTAAGCGATCAATGAACAAAGTTCATGTCCCGTCCATTCCGCAAAACAAATTAAAATTGTTCAAAACCGCTTAGATGAAACATCTAAGCGGTTTTTTTATTAAAGCTCTTTTAGCTCGCCTCTGCCATCACTAAGGCTATTATAAACAGGCAAAGTAAACTTGCCTTCTTTACTATTCTCATCTTTTCCTGCTCTTGAGCGCAACAGCCTTTGTACTGGTTGGCTTGCCAGTAGTTTGGTTAAGAGCCGGGCAACTGTTATTCCGAATTTTGAAGTAGGATGAATAAGTCGCATCACCCTGGGCGACATTTGTTGTTGAGTTTCCTCAGCAAAAGGTTTAAAAACGCGTTCGTACGCCTCAAAGGCGGTTTGAACATTATTGTTTTGGCTGATCTCGCCTGCAAGTATATAAGCACCTATAAGTGAAAGTGCAGTTCCCATTCCTGTAAAAGGAGTAGGCGCATGGGCCGCGTCGCCCAATAAAACAGTTTTTCCTTTAAACCATCTGGCAGCTTTTACCTGGCTCATTGGTCCAAAGTACATATCTGTACCTGGTCAAGATCTTGCACAATACGATCTGCTATGCCTCCCTTGCCCGATAAAACTTCTTTCAGCTTCTTTTTCTGTTCGGCAATAGGTTGTGAAAATGGCTCAACCATCTCTTTCAAAAATGACACGAGTACTGTTGTTTCATTTTGGTGCCCGGGCCGAAGAAACACCAACGAGCCACCGGTTACCCGGTATGCCTTTGCCCAAAAGTCATCAGTTGCGGTTTTAGGAATCGTAAAGAACGACATGTAAGCTCCCAGGTAATTGAAACGAATGTATTCCGGCATTGCCATATCACGGGTAGTTGAACCAATACCATCGGCACAAATAATCATTGTAAACTGTTTGGTAGTGCCATCGTTAAATGTGGCCGAGATGCTGTCTTCATCTTCTGAAATGCTTTTTACATATTTCCCAAAACGGTAGTCACAAACCCGCGCTGTTTTTTCGTAGATGATCCTGGCCAGATCACCACGTAAAATTTCATAATCGCTGGTAAGTCCGCCTATGGTACCTTTCGGAAAGGTGGAGATGGTTGTCCCTGTTTTATTCACATACTTTAACCCTAATTCGCCGGTATTTTTTTCGTTAACTTCCTGATCGATCCCCATAAGTTTTAAAACTTCCTGGCCATATCCTTTTATATCCACATTTTGTCCGCCATCCCTAAAAGATTCGAACTTTTCAACAATGGTGATTTCGTATCCTGATTTTTCG
Source organism: Mucilaginibacter sp. CAU 1740 (assembly GCF_039839285.1). Taxonomy (NCBI): domain Bacteria; kingdom Pseudomonadati; phylum Bacteroidota; class Sphingobacteriia; order Sphingobacteriales; family Sphingobacteriaceae; genus Mucilaginibacter; species Mucilaginibacter sp. CAU 1740. Next base: position 1,480 of record NZ_JBDOQS010000024.1, on the reverse strand, counting down.
AGCCAGAAAGCTATCGCCGTGCCGGAAATGCTGGCACCGCAAACGAGTATTTTTTTATTAAATTTCATAAATGATCTAAAGAGTAAGAAACAATTTCCTCATCTCTGTTTTAGCACAGACAATGAGTTTGTGCAATAGTAATTGGTTCTGAGCAAGCCAATATGGCTTACCCTCGACCTGTCCAATAGCTACCGCGTCCGGTTATATAAAAAGTGATTATTTAAGATCGCGATGTGGATTGCGAAGGATTTCTGCCTGAGATTTTGTTATTGACAGAGAGGGGGCATTGATTTAATCGTGGTTCTTTTTCCTGAATGCGAGCGCCGTCATTCCGGTTACCTTGGCAAACAGCCGGGTAAAATATGGATAATCGTTAAAGCCGAGATCGGATGCTATTTGCTTTACAGACCGGTCGGAATAATAAAGCAAGCGCTTAGCCTCCAGGATAGTCCGTTGCTCTATATGGTACGAAATTGAAAAACCTGTTATGCTTTTAACGCATTCATATAGATATGGGGTAGAGATGTTAAGCATTTGAGCATAATCGGCCGGTCTTTTTGCTGTTATGAAATTTTTGTCCAATAGTGATTTAAATAGTTTGTTGATCTGGGCAGATCTGCTGAGCTTATCATATGGTGTTATGGTTTCCATGTATTGCGAAATGAAGAGTCCGACAAGAAGATTGCAGCTTTCCTTCACTAATTTATGGTACAGCTTCCTTTGTTTGTCCTCATAAACCCGGATACATAGAGATATGGTATTTGTTATTGTGTTGAACGATTCATCATCGAGGGGCAAAGGCTTCAATGGGCTTATATCATCCAGTAAATTCAACTGATCGGTCAACAGGCTTTCATTATTCATAATTAAAAAGCTAACCTTGCCCCTAAAGAATGGGCCTAAGTGATGTACCTGGTTGGGGTGGATACAGATAATAGATTTTGGCTCGAGCCGGTATGCCTGGAAATCAATTTTTATTTCGGTAGAGCCTTCCTCCTGCAGCAGGAATAAATGATAGTCATCCCTGTGTGCTTCGCGCAGCTCGTCAGAGAGCCATGTATCAGCAAACGTTTTCCTCGTGATCGCAATACTGTAGTCGAGTTTATTGGTTATCGAATTAACGGGAATGGATGTGCCGGGCATTTACGTGTTTTTTAACAAAAGTAATCAATAATGGATAGAGCATTGAGGGCCGATTAAGTGTTAGTTATATGGATTGTGCCATATGCAGGTTATATAATAGAATATAGGTGGCGCTTCAATTGCTAATGCAAGTGATGATTTACATTCTAAATATATACTGATTTGTGTTTACTGATGCAGGAATGGCTATAAAAGCACATTCCCTTATGCCTGTTCACGATTTTTTCGGGTTCGTTATCAAAGCGTTAAGATAGTATTAAGGAAAAAGGGTGGGAATAATTTGGAGGGATATGAAAAAAGGCTACCTTTGCAGCCCACAAACGAGGAAACGAAGTTA